>CAJTRG010000003.1 GCA_910578585.1 uncultured Mailhella sp.
AAAACTTTTTAAGCTTTATTATTAAAATTATTTGTAATTATTTTCGGAAATGCTCCAGTCAGTTTTGCAGGTTAATTCATAACTTTATCCCGCCATTCCATTTGAATTTTTTCTGCCTGCTTCCATACCTGAAGAAATTTGTTGTCAAGTAATGGGTTGGTGAATTGAAAATCCGCACGTTTATGCAGTCCGCGGGTTTCTTTTCGTTCTAACGCCGCAAGCATGGTAATTTCTCCGCAGTCCATCAGGTCCAATGTTTCTGCAAGACGCATGAGGGTATGTGAACAAGGCGTATAAACCTGGTTCAGGGTTAGATTACGCAGATGGCTAAGATAATGAAGACCTGCGTTTAATAATGATTCTGAACGAACTTTTTCAGGTCCTGGAGGCGCATAATCTGTCATAATTTGCTGTAATGCCTGATTTGCCTCTTTCCAGTCAGAGCCTGCCTGTTTCTCATAGAATGAACTGTAGTAGGCTATTCTTTTTTGTATCCATTCGCACCGGGCTTGTTCCTCACAAGATACAAGTTTGCGTTTCATACAGGAAGAACCTGCTTCCAATCCGGCAATTCTGCCGTAAACAGCCGCACCTGCCATATCAGCACGGAAATTTCCCACCGTATCGCCTGCAGCATAGAGTCCGGCGATACTGGATTGTGCATTTATATCTACTTGCACACCTTTGCCAACAATATAGGGTTCATATTGACGAAATTCCACAAGATGTCTGGAAGGGTCAATCTTCTGTTCATCCATATAATTAATAAAGCCAGTCAGTCCTTCGCTTTTCATTCCTTCACGCATAAAAGCCAAATCTTCAGGGCTGTCATCTGTGCAGTCCATAAAAGTAGGACCTTGCCCGTTCAGCATGAGTTCCGTAAAAGCAGAATTCCAAATATCGCCGGTGATATCGCCGACTTCACGTGTTGCCTTTGTTACAAAGGGGCCTAATAATTCTCCGTTTCCTTTGCGGTAAACGCCTATCCAGGTATTTTTTCCCCCTCTTGAAAAATAACAGGGACCGGCATGGTGGTTGGGTAATTCCATGTTGACAATTTTTGCTCCTATACGCCATGACTGGGCAATTGCCGCCGAAGTATTGGCAGGGCAGTCGCTGACATTGAATAAAATACCAGGGGTTACTTTAGCAGGATAAAGGCGGTTGCCGCACCCCGCAGTAAAAATAACACTG
Source organism: uncultured Mailhella sp. (assembly GCA_910578585.1). GTDB lineage: Bacteria > Desulfobacterota > Desulfovibrionia > Desulfovibrionales > Desulfovibrionaceae > Taurinivorans. The sequence goes on from CAJTRG010000003.1 coordinate 1,195, forward strand.
CGGGTCCTGATAAGGGTAAGCGTGGGAGTTTTTTGGGAAACATCAAGAGCGAGCGCTCCAGTAACGCCATTTTCATCATAGGTAAGGTCTAATACGCAGTGATGATTGAGAATATTTACGCCGGCTTTTTTAGCTCTTTCTGTAAGAACTTTTTTTTGATTATGCCCGTCATATTTGAGAAAAATTCTTGGACGCCCAGGAAAAGCGTGTCCCATGAATGTCCAGTCGTTATTGGCAATTTTCATGTTGATGCCCCAATTGTGCCAATCTTTTACCACATTGAAGCTTTCATTGAAAAAGCGAATTGCCAGCGGAACATCCATATTGGATCCAAACAAAGAATTTTTCAGTTCATTCAGAACAATGTCAACATTTTTATGTTTTTCTGGGATATAACAAAGGAAATGATCATTTCCTGATGCTCCTGATCCGCTTCGGCGCGTATCAGCTTTTTCAGCAATTAAAACATTCACTCCCTGCTGACGGGCAGATAATGAAGCCATAAGTCCTGCTATACCGCCGCCAATAATGAGGATGTCAGTTTCAAGATTTTTTGTTACTGCAAGCATGGTTTACTCCTTGTTTTTGCAAATTTCTTCAGCATCGAGGTGAAGAAGCATGAAAGGAATGGGAATACGTAAAGATACTGCCTGTTTTGGGCAGTCAAGTACACAGGAATTGCAATGCCAACATTCGTCTGGAAAAGCTATTTCCGGTGTTTTTCCTGAAGAATAGCTGAACACATCCAAAGGACATATTGAAGCACAAAGACCACATCGAATACATTTTTTTTCATCAATAACAGGAGGCATAAATAAATCTCCAAAGTTAGGGTTATCTGAGGAATGAAGGCAGCCATGTTGCTGTGCCAGGAATAAAATAGACGATGAGAGCACAAATGCCCATGCCGATGATAAATGGAACAGACGCTGCAAACATTTTGCGTAAAGGTATTCCTGCAACTTCTTTTATAACAAACAGGTTAATGCCAAAGGGCGGAGTAATAGTTGCCTGATTTAGGAGGATAACAAGCATGACCCCAAACCAGACAAGATCCCATTGAAACATTTTAGCTATTGGTAAAAAAGTGGGAACGCAGACAAGCATAAGCGGCATGCTTGGAACAAAACATCCCAAGATGAACAGGATGCATACAATGGCAAGCATTGTTATTCCAGAACTAATGCCGGCTGAAGCGATACTTCCTGCAAGAAGCGCCGGAATACGGCTTAGAGCCATGAAATATCCGAAAACTGCTGCCCCAGTAAGAATAGTAAAGCTCATGGCAATAAATTTTGCTGCTTCATTGAGGGCTTCATAAAATTTTTGAAAAGTAAAATTATGAAGTACAAGTCCGCAGACAAGGGAGCCGATTGCTCCAATGGAGCCTCCTTCTGTTGCCGTAAATACACCGCCGTAAATACCGCCAATAACAAGTACGAAAAGGACGATAATCGGCAAGGCGGAAACAAGTGAGGAAATCCGTGCAGAAAGCGGTTCCTTGGGAAGTCTTGGAGCAAGGGAAGGATTAAAATAAACTTTTATCCAAATAGCTGCACAAAAGAGCAGGGTGCAGATAATTCCAGGAATAACTCCAGCCATAAACAGTTCTGCAACTGATTGTTCTGCAAGAACAGCATACATAATAAATTCTGTAGATGGAGGAATAAGAACGCCAATAACTCCAGAACAGGCAAGAGTGCCGACTGCCAGTTTATCTTCATAGCCGGAATCACGCATTTCAGGCAAAGCAATGGCAGACATGGCAATGGAACCTGAAAGTGTGTCTCCAACTACAGCCCCGAAAGCAGCACAGGCGTAAACACTTCCTTGTGCAAGTCCTCCCCGCAGATGTCCGAGCCAGTGCCTGGCACAGCGGTAAAGTCCTCTTCCCAAATCTCCGTAAAAACAGAAGTAGCCCATAAGCATAAAAAACATCAGGGGAGACCATGCATAATTGCTGGAAGTATTAAACATGAGTTTTCCATAAAAACCAAGAGCAGGAGACAGTCCGCGGATAAGACAGGAAAAAGTGAAGCCTGCTGCCATTAAAGAAAAGGCAACAGGCATTCCTGACAGAAAAAGGATGAAAAGAAATATAATTCCCAGACATCCAACAGCAACAGAATTGAGTTGTGGAATTTTATTGAAAGCAAGCCACGTGCAAAGTATAACAGGCACTATGCCAAGTACAAGAGCCAGAAAAATACGTCCTTTTCCCTGTAATGCTGTGCGGGCTAATAAAGACAGCCAGTCAACAGCGAGAGTAACAGACAGCATTCCAAAACCAAATACAACAAACCAGACACAAGGTTTAATGGAAAAACCAAGCTGAGGGGTAATGCTTTTTGTCTGCAAAGAGAAACGGGCTGCTGTATACATGGAGAGCAGACAAACAGCGACTGACCAGAGTGTTGTGGCGCTTTCCAGCAATATTTTATTATTTTCGCTGAGCGTTCCTGTAAACACATCCATGACAACATGGTTTTTGCAGCTTTGAACATAGGCTATTGATGAAAATACAACAAGAACCATCAGTAAACCAGTTATTTCAAAAGTGGCTGACAAAGGATTATTGAAAAAGTAGCGCAGGATAACGTCTGCAAACGTTAAAGCAACCATAATCATGAATACAAGCATGCCGGCAAGAGAAAGGAATTTATTGATTTTTTTCAGGAACGAAGCCGAGGAATTGCAAAATTGGAGAAAGGAGTCTATAGACATGAACATCTCCTTTGTAAAAATGTGTATCAGAAAATTTTTTAAAAGTAATGATTGTAGGGAGGCGGTATTTCACCGCCTCATTCATTAGTTCCTGCTGAGAACTTTTACGTAAGGAGAGTTTTTCCAGTCAACTTCATTGGATTTTTGCAGTTCACGTATACGATTAAATAATTTTTCTCCAGGCAGACCTGCTTCATCTAAAGCTTTTATCCATGCTTTGTCAGCTGGGTCAAAACGATGACGGACTTCTTCATATTCCTGATCACTGAGAAGATGTAGCTGACCGCCGTATTTATCTTGCCATTCCTTGATATACATGAGTTCAACCTCACGGTATTTATCAAAAAGTTCATCTGTGGTCTGTCCGCACATTTCATCAATGACTTTTTTGAGATCATCAGGCATGCTGTCATATGTATCCTGGTTCATAACTGCAAAAACAGAGGCGCCAAGCATATTAATACAAGTTAAATGTTTAATCATGTCTGCATATCTCCAGCTGATGAGCATAGAGCTGTTGGCAAGCACACCATCGACAATACCGGATTGAAGCGCCATATAAATATCCGGCGGAGCCATAGGAACAGGAACAGCATCAAGAGCTTTAATACGGAGTGAAGTAATAGGACCGCCCCATGTAGCTATTTTCAGTCCTTTGAAATCAGATAATTTTTTAACAGGTGTTTTTGTTCCAATGACATGTTCAGAATTTAAATCATACGTAAAAAGTAATTTTGTTCCTGAAAACTCATCCATAACCTGCGGAAATTCTTTTTGAATTACACGCATAATTTCTGTTCCCTGCGTTAATGCCAGGGCAGGGTCAGCAGCTTCCCAAGTCCGTTCATGGTATGGGAATTGACCGTGTGAATTGCCGAGTACAGCTTCGGTCATATCCGCCAGCCCTTCTTTAACAGAGTTAAAACATTCTGACATAGGGCTTAATGCTCCAGCAAAATATGTTTCAATATGAATACGTCCCTGAGAACGTTTTTCCAATTCTTCCACCCAGGGTTTCAGGAAAAATGTCCATTTGGAGTTGGTGGAAGGAATAGGCAGGTTGAGGGTTAAATCGTATTCTGCACAAGATGCGTACAAGGGGCTTCCCAGCAGCATTATCATGCTGATTGCTGAAAGAAGTAATTTTTTCATACAATTTCCTCCTTATTGATGCAGTATGTTGCACTTATGTTTACAAAGAGCAAAAACTATGCCATATTTTTATACTATTAATTCAGCTTGTTAGTTTTTATTAAACAAAAAAGTTGTAAAATCGCTAGAGTGTATGTTATAAAAACGCTAATATTGGCAGTATATGAAAAATAGGAGACTTGCGGCATGATGCGAAAAAAGAGAGTGCTTCGTTATAAAAAGGAAGATACCTATTGGGATGATATAGGAAAAGCTTTGTGTGAAGTTTATGCCATGTATGGAATAGAACGAGCAATTTTTTATCTCCGAACAGCCCTTGGTCCCCGTATTTCCATTTCGCAAATTAATATTATTTCATTGTCAGCAGACATGCGTGTGCTTACTCCTGTATGCAGCACGAATGCAAGTTGTTCTGCACACAGGGAAATTACGCCGCAGGGGAAGAAATTGCGGTATTTATTTCCGGATTCACCTGTAGATGATATTCTTGTTAACAATGATATTTCTGATGATATTAAACATTTTAAGCAGTATTTTTCAGAAAAAGGCACCTGTTTTGTGGGACAAAGAGGAGTTTTGCGTATTCCTTTTTACAGTAAGGATAATATGACATATCTTATTCAGTTTTGGTCAGAAAAATCATTGGCATTTACACCTCAGTGCAGTGCAGGAATTCAACGGATTATACATTTTTTTTCAGTATATTTGTATAAGGAAGGTTTTGAATTCCATGAAAAGGTTTTACAGGAACAAGCGGCTGGCATAAAATCGCTTGGCTATGATTTGCTTTGCCGCTGCAATGGATTGACAGATGTTTTGAAAAAAATTATGCGTGTTGCGCCAAGCACTGTTCCAGTGCTTATTATTGGAGAAACAGGAGTAGGAAAAGAAAGTGTTGCTGATGCACTGCATGAGCTGTCTGAACGAAAGACTGGGCCATTGATAAAGGTTAACTGCGGAGCTATTTCAGAAAATCTTATGGAAAGTATACTTTTTGGACATGAAAAAGGTGCTTTTACCAGCGCTGTCAGTATGCATAACGGGTATTTTGAGCAGGCTCACAACGGAACTATCTTTTTAGATGAAATCAGTGAGCTGCCGCTTTCTGCACAGGTAAAACTTTTGCGTGTTTTAGACAGTCATACTTTTTGGAGAGTTGGCAGTTCAAAAATTCAACATACCAATGCCCGTTTAATTTTTGCCAGTAACCGGAATTTAGAAGAAATGGTCAGACAGGGTAAGTTTCGTCAGGATTTATATTATCGCCTTTCAGTTTATCCTATTTTTGTCCCTCCTTTGCGGGAAAGGCATGAAGATATTTTGCCTGTTACAGAATATTTGATAAAAGAAATTGCCGCAGAACTGGGCAAGTCAGTTTCCGGAACTCTAACTGAACATGATATTTCCTCTTTTTATCAATACAGCTGGCCTGGCAATGTACGAGAATTAAAAAATACTGTGGAACGGGTGCTGATTGATTATATCAGCGGCAATAATTTAAAAGATGCATTTCAATCTGTGCATTTTACTCAACAGCTGCAGCCCGCAAGGGATAGTTATCAGCTTCCTTCCTCCTGGCCTACCCTGGCAGAATTGGAACAAAGCTATATTACTGCAGTATTGGATCATGTCCACGGAAAAATGACAGGAAATGACAGTGCATGCAGTATATTAGGAATACATTATACGACACTGCGGTCACATCTAAAGAAAATTATGCCAAAATAAATTGTTATTTATTATTGATGGTCGAAATAAGAATACCAAATAAAGCAATGCAAATACCAGCCAATTGCAGCATATTTATTTTTTCCCCTAAAAGAAGAAAGGCAAATAAAACGGTAAAGACTGGAATAAGATTACTGTACAGGGCAACTACGCCTGTCTGCATGTAGGAAAGGGATAAATTAAAAAGAAAATAGGCAAGAATGCCAACGCCAATTCCCACATAGAGAAGTCCTGCAAGGGCTTGCCCGGTAATTTCTGTTGGAGCGGGATTAAAAAAGAGAACAGGGAAGATTATTTTTGCTCGTGTTGCCTTTGCAGGAGTATTTTATTTACTCATTTTCAATAAATGGAAAAACCTCCCCTATCAAAAAGGCGACTGGAAATATCTTACGGCAATGGTTACTTTTGAACCCTGTTTATTTTTTCTGTTTGAAACCTTTGCATTAAAATTTACCACAGCCGCCCAGGGCGGTGTTATTGCTGCCTGTTTTCCCTTATGTGCGTCTTTAGCCGGCTGGATATTCCTTAAGGAAAAATTAACTGCTAAAACGGTTATTGCTATCTTTCTTGCGGTTATTGGGGGTGCTGTTTCTTCCTGGTTTGCAGCCGGCGATGCCAGAGCTTCCAATCCATTACTTGGCAACATGCTCATGTTCGGGGCTGTGTTATCCACAACAGGCTATGCAATTTGCGCCCGTGTTATTTCCAGACTCTATTCTTTTTTGAGTATTTCTGCCATTCAGGCTCTTGGCGGCAGCCTTGTATTCTTCATGACCGAGAAAGATCCAAAAGCATATTTCATGGCGATCATGCCGCCGCCCCAGAGAAGAAAACATAAGACTAAAATCAGCCTGAGTGTTTTTACTGAAAACTGCATACAATTATTCCTTATTAATTGAAAGTGTTATTGTTTTATTGTATAGTATAATGCTGCTGTAATGTCCAGAAATAATAAATACCCTTATTCGAGAGGGATAGCTCCCCCTTCAGCGATATTAACAATTTTTGGGTAAGTTAAACTGCTGCTTCAGATTTTGACATATTGCCATGCTGAAGCATTTCCGGTAAATATTAGAAATGAAAAAACAGCCTTTTTTTCTTATGGGATAATTAATGTTTTTTTATGCTGTATCACTGTGAAATCATGTTTGAGCTGTCTGTAGGCATAGGGGCAAAGCCATTCCGGCTGGAGATTTTTTTTCCATAAAATATACATGAGGGAAATTTGGTCACGCACTGAATAGTTTTCCAGCATGTACCACCAGGCATCCATGATTTCTATACACAGAGGATGCATATGTTTTCTCAGTAAAATGCCTGTTTCACTGAGCCCGAAATGAGGCGGAAAATGATTTTGCAAAAGCAGGTTTTTGACATTTTCCAGCTTTGTTTTGGTTTCTTTTTGCCCTGCAAGACAGGCTAAAATTTCATCATAAATGCAGTCACGCACAGGATGAATAAACTGTCCCAAAATAAAGTCTTGCTTTTGAGTGGCAAGTTCAAAAAGATAGGGGCTCAAGACATTGATATTGCCGTCAATATAGAGGCATTTCTCATAAGTTGGCAAAAAAACATGGGGATGTATTTTGTGCCAGCGGCCAGTGAGCTGCGGATTGGCTGTTTGCTGCTGGAGAGGTTTAATTTGCCAATACCCGATAGTTTTTTGTTCCAGTAAGTTTTGCTGGTCGGTAAAACAAAAATAATCCCAGTCAGGGGAAATATAATGGTGTTGGATTAATCCGTCATAATTGCCGGTAATGCAGGTATAAAGAACATTTTTATTCTTTTTGGCAGTCGGAGAAATTTGTTTGTTTTGGTTGGGCTGATATTCTTTGATGAGAACAGTTTTTTTTGTTGTATCCAAAATACAGCTTATTCTTGGGTTGATATTTCTTCTGAGAAGAGTTTGGATTTGTTCAATAAGCGCTTTAAATTCCTGTTCATTAGACTGGAGATAAAGAGCAGAGTAATAGAGTTCCAAAGTTTGAAGAAGTTCATTGGATTGCTTGTTTGCTGCAAATGCAGGAAGATTTTCAGCAAAAGATAAGGCCTGTTTAAAAGTTATTGCTGGAACCCATTGAACAGATGTTTTTATGCTGTTTTCATCAAGTATTACTGCAAGATTAGCAAGAAATGAAGAACTCTTTAATGGTTCTGGAATAAAAAGCATAAGGAAAAATATTGTAGCTAAATTAAAACCCTATCCCCCTTTATGCAAGAGGGATAGGGTATTGGTTATTCTTCTTCTTGTTTTAAGATCATTTGTCTTGCAGCATAGGTTTCATCAAGACGCCGCACCGGCGTGGTGAGAGGCATTTGCTGTAAGAATTCCGGATCTTGTTTTCCTTTTTCAACAAACTCTTTCATCAGGGCAACAAGTTCATCAAGGGTATCTTTGTTTTCTGTTTCTGTAGGTTCAAACATCAAACATTCATGCACAATCAGCGGGAAATAAATGGTTGGCGCATGGATGCCATTTTCAAGAAGAGCCTTGGCCAGATCAAGTGCTTTCATGCCTTCCGGAGGTGATGAAACAAATTCATGCATACAAATGCGGTCAAAAGGAACATTAAGGAATGAATCCATTTTCCTGCGCAGATAGTTTGCATTGAGCACTGCATATTCCGCAGCACGAGGAATACCGGCTTTGCCAAGGCGCATGATATAGGCAAGAGCCTTGACATAGACCGCAAAGTTGCCCAGGAACGGCGCAATATAGCCAATAGTTTTTGGATAATCAAAATTGAGTTTGTAGGTTCCGTCACTCTCTTTGACAACACGGCCAACAGGCAAATACGGTTCCAGACGTTCGCTGACGCCAACAGCACCAGAGCCGGGACCGCCGCCGCCGTGAGGTGTGCCCATGGTTTTATGCAGATTTAAATGCACAACGTCAAAGCCCACATCACCGACACGCATTTTGCCCATAATTGCATTGAGGTTTGCCCCGTCGTAATAGAGGAGTGCATCGATTTTGCGGAGTTTTTCCACAATCTTGGGCAAATGTCTTTCAAAAAGTCCCAAGGTGTTGGGGCAGGTCATCATCAGCGCTGCCACATCGTCAGTCAGAGCTGCTTCAAGAACATCAGGGTCAATCATGCCGTCTTTGGAAGGAATATTGACAATCTCATAGCCAGCCATCATGGCAGAAGCCGGGTTTGTGCCGTGGGCAGAATCCGGTACAATGATTTTGGTCTTCTTATTACCTTTATCTTTATGGTAGGCAGCGATCAGCATAACGCCTGTAAATTCACCATTGGCACCGGACATGGGCTGCATGGTAAAGGCTTTCATGCCGTTGATTTCACAAAGATATTGTTCAATTTCATAGACAGCCTGCAAAGAGCCCTGCGTATATTGTTCACCGTGGTTTAATTGGGCAACAAGAGGGTGCAGTTTGGAAAAACCAGCAAGGCTTGCCACATGTTCAATAACTTTTGCGTTATATTTCATGGTGCAGGAGCCAAGCGGATAGAAATTGCCGTCTACAGAAAAGTTTTTATGAGAATTTTGAGTAAAGTGACGGACAACATCAAGTTCAGAAAGTTCCGGCAATTTGGCTGGTTTTGCGCGGAGCAAATTGTGAGGAAGCATGTCTTCTGCATGTTTCTTAGGCATTGCAGGAACAACAGCCATACGACCTTTTACGGATTTATCAAAAAGTGTTCTCATAAAAGACCTCCAAGAGTGTTCACAAGCTTATCAATTTGTTCTTCTGTATTCTTTTCCGTACAGCTAAGCAGAAGCACATTGTCCATGCCTTGATAATATTGTCCAACAGGGAAACCGCATAAAAATCCTTGTTTTGCCATAACACTGACGATTTTTTCAGCATTTTGAGAAAGTTTTACTGCAAATTCATTGCCGTAAGGTGCGTTATTCAAAAGGCTTACGCTGGGGAGTTTTGTCAGTTTGTCAGCTAAAACACGGGCAAGATACATGGAGGTTTCCGCTGTTCTTTTGAGACCTTCAGGGCCTAAAAGCGCCATATGGATAATGCTTCTAAGGGCGCATAATCCCTGGTTGGAACATATATTGGAAGTTGCTTTTGCGCGGCGGATATGTTGTTCACGAGCCTGCAAAGTGAGCACGAAACCTTCTTTGCCGTTGAGGTCGTTGGTTTTACCCACAATACGGCCGGGCATTTGACGCACAAGTTCCTTTTTGCAGGTCATCATGCCAAGGTAAGGGCCGCCAAAGGAAAGTGGCATGCCAAGGCTTTGACCTTCTGCAACAGCAATATCAGCACCCATTTCGCCGGGAGTTTTGAGAACTGCCTGCATCACAGGATAAACAGAAATTACGCCGATCGCTTTATGTTCTTTTGCCTTTGTGAAAATTTCCGTGTAATCGTCAATAGCACCAAAGAAGTTTGGATTTTGCACCATAACCACAGCCGTCGTATCATCAATGGCTTTTATGAGCGCATTTTTATCGGACATACCGTTGTTATGAGGCACAGTCACAATTTGTACATTTTGGTTCGCGCTGTAAGTGGTAAGCATTTTGCGCCAAATGGGGTTAATGGCTTCGTCCACAACCCAAACATGTTTGCGGGTTTGGCGAGCTGCCATCATGCCTGCTTCAAAGAGGGAGTGCCCAATATCAAATAAAGAAGCATTGGCGCAGTCCATATCCAGCAAACGGCAAACAGCAGTTTGGTATTCAAAAATTGACTGCAAAGTTCCCTGACTGACTTCCGGCTGATAAGGGGTATAGGAAGTCAAAAATTCACCGCGCTGAGAAAGGGAATCCACAGCTTTGGGAATGTAATGGTCGTAATATCCTGCTCCAAGGAAATTGATGAAATCAGTTTTATTTTTAGCTGCCATTTCTTCAAAATAGGCAGTCAGTTCTGATTCGCTTTTTCCTTCGGGAATATTGAAGGATTTTGGACGCATATCAGCTTGAATATCTGCAAATAAATCGTCAAGGCTGTTTACGCCGATAACGCTTAACATTTCTTGCAGTTCTTCGGGGGTATGAGGAATATAAGGCATAAGTTATCCTTTTTTGAAATTAAAAAACTTCCCCAAAAGGAGAAGTTCTTCTATTTAGTGTACGCATTTACCTGCATAATCTTGTGCATTCAAAAGCCCGTCGGTTGAGCCGGTGATTTCAACACGAATAAGCCAGCCTTCTCCGTATGGGTCTTTATTCACGCTTTCAGGATTATCAATGGCTTTATCGTTGACAGCAATAACTTTGCAGTCGCAGGGCATATAAATGTCACTGGCAGCTTTTACTGATTCAACAGTGCCCATTTCCTGACCTTTGCTGAAGGTATCGCCCACTTGCGGAAGGTCAATAAAGGTGATGTCGCCAAGGGAGTCTTGTGCAAAATCAGTGATACCGATAACACCTTCTTTTCCTTCAACTTTTAACCATTCATGGCTTTCTGCATATAAAAGATTTTCTGGATTATTCATGATAGTTTTCCTCTTATGATAGTTTTATTCTGGCTGTTCCAGTCGTGAAGAAAGGAGCAGTTGTTTTTTGCGCGGTAAGTTCATTTCTGCCGGCTTTGAGTACAAAGCTTTCTTTGTCGGCAAATTCTTTTTTCACAAAGGCAAAGGCAATGGCGTAACCAAGGGAAGGAGCAAAAGAGCCGCTGGCAATTTTACCAATCACTTCCTCACTGCCGGCTTCTTTGATCACTAAATCTCCGTTACGGACAGTACGGCGGCCTTCCAGTTTGAGCGGAACAAGCAGATCGTGTTTTACTTCTTTGGCAGCAGCTTTGCCCACATAGTCAGCTTCTGAAGTGAGCATGCCGGCAAGATTGGATTCAGCCACCGTATGTTCTTCATTGAGTTCATGACCGTAAAGAGCAAGTCCGCATTCAAGACGCAGGGTATCGCGTGCACCAAGTCCTGCTGGTTTTACAAGTTCATGGCTCAGCAAGTCTTCCCAAAGGGTGAGCACAGCTTCTCTTGGGCAATAAAGTTCATAACCAAGTTCGCCTGTATAGCCTGTACGGCTGACAAGAATTTTGTGGCCTTTATACTCAATATGCGTAAAGGAGAAGTATTTCAGATCATGGAAATTTTGTTTGGTAAGATCTTCCAAAACTTCCAGTGATTTTGGACCCTGCAGGTCAATTTTGCCGGATTTTGGAGAAATATTTTCAATATTTTCTTTGCCGAGGCGTTTGACGAGGGTTTCAAAATCTTTATCAGCACAGCCGGCATTAACCACCAGAAAATAATGATTTTCAGCGAGGTGATAGACAATTAAATCATCAATAACAGTACCCTCTTCGGTGAGTAAAAAACCATAGCGGCATTTGCCGATTGCCAAAGTATCGAGATTGTGGCTGACTGCTTTTCTCAAGAGTTCAGCTGCCTTATCTCCTTTGACAATAAATTGTGCCATGTGGCAAATATCAAAGATAGATGCGGCATTTCTGGTATGTGCGTGTTCGGCTAAAATGCCGTCTTCATATTGTATAGGCATATCCCAGCCTGCAAAAGGCGCCATTTTGGCTTTGTGGGCAACGTGCCAATCGTGTAACGGTGTTTCTAACATAGACAATCCTTTTTTATAAATCCTCTTCTCTGGCTATCATAGTTTGGCGTATTTGTAAATAAATTTTCGCGATTGTGAAGAGCAAAAAATACAAAAAAAGCCTAATAAAATTGCTTGAAATTATAAGAACTTATTGCTATATATTTTCTGCCCGGAGTTATGCATGAACAAGTCTGCACAAATAATACAGAATTTATTTGAAAAAAAAGAACAAAGCATTTATCGAAGCGGTTTTGCCAGTCTTGCCAAGCTTATGGCACAGGCTGTTTCTGAAAATAAATATACAGTTGCTGTTGTTAAAAACAGAGATGAACTCATTACCTTAAAATCATTTCTATCCTTATTTATTGCTGAAATTTCTGTGGGCAAAGAAAAGGGCAAAGTACAGGAAAAAAATGTTCCCTTATTTTTTGAAACGCCCTTTGTGAGTATCAATCCATTTAATCGCCGTTCCCTGACCCGCGAGGGCTGGGCTGACCGCTTATCTGCTCTTTACGCCATGGAGCAGGGACATGCAAAAGCCCTTATTATCACGGCTGACATGCTTATTCCCTATTTGCCGGAAAAAGATTTTTTCAGTCAGCATGAACTCTTTTTGAAAGTCCATGATGATATGGCGCCGGAACTTTTGATTGAACAGCTGGTGGATTGGGGCTATCAGCGCGAATCCATGGTTTCACGGGCTGGAGATGTGGCACGGCGCGGCGATATTGTGGATATTTTCCCGGCAGGCTATGAGAAACCAATCCGCCTTGATTTCTTTGAGGATACCATTGATGAAATGCGCTTTTTCGATCCCTCAACTCAGCGTTCAGTGGGCACTGCCAAAGAAATTTGTATTATTCCTGTCCTTGCTGTTTTGCAGGATGAACAAGCGCGTACCAAAATCCACAGACGTCTGGCAAATTTGTTTCAGCAGGGCAAGCTTTCAGAATTTCGGCAGGCAAGCATTATGCATGCGGTTGAGCAGGGAGATTTGCGTTTACTTCCCGGCAATATTTATGAGCATGCAACCAGTATTGAAGAATGGCTGCCTGAAAATTGCCAGTGGTTTTTGCCCAGTAAAGTTGATTTAAAAGAATGTCTGGAAGAAGCCGCAAGTGCATGGCAGGATGCCTTGGAAGAAGACAGGAAAGACGCCGGCTTTGATCAGTCGGATTATCTATCTCTGCGAAATACCGGTGATATTCATTCCATGCTCGCAGGGCAAAACCTTTGTTATTTAGAGCCGCTGCGTATTGGTGTCGAAACCCAAGGGCTGGATTTAGCGGAAAAAGTATTTTTCAGTTTTGAAGAGCTTTTCCAAGGCAAAGAAGTGCTTGAGCGTCCATGGCAGCAGCTTGTGGCGGGGCTTCGCAAATATGCAAAGGAAAAAGAGCAGATTGTACTGACCTTTTCGTCTGAACGGGGTCGGCAGAAATTTTTAAAGCTGATTGAACAAGACGGCATCTATCCTCATTTGCGCTATGATGTAAAGAGCAAGGGCATTTTTGCGCTGATTGCAGGAGTTCACCACGCAACTGAGCTTGCCTGGGAAAATATGCTTATTATCCCGGAAGATTTGCTCCAGCCGAAGACGAATCAGGGTAAACGGCAGGCAAGTCAGGCTTTCAAGGGTTTAGACTCCTATAATGAACTTATGGCAGGGGATTTGCTTGTTCACAGAGATTACGGTATTGGGCGTTTTGGCGGACTGCACCGCATGGTTGTCGGCGGTATTGAAAACGATTATTTACTCCTTGAATATGCGGACAATGCGAAACTCTATATGCCTGTGGACAGGCTTTCCATTATTCAGCGTTTCAAAGCCACAGAAGGTATAAGTCCTGTTCTCGACAGACTGGGCAGTCAGGCGTGGTCTTCCAGCAAGGATAAAGCCAAGAAAGCCATTGAAAAAATTGCTCAGGATTTGGTGGAAATGTACGCATGGCGCAAGGTTGCCAAAGGTTTCAGCTATAGCCCGGTGGGCGAACTCTACCGCGAATTTGAAGCGACTTTTGGTTTTGAAGAAACACCTGACCAGGCAAAAGCAATCCAGGAAGTTTTGGCGGATATGGAAAAGCCTGAACCCATGGACAGGCTTGTCTGCGGTGATGTGGGTTTTGGCAAAACAGAAGTTGCCTTACGGGCGGCATTTAGAGCTGCCTGTGACGGCAGACAGGTTGCCCTGCTTTGCCCCACGACCGTGCTTGCCGAACAGCATTACCAGACTTTTCGCTCAAGACTCGCTGGCTTCCCCATAAATGTGGGCCTGCTCAGCCGTTTTGTGACCAAATCAAAACAGACAGAAGTTCTCAATATGGCGGCGAAAGGGCAAATGGATATTCTTATTGGCACGCACAGACTTTTGTCTAAAGATGTGGATTTGCCTAATCTTGGCTTGCTGATTTTAGATGAAGAGCAGCGCTTTGGGGTTCGCCACAAAGAACGGCTCAAACAAATGAAGAAAAATGTGGACGCCCTGACGCTTACGGCAACGCCCATTCCGCGGACTTTGCAGCTTTCCATGTCCGGTATTCGTGAGCTCTCTGTTATTGAAACAGCGCCCTTGGAGCGCAAGCCCGTGGCAACGCATTTAATTGATAAGGATAAAAATGTTCTGCGGCAGATTGTAGAGCGGGAACTTGAGCGTGAAGGGCAGGTCTTTTGGGTTTATAACCGCGTCAACGGGCTTGAAAAAGTTGCTGCCTATGTGCAGGAACTGGTGCCAAACGCCCGTGTTGCCATGGCTCATGGGCAAATGAGTGAAAAGGAACTGGAAACAACCATGCATAAATTCTGGCATGGGGAAGTGGATGTGCTTGTCTGCACATCCATTGTGGAATCCGGACTTGATTTTCCGCGGGCAAATACGCTGATTGTGGATCAGGCACAGCTCTTTGGCTTAGGGCAGCTCTATCAGCTTCGCGGGCGTGTGGGGCGTTCTGACAGGCAGGCCTATGCTTACTTTGTGGTTAACGATTTATCTCATATGACGGAAATTGCGCAGGAGCGCATGCGCATTATTTTGGAAATGGATTATCTTGGTGCCGGTTTTCAGGTTGCCATGGAAGATTTGCGTCTGCGCGGAGCAGGCAATATTTTAGGTGAGGCACAATCCGGGCACATGGCACGGGTTGGGCTTGACATGTATTTGGAAATGTTAGAAGAAGCAGTTGCCAAGGCAAAGGGCGAAGGTGAAAGTCTTAGAAGTCAGGATGTGGAAATCAATCTTGGCCTTCCTGCCTATATTCCTGAATCCTATATTGAGGACGGCAAAGAGCGGCTCAAATATTATAAAATGCTTTCTTGTGCCTTTGATAATGAGCAAAGAAATACCATTGAAATGGAACTTCGAGACAGGTACGGGCAGCTTCCTCCTGAAATGCTGACTTTTATTGAAGTGCTGGACTTTAAATTTGAAATGAAAAATATTGGCGTGTATAAAGCTGATATTTATGCCGATAGAGTCAAAGTCAGCTTCATGGACGGGCAGAAAAAGGTTGCTGTGGAAACGCTGATTAAATTTATCCAAAAGAACAGCAAAACGGCAAAACTGTATCCGCCTGCAAGTTTGGAAATTCAATTGAAAGATTTTATCCAGAAAGGCGATACCAATGCACAAATTGTTCGCATTGCCAAGAATTTATTATTGTCTTTAAAAGAAAAATAGACGTACGAAATGGGGAACATATGAAAAAGAATATACTTTTTATTGCCATTCTTGCTTGTGTGCTTGGCACGCTTGCTTTCAATTATCAGCGCCTGACTGCATTTTTTGAGCACCATGATGAAAGTGTTTTGGCAAGGGTCAATGGAGAACCTATCAGTCTTGAAGAAGTGGAAAAACTCTATGATATGCGCAATGTTCATTTGAATTCTCCAGCTCCTGATGTGGAACGTGTACAAAAAGAATATGCAGAAATTTTGTATAACAGAATTATTCAAGTTCTTGTTTCTCAAGAATTAAAAAAGAGAAATGCCGCTGTGAATACGGATGAAGTCACAGCCTATGAAAATAAAATTAAAAAAAGTTATGGTGAACTTTTAGAAAAGCAAAGTTTTGAAGAATATTTAGCGGAATACGGCATTGATTATCATGAGTGGCTCACGCAAATTCGTGCACAAGTGGAAAATGATGCCCTGCATGCGCTCCTGCAAAAAGAAATTTCTCTTAATACTGATGAAACCATTCAGTATGCAGAAAAAATAAAAGAACAACAGCAAAATGCGGCAACAAAAATTAAATTTTATAAAATCATGGGAAATCAGGATTTACTCCATAAAATTCAACAGGATACAACTTTTTCTAAAGAAAATGTAACGGAAAAAGGTTTTTCTGGCAGAGATTTTATCCATCATTTTGAAGAAAAAGGGGCTGTGGTCTATCAGGCACTTTTTGACAGTGACAGTTTGCCGGAAGATTATCAATCTGTTCTTGTTGCTATGGCTGAAAATACCTTTTCTCCTGTTCAGCATGAGGCAGATACAAATTATATCCTTTATTTGGAAGAGTTAAAAAATCCAAAAGAAGATGATGTTGTTGATTTATATTTGCTTGCAGAAGAACGTTTAGTACAGGAAAAATTGCCTGAGGTGTATGCAGCCTGGCTTGCAGGCGCAATCAAAGAAGCTGATATTTCTGTTGTAAACTCTTTTAAAGATGTTTTGGCATTGATTGATGTTCATACTGCAAATGTACTAGATAATAGTGATAACTTATCAAAATTACAAGATGTTTTACGAGAAATTAAAAAATAGCCATTCTTTATTTGCCAATATTTATAAAACAAGGTACTATAACAAAAGTTATTATAAGGAGTTTCCTTTGAAAATACTTACCTTATTGATTTCATTGAGCATATTTTTTGCTCCTCAAATAAGTTATGCAAGTCCCAGAGCTTCTGTTGTGGCGACCATTAATAGTGAAATGATTACTTCTTTGCAGCTTGATAAAAATGTTCGTTTATATATGGCAAATAAAGGGATTAACCCAAGTAAAGTGAGCCCCAGTGAACGAAGAGAAATTGAACAATCTGTTTTATCAGATTTAGTGAAAGAATCTATTATTATTCAAGAGGCTGAAAAGCAAAATATAAAAATTAACGATCAGATTTTGAACGAAGAAATTCAAAATTCAATTGATAGAGATGCGGGCGGTTCTAAAGAAGCTTTTTATGCAAAACTTGCAAAAGAGGGCTATGATGAAAAGCTTTATAAGGAAAAAGTACGAAATACTCTTTTAACACAAGCTCTTATCAGCAGAAATGTTCTTCGCAAAATTATTGTGACCGATGAAGAAGTTTTGGATTTTTACCTCAAAAATGGCGGAAAAATCATCGGAAAAGCAAATGTTGCGCTCATGGTTTATGCCAGTGGCGATGATATGGATAATTATGCGGAAAAATTGATAAAAAATCCAAAAAGTTTTGAGAAAACAGTCAAAGAAATTTCTGTTGGCCCTTCTGCGGAAGAGGGTGGCGTTTTAGGGGAAATGTCTATTTCTGATCTGGCTTCTCCTGTACAAACTGCTATTCAGGGCTTGGAAGAAGGCGAAGTTTCTAAAGTTTTTTCTATTAACGGTGCGTATGCACAGGCAAAAGTTCTCTCTAAAACAACTTCCAGCAAAAATGTGGCTGAAATTATTGATCCTAATCTTGTAACGAAAATCCGCGACGGACTTCGTATGCAAAAAGTTGGAAATAAGATTGAAGAATATATAACTGGCTTGGAAAAGAAAGCTATTGTAACTATAAAATAGGGCAGAATTATGAATTTAGCAGAGCTTGGTTCTTATGTTAGGGAAAAAAGAGAAAGTAAAAATCTTAGCATAGCTGATGTTTCAAAAGCAATAAAAATTCCACAGCAAAGTCTTATCGCTATTGAAGAAGGTAATTTAGCTGTTATTGGCTATGAAACATATTATAAAAGCTTTTTAAAATGTTATCTTCTCCATTTAGGCGGTTCATTTGCTGAATATCAGGAACTTGTGAAGAATGTTGATGAGTTTTCTGAAGAAGCTGTTGTTGAAAAGACATTAAAGCCGCAATACGGTGAACCTGAAGAAGAAAAAGCTAAGCCCCGCAGTAAGAAATTGACAATTCAGCTTTTAATTTTAGCTATTTTAGGCGGAAGCGCATATTTCTACTTTTCACAAAGCGATATGTTTAGCAAAGATAAGGCAGAAGCTCCGGTAATTGAAGAAAAAGCTGAACCTGCTCTTATTGCGCAAAAAGAAACTTACGAAGAAGCTGCTTCTCAAGCAGTTACAGAACAAAATAATGCTTCTCTTGCAGAACAAAAAGAAAGCACAGAAGCTGCCCTAAAAGAAGCCAATAACGCTGATGAAAGAGAGGCAAATTCTGCTGCAAAAGAAAATAATAAAGAAGTAAATGCAGCCGCACAAAATACTTCTGAGTTAGTTCTGAAAAAAACTGAAGAACAGGAACAAAAGAAAGAAGAAGTACAAGCAGTTGATTTAGAAAGCTTTTTGAAGGAAAATCCCGCTGCACAAGTTATTGATTGGAATACTGTTGCAGCACCTCAAAAGGGCGAACAGCAAGCGGTCATGCATGCTAAGCAGGACTGCTGGATGCAGTATACCCAAGACGGCAAGAGCGGACATTTTATACTCAGAAAAGGCGAACAGCGAGTATTCAACTTTAAAGAAAACTTATACTTTAAAATTGCCAACGGTTCAGCAATCACGCTTTTTCATAATAAAAAGCCCGTTGCTGTAGGCGATTCCTCCAAAGTCCGTGAAGTGAATTTGAAATAACCAACGAATATTTCAGAATAAAATAAGGAACATATGGTAATGTACTGTATGTTCCTTTTTTATTTGTTAATAATCTGATACGATAGAGTAAATAATAAAAGAACAATAGTTACAGTTAATTATTTTAGGCTATAGACCATCACTTCTTATTTTTAAAATATAATTGTTCAATAAAGAGTGTAAAATTTTCACTTCTAAAATTAAATCTACACTCACATTCTTTTAAGTGCAAGATAAACTTTTCATCTGTCAGACCATTAAACTTTGCCAATCGTCTTTTAGCAAAGCTCCAGAAGCTTTCTATGCCGTTTACATGAGATTTTCCCCTTGTAAATTCATTTTCATGGTGATATACTCGATAATGGGTATAACCATTTAAAATTAATCCGTCATATGCTCTCCAACCATCTGTATGAATTGTAGAACCCTCAAGGATTTTACCCTGAATTATAGGCATTATTTCTTCTTTGGAACATCGTGGAACTATGTTGACATGCACCTTTCCTTCTCGTTTTAGAACTCCAAATACAGGTGTTTTTCCAACTGCTCCTCGTCCGCGTTTACCTCTTACTCTTCTGGCACCAAAATAGCTCTCATCAAGTTCAACTATGCCTAATTCTTTTTGTTCCTGCCGAATACTATTCTCTAAAATTAGTTCTCTAAATTCAGTGAAATAATTATTGATTGTTTTTCGGTTTAACTTCAATAATTCACTTGTTGCCGTGGCAGTTAAATCCATTGAAAAACATTGAATAATTTTTTTAATTTTATATTTACTTAATCTTTTGAATTTCATTGCTTTTAACCATAATCTTGCTTGAGATAAGGGTCAAGAGCCATAAAATTTATTTTAAGTAAACCCATTGTTTATAACTAAGGGGTAATGGGGAAGGGTTTACTTCCCCTAAATCCAGTGCTTACCATTGTTCTGTTTCAATCTTTGTGACCCTCAAAGACTGAATGAGTTCTTCTTGTGTGACTGTGGCAGAACCCACCTTTTCCACTACAATGCCCGCTGCCAGCGTTGCCAGATTGCAGGCCTGTTCATGGTTTAGTCCAATAGATTCGCAAACTGCCATGGTGGCAATAACCGTATCACCGGCACCCGTCACATCAAAAACCTGCTTGGCTGCACTTTTGATATGGTAAGCATGGGGCGGTTTTTTTCCTAAATATGCCATACCTTCTGCTCCCAAGGTTACAAGGATATTTTCGGCATGCAAATCCTCTAAAATTTTCTTTGCCACAGCCTTGATTTCTTCGGCCTTATGCATGGAAAGACCAGCCAGTTCTTCACTTTCCTTATGGTTTGGCGTCAGCAGAAATGCATTCTGGTAAAAGGCTTTATTTTGCGGTTTAGGGTCAATAAAAATCTTGGGTTTTGCTGTGTGTTTTTTCTCTGCCAATGCATAAATATCAGCAATCAGCTCCTTGTACAAAAAGCCCTTGCCATAGTCAGACAAAAGAATCACCTCATAGTCTGCAATCTGCTTTTCGATTTCCTGCAAAAGTCGTTCTTTGACAGAATCGGAAATAGCTTTGTCAACTTCCTCATCATAGCGGATCATTTGCTGATTGCGGGCAAAAATGCGGGACTTCACCGTGGTTGGGCGCTCGTTATCCTCTAAAAGGATAGTCTTGACATTGGCTTCCTGGAGCAGAGTATTGATGATTTTTGCATGATAATCATTGCCCACAACAGAAATAATGGTGCACTCGCTGCCCAGGCTGGTAATATTGCGGGCAACGTTGCCGGCGCCACCCAGCATATTGCGCTTCTTCTCAATCTTGACCACAGGCACAGGCGCTTCCGGGGAAATGCGGTAGGCATCACCCTCATAATAGGTATCCAGCATGATGTCGCCAATAACCAGTACTTTGCCATTTTCCAGTTTAAATATGTCGTTTTGCATAGTTTTGCCTTTGCAGGTTTTATTCTTTTTTGGGAGGATAATCCTCCCCAAGCCGCTTTATTGCGCCTGATACAACTGTTAGTCAACTCGTTAGAATTTAAGACTTACAGGTTGTTCAGGTTCTCGTTCTGTGAGACCGTGCAGCTCAAAGAGTTAGCGACGGGATACACAGGGATTTTTATTGCATAAAAACAAGATGTTTGGGCTGGTATGATATTTTGGTACTGTATCGATACGTCTTATAAAGAAATAGCTTAAAAAGTTTTGTAAAGGGGTGCATGGGAAGAAACTTTTACAAAAAGTTTTTCCCTTGCAGAAAAAACTAAATTTTTGCTACTTAGTCTAGATATTATTGCTCTCAATGGAGAACACGCTCAAAATGTACAGTAGTTCGTCCTTGTTTTTGTACTGGATTTTTATGCTGCCTTTATCTTCTGTGCCTTTGATTGCAGCTCGTTTATGGAAAATGTCTTTGAGCTTGCAATCAATTTCCTGCATATTTTTAGACAGGCTGATACTTGCGGCTCTTTTGCTTTTAGGGTTTTGTTCAGGCTGCTGCATAAGATCAGTTGGCAGGCTGCCATGCTGTTTCCAGTATTCAAGAGCACTTTCCACTTCACGCACAGTAAGCTCCTTTGCAATAATTTGTATGCAAAGTTTATCTTGTGCCTTGGGGTCAGTGATACCAAGCAGTGCTCTTCCGTGTCCTGCCTTTATGGTATCATTGGCAATAAGTTTTTTGATTTTCTCAGGAAGAGCGAGCAGGCGCAGGGTGTTGGCAACATTTGAACGGCTCTTGCCAATTTTCTCCGCCAGTTCCTCCTGAGAGAGTTTGTGCACTGTCTTTAGCTGATTCAATGCTTCTGCTTCGTCAATGCTGTTCAAATCCTCGCGCTGCAAGTTTTCGATAAGGGCAATGGTCATGGCTTCAATGTCGGAATATTCGCGCACAATAACTGGCAATTTCATAAGCCCCGCCATTTTGCCGGCGCGGTAGCGGCGTTCGCCTGCCACAATTTCATACATATTGCCGTCCACTTTGCGCACAATGAGCGGCTGCACAATACCCTGATTTTTGATAGAAGCTGCCAGTTCCTGCAAACCTGCCTCATCAAATTGTTTGCGGGGCTGGTGGATATTTGCTTTGATATTTTCAATGGCAATGAGTTTTATTTCATTGCTGCTATCCGTGCTGATATTGGTTTCTTCGAGCTTGAATAAGTGGTCTAATCCGCGGCCAAGTCCATTATTTTTTTTCATGATTTTCTCTTTTGATTTGTTATTTGCTGTTTATTCGGCAACTTTTCTGCTTGCCACTTCATTTGCAAGGGCTAAATAGGCTTCGGCGCCCTTGGATTTAATGTCGTAATGGAAAATGGTTTTACCGTAACTGGGAGCTTCGGAAAGACGCACATTGCGGGGAATAATGGTCTTGAAAACCAGCTTTGGGAAACAGCGTTCTGTTTCAGATTTTACCTGACGGGCAAGTTTATTTCTGGAATCGTACATGGTCAGAATAACGCCAAGCAAATTGATGTCCGGATTGAGTTTTTTCTTGACTTGTTCATGGGTTTGCAAAAGTTTGACAATGCC
Source organism: uncultured Mailhella sp. (assembly GCA_910578585.1). Lineage (GTDB taxonomy): Bacteria > Desulfobacterota > Desulfovibrionia > Desulfovibrionales > Desulfovibrionaceae > Taurinivorans. The sequence continues at coordinate 23,590 of CAJTRG010000003.1, forward strand.
TTCCAGAGCGAAAAATTCACATTGCAGCGGAATAACCAGTTCCTTGGCAAAACACAGAGCATTCAGGGTAATCAGTCCCAGGGAAGGAGGGCAGTCTAAAATAATATAATCGTAATTTTCTGCAAGTCCTGATAATAATTCCTTAAAAAAGTATTCGCGGTTCTCTTTGTCAACCAGTTCCAGCTCCAGAGCTGCCAAATCAGTGGTTGCCGGCAGTAAATCCAGATAGCTGACTTCGGTTTTCAGAATGGATTTTTCCAAAGTTTCAGGGTCACAAAGGGCAGTGTACAAATTGTATTCACTGTTTTTGGCGTCCTGACCGAGGGCGCTGGTGGAGTTTGCCTGTGGATCGCAGTCAACAAGCAGAACTTTTTTTTCCATTAAAGCTAAGGAAGCTGATAGGTTAACAGAGGTTGTAGTTTTACCGACGCCGCCTTTTTGGTTTGCAATTGCGATAATTCTAGCCATTTTTTACTCCTTACAAAAATACAAATACGAAAACTTTTTAATTTTTGCAAGCAATGTTTCACGTGAAACAAAAATTTTTTCGTTCATGTTTCACGTGAAACAATTTTAAGACACTGTTGGCAAAATTCATATTCATATTCTGTAACATTATTATAACATCCTGTTTTAATAATGTTAAAAATAGAAAATAAACTAAAATTAAGAACAAAAACAGCAGATAAGAGTAAGAAAATCGTGGGCATTTAGCTGATGAGCTGAGATTGTGCTTATATCTTTAATGAAAAGCAACAGTTGAAAGAAAAATTTTCGCAAAAATGCTTCAGTGAGAGAATTAGGCAGATAAAAGAGAGAATTTGCTATTTTCCTCTGTAAAAATTTTGCTATAACAAAGATAAATGAAAGAAGTAAGGAATACATTGCTAAGTCTAAAAGAATAACACAGAAACTCGCTTTGAGCGAAAAAGGCAAAGCAAAAATTACTTCTTTCAGAAACAAAAATTCTGCAATTAACAAAAAACAAATAGGAGAAAACTCATGAACAAGAATGTATTCACAACCATTGCCCTTGCTTCTGCTCTTGCTTTTGCTTCTGCAGCTTATGCAGCTGAAAATCCTTTAGGTCTTGTATATAAAGGTGCAATCACGGAAAATGTAAAAGGCAAAGTCAATATTCATCCTGTTACCTATACCTTGAACGGCCTCAAAATTGCTGCAAATGTCTATACACCGGCAAATTACGATGCCGGCAGGAAATATCCGGCAATCGTTGTTGCTCACCCTAACGGCGGTGTAAAAGAACAAGTTGCAGGGCTTTATGCACAGCGCCTTGCTGAAAAAGGATATATCACCATTGCCGCTGATGCTTCCTATCAAGGTGCCAGCGAAGGCATGCCCAGAAACGTTGATAAACCGCAATTCAGAACCGAAGACATTCACGGCATGGCAGACTTTATCAGTACTTTTGCCGGCGTTGATCCAGACCGCATGGGCGCACTCGGTATTTGCGGCGGCGGCGGTTATACGCTGAATGCTGCTAAATCTGACAAACGCTTCAAAGCTGTTGCAACTATCAGTATGTTCAACTCCGGTGAAGTTCGCCGCAACGGCTATATCAATTCCGGTCTTGATACCATTCAGGAACGCCTCAAAGAAGCATCAGATGCCCGTATCAAAGAACTTTCCGGCGATATTCAGTATTCCGGCAATGTGGACTTTGATGCTTTGACTGATGAAGCCATCAGCAAAATTCCTACAGATTTGTACCGCGAAGGCATGCAATACTATGGCAGAACCCACCGCCACCCAAATTCAACTTTCCGCTACACCACCAGCAGCCTTATGGATTTGATGAGCTTTGACGCCCGCGACAATATTGACCTTATCAATGTCCCACTTCTCTTGATTGCCGGTGAAAAGGCTGATTCCCTCTATATGTCAGAAGAAGCTTTTGCAGCTGCAACAGGAACCAAGGACAAGGAACTCTTCAAGGTTCCCGGCGCAACCCATATTCAAACCTATTTTGTGCCTGAATATGTTGACCAAATTGCAGACAAGCTTGTTTCATTCTATGGCAAGAATATAAAGTAATTTGCTGAATGCACCAATGTCAATCCCCAAACATGAGCGTATGCTGTGGAAATACCGGACTTGCCAAAGCAAAATGGGAAAGTGGCAAACTGATATTTCCACATTGCCGTAAGAGGAATAGAACAAATATGAACGCATCTCGCAGAAATTTTCTTCAAAAAATGGGCTGTGGAACATTGGCATTAACAGGGGCAATGCTTGGAGCCGGGCTTTTGCCCTTTATGCGTTTCTCAAATGCCCGCGCTGAGGAACACATGAGCAAAAAAATTTTAGTGGTCTATTTTTCCGTGCCAGAAACCACTTCTTCTTATAATATGAACCGTCACGAAGAAAACAGTACAGTGGTAATTGACGGCAAGGTTCTGGGCAATACCCAGTATGTTGCCATGCTGATTCAGGAAATGAGCGGGGCAGATATTTTCCGCATTGAGCCGGTAAATCCCTATCCCATGAGCCACAGCGAGCTTTTGGATATTGCCGAACATGAGCACGACAGCGGTACCCGTCCTGCCATTCAAAATACAATTGCGGATTTTGCGGGATACGATATCATTTTTATTGGCTACCCAAACTGGTATGCAGATATGCCCATGATTATGTACACGTTTTTGGAAGAATATGATTTTAACGGCAAAACAATTATTCCTTTCTGCACGCACGGAGGAAGTGGCTTTTCGCGTACCATTCAGGCTATTGCCAATGCAGCCAGGGGAGCAAACGTGCTGAAAAATGGCTTTGCCATTTCCCGCAGCCACATGGATGAAGCGAGGTTTGGTATTGCGGAGTGGCTCAAGGAACTTGGATTGTTTAGGGAATAAATATTATTTCCATAGGTTCGAGCAACATCTTAAGACACTTAACAATATAACAGCCTAAACAATAAGGCAAAATAATAGGGGGGGTAGTATGAAATTGAAATCATTATTGAGCTTGTGTTTAGTGGGCTTATTTTCAGCTGGCTTTATTCCGCAAGCCATTGCAGCAGAAAAGGCTCAAAAGCCGGCCACCACCATGAAAGAAATTACAAAACGTGATTTCAAGACCTTTGCGGTGAACGACAATGTCAAATTGTACCGCGTCAGCTTCAGCAACCAATACGGCATGGAAATTGTAGGTAATTTATTCATGCCAAAGGATTTGCTGGGCAAAGCCTGCTCCATTGTGATTGGTCACCCCATGGGCGCTGTTAAAGAACAGGCTTCCTGTGTGTATGCCAATCAACTTGCCAGCCGCGGTTTTGTGACTTTGGCTGTAGATCAGCTCTTTTGGGGCGAAAGCGGCGGAATCCCGCGCCATGGCATTGCACCTGATCTCTATGCTGAAACCTTCCATGCCGCAGTGAATTTTCTTGGTACCCGTGAATTTGTAGACCGCGAAAAGATTGGTATTTTGGGCATTTGCGGCAGCGGCAGTTTTGTGATCAGCGCGGCGAAAATTGATCCCCGCATGAAAGCCATTGCCACGGTCAGCATGTATAATATCGGCGAAATGCGCCGCAGCGGCATCAAGAATTCTGTTTCTCTTGAACAGCGCAAGAAAGTGATTGTTGAAGGCGCTGAGCAGCGTTATTCTGATTTTCTGGGCGGTGAACAGGTTTTTGTCGGCGGTTCTCCCTTCAAAGTTGATGAAAACTCTCCTGCAACCCGCCAGCATTCCCATGCCTTTTATCATGGAAGAGGTGAGCTTATTCCGGAAGGCGAACCTTTTGAAATCAACACCCGTTCTGACAAGGCAACCAATATCAAGTTTATGAACTTCTATCCATTCAATGATATTGAAACCATTTCTCCGCGCTCCATGCTCTTTATTATGGGGGAAAATGCGCACTCACGCCCTTTCACCGAGGACGCCTATGCCCGCGCTGCTGAGCCAAAGGAACTTTATATTGTAAAGAATGCAGGGCACTTTGACTTATACGACAAGTTAGACCTCATCCCAATAGACAAGCGGCTGAATTTTTCAAAGCAAATTTGAAGTAATTTTGAAATAATTTTTGATAAAACAGGAGTAAATCATGGCTAAAAATGTGCTTATTTTATCAGGAAGTCCACGCAAAAACGGCAACTCTGCCGCTCTTTGTCAGCAATTTGCCAAAGGCGGCGAAGAGGCAGGCAATAAGGTGGAACTCATTTATCTTCGTGACAAAAAAATTGGCTACTGCATTGCCTGTTACCACTGCAAAAAAGAAGGTATTTGCAGAATTCAGGATGATATGGCAGAAATCCTCGAGAAAATGGACAAGGCTGATGTTATTGTTCTGGCAAGCCCCGTTTATTTCTATTCCATCAACGCGCAAATGAAAGCGCTCATTGACAGAGTAGTCGCTCGTTGGTTACAAATCAAGAATAAAGATTTTTATTACATTATCACCGCGGCAGAAGAAGAAAGCTTGGTCAAGGACTGCACCCTTGAATACATGCGCGGTCTTGCCAAGTGCCTGAAAGGTTCTCAGGAAAAAGGGTATATCTTTGGCGGCGGTGTCTATGAACCCGGCAAAATCAAAGATACCCATTTCATGCAGGACGCCTACGACATGGGCAAGAGGGTTTAATTTTTTTTGGGGAATTATTATCGTTGCTGTCTTTATTCGTAGTTTCCTGCGTCACAACGACTGAAGCCCCCCAAAAAAAAAACTATATGCAAAACCTTTATAGACTTCGTCCAAAACGGTTTTGATGTATATGTATTTTTAGGGTATTTTCAAAAGGGTCTAGACTATCATCTCTATTTTTGAAAAAAGATTTCAATAGCCAAATAATTTTATTTTATAGAGGGAGCTGCTCTCCCACAACCTTTGAAAGATGGGGTACGCTTCGGGGGAATATCCCCCTGTCCGTATCCCTCTTTCATATCCCCGTACAGCCCCCTATTTCACACTTCTTTCTAAAAAAACAGAAATTAATCACTTGAAGAGATGCAAAAGTATAATTATTTAGTGATAATTATAAAATTGCCAAGCGATTTTTTTCAAATTGCAGTATTATTGTTTATAGAAGAAAAAATCATTGAAAATTATAATAAAAATAGTTATTATAAAAATGTTATTGCAGTGAGTAAAGGAATAGGTATGGCTGTGAATAAAACTTTGCATTCCGCAAATCCAAAGAAGGAAACTCGCGGTAAGGGACGCCCGCGCGCCTTTGACCGTGTAAGTGCCCTGCACAGTGCCCTGGAAGTCTTTTGGCAGCAGGGCTATGAGCCTGCTTCTGTCGCGGATTTATGCAAAGCCATGCACATCAATCCCCCCAGTCTCTATGCAACGTTTGGCAACAAGGCGTCTCTCTTTTTAGAGGCTCTTCGCCATTATGAGCACATCTATTGGGATGCACCGGCAGCGCGTTTTATGAAGGAGCCGGATATTTATACTGCGGTGGAAGATTTTTTCAGCGAGGCGGCAAAAATCCTTCTTTCTCCGGAAACTCCCTGTGGCTGCATGGTGGTGCTGGCGGCGGTGAATATTTCCGAAACTGAAAAGGAAATCATTGAGACTGTGCGAAAGTTTCGGCTTGCCTCCAAGAAAATGTTTGCAGACAGGCTCCGCCAAGCTATTTCGGAGGGGCAAATTCCTGCTGATACGGATGTTCCGGCTCTTGCCGGGGCGCTCAATACTTTGCTTGAGGGCTTGTCCATTCAGGCTCGTGACGGTCTTTTTCAATCCGAGCTGAAAGCATTTGCCTCCTATGCCGTGCGCATGCTGCCGCCGAGAATACAATAAAGCAGAACAACAGACGCGCCAAACTGGTAATACTATAAGCACCTTATTAAAAATTCTATCCTTTCTTGTATACAACTAACTTCTTGTTTTTTATAAGAGAAAATGATGTTGGGAAGTTGGTTTGTGTTGCTGTTACTATCCGCATTGCTTATGTACGTATTGAATGAACCTTGTCCTAAAATAAGATGAAAAATAGTTGCAGCAGTTTTGACAATTTTTTAGTAATCACTATAAATATAATAAGAACAAAACAGACCAGAATATGCTAAGGCAAAGTGAGGACACTATGAAATATTTGGAAGAACCCATTATGCGTCCGCCGCAGGAGGCCGCATCCCTTTTAGTGCGCGCAACCCGGGGCTGTACCTATAATGATTGCCTTTTTTGCTATGTTTCACGCGGATTTGCGTTTATGGCAGCAAGTTTGGAGCATTTTGAACAGGAAATTATAGCCAAAAAGCCCTTTTTCCCTGAAAATACGCCTGTCTATCTGACCGGTTCCAATCCTTTTGCTCTGCCCGCAGCAAAGCTGAAAGAATATCTGGCAGTGCTCCGCAAACATTTTCCCCATTTCAGCCGCGTCAGCATGCAAAGCCGCATTGACGATATTACGGCGAAAAGTGACGAAGAACTTACAGAATTGTACAGTCTGGGGTTGAGCCACATTTATACCGGAACAGAAAACGGTAATGATGCCGTGCTCAAGCTCATGAACAAAGGACACAGCGCTGCCGATACCGTGGAACAGCTGCTCAGGCTGGATGCGGCAGGAATAAGCTATACGGCATTTTATATACTTGGCATGGGCGGCAAAGGCATGGGGCTTGCCAGCGGAGAAGCCACGGCGCGCATGTTTAATCAAGTCCACCCCAAGCTCATTACCACCACAGGCATGACGCTGTTCGAGGGTACGCCTGTGGCGGAAATGGCGAAGCACGGCGAGTTTGTGGAAGCTTCTGAACGGGAAAAGATTGAAGAACTGCAGATTTTCCTGAAAACGCTCACTGTGGATACCTTTTACGACGGCGTGCATTATCTGAATCCGCTCAATTACAGATTTGCCAACGGTGATACGGCAAAAAAGGCTCAAGTTCTTGCCGATATTGATGAAACTCTGCGCACATCTTCTGATGCTGAGCTGGAACTCATGGTCAGCCGCCGGCAAATGGTGTCTTTATAATTTACACGCAATCACAATGAACATACAAAAGAAAAAGGTTTTCGTACCCGGCAAAATTGGTTTTATATATTTTATATCTATGTGATTTTATTATTTATTTATGAGTATTGCATTTTAAGTATCTTTTTATTTCAGGATAATAAAAAATTTCAATAGATAAACAAGTGAGCCGTTCTGTGTAAACAGAACGGCTTTTTTGTATAGAAAAAGCCATAAAAAATTCAAGTTGTCATTGAGACAATTTTTCTTTGTCTTGAGATTTTAAAAAATCTTTACTCTTTGAAAAAAAGTACGCAATAGTAAGATTAAGCAAATATGCTGACTAAATTTTACTAAAAGGAGAAAGAAAAATGAAAGTTTTTGCGATCAATGGCAGCTATCATGAAAATGGCGTTACGCATGCAGCCATTAATCTTGTGGCAAAAGAACTGGAAGCAGAAGGCATCACAACTGATATTTTTCATGTGGGAGCCAAACCTGTTGCCGCTTGTATTGATTGCCGCAAATGCCGTACCAATGGTCACCACTGCGTTCATAATGATGTTGTGAATGAGATAATTGACGCTTTACCTTCTTATGATGGTTTGATTGTTGGCTGTCCTGTTGAATATATGGGCATGCCTGGAACGTTAAAGGCTGTTCTGGACAGGGTGTTCTATGCAACTGAACATCTGGAAGGCTGGGGGCCAAAACCGGCAGCTGCTCTTGCTGTATGCCGCCGGGCAGGAGCTATTAATACGAAGCATCAGATTGAAAACTACTGCAATTGCTCCAATTTGATCACGGTCAACAGTCAATATTGGAACATTGCCTTTGGCTGGAAGCCGGAAGAGTTTCTGGAACAAGACAACGAGGGCAGACAAACTATGGAAGTTCTTGGCAGAAATATGGCTTGGATGATGAAGGTTATAGATGCCACAAAAGACACCATTCCTTATTCTGTCTACACAAAACGAGCGAGAACAAATTTCTGCAGATAAAAGACGATAAGGAGCAAACCATGACTACAACTGACGGTCAAAGAAAAAATATACTATTATTTGCCATTTCACTGCTGCTTCCGGCATTGATTTGGTTAATACCTGTTACAGAAGTTTTTACCGGGTCTTTGCAGCTCTATTTTATAATCTCACTGTTTGTTATTTTGTTAATGGCCTTTGAGCTGGTTCCCATGCTTGTTTCAGGTATGCTTTTGGGCACTCTGTATTTTATCTGGCATTGTTGACATGCAAACAGCATTTTCCTACTGGACAACCTCAATGACCTGGATGATATTTGGTGGTCTTGTTTTTAGTGCTGTTCTTGAACAATGTGGCTTACTGAGCCGTATAGCATACTGGATTCTCTACAAATGCGGCGGCAGTTTTAGCGGAGCTATTTTTGGCGTATTTTTTGTGGGCATTGTGCTGAATATTATCACATTCTGCAATGGCTGGATAGTTGCTTGTGTTCTTGTATACGGACTTTGTAAATCCATGGGAATGGAGCGTTCACATCAGGCAGGTCTTATCTGTTTTGCAGGTGCCATTGGCGCAAACGGAAGCGTTATCTATCTGTATCATCCAGCGTTTGTGTCACTTATAGAGTATTTCCGAAAATAATTACAAATAATTTTAATAATAAAGCTTAAAAAGTTTTGTAAAGGGGTGCAGGGGAAGAAACTTTTTCAGCCACCGAAGGCGACGAAGTCGTTTGCGTTTGCGAAGAATGAGCAATTACGCAAATGGACAGCAGAGATGCCACCGAAGGTGACGAAGTCGTTTCTCTTATGTCGAGTTTACGAGACTTAGAGAAATGGACAGCAGAGATAAAGTTTTTCCCCTGCAAGAAATTCGTAAGATTTACCGGAAATGCTCTAAAGATGTCTTCCGAAACAGAACCCATTATACCGGTTTTTCTGATCCAATAGTGGTAAGAGCTCTCTCTTATTACATAAATTTTATGAAGATAAATATAGGTAACCGCTTGAAAATAAATATCTTCAATAAAATATCCCTCAGGAAAACGAGCATGAATTTTATCCAAAAAAGATTTTTTCCAAAAATGCAGTACAGTGTTCCAATTTACTTTTAAAATTGCCTCGTTGGCATCAACAAAACAATGCGAATAATTGTTGTGACCTTTTCTAAAATGTGTATTTTGTGGCTCATTTTCATAATGTAAACACATGCTTGTGTTTAAAACAGCTTCTGCTTTGCTCTCTTGTGCTGCGCAATACATTGTTTCAATGTAATCCGGGTCAATCCAATCATCACTGTCAATAAAATAAATATATTCGCAGCTTGCAGCATCAAGCCCTGTGTTTCTTGCAGTTGACAATCCGCCGTTTTTATCTCGACTGATTACTTTAATTCTGTTATCTTTTTTTGCATACCATTCAAGAATTTTGCCTGAATTATCAGGAGAACAATCATTTACGCAAATTATTTCAAGATCTTTGTATGTTTGATTGACAACACTGTCAAGACAACGTGCGAGATATTGTTCAACATTATATATTGGAATAATCACGGAAATTTTTACCATATATTTTCCCTTTGCTACTCAATAAGTTTTTACTCAACAGGCAGGACAAATCTCTCTCTTATCGAAAGGAAATTTCCATTAAACAATATTCAAAATAAATCTACCCACCTAAATTTCCTAATATATTTTGTGACTATGGACACTCACTATTCAAAATGCGGAATAAAAGTATAGGCAATATTAAAGAGTTTCTTTAAAATTTGTTCACGTTCACTATCGCTCACACTCTTACAAATTTCCACCAGAATATTTATTCCATAGCAAGGCGCCTGTGTTGCCCATAAATCAGCATCTTCCAAAAGATAATATTTTGCCATGTCCTTACCCAACTGTTCATATAAATCACGGGGCTGTATATCCGGAACGTTGAAATAATCATGCTCAAGTCCAATAATGCAGAATTTCAGGCTTGCATTTTGAATTTTTTTAATATCAAAAAACATGGTCAGCGCCGGAGAAACAAAAATAAAGTTTTTAAACCGTGTATCCGTATAGGTGGACTGCGTCTGCAGCGGCGGCAGATAGGGAACTAAAAACGGTGGTTCATAGACATAGGCAGACAAACCCGGGTTATTGCGCTTTGACCAGCGCACGTGAAATTCTAAAATTTTATGCACTTTTTCCAAAAGTTCATCTTTAGAAACAAACGCATTATCAAAAAATGCCTGTTCCTGATTGTTGATTTCTATGGAGCGCTGCAAGCCTACAGAAAACTGCTCTACTTGTGTTTTCACCGGTTCCTGGCAAAAGAGATTGGTTTTTAAATTCGTGATATCAAATGCCCATAAGTTATTATTTTCCACATCAGTATTTTCATACTCATCACAGTATGTCTGCCAACGCTCAGCAGTAAGCTCTGCCCCGGCAAGCAGCAAACCTGACGCTCCGCCGCTGCCAAAGCCCATATAACTAACCTTTGTGCTGTCTACAAATTGCGAAAACGTTTTATCCTGCAAGAGTAAGTCAATGGCAAGTGAACATTGCTTTGCCCGCTGATAAAAGGATTTTGCAGAATAAAATATACGCATATTATGGGCATTGTCTTCGCTGTGCATGGGAACAGCAACAATATATCCCTGTTTGACGAGTAAATCCGCCAAAGTATGATAACTGTAGCGCGTAAGGCCTGAGGCATGGGAAATAATCAGCAAAGGAAATTTCTTATAGGTCAAAGGAACGGCATCAAGCTGCGCCTGCAATTCTTTTTTAGGCAATTCAGCTCTTTTTGCTTTTGCGCGAATTTCATCGTGTTTTCTCAATGCTTCACGGGAAATTTTCTCATCCACAACTCGAAAAACAGGTGCATTTCGGGCTACGAATAAATGGTATTCATCCATAACATAGTCACGTTCTTCAACCCGCGTCGGATACCATATCCCCACATCAAGACGGATATTTTCCCTGGCATTCCAAGTAGATATAGAGCGGTATCCCACATGCATTTCTTCCTTTGCCTCACAAGAACAGGCAAAGCAAAAGGCTAAAACACTCAAAAACAATAGAGAAAAAATTTGGCGCATAGTTTTTCCTTATAATGGATAAGACAAGGTATCAAAAACTTATATTCTTTTCAATCGGCAAAACAGCACTTTTAAAAATCTTTTGCTTGACTTCCCTCGCAAGATAGCCTATTAATGTCCCTCAACCTTGCCTTTACTACGCTTAAAGGCCATAGACCAAAAGGAGATTACTATGCGTAAGATGGAAACACTCGTGCTTTTCTCACCAGAAATGACTGTAGAAATGCGCGAACAAACCATTGCTACTCTTAGTGAAGTTATCGACCGTGAAGGTGGCAAACTTCTCTTAGTAGACCAATGGGGAATGAAAGATTTAGCTTATCCTGTACGTAAGCAAATGCGTGGATTTTATGTTCGTTTTGAATATAATGCACCAAATCAACTTGTTGCAGAGCTTGAACGTATTATCCGTATCCAAGACGATATTTTTAAATTCATCACTGTTCGCTTAAGCGACAATGCTGAGGAGGTTGCATAATGGCTTTCCGTAAAAAATTCGCTCCTCGTCGCAAATTCTGCCGTTTCTGTGCTGATAAAGATCTTCCACTCGATTACAAACGCCCAGATATTTTGCGTGATTTTATTACTGAACGTGGTAAAATTGTAGCTCGCCGTATTACAGGTACATGTGCTAAACACCAACGTCAACTGACAACCGAAATTAAACGTGCCCGTCAAATGGCACTTCTTTTCTACACCACTGCACACTCCAGTGATGTAAAGAAGAAAACCAATATATAAGGTAAGGAGAGTAGAATTATGAAACTTATTCTTCGTGCCGATATTGAAAATTTGGGTCACTTGGGTGATGTTGTTGATGTAAAACCAGGCTACGGCCGTAACTACCTCATTCCTCAAGATTTGGCTATGCTCGCAACTCCTGCAAACCTCCATGCTTTTGAACTTGAAAGAAAGAAACTTCAAGCTCGTATGGATGAAATTCGTGCAGCAGCTTCTGCTATTGCTGAAAAACTCCAAGATTACGTTCTTACCATCGCAATGCGTGTTGGTGAAAACGATAAACTTTATGGCTCAGTTACCACTTCTATGATTGGTGAACTCTTGAACCAGGAAGGTATTGAAATCGACCGTCACAGCATCTTGCTCGACGGCGCTATCCGTACTCTTGGTGAACACACAGTACGTGCTCGTTTGCATGCAGACGTTGTTCCAACCTTTGTTGTAAAAGTTATCTCTGAAGATAAATCACACTTGGGTGAAGAAGCTCCTGCTGAATAAGCTGCAGCAATGCTGATTTTATAAAGTCCACTGTTTCAGTGGACTTTTTTTATGTCTAATAACAAACTACACTATAAAATAACTATCAAACAAAAATGAACAGCAAAAAAATTATCAATGTTGTGGCAGGCTTTATTTGCAAAGACAAAAAATTCTTGATTTGTCAGCGCCCTGCCGGCAAAGCCCGTGCACTCTTATGGGAATTTGCTGGTGGCAAAGTGGAACAGGGCGAAAGCCATGCTGCCGCCCTCAAACGGGAATTTATGGAAGAACTTGCCGTTGAAATTGAAGTAAGCGATTTATTTTATTCTCATTCCCATGAATACGATGATGTGATTGTTAATCTCTTTATTTATCATGCAAAAATAGTCAAGGGTACAATTCAAAAACTGGAACATAAAGACATCAAATGGATCAGCTCCAAAGAAATTGACAACTACAGTTTTTGCCCTGCTGATGAAGAAGTTCTGGAAATTTTAAAGCAGAATTATTAAAAAAATACTTTATCTGCGTTCATACACAGCTTCAATTATGCCATTGTAATTAAGAGTCTTTAGCAAGCGCAAATTTATTGTATCACCTATTTTATCAAATAATTTTACGCCGCCGCCAAGAAGAGTGGGGATTATGGCAATATGAAAAATATCGATTAAATTTTCTTTCAGCACTTGATTGATAAGATCTGCACCGCCGCAAATCCAAATATTTTTCCCTGATTCTCCCTTGAGTTTACGAATAAGCTGGCATGGGTCAGCATTGATAAATTTTATATTGTTTGCATCAGGTGCTGGCGTATGCGTAAAAACATAGGTGGTTGCGCCTTCATAGCCCCATTTATCAGGGGAAAGCTCTGTTGTTATCTGTTCATAGGTATATCTGCCCATAAGCACCGTATCTACGGTTTCAAAAAATGCGGAATAAGTATCCACCATTTCTGACACATAGCCATGCCCTTGTATCCAATTCACGGATTTTTGGCTGTCGGCAATATAACCGTCAAGGCTCATGGCAATATAAAGAACAACGTTTTTCATAGCATTAATCATTATGAATGAGGCTCTTCTTAGCCCACTTTTGACTTGCCCAGTGCCGCCACAGGAAAATTGCCCGCAAGCATTCATCAAGGGCAAAGCATACCCACATGCCAACAAGCCCGTACCCAAGCAATAAGCCGGCAAAATAAGAACCAAAGGTTGCCACGCCCCAAATAACAATTAAGCCAACGAAAAATGCAAACTCAGGATTGCCCACGGCGCTCAGCATACGTCCGCCAAGAATATTGACCGCTCTGCCCACTTCCAGCACCACGTCAACCCACAAAATAACCAGACACAAATCAATAATAGCTTGATTGCTTGTGAGCAAAGGAATAACCCAGGGGCCAGCCAATGCCAGGCAAAATGATAAGGATACAGATACAGCAATGGCAATTTTCAAGCTGAACTGTCCAAGGCGAAGGGCAGCGTCTTTGCGTTTTCTGCCCACCAGCTGCCCGACAATAATTGCGGAAGCCTGCCCCAATGAAAGGGAAAACAAGAAAATAAAGGTAATAATATTAACAAGATAGGTTCTTGCGGCAAGAGCTTCTGTGCCCAGTCTGTTGATAAGATACACAATAACGGTTTGAGAAAGACTGTAGGAAAACATTTCCCCGGCTCCGGGCAGACCAATTTTCATAATCTTGCGCATTTTATCCAAAGGAAAGGGGAACATATTTTTGAAAATAGATTCACGCACACGCTGACTTTTAATCGCGTAAAAGAGCAAACTGCAGGCCACAAAACGGCTGATAACCGTGGAAATGGCAGCCCCTTCAACGCCCAGAGCCGGAAAGCCAAATTTCCCAAAAATCAAAGTATAGTTCCCAATAATATTCAAAATATTGGCAACAATAGACACATACATGGGATAACGCGCCAGATTGCAGCTTCGCATAATCCCGGAATAGGTCATATTCATGCAGGTAAGAATGGAAAGTCCGCCTACAATTTCAAAATAGATAACAGCATTATCAACAAGTTCTTCTTTCGCATCAAGAAAATCCACCAGTTCAGGACTGAAAAAGGTGAAAAAGATCCCAATCACAACCCCCATAAACACATTATAGGCAACAGCCGCAGAAATAGTCTGCACAAAACTTTTTTCATCTTTTGCGCCAATATATTGGGAACAAACAACAGTTACGCCCATAACCCCAATCATAAAAACCATATTCACAAGCATGAGAATTTGGTTGGCAAGCCCTACAGAAGCAACTGCATTATCAGAAATCCGGCTGAGCATAAAAACATCAACAAAGCCCACAAGCATAATCAGCAGTGTCTCTACAAAAATAGGCCCTGTCAGGGAAACGAGCTGCCGACGTATATCAAGTCTTTGCGCCATTGTTATCATAGAAAAAACCTCATTTTTACAATCCTGTTAATACTGCAATATATTTTATTGTCAATAAAAATAAATATTCACAAACGTATCAGATGAGGAATGCAAAATTTTTCCGGCAAAAACAGAAAATTTTACAAAAATATTCCTATTTTCCCCAATAAATAAAATTTTTTCGCGGAAAAATTGCTTGCAAAATGTGTGATTTTGTATTAAAAAATCCTTTGCAATTTTTTTTGCGAGAGTGGCGGAACTGGTAAACGCACTAGACTTAGGATCTAGCGGAATATTCCTTAAGAGTTCGAGTCTCTTCTCTCGTACCATTAAAAATTCTTTGACCGGTTGAAGGCTCCAAAGAGTGCCACCTCTTCCGGCATATCATATAAGGAGTCATATCATGTCCCACAATACTGAAAAAGTATCTGAAACAAAACGTAAACTTTCTGTAACAGTTGACGCTGATGATGTTAACAAAATCATTGACAGCACCATTCGCGAATACGGTAAAAATTTAAACCTGAACGGCTTCCGCAAAGGTAAAGTTCCTGCTTCTGTTATTGAAAAACGTTTCGCTGATGAAGTTTTCAATTACGCTACTGAAAATCTTATTAATACCAATATCAATAAAATTTTTGATGATGAAAAAATCCGTCCCTGCAGCCGCGTAAACATGGAAGACAAGGAAAATGCTCCAAAATTGGAACGTAATAAAGAATTTTCTTTCACCTGTTCTTTCGAAGTTCTTCCAGAAATTGACCTCCCAAAAGATTTTTCTGAATACAGCGTCAAAGTTGAATCCGACGAAGTAAGCGCTGATGAAATTGAAAAATTCACCATGCAAATCCTCCGCACTATGGCTACTTTGGAAGAAATTACCGAAAACAGAAAACCTGTTGACGGCGATGTTCTTTTGGTTGACGTTGAAGGTACCTATGAAGGAAAACCAGTTCCCGGCATGGGTGCACAAAACTTCCTTATGCAAATTTCTGACGACAAAGACAGCACCAATAAAGAAATTGACAAACTTGTACGTACTGCAAACATTGGCGAAGAAGTTACCGGCACCATGGTTTGCCCTGATGATTATGCTGACAAGGAAATGCGCGGCAAAACCATTGATATTAAAATAAAACTGCACAAGATCCACAAACAAATCCTTCCTGAACTTGATGAAGAATTTGCAAAGAAAGTAGGCTTCAAAGATCTTGAAACCTTGAAACAAATGATTGACGCACAAGTAAAACAATCCAAAGCTGCTCAAGTAAGAAATAAAGCTCAGCAGGAACTTTTAGACAGCATCACTGCAAAATATGAGTATGAACTGCCTGAAAGCATGGTTCAAAAAGCTCTTTCCAACTATATGTTGGAAGCCAGAAACAGCTTAGGCCAACAAAATATGGAACCGGAAGCTATGCTCAAAGCCCTTGCCTCTCTCAAAGAAGACGGCGAAGACATTGCAAAACGTCAAACCAAAGCTCATGTATTCCTGCTTAGCCTTGCTTTCCGTGAAAATCTTGTTGTTACCGGTCAGGAAGTTGATATGTACATTCGTCAGCTTGCCATGGAAACCCGTCAACAATATGAACAAGTTCGTGACCATGTTTTAAATACCGGCATGGTAACTGATATTCAGGAAAGAATTATGGCTGGCAAAGCCCTTGATCTGATCTTCGACCAGGCTAAACACGAAGAAGTAAAAGCTGACTAATTATTCTTTTGGCAAAGTTTTTGCATACTCTTTATGAAGTTTATTATAAAGTCAAAAATTTGCCTACATCCTCAATCTATTCCTTTGGTATCCGCAGGCAAAGTTCTTTTGTCTGCGGGTACTTATATAAAGCCTCAAGGAGAAAACCCAATGAATATACCTATGGTCATTGAGACAACAGGTCGCACGGAACGCGCCTATGATATTTATTCTCGCTTATTAAAAGACCGTATTATTTTGCTTGGCACAGAAGTGAACGATTCCATTGCCTCCCTTATTTGTGCCCAGCTCCTCTTTTTGGAATCTCAAGACCCGGAAAAAGAAATCAGTTTATACATCAATAGCCCCGGCGGTTCTGTCACCGCCGGCATGGCAATTTATGATACCATGAAATTTATTGCCTGCCCTGTCACCACACTTTGCATGGGCAGAGCTGCAAGTATGGGTGCATTTCTTTTGGCCGGCGGAGAAAAAGGCAAACGTTTTGCCCTTCCTCACAGCCAAATTATGATACACCAGCCTTCTGCCGGTTATCAGGGTCAGGCAACTGATATCGAAATCCATGCCAAAGAAGTTTTGCGCATGAAAAAAGACCTCAACAGCATTTTAGCTGAAAACACAGGTCAAAGCATTAAAAAAGTCACTGCTGACACAGAACGTGACAACTTTTTAACGGCTGAAGAAGCCCTGAAGTACGGTATTATTGACAATATTCTTACTTCCAGACACGATTTAATATAAGGTATTTTTATGAGTAATACGAATGATGGTATGCACTGCTCTTTTTGCGGACGAAGTGAATTTGATGTTAAACAATTCATAGTCCAAGGCAATGCTTGTATTTGCGATCAATGCGTTGACGCGTGCAACCGTATTATTGAAAAACAAAAATTACAGCCCACTGACCAACCTCCAACCCTGCTCACCCCAAAAGAAATTAAAGAAAAACTCGATGAATATGTAATCGGTCAAGACAATGCAAAGAAAATCCTTTCTGTTGCTGTGTACAACCATTATAAACGCGTTTTCTTCAAACATGAACTGGGTGATGTGGAGCTTGAAAAGAGCAACGTGCTTTTGGCTGGCCCTTCCGGAAGCGGCAAAACGCTGCTCGCCAGAACCCTTGCCCGCATTTTGAATGTGCCTTTTGCCATTGCCGATGCAACCACACTCACCGAAGCCGGCTATGTGGGCGAAGACGTGGAAAATATTCTTGTGCAGCTGGTGCAAAATGCTGAATTCAATTTGGACGCTGCCAGCCGCGGAATTATTTATATTGACGAAATTGACAAAATTTCCCGTAAAGGCGACAGCGCTTCCCTGACCCGTGATGTTTCCGGTGAAGGCGTACAGCAGGCGCTTCTCAAAATTATCGAAGGTACAGAAGCCAACATTCCTCCAAAGGGCGGCAGAAAACACCCTCAGCAGGAATTTATTCGCCTCAATACCTCCAATATTTTATTTATTGTAGGCGGAGCATTCATTGGACTTGAAAAAATGATTGAGTCCAGAATGCGCGGCAACAGCATGGGATTTGGAGCGCACATCAATAATAAGAAAGAGAAAAATATCTCTGAACTTCTTGACCAGGCTGTTCCAACTGACCTTGTCCAATTTGGATTAATCCCTGAATTTATTGGACGTATTCCTGTTATCACCCACGTTGATGAACTTGATGTGGATGATTTAGTTCGAGTGCTGACAGAACCTAAAAACGCCCTGACCAAACAATATCAAAAACTTTTTGAAATTGACGGCGTTGAACTTAGTTTTGAAACAGAAGCGCTGAAAGCTGTTGCTCAAAAAGCCATTGAACGAAAAACCGGAGCACGCGGCCTGCGCAACGTTCTGGAAACAGTAATGCTCGATATTATGTATGATTTGCCCAACACTGCCAAGGGTAAACAATGCATTATCACCAAGGGCGTTATTGAAAATAATGAAACACCCCTCTTTTTATCCAAAGCAGAATAATTAAAAATACCGTTTTTACGGTATTTTTTTCTTGAGGAAGCCATGAGTTTATTTGAAAATACACAAAATCGTATTCTCCCCATGATGACATTGCGAGAAGTTGTTATTTTTCCGGGGGCTATTACTCCGCTCTTTGTGGGACGTGATATTTCAATCCGCGCCATTGAAGAGTCCATTAGTTCCTTCAAAAAACATATTTTCCTTGTCACCCAGCGTGAAGCCGATATCGAAAAACCAAACCCGGAAGATCTCTATTCCATTGGGGTTGTGAGCCGTATTTTACAACTCATGCGCCTGCCTGACGGAAATATTAAAGTTCTCTTTGAGGGTCTATACCGCGCCACCTGGGATACCCTTGAAAATAATGAGCAAGCTCAGATTTCAAGCCATTTTCTGCACGATACACAGGATTTTCCCACTGCTTTTGGAACGAACTCTTTCCCTTGTCTTCTTACCAATGAAATTCAGGATATTGACGCAACCCCCATTGAAGCAGAAGCGCTCTACCGTGCTATCCATGATGCCATTGAAGATTTTTCCAAAGTCAACAAAAAATTAACGCCTGAACACGTGGCAGCTATTTCAGCGCTGCACCATGCGGGCAAATTGTCTGACGCAATTATGCCTCATCTCAAGCTTGATTTTGCTAAAAAGCAGGAAGTTCTTGAAACTCTTGATACGGGCGAGCGCCTTTCCAAAGCCTATGAGCTTTTAAATAGCGAACTAGCTGTGGCGGACTTGGAAAAGAAAATCAAGAGCCGCGTCAAAGATCAAATGGAAAAAAATCAGCGTGAATACTATCTTACCGAACAAATAAAAGCTATTCACAAAGAAATGGGCAATGAAGACCCTCAGGCAGAAGCAGATGAACTGGAACTGCGCATTCGTGAAAAGAATATGCCTGATGAAGCAAAAGAACGGGCCCTTCGCGAGCTAAAAAAACTTCGCCCCATGTCTCCTTCTTCTGCTGAATATTCCGTGGCGCGAAATTATATCGACTGGGTTCTGGATTTACCCTGGAATGAACTCAAAGATATTCATATTGATATCAAAGAAGCAAAAACTATTTTGGATAATGCCCATTTTGGTTTGGAAAAACCAAAAGAACGTATTTTGGAATACCTTGCGGTGCAAAAACTTACCGACGGTCTCAAAGGGCCTATTCTCTGTTTTGTTGGCCCTCCTGGGGTTGGTAAAACTTCCCTTGCCAAGAGTGTGGCACACGCCACAGGACGGGATTTTGTGCGCATTTCCCTGGGCGGCGTGCGTGATGAAGCAGAAATTCGCGGACACAGACGCACCTATGTAGGGGCAATGCCCGGTAAAATTCTTATGGCACTGAGAAAGGCAAAATCCAATAACCCTCTCTTTTGTTTAGATGAAATCGACAAAATGACAGCAGATTTTCGGGGCGACCCAAGTTCTGCGCTTTTGGAAGTCTTAGACCCTGAACAAAACAATACTTTCAGCGACCACTACCTTGACCTTGATTACGACCTTTCCAAAGTCTTTTTCATCACCACAGCCAATACGCTTTCTGATATTCCTGCGCCCCTTCGCGACCGTATGGAAATCATTGAACTTTCCAGCTACCTTGAAACGGAAAAAATGAGTATTGCCAAAGATTTTCTTTTGCCTAAACAGCGCAAAATGCACGGTCTCAATCAGGATAACCTGACCATTGATGATACGGCAATGCTGGACATTATTCGCTCTTACACAAGAGAAGCCGGCGTGCGTAACCTTGAGCGCCAAATTGCTGCTCTTTGCCGTAAAACTGCCATTAAAATGGTGGAAAACGAAGATACTCCCACAATTCACGTCAAGAAAAAAGATTTGCGCACCTACCTTGGCATACAAAAATACCGCTATGGAGATAAGGAAAATAATGCTCAGGTCGGTGTTGTGGCAGGACTTGCCTATAATATGGTGGGCGGCGATATCCTTTATATTGAAACTGCCATTATGCCGGGAACAGGAAAAATTCTGACCACAGGACAGCTTGGTTCTGTGATGAAAGAATCAGCAGAAGCGGCCTTTAGCTATGTGCGCTCACGGGCTAATCTGCTGGATCTGCGCTCTGACTTTTATAAAGATATTGACATCCACATCCACGTTCCGGAAGGGGCAACCCCTAAGGACGGCCCTTCTGCCGGTATTACCATTGCAACCTCCATTGCCTCTGCCCTGCTTGGGGTAGAAGTGCGTGATAATGTTGCCATGACGGGTGAAATTACTTTACGCGGACGCGTGCTTGCTATTGGCGGCTTGCGTGAAAAACTTCTGGCGGCAAAACGCTCCAATATCAAAACTGTTATTATTCCAAAGGATAACAAAAAAGATATTGAAGAAATACCAAAAGAAATTACCAATAGCCTGAAAATTAAATTTGTCAGCCATGTGGATGAAGTTCTGCCCATTGCTTTCCATAAAAAGAGTTCAGAAATCTTCCAATCCGGCAATAATAATGCAGACTTAATCCTGAGCTTGAAACCTCACGAAAAAAACAGCAAAGAAAATAACGAATAAAACGTTTTCACAAAACAATAGGGATAGGTAACTTAGCAATAAGTTACCTATTTTTTATTGAATTTCTTAAATTGATATTTTCAATTTCACTGACTTAAAGTCAGTATTTTTAAATATCCCATTCCAGAGAGGATACCTATGAATAAAAGACAATTAGCCGCCCAGGAAACCAGAAGCAAACTTATTGCTGCCTTGGAAATTCTGAAAGATAAAGTTTTTACAGCTATCAATGTGGAAGAAATCACCCAAAAAGCCGGCGTTTCCAAAGGCACTTTTCACGTCTATTTCAAGCGTAAAGAAGACGTTGTTTTAGAAATTTCCCGCACACTCTTTGAAAAAATTGCCCTTGAATTTAAAAAGAAGAAAAATGAGCCTCTTCTTGAGAAACTCTCCTTCTACTTTCGCAATTTCATGGAATGCGTTGAACTTTGCGGAATTAATACCTGTCGGCAATGGACAAGAGATGTTTTAGCCCCCAATACTGTTCCTGTAGATAAAGATCCCAAAAAATGGCTTTATGATGTAGAAGAGCTCAAGAATCTTCTTGAAAGATCCATCCAAAACAACGAACTGAAAGCAGATACGCCTTTTGAAACACTGACTCTCATTCTCATCTGTGAATTATACGGCATGATAACCTGCTGGTGTATGTCTGACGGAAAATTTGAACCACTCGACGGGTGCGAGGAATTTTGTGATGTACAGCTGAAAAAAATCTTTGAACCCTATCTGAAATAAAAGGAGAACACTATGCAATATGTAAGCTTATCCAATGGCGTGAAAATGCCTTTACTTGGTTTTGGGGTATTTCAAATCCTGATAATGCAGAATGCAAACGAGTTGTCAAAGACGCCCTTGAAGTGGGCTATCGCTCAATTGATACAGCAGCTGCCTATTTTAATGAAGAAGGTGTTGGCGAGGCTATCAGGGAAAGCGGCATAAAACGAGAAGAATTATTTAGGCTCTAGACCATCACTTTTTATTTTTAAAATATAATTGTTCAATAAAGAGTGTAAAATTTTCACTTCTGAAATTAAATCTACACTCACATTCTTTTAAGTGCAAGATAAACTTTTCATCTGTCAGACCATTAAACTTTGCCAATCGTCTTTTAGCAAAGCTCCGGAAGCTTTCTATGCCGTTTACATGTGACTTTCCCCTTACAAATTCATTTTCATGGTGATATACTCGATAATGGGTATAACCATTAAGAATAAGACCGTCATACGCCTTCCAACCGTCAGTATGAATAGTTGAACCCTCAAGGATTTTACCCTGAATTATAGGCATTAAATCTTCCCGTGAACACCTGGGAACTATACTGACAAATACTTTCCCCTCACGCTTTAATACACCAAAAACAGGGGGTTTTCCGGCTGCACCTCGTCCTCGCTTACCCCGTACTCGTTTAGCTCCAAAATAGCTCTCATCAAGCTCAAATATGCCTAATTCTTTTTGTTCCTGCCGGATACTATTCTCTAAAATTAGTTCTCTAAATTCAGTGAAATAATTATTGATTGTTTTTCGGTTTAACTTCAATAATTCACTTGTTGCCGTGGCAGTTAAATCCATTGAAAAACATTGAATAATTTTTTTAATTTTATATTTACTTAATCTATTGAATTTCATTGCTTTTAACCATAATCTTACTTGAGATAATGGTCAAGAGCCAAATATATTATACTTTTTAACAAGGTGCGTTCATACCATTAAAATTAACGCACCTTTTTCTCTATTTTTCAGGCTAATTGAGAATAGATAAAAATTTTCAGTCTCAATAACATAGAAAAAGGATACAAAAAAAGCCAGACATTTTGTCTGGCTTTTTTCAAATTTATGGCTCCCCGAGACGGACTTGAACCGCCAACCTAGTGATTAACAGTCACCCGCTCTGCCTATTGAGCTATCGGGGAACAACCGAAGTTCAATTTACTAAAAATCACACATTTGTCAAGAAAAAATTTACATTTTTACCGAGTTTTTTCTTGCCAAAAAATCCTTATGAAATCTTTACTGACGCTGTGTTGGTTCCACATGGTGATACTTCTTTCCGGGCAAAATAAGGTTGAGGAAAACCCCAATAATTGCGGAAAGACCAATACCGCTCAGGTGAAATTCGCCAATATCAATACTGATGCCGCCAATACCGAAAATAATCACCATGGCAACAATAACAAGATTTCGTGTTTCCATGAGATTTTCCCGGCTTTGTACAAGGGTATTCAAGCCAACAACCATGATACTGCCGAAAAGCAAAATCATGATCCCGCCCATAACCGGCATAGGCACACAGTGGAGAACTGCCCCAAGCTTGCCCACACAGGAAAGCAAAATGGCGGTAATGGCTGCCCAAGTCATAATAGCAGGGTTGAAACTTCTGGTCAGAGCAACAGCACCTGTTACTTCTGAATAGGTTGTATTTGGGGGGCCGCCAAAGAAACAGGCAAGGGACGTTGCAATACCGTCGCCAAACATAGTCCGGCTAATCCCTGGTTTTTCAAGGAAATTTCGGCCGGTAACAGAACTGATCGCAAGCACATCACCAAAGTGTTCAATAGCCGGAGCCAGAGCAACAGGAATAAAATACAGGATGGGTGCAAGCTCAAAGGTTGGGAAAACGAAAGGAGGCAAAGCAAACCATTTAGCCTCGGCAACAGGAGACATATCCAGTATTCCCACAAAAGCAGAAACAATGCAGCCTACAATAATCCCTGCCAAAATCGGCAGAAGCCGCAAAATGCCTTTTCCCAGCAAAGAAACCAGAATTGTGGTCACAAGAGAGGACATGGACACAATGAGAGCTGTATTTTGCGGAATAACCTGTTCTGTGCCGGCAATGCCCATTGCCATTTTCATGCCCGTTGGCGCTAAAATAAGCCCGATAACCGCAATAACAGAACCTGTGACAATAGGAGGAAGAAGATTGATAATAAAACCAATGCCGCGCACTTTAATGATGAAGCTGAGCACCATGTAGAATAAACCAACGGCAATCATGCCGCCAAGAGTTGCCGTCAGCCCCCATGTCTGCACGCCATAGGAAATAGGCGCAATAAAGGCAAAAGAAGAAGCCAGAAAGATAGGGACTTTCCCGCGCGTCACGATTTGAAAGAGTAATGTGCCTATCCCCGCGGTAAAAAGCGCAACATTACTGTTTAACCCTGTCAAAAGAGGCACCAAAACAAGTGCGCCAAAGGCAACCAAGAGCATTTGCGCACCAATAATCGCATCTTTCAACCGAAAATTATAGGTTAATTCTTCCATATTTTCCCCAAAAAAGATAAAGGTTCAAAAGACAAGTTATTTTGTGCCAAAAATTCTGTCGCCCGCGTCGCCAAGTCCCGGTAAAATATAGCCATGCTCATTGAGTCTTTCATCAAGGGCAGCCGCATAAATTTCTACATCAGGATGCAAACCCAAAACTTTCTTAACACCTTCCGGAGCACAGACAAGATTCAAGCTGTAGATTTTCTTCACGTTATGGCGTTTCAAAAGCTCAATTGTGGCAATAAGAGATCCGCCTGTTGCAAGCATTGGGTCTAAAATAATCGCAACACGATTGGAAATATCTTTTGCAAGTTTTACATAATATTCAACAGGCTGAAGCGTTTCTTCATCACGGTACAAGCCCACAACGCTGATTTTGCAGCCGGGTACCATATCCAAAGCACCTTCCATAAGTCCTAAGCCTGCACGCAAAATAGGAACTATTGTTGCCATTTTCCCGGAAATATAGTCAACTTCAACAGGCCCTGCCCAGCCCTTTTCCATTCGTTTTTGCAGCGGAAAATCTCTGGTTACTTCGTACATGAGGAAACGAGTGATTTCTTTTGCAATGGTACGAAAATCACTGGTTGAAGTATCAACTTTACGCAATAAACCAAGTTTGTGCTTTACAAGAGGGTGATCAACAATATGTAATCCCATACAATACTCCATTGGTTATAAGATTAAAACTTTTGCCTGAACCATTTCACGATAAAATTATCGCAAAAAAAAAGCGTTACTTAATGTAACGCTTAAAATTTATACATACTTGCCTGTAATCCTGAAGAAAAAGGCAAAACATAACCATGCAATAACAACAGACAATATGCCCACACACCAGCCCACTAATAAATCAGACAAATAGGCACTGCCTGTATAAATCTGCGCCCAGCCAATCACAAGCGGGAATAAATAAATATAGGGACTTGTCTTTGCCATGAGCAAGGCAATAACAAAAGCAATTGCCATACTAATGCTTATCACAGAAGAAGGAAAAAGCTTTGCAGAACCATCAATCCATTTTATGCGCAAAGCATTCAAATCTACTCGGATTGGAGGTGTTACCTGTTCTTCTGATTCCTCAGCCTGCAAAACTTCGGTTTGTTCTGGAGCTGTCTGTTCACTTTTCTGTATTTCTTCAACTGCTGCGCTTTCTTCGCCTGCAGCATCATTTTTTGCTTCAACTTGCTCCGCAAAGGGGTGATAGCCTTCACTTTCTGCATATTGCGCCTGCAGCCATGTTTTGTCTTTGGAATCAAAATACATGGTACCTGCTATTTCCTGATAGGGTCTTGGACGCTCAAAAGCAAAGAAATGGGACATATGATGCGCAAAAAAAGCTGATAAGCCAAGCATTCCCATAAAAAGGAGCACGCGGTATATCATATCTCCGTATTTCTTTTTGCAATAAATAGCAAAAATAACAAGAGAAATAACAGCAACTAAAAAAACAGGCAAAGAACTTTCAAAAAATGGAAGCACAAGATCAAAGATTGAATTTCTCAAATACATGTTGAAAAATTCAAAAAAAATATCTTCTAAAGAACTAAACATCGCAGCAAAATCCGAAATTACCGTTCAATAATATATGCCAGAGGATCAGTATGAACGCCATTTACCATAACTTCATAATGCAGATGAGCCCCGGTTGAACGACCAGTATTACCAACTAAACCAACAAGATCACCACGTTTCAGTGTTTGACCGACACTTACTTCAATCTTGGACATATGGGCAAAACGTGTCTTAATACCATTACCATGGTCAACTTCAACGCAAAGTCCAAACGCGCCGTCACGAGCAGCAAAAAGAACTTTACCGTCAGCTGGTGCAACAATTTTGGTTCCGCTTACAGCAGCAATGTCCAAGCCTTTATGCATTCTTTTCGTTCCGGTAAAAGGAGAATTTCTATAGCCAAAACGAGAAGAAATAAAACCTTGAGCAGGAATAATGGAAGGAATAGCTGCAAGCTTTTGTGTACTTTCATTCATATACACAATGAGATCTTGCTGGGCAATTTCTTCCAATTGAGAGTCCTTTTTGAGATCGCGGATATAGCTCATAATTTTGCGTGCAGCAAGTTCCTGTCTGTGCAAAGGAAGCATATCCACTTTAAACTCATCAGATTCTATACCGCCTATATTGCTTTCTTCAGCAGTTGATTTACTGCCGACAAGCATTTTAATTTGATTGTCAAATTGGCGAATTCTATTAATATCTTCACGTAAAAATTCTAATTCAGCTAAAATTCCAACAAGTCGATTTTCTTTTGCTTCAATTTCTCTTTCAGCAAGTTTCAATTCATTGCGCAAATATTTTGTACTTGCATATTGTGTAAAACTATATCCAGAAAAAACAACAAGAGAAACGAGAGCAACTATTAAAATACCTGCAAATACAAAGAAATTTGATTTTATTGAAAAACTGCGCTTTTTACCACTTTTTTCATCAAAAACAAAAACTTGATAATTTTTAAAAAACATCATTACCTCGTTTTTATGTTTAGGTTACATTTAATTTCTTTTTTTATTACCTTGGAACAGGGCTTAAGTCAAGTTTCCAAGCTTTTAAAAAATCTAGACAATTTCTTGAATAAAGTCTTCTGCAAAACGTTTTGCGCTTATTTCATCACCAAGTTTTTCTTGAATAATGCGGCAGCCTTTTTTAATTTCTTCACGCATTACAGGGTGTTGATGCCATGTTCCGGCAATTTCTGCCAAACGAGACGCGCTCAAATCTCTCTGTAAAAGTTCTGGAAAAAGTTCTTTTCCTAAAATAAGGTTAGGCAGACTCACAAAGGGCACATGCACAAAAAGCTTGCCCAGCAAAAAGGAAAAAGGCTTTACTTTATAGGTCACAATGGTTGGTCTGCCAAGAAGCGCAGTCTCTAAAACTGCCGTTCCGGAAGCTCCGACAACCAGTTCACAGCCGGCAAGCGCTGCATAGCGATTTTCTGCCTCCACAAAATTGAGCGGCACAGAACTTTTCCAAAAAGAACGCAAATATTCTTCAGTAAATTGAGGTGCTTTGATAAGATAAAATTGAAAATCAGGATTACTTTGCACCATTTTTTCAGCCATTTCAGAGAAAATGGGCAACAGCGCACTGACTTCTTTTTTTCTGCTTCCCGGCATAAGCCCAATCCGGGCAGAAACTTCTTCAATATTCTGATATTTTTTGCTGTCCACCACCTGCACCAGAGGATTGCCAATATATTTAATCGCAACATTATTTTGCTGATAAAAATCTACTTCAAAAGGCAAAATAGAATAAATCTTTTTCACGTTTTTCTTCAAAAAATTCAAACGATATTTACGCCATGCCCACACCTTGGGAGGGATAAAATAATAGACAGGAATACCTATTTTTTTTGCCATGCTGATGATACGAAAATTGAAATCAGGCGCGTCCGTCACAATAATGGCATCAGGCTTTTCTGCAATAAGAGCCTGTCTTATGCGCTTCAACAAACCTAAAATTTTAGGCAAAGCCTCAAGCACTTCTGAAATGCCCATAACAGAAAGCTCATTAATATGAAAAAGGGTGCGAACCCCTTGATTTTTCAAGTTGTCGCCACCCATTCCCACAAATTCTAAATCTGCTCCTGTTTCCTTGAGAGCCTTAACAATTTCAGCACTTTGGATATCTCCGGAAAGTTCTCCGCAATTTATCCAGATTTTCTTCACCCCAAGATTTTTCACTAGGCTGTTCCTTTTTCCGCGGTTACAGACTGATATTTACGTGAATACAGGGCATTAATGCCGGCGCCAATAACAATGGCAAGCACAAGCCGCACGCCGAGTAAACCCCAAATAGAGCCGCCAAGCAAAGCAAGTAAAACAGTATCTTCAATCAGCGCGTGGGCAAGGCTCATTAAGCTCATGGTGGAAAACGCGTCAGCATGATTAATTCTGCCTTCTTTCACCGCTTGAATAATCACGCCGCTTCCGTATAAAATACCAAGCACAAGCCCAACAATCACAATATTGACCGCTTGCTTGGAAATACCTAAAATACGAAGAATTGGGGATAAAATACAGCCAACAGCATCAGAAATTTTCAGGGCATTAATCAGTCTGTTGCACATCATAACGGCGCAGACAATAATAAAAATCTGAACTAAATTATAACATTCGGAAAGCACCCAGCCCCAAAAGGTTGGCGTTGAATTTTTTGCTTCAAAAAGAACCGTCGCCGGCCCTTGCCAAAACCCAAAAGTCAGGCACATATAATGCACCAAAAGCCCAGCTGCCCAGGCAGAAAGAAGCCTCAGCACAACCTGGAAGGTCATGTTAAGTCCGCATTGCCCTGCAATCTTTGTTTCCAAAATCATACTGTGGGCAATAAGGATAATAAGTCCCAAAATAGTCATTTGTTCCACAGACATGGCTGGAACCATCAGCAAAATACTGGGGATAAGGGCGAGAGCTGAATAAATATTCACAAGCATGGCCGCTGCCCAAACAAGCCCAAATTCCGCAGGAAGTCCCATGGTTTCCATCACAGGGCCAAGAGGCATGGCAACATATTGGATTAAATTCAGAACAGCGAGAATTTTTACAAAAACAACCACAGAAATAATCATAGGAAACAAGCGTTTGCAAACTAAAACGCCGTCTTTTATGCTATTTATCAATCCCTGTACTATGGTTTGAATATTAAACATCTTTATACCCTATTGATTTTTTTGAATTTTTAATGTTTCCAAATTTTCAAAAATATATTCCTGCAAAGCTTGCGGCCAGGGTCTTGGCGTATAGCCATAAAGCTGCTGCAATTTTTGTGTTGAAAGAACAGAAAATGCCGGACGAACGGCTTTTGTAGGCCAATCCTTTGTTTCAATGGGTTCCACAAAAGTGGATAAATTGAGCATTTTAACTGCTTCACTCGCCAGTTCACACCAGCTTGCCTGCCCGGAATTAACCGTATGGAAAAGACCTACTCCGCGGTGCTCCATAATCAGAAAACTCATTTCTGCCAAATCCTTGGTATAGGTAGGAGAGCCAAACTGGTCGCTCACAACCCGAAGCGAACCTTTTTCCTGCGCATATTTTAAAATGGTGCTGACAAAATTTTTCCGTCCTTCCCCAAAAAGCCAGGCAGTACGCAAAACTGCGCAATTATCAAGCTTGGAAAGAGCCTGCTCGCCGGCAAGTTTTGTTTCACCATACACTGAACAGGGATCTGGAACATCTTTTTCTGTATAAAGAGTGTATTGCTTGCCGCTGAAAACAAAATCTGTACTGTAATGAATGAGATAAATCGCAGTATCTTTGACAATAGTTGCCAGCATTTCAGGCAGACGCTTATTGATTGCTATGGCATTCTGCACATCATCTTCTGCATTATCAACCGCTGTATAGGCAATAGCATTGCAAATAACATCTGGATTTACTTCACTAATTTTTTCTTTTAAAAATTCAAAATCAGTAATATCGCCGTCTTCACGTCCCAGCGTAAAAACATCATGCCCCTTTGCTTTTGCAAGTTTTACCAGCGCTTGCCCGAGCATTCCTGTTTTTCCGCCTAAAATAAGGATTTTTTGCTTTTGCATACTCATATCCAAATGCTATTCTTCGTTATACAATTATTTTTTATCAGGGAAAAGATATGCATATTTCATGGCAATAGTATCAGTTTTTTCAACAATTTTTGCTGCTAAATCATTGACATCATCACCAGAAACAACGCCTACTTCCATGGAAAGATAATGACGAAGTGTTGCATCACTCAAAGAAAAGAGCCAAACAATAGAATAGGCACTGCCGATTTGAGGACGGGTTTCAAATTCAGGAGCAGAAGAAATAAGGACTCTGAATTTTGGAACATCCCTGCCTTCAAGAAGGAATAAGTTGCTGGAATTATATAATTCTTTCAAACGTGTTGCCAGACGGGAACCGATACTGTCAATACCTTCAAATTCAACCATTACAGGGCTTAAGCGCTGATTGATTTTTTGGGGAGTATTAGGCATGGAGTCTGCTGCCTGAGCAATATTTTGAACACTTATCAAAGAAAAACAAACACAAAGGCTTGCAAGGATTTTTCCAAATTTCATAAAATACCTCATTACACATAAGAAGAATGAGAAAAAATTATACTCGCTATCAAAAAAATTAGCAAGTTATCTTATCCGCTTAAAAATTATTCCTCTGCTTCCTCAGGTTCAAGCACAATGCCGGTGAAAACATAAAATTTTGCGTTTTTGTTTTGCCATGCATTTCGGGGAAGTCCGGCTTTCAAGGCTAAAAATTCCAAGGTCTGTGTTTTATTCCAGCCTTGCTCCACAGGAACCTGCGGCAAAAAGACTGCTCGGCTGCCTGAACATTCAAACAAAATCCCGTGCCTGCCAATTTCAATTTCGTCAATACCCACACAAGGTTCAAAAGGCGTCAGCACTGTGATTTCACAGCTAATTTCGGGAAGTTCCTTTTTCCCAACGGGAAAGAATCTGGCATCATGAAAGGCAGCCGCATATGCCATACGCGCAACTGTTTCCCACAAAGGATAAATGCCTTCCATATAGCCAATGCAGCCGCGCAGTTCTTTATCAGCACCTTTGCCGATATGATAAGTGACAAAAGCTCCGCATTTTTCTGCAAGCTGCTGCGTTGGCACTGGAGGAAAAGAAAGTTCTTCCAGCTTTTTTCCCATGCCAACACATTGCCCTAATACAAGAGCAACAATATTCAATAAATATGCTTTTTCTTCTTTTGAAATTTCCATATTTCACCTATAAAAAAAGGCGATTACTCGCCTTTTGCCAGTCTATTTTAATGATTATTCAATCTCTAACGGAGGATAGATAAGAGCATTCATCACAACCCCCTCACTCTCAAAAACCACCATTTTTGCTTTTTGTGTTCCAAGATCTTTTAGATGAACAGTATGCCCAATAATTTCAAGGCGATCCTCTGCCAGCCACTGCAAAGCCTGTACATAAATCCTGTGCTCAAGACAATGTATTCTGTTTTGCAGCGTGTCTTCTGTATCGCATTGCATGCAGGGCGTAATGGCTTGAATAATAATAGGGCCGGCATCCATTTCTTCACTGACAAAATGCACAGTACAGCCAGAAAATTTTACGCCATACCGCACAGCATCCCTTGCTCCATGTACGCCGGGAAATGAAGGCAGAATTGCAGGATGAATATTAATCACGCGATTGGGGAAACTTGCCAGAAAATAGGGTGTCACCATGCGCATATAACCAGCCAGCACCACGCATTCTGCCCCATGGGCTTTGATGGTTTCCACAACTTTTTTATCATATTCTTCACGGCTTGGAAAAAGCGTATGGTCAATCAC
This sequence comes from uncultured Mailhella sp., assembly GCA_910578585.1. Taxonomy (GTDB): domain Bacteria; phylum Desulfobacterota; class Desulfovibrionia; order Desulfovibrionales; family Desulfovibrionaceae; genus Taurinivorans. The sequence goes on from CAJTRG010000003.1 coordinate 54,993, forward strand.
GACCTGGGTAATACCAAAATTTTTTGCGCGTTCCAGCACTTTGGCCTGTGGTCTGTTGCAAAGCACAAGACAAATTTCTGCATCCAATTTTTTTTGCTGCACGGCCTCAAAAATAACCTGGGCATTGGTTCCGCTTCCAGACGCTAAAATGGCAATTTTCAAACTCATGGCATTTCCTATTTTGTTTGCAAAAGAGATTGATAATAAGGGGAATTAATATCGGTTTCTCTGGAAAAATACCGGGTAATTTCTGCAAGAAGTGCAGGAATGGTATAATCTTTAGGCTCCACATCAGCTTTAAATCCATATTCTTCCAAAGTTTTGCTCGTAATGGGGCCAATGGAGGCAAAGCAGATATTTGCTTTCTTGAGAGCATCAGCGGGAACACTTTCCATAAAATTACGCACAGTGGAAGAAGAAGCAAAGGTAATGCAGTCAAGACTGTTTTCGGAAAGTGCCTGCATAAGTTCTTCCTTATTGGCATGGGCCTTGACTGTTCTGTAAGCTGGAGCAACTGTCACTTTCGCACCGGCCTTTTCCAAAACCTGAGGCAAAACTTCACGCGATTCCAAAGCACGGGGAATAAGAATTTCCTTGCCCTCAACAGCAAATTTGCAAAGTCCCTCTGCCACAGATTCTGCCACAAAGGTTTCAGGCACAAAATCAGGAATAATGCCTAATTTTTCCGCTTCCAAACGGGTTACAGGGCCAATGGCAGCAATTTTAGCCTTGGCAAGTGCTCTGCTGTCCTTGCCCTTTTCGTGCAGACGGCGGGCAAAGTGCTGTACACCATTGACAGAAGTAAAAATAATCCAGGCAAAATCATCCAATCTGTCAATTGCCTTATCCAAAATGGAATAATCATCCATGGCTTCAATGCTGATGGTGGGGAATTGGATAACACGTGCGCCCAGACTCATAAGCATGGCAACCATATCACTTGCCTGTTCTCTGGAACGGGTCACCACCACGTTTTTACCAAAGAGCGGACGTTTTTCATTCCAGTTCAATTTATCACGCAAAGATACCACATGCCCAACCACAATAACAGAAGGATTTTTAAAGCCTTCACGAATGGCAGCTTCCGGCAGTTCTGCGATAGTTGCCGTCAAAGAACGCTGCATGGGCATGGTTCCCCAATGCACAAGGGCGGCCGGCGTCTTGGGATCCATACCGGCATTGATCAAATTTTTGGAAATTTCCGGCAAATTCTTCATGCCCATAACAAAAACAAGTGTTGAAGCACTTTTGGCAAGAGCCCCCCAGTTGTGCACAGAATCAGGCTTGGTGGGATCTTCATGCCCTGTGATAATGGTTACAGAAGAAGCAGCTGTTCTGTCTGTCAAAGGAATACCCGCATAGGCTGGTCCTGCTATGGTGCTGGAAATTCCCGGCACTTCGCAAAAGGGAACGCCCGCGTCAAACAAGGCTCTGCCCTCTTCGCCGCCGCGTCCAAAAATATACGGGTCACCGCCTTTGAGACGGGCAACAATTTTGCCTTCTTTGGCTTTTTCCACCAATAAGGCATTGATATCTTCCTGCTTCATGGCATGATTGCCGGCAATTTTTCCTACATATATTTTTTCAGCATCAGCACGAGCATATCCCAATAAAACATCACTTGCCAAATAATCATATACAATGACATCTGCACGCTTTAGAGCGTCCAAACCTTTGCAGGTAATGAGCCCGGGATCACCAGGGCCTGCACCAATAAGATATACAAACATGCTGCCTCCAATACGATACGCAATAAATTCATTAATCAGCTTTCTTATAACGATAAAATCCTTTTTTCGCAACAAGATTATTTTTTATAAAAAACGTCACGTCTTTGACAATATTAAAATTTTATACATTATTTCAATATGATATAATAAAGGCACATTTCTTGCATTAAAATTTGTGACAACAAATAATTTTATAGTTAAAGAGAGTTTATTATGGCATTTGACAGTTTAAGTTTATCACAACCCCTTTATGGTGGTGGGTATAATGAATACTTGCTTAATAAAATGCAAAATAAAGGTAATCCTCAATCCGCTTTGCAGCCCGCCTTGCAGCAAGCCCAGCAAGGTTTTTCTCAGGAATCTTTAATGAATACGGTTTCCGGGTTTTCGTCTGAACTGCATTCACAAAATCTTGTACGGGCAATGGCCACAGTACAGCAGCAAGAAGCTCAAAGCGCGCAAACCGGACTTGCTCCAACTCTTGCCGAGAAAGGGGCAAATATTGATAAAAATGGCAATATTCATATGTCTTCAGGGCACATATCTTCTGGATCAACACAGTCAAATTCAAGAGCTGTTCCGGAAAAAAGCATGGGCATGCCTTTAAATTATGCGCAGCCTATAGCACTGAATAAGAAAACAACTATGGCCCTGCGCGGACTGCAAGCCATGTCTCTGGACAACAGATCTCTTGGGATTTTATCCCGTATTGCCAAAAGAGAACAAAATCCTGAACCAATTAAGAAGCATACAACTGAACAAGCTCAAACCAAAACAAATACTCTTCCTGAAACGTCCTCAGTTGGTAATTTAGCGGAAAAATTTGAATCTGCTGCCAAGGGAAGTCAAGCTATTGGCTATGACAGAAACGGAGGAACTTCTTACGGAACCTATCAGCTTTCTTCCAAGGCAGGAACCTTTGACAAATTCTTGACCTTTTTGGAAAAAGAAGAACCAGAATGGGCAAAGACTCTCAAGAACGCCGGTAATGCCAATACCGGAAGCCGCTCCGGAGCTGTTCCTACAGCCTGGCAAGAACTTTGCGCCCAAAATCCAGAACGCATGAAGGAACTGGAGCATTCCTTTATTGTGCAAAGCCATTACAAGCCGGTGCTGAATTATGTGCAAAAGAAGTGGGATGATACAATTTCTCCAGCACTCAAGGAAGTAATTTTCAGTACAGCCGTGCAGCATGGTGTGACTGGAGCCAAGCGTGTTATCGATCAGGCACTTTCCAGAATGTCAACCCAAAATACCGTCAGCCCAGAAACAGAACAAAAGAACAATGAACTCTTAATGGCTGGCTTTGAAGAAAAAACAGAAGCAACAAAGAACGAAGAAACAACCATTCATTCCAAGCAGCATCAGGCTGAATTTATTAAAAATATTTACGCAAACAGAAAGAATAAGTTTGGCTCTTCAACGGTTGCTGTGCAGCAATCTGCAAGAAATCGTTTTGTACGGGAACAAAATAATGCTCTTGCCATGTTAGGATAAAGAAATCAAGGAGTTATATCAACAAAGCAAAGAGCTAAAAGCATAAAAAGAACACTCATATTTTTCAAGGATAAGGTTTGACAAAAACTCGAGAACGTCTATACTGAATCTGCCTGTTATTCTGTCCTTTTCATAAACGACGTTAAACTTGAGGATTTTTATGCCAGCAGAATGCTCCCCTCCAGAAAAAATGTTCTGGGTTTACGTTTCATTATGGATCGCAAACTTTTTCTCTCCTCTGCTCTACAGCGGAGTAACAACGATATTGCCCTCTGTTGCTCTTGATTTTAATTCTTCTGCGGCTACCCTTTCGCTTATTGTTATGCTTTTTGCCTATTCTCAAGGGTATTTTGGGGCTATCGGCGGACGCCTCAGCGACCTTTTTGGTTTGCGTAGAATGATGATTATAGGCTTTATTATTTGCTTTGTCACTCTGGTCGGACTTTTCTTCTCACCAAACTTTCTTATCCTCAGTATTTTCAGACTCTTTCAAGGTATTGGCACTGCCCTGCTCATCAGCACAAGTACTGCCATTGCTGTGAATATTACCCCTCTTTATCGCCGTGGAACAATTTTAGGCATACTGACTTCTGCTGCCTATCTTGGCACATCGCTTGGCCCTATTATTGCCGGTGCAATTGCCACATTTATGAACTGGCGATTTTTATTTATCTTCCTGATGATCCCCAATCTCTTGGGATTTTTCCTTTTCAGAAGTTCCCTGCGCCTTGAATGGTGCACTCTGGACGGTGAACAATTTGATACCAAAGGCGCAATCATGCTTGGTCTGAGCATAGGAGCAATTTCCTTGGGCGCCGGACTCATGAGCCTGTATTTCAACCTGATCTGGTTTGTGCCTGTTGGCTGTACTCTTCTTGCTGTCTTTGTGTATATGCAAAATCATACCAAGTATCCTATCCTTAATATAGAACTCTTTACCAAAGCTAAGAGCTTCACACTGGGACTTGTTACCATGATGATTAATTTTGGAGGAACCACAGCTTTTGTCTATTTCTCCACCATGTATTTCCAACAAGTTCGCGGTTTTACACCATTAATGGCTGGATTTTTCCTGCTCTTCAAAAGTGCTGCCCAATTCAGTATTGCTCCATTTTCAGGACGCTGGGCTGACAAAATGCACCCTGAATATATTATTGTTTTAGGGCTTATCCTTTGTACTGCAAGTTTGGTCGGAACTGCCTATTTAGACCAATATTCAAGCATTTACTACATTTATGGCACGCTTTCTATTTCCGGCATTGGCATTGCCGTTTTCCACTCTCCCTGTACTGTTTCTGCGCTGCGTGATGTGCCCAGAAAACAAATTTCAGTGGCCTCAAGCCTGACCGCAACAGCACGAAGCATGGGGATCTTAGGAAGCCAAGTTGTTATTTCCCTTGCTATTTCCCATTATGTAGGCAAGGAAACAGTTAATCCTGACACTATCCCCGCCTTTTTGCAGTCCATGAAGTTTTCCTTCTTGTTTCTGTCCAGTCTCAATGCGATTTGCATTCTTTATTACTGCAAACTTGCCTATAAAATCTTTAAGCAAGACCGCATGAGCAAAACCGCATAAACTAAAAGGATTATATTGACAGTTCATTGCATTATGCATAAAATTTAACCACTACAATAAAGAGAGTTCCCTATGAAATTAGCACAACGAGTATCCAAAATAAAACCATCAGCCACCCTTGCTGTCAATGCAAAAGCATTAGAACTAAAAAATAAAGGCATAGACGTTATTTCCCTTGCTGTAGGCGAACCAGATTTTCCGACCCCAGACCATATTGCAAAAGCCGGGAAAGACGCCATTGACGCAAGTTTTACCCGCTATACTGCTGTTGCAGGCATTCCAGAACTGAGAAGTGCCGTTTGCGAATACTATAAACGTGTTCATTCTGTAAACATACAAAGCGAAAATGTGATTGTGGGCAATGGCGGCAAACAATGTTTGTACAATCTTTTGCTCTGCCTCTTAGATGACGGCGATGAGGTGCTTATTCCTGTTCCCTATTGGACAAGTTATCCTGACATGGCAGCCCTCGTTGGCGCAAACCCTGTTTTTGTTCCCTCAAGCGTTGAAAATGGCTATAGAATTTCTCTTGAAGCCCTCGATGCCAGCCTTACCTCAAAAACAAAAGTCCTTATTTTGAATAGCCCCAGCAATCCTTCCGGCGTTGCCTATTCTCAAGAAGAACTCAATGCAATTTTGCATTGGGCTATAGAAAAAAATATTTTTGTTATTGCGGATGAAGTCTATGAACAGCTTGTTTACGATCCAGCCTATCAATCAAGCGCAAGCAAACTTTTTGCAGAATACCCTGACAATATTGCTGTTTTAAATGCATTTTCCAAGAGCTTTGCCATGACCGGCTGGCGTCTTGGTTTTGCTGTTGCCCATAAAGATTTGATTAAAGAAATGGTCAAAATGCAGGGACAAATGACCTCCAGCATCAACTCCATAAGCCAAAAGGCAGGGGTTACTGCCCTTACCTCCTCTTACGACTGCATTATCCCCATGCGTGAAGCATTTATGCGCCGCCGCAATTTTGCCTGGCAGGAAATGAGCTCCTGGAAAGGGCTTATCTGCCCAAAACCAGAAGGAGCATTTTATCTCTTTCCTGATGTCAGCGCGCTTTTTTGCGATAAATACAAAAACGCTCAGGAACTTTGTGCCTATCTTTTAGAAGAAGCAAAAGTTGCTGTTATGCCCGGTGATGCCTTTGGACTTCCAAATTGCATCAGGATTTCCTATGCTGTTTCTGATGAAAATTTGAAAAAAGCATTAACTGCCATAAAACAAGCACTGTATAAATAGCCCTCACACCATATAACCGTCAGGACTAGCCATGAAATTTTATAATGCTGAACAATTTTCCTACCCTTGCGAAGATCCGCTTGCTATCCATGTAATTCGAGAATGTATTGAAAAATTACAGGAAGAACAGCTTCCCTTTACAACGCTGGACTTTATTCCTGAACTTTTCAAAGAACTTGAGAGCTATAAGGAATATTTTACTGAGTTTGAACATCTCTTGCTGCTGGGAATTGGCGGTTCAGCGCTTGGGCCCCATGCCCTGCAAAAAGCCTTCAGCCCTCAAGATAAACAAATTTTAACTTCCGGCCATACGCACAATTCACAAGCTCAAAAACCTCAAAAATATTTGTGGGTTATTGATAATGTAAATTCCGTGCACTTGGCAGAATGCCTGGCAAAGCTGCCTTTAGAGAAAACTCTCGTCCTGACGATCAGCAAATCTGGCTCAACCCTTGAAACCATTGCTCAATATTTTATTTGCAAAGAGCATTTTCAAAAATGTTTTCCAAATACATGGCAAAAGAACTTTTTTGTGATTACTGATGAGAAAAAAGGCTTTTTACGTCAGGAAGTGCAGGAAAATAAGTATAAATCCCTTTCAGTGCCGGAGTTACTGGGCGGACGTTTCAGCATTTTCTGCGCTGTGGGCCTGGTTCCTGCTCTTTTCCTTGGTATTGATTATAAAGCCTTTATCCGGGGAGCAATAGATACTAAAAATGAATTTTTTGCACAGTGTTCTGAATACTTGGATAATACGCAGGCTCCTTTGCCTCGTCTCTTTGAATTGGCTAATTTTACCTACAGTACCATGCAAAATGGCTATGATGATCTTATCTTTTTCAACTATATCCCCAAATGGAGCAGCTTAAACGATTGGTTCAGACAATTATGGTCTGAAAGTTTAGGAAAAAACGGCAAGGGCTCAACCCCTGTGATTGCTCTTGGCACCATTGATCAACACTCTATTTTACAGCTCTTTCTGGACAGCAAACCCAATAAAGCAGCCATCTTTTTGACTTCGTTGGAAGAAAGCACCAATAACCACTGCACCCTTTCCCAAAATCTTCCTAAGGAATGGCAATGGCTTGCTGGAAAAGATATCGCAGACATACTCCACGCTGAAGCAGTGGCAACCAGACAATCCATGGTCAATCACCATATTCCCCTGTGCAGTATGGATTTTGAAAAAACTGATGAATATGCCTTTGGCAAAATAATGTGGGAACTGTGCATGACAACTGTTTTAACTGCGCATTTCCTGGGCATTAATCCCTACGACCAGCCGGCAGTGGAAGAAAGTAAAAAAATTGCCAAAGAAACACTTTCAAAGCAATAACTATTCTAAATCCGAAATTATAACTCCCTGACTGGACTTATATATTTTTAGTGCTTACTCTTAAATCCAAGGAAATCATATGTTGATTGCCATACTGACCGTTGAATATACTTTGCACGGCAATGATAATCTCAAAGCAAAACGCCGAGTTGCCAACAGCCTCAAAACAAAGGTGCGAAACACATTTAATGTGGCTATAGCTGAAGCCGGCACGGAAAATTCCCTGACTAAACTGCGCCTGCAAGTTGTTTCCCTAAGTAATGAAGAACGGCATTTACGCTCCCGCATGGATAAGTGTCTTGCCATGATGGAAGCCATTTGCGCAGAAGAAATGACCTGGAGTGATATTGAGCTGGTGGATTATTAACTTTTCACGTAAGGACATATCTCTTTGTTAATATTATCTATTTTTTATAATTTATTCTTTCTGCATTCACAAAAATTAAATACAAGCCCCTTAACCATTGAATATCCCTTATTTTTGCTGGACAAAGTTCAAAAAATACGCTAGAAAACAAAAGCGTTTTTAAAAGAAACGTGTTTTTTGTTGTGTCAAAATTTTATTGTTCTGTAGCGAATAAGTGACCAACAATTTGATTTTATTACACTATTATCTATTTATGGAACAAAAACACGGTATTCTTTTACTCAACAAACCTAAAGGCATGAGTTCTGCCTTTGCCATTGGACGCCTCAAAAAGCTTGGCCAAAAGAAAATTGGACATGCCGGCACTTTAGATCCCATGGCGACAGGACTTCTTATTGTGCTTTTAGGGGAGGCGACCAAAATATCTGGCTATCTTCTGGAAAATGGCGAAAAAACCTATTCCGGAACTCTGGAACTTGGTAAAACAACAGATACTTGGGATACCGAAGGAACAATCGTATCTCAAAAAGATTATTCCTTTGTAACAGAAGAAACGCTTGAAAATGCTGTGAAAGACTGGCTTGGAACATCTATTCAGGAAGTTCCTCCCTATTCAGCAGCAAAACACAATGGACAGGCTCTTTATAAACTTGCGCGCGCAGGCAAAGAAGTCCCTGTCAAAACAAAAGAAATTCATATTTCGCATGCTGAGATTCAATGGGTGGATTTGCCAAGCATGCGATTTCGGGTAACGTGCAGTTCTGGCTCCTATATACGGTCCCTGGCCCACAGCTTGGGGATGCGACTGGGATGCGGAGCAATGCTCACAGAACTTACCCGTGAGTATAGTCACCCTTTTTCTCTTCAGGACGCGGTAACACTTGAAGAGTTGCAGGAAAATCCAGAAATACTGAATAACAGACTGATTTCACTGGAAAAAGGCTTGCCAAACTGGCGAGTAATTGAGTTAGCAGAGCGTGATGTCAAAGCTGTAAAAAATGGCAATCCCATTCAAACAGCAGAGAGTAATTTCACGGAAAATGAAAAAGTATTTCTGAGCTTTCAAGGAGACATACTGGCAATTGCCGAGGCAAAAATCCTTGAAAATAAAAATTCCTGGCAAATACTGAGGGGACTTGTAACCCTATAACTCCATGTTTTCATGGACAGGAGGATAGTGCTGTGGCTATGGATGCAGCTCAAAAACAAGCAGTTATTGCTGCTCACGCAAAACATGAAGGCGACACTGGTTCCCCAGAAGTTCAAATTGCCCTTTTAACCGCTCGTATTGATGGTCTTACTGAACACTTCAAAACCCATAAGAAAGACTTTCACAGCCGTACAGGTCTTTTGAAACTTGTTGGCCAACGCCGTAAACTTCTTACGTACTTGAAGAAAACCGATATCCAACGTTATCGTGCTCTCATCGAAAAACTTGGATTGCGTAAGTAATTTTAAGGGGAAGGTTTCTTCCCCTTTATCTTAAGAGTAGTCGTGTAATGGAGGGTCCGTGAAAAGGACTGAAATTTTTAGTATTTTTCACGGAATCTCCTTACACAGGAGAAAGAAATGAGTTTATTAGATTGTACTCGTGTTACTGCCAATGTAGGCGGTAAAGAAATTATTTTGGAAACTGGCAGAATTGCCCGTCAGGCTGCCGGTGCTGTTTGGATTCAATGTGAAGGAACTGTTTGCCTCACAACAGTTTGCGAAACCCCGCTTGATACCCCAAGGGACTTTTTCCCTCTTACTGTTGAATACGCTGAAAAAATGTATGCAGCAGGCCGTATTCCCGGCAACTTCTTCCGCCGTGAAATTGGTCGTCCAAGCGATAATGAAACCCTTATTTCCCGTTTGATTGACCGTCCAATCCGTCCTTTATTCAAAAAAGGATACGGCAATGAAGTGCAGGTTTTAGCACAAGTTTTATCTGCTGACGGAAAAAATATGCCTGACGTACAATGCATTACAGCTGCTTCTGCTGCGCTTTGCATTTCCCATATTCCTTTTGACGGCCCTGTTGCAGGTGCAAGACTTGGCCGCGTCAATGGTCAATTTGTTATCAACCCAACCGTACAGGAACTGGAAGAAAGTGATCTTGACCTTGTTTTTGCAGCTTCTGAAACCGCTGTTGTTATGGTTGAAGGGGAAGCAAAATTCGTTCCTGAAAACGTGATTATTGAAGCTCTTGAATGGGGACACAAAGCTATTCAGCCGCTTATTGAAGCACAAAAAGAACTTGCTGCAAAAGCTGGCAAAGAAAAGGTTCCCTTTACTCCAAAAGAAGATGATGAAGCCCTCTATGCTCATGTTGAAAAACTGGCTCTTGATGCCGGCATGGATAAAGCTCTGCGTGTTCCTGATAAATTGGAACGCAAAGCTGCCCGCAAACAAGTAAAAGATGCTGTCCGCGAAATCATGCAAAATGATCCTGCCTATGCTGAAAACGAAGAAGCATTGAAAGAAGTTGACGCTATTTTGGAACATTTGGAAAAGAAAATTGTGCGTCAGCGTATCTTGCAGGAAGGCACACGTATTGATAACCGTGACACCAAGACTGTTCGTCCTATTGAAATTGAAACCAGCGTTCTGCCAAGAACACACGGTTCCATTATCTTTGCCCGCGGCGAAACTAAAGCTCTTGTTGTCACTACCTTAGGTGCAGGCACTGACGAACTTCGCACAGACGGCATCAACAGCGGAGATGAAGTAAAACGCTTCATGCTCCATTACAACTTCCCGCCATTCAGTGTTGGCGAAGTAAAACCAATGCGTATTTCCCGCCGTGAAATTGGCCACGGACACCTTGCTGAACGTGCATTAAAAGCAGTTATCCCAAGTCAAGATGAGTTCCCATTCACAGTTCGCGTTGTTTCTGAAACAGTGGAATCCAACGGTTCCTCATCCATGGCTGCTGTTTGCGGCGGATGCTTGTCACTTATGGACGCTGGTGTACCTATTAAAACTCCTATTGCCGGCGTTGCCATGGGGCTTATCAAAGAAAATAATGAATATCTCGTACTTACCGATATTTTAGGTGACGAAGACGCTCTCGGCGATATGGACTTCAAGATTGCCGGCAGCGCTGACGGTATTACTGCTGTGCAAATGGATATCAAAATCAACGGTCTTCCTACTGATGTTATGGCTCGTGCCATGGCTCAGGCAAAAGAAGCCCGTCTGCATATTTTGAAAACCATGCTCACCGCTCTTCCTGAATACCGCAAAGAATTGTCACCTTATGCACCACAACATGAAAAACTCATGGTAAATCCTGATACAATCCGCATGATTATTGGCCCCAGCGGCAAAAATATCAAGGCTATTACCGCTGCAACCGGTGCTGCCATTGATATTGACGACAGCGGCGAAATCAGCATTTTTGCTCCAACCAAGGAAGCCATGGCAAAAACCAAAGAAATGGTACTGTATTACGACCAAAAACCAGAACTTGGCAAGAATTATACTGCAAAAGTTCGCAGAATTTTGGAAATTGGTGCCATTGTTGAAGTTCTTCCTAATGTGGAAGCTCTTGTGCACATTTCTCAGCTTGACCTTGGCCGTGTACAAAAGACAGAAGACATTGCTCACCTTGGCGAAGACATGCAGGTAAAAGTTATTGAAATCAATGGCGATAAAATCCGTGCAAGCCGTAAAGCCGTTCTTTTGGAAGAACAAGGTGTTGAATGGAATCCAGAAGACACTGCCCGTCCTCAAAAAAGAGACCGCGGTGACAGAGGTGATCGTGGAGACAGAGGCGACCGAGGAGATCGCGGTGACCGTCACGACAGAAAGCCACGCCGTGACCGTGAACCAAGAGATTAATAACGAATATAAATACTAACAAAAAAGTGCCTGAAATTCAGGCACTTTTTTTGTTCAAAACATTTCTGGTAATTATTAGAAGTTTTCTATGCAGGGGAAAACTTTTGAAAAAGTTTCTTCCCCTGTACCCCTTTACAAAACTTTTTATTATAATTTTCTTAATATTTTTTCAGGTAATTTTTGGAATATTTCAGAAATTATCATAATATACTCAACACGTTATAAAATATTCGAAAGTGATAAAAAAGACTTGACTTACATAAAGTTATTATATATATGTAATTCATAGGTATGTAATTTATATATAAATAAAAACTAAAGAGGAAACTATGAAAAATACTTTTCAAGATTTTACAGTCTCAGCTCCATTTTGCAGAAAATTTGAAAGCAATGCATATTATCAAAAAGTTTTCGATTTTCTTTCACAAGATGAAATAATTATCAAAATGATTGAAGCCAGTGAAAATGAAAGACCTGCACTTGCCGCTTGCTGTCAGGAATTAGAAGATTTTTGTAAAAATTTTCCATCATCAGAATTTAAATTTGACCATGAAACAAAACAAAATATTGGCAGAATGATAAAAGTAATCCTAGAACCTTTTGGTTACATTCCGAACAAATCAAAAGGGATATCTGATAAAATAAGTAAGCAATTTCAAAGTGCAAGCTGTTACAGTATTGATAACAATGCAAAGCCCACATTAAAAGTGGTAAAACGCATTGAAGAAATACAGTAAAAACAATTTATTATGTCAATAAACTGTTTCTTTATAAAAAATAAACTGTTAGCTCAAGGAGAAAAAATATGAAAGCAACGTATAACGATTTTATTTTATCAGACCCATTTTGTAAAAATTTTGAAAACAATGTGTGTTATCAAAAGATTTTTGATTTTCTTTCCCAAAATACTATTATTTATGAAATGATTAGAGCGAGTAAAAAAGACCTTCCTGCATTGCAGGCTTGCAGTCCGGAATTAGAAAGTTTTTGCAAAGATTTCTCCTCATCTGAATTTCAATTTGATGACGCAACAAAGCAAAATATTGGTAAAATGGTAAAAGTCATTTTAAAGCCTTTTGGCTATTTGCCTTATAAAGAAATGAAAATACCTGAAGAATTGAATTATCAATTCAAAAATGCAATGAGTTATTCTTTATCTGGAGAAATAACAGCAAAATTAGTTATAATCTGCGAAGAAGTATAATAAATTAAACAAGTACACCTCATTTATTAAGAAATAATAAATGAGGTGTAATAAAATTTTCAACACAACTAATGCGTACTGGCAGCTACCAATTTTTACCAAACAACATCACTTTCTTTGATACATTCTTCGACAGGCGTATTCAGTCCCTCTATAATTTCCATGCTTGAAAGAAACAGCAAGTATTCTGTTTCTATCACGCTCTTCTCTTCTTCGCTCATACTCTTTCCTCAAATTTAATCATTATTTCTTATGATGTTTAAAATCCCAGGGGGGAATAGGATTTTCTTCCTGCCAAAGACCCTGACGGGAACTTTTTGCTTCATCCTGCACATTTTGCCAGCCTATGCAAAGAACAACATCGTCACAAAAACGCGGATATACCCAGGCAAAGCCGTTTCTGATTAAATCCTCCTGTACAGCAATACCATTTTCATCATACAAGACACCTACATAGCGATCAAATTTATCCTTATACTGTACATCAAGCGTATACAAATGATTTTGCGTCAAATCATCCAAAAAAGCCCGTGCGGTGTTTGCAAAATGCTGCCCTTTTTCCGGAGCATCAATGCCATACAAACGGAGTTTGATTTTTTGACCATTCTTGCCCACAACATCAAGACTGTCTCCATCATAGACCGTGACCACCCTGACCTTGTTTTTCTGCACTAAACTTTTCTCTTCTGAAAAAAGTTCTGTTTCTAGATTGCGGCTTTCACTCTCACCTTTATCTGCAAACAAAATAAGAGCAGCCCCAAAAATCACCGGAAAGAGAAAAGATATATATTTCAATATGTTTTTAATTCTGCACATAAAATACCTCAAAAAGTTTTCTGTACCCTACCCTTATTTGCCAAAATAAACAAGTTGCAATTTTTCATATTTTACTATATATTAATAGCGATTTGAAATTATTGACAATTTCAATCACGGTATGTGAACTTCCCATTAATTTTTAACGCAGGAGCTTTTATGAAACGCTTTTATGCTTTGGTTGTAACCTTTTTAATTTTGGCTTTAGCGCCTTTTGCTCAAGCTAAAACTTACATTAACGGCATTGATGGAAACTATCCTCCTTTCTCATTTATTGATGAGCAAGGAAATCCAACCGGTTTTGACGTAGAATCCATGAACTGGATTGCAAAGAAAATGGGATTTGAAGTTCAACATACTCCAATCAACTGGGACGGTATTATTCCTGCCCTGCAAGCCAAGAAAATTGATATGATTTGTTCTGGCATGAGCATTTCTGAAGAAAGAAAACAAGCTGTTAATTTCTCCACCCCATACCACTCAATCAAAAAATATATTGCTGTAAAGAGCGACTCAAACCTTACTGTTGATGAACTTTTCAAAGGTAAATTCACCCTTGGTGTTCAACGCGGCACCAACGAACACGACCTCTTGCAATCCCGCATTGACGACGAAAAATTAGCTATTACCTTACGTCTTTATGATTCTCCTCCAATGAGCGTTGAAGACCTTTTGAACGGACGTGTTGACGCTATCGCCATTGACTCAGCTCCAGCTGAAGACGCTATCAAAAACGGCAAAGCTATCAAAGTTGTTGGCGAATATGCTCCCGGCGATGATTTTGGTGTAGCTGTAAACAAAGAAAATGCAGAACTTTTGAAGCTCATCAACGATGGTTATGAACTTTTGAAAAAGGATCCCTACTGGGAAGAATTACACACTAAATATTTGAGCAACCACTAAAAAACTTTTTGGGCGTGCCCTATCTTGGGTACGCCCATATTATGAGCAAAAATATATTTTTGCCCTTTTTTATTTTAATATTACTGGAAAAATCGTGGAAACCATAAAAACTATTATTATCAACCTTCCCTATATTCTTGAGGGTACTTATATTACTGTTTTGCTTGTTGTTGGGGCGCTGAGCCTTGGTTTTTGCCTTGGCGTGCCCTTAGCCATTATGCAGGTCTATGGCAACAGCGTTATTCGCCGCATGGTGGGGGTATATGTATGGTTTTTCCGTGGTATTCCTATTTTATTGCTGCTTTTCCTTTTCTATTTTGGCTTATTCAATGTTATTGGCCTCAATTTAGATGCCTTGACCGCGTCCGGGCTGGTGCTGGGGCTGGCAAGTTCTGCCTATCAATCACAAATTTTCCGCGGTTCCATTCAGTCTCTTCCTCTGGGACAATTCAAGGCTGGATCTGCTCTTGGCATGACCAACGCACAAATCATCAAAAATATTATTCTTCCTCAGGCTCTGCGCCTTTCCATTCCCGGCTGGTCAAACGAATTTTCTATTTTACTTAAGGACTCTGCCCTTTGTTTTGCAGTCGGAGCATCAGAAATTATGGCAAGAGCCCATTTTGTTGCTTCTCGAACCTATGAATATTTGCCTCTTTATATTACAGCAGGCTTTTTATATTTTCTTATTACGCTTGCGGGGATACGGATTTTGCGCCATGTGGAACGTAAATTTGCTATTCCCGGCTATACGCTTTCCGTATAATTTCCGTATTATTAAGGACAAACCATGACAACTCTTTTAAGTGCTAAAAATATTTCACTCACCCTGGGAAACAGAAAAATTTTAGATAATGTTTCCCTTGATATACATGCCGGCGAACTCAAAGTTCTGATTGGGCCTTCCGGCGCGGGCAAAAGTACACTTTTGCAGTGTATCAATTACCTTATTCCGCCGGATGAAGGTGAAATTTATCTTGAAGGCAAGAAAATCAACGGTCAAAGCAATGCTGAACTTTGCCGCCTGCGCCAAAATGTGGGCATGATTTTCCAGGACTTCAATTTGTTTGACCACTTGACTGCCCTTGATAATATTTGTTTGGCTCTTGTCAAAGTCCATAAACTTTCCAAAGCGGAAGCCCAAAAACGTGCCAGAAAAGAACTCGAACGCGTTGGACTTGCCAACCGTGCGGGTCTCTATCCTGCTCAGCTTTCCGGCGGACAAAAGCAGCGTGTTGCCATTGCAAGGGCGCTTGCCATGGATCCAAAAATCCTTCTGCTGGATGAACCAACCTCTGCCCTCGACCCTGAACTTGTGGGCGAAGTTATGAGCGTTATTCAAGACCTTGCTCATGGCGGCATGCCCATGATTATGGCAACCCACCAAATGGATTTTGTGCGTTCCCTTGCCACCGAAGTTTTATTCATGGAACATGGCGTTATTATTGAAAAAGACACACCAAAAGTTCTGCTTGCAGAAGGAGCGAAAACCCGTACCCTTGATTTTTGCTCCAAACTTCATATCATTACCAATTCAAGTAATGAGGAATAGCCATGGAATTTACTGACTTAGCATTTTATTTAGAACGTGTAATCCCTAAATTAAATAAAGGACTTATTGAAAGTCTGTGGCTGATTATTCCTGCCGCGCTTGTGGGTGGTGCTTTAGGCATTTTTATGGGCGTTCTGCGTGTTTTTGGGACAAAATGGATCAAGAAAATTGCTGATACCTTTGTTGCCATTATCCGCGGCGTGCCGCTGACCATTCAGCTTATGATTTTATATTTTGGTTTGCCGTATCTGCCTCTTGTCAGAATATATTTAGATCCCTATCAGGCAGCGCTCTTAGGCTTTATTTTCTGCACCGGCGCTTATCAGTCTGAATATATCCGCGGAGCTCTTCTTTCCATAAAACAGGGACAAATCAAAGCAGGCCAAGCTCTTGGCATGACAAAGTTTCAAATTATCTGGTCAATTATCATTCCGCAAGCCTTTCGCAAAGCCATTCCCGGCTGCGGCAATGAAATAATTTACCTCATCAAATACAGCTCCCTTGCCTATATTGTCACCCACATTGAATTGACAGGCGAAGCAAAAATTCTTGTTTCAAGAACCTTCAGACCAACAGAAATTTATTTGATAGCCGGCTGTTATTATTTATTTTTAGTCACTTTGGCAACATGGTTACTTCATGCACTGGAGCGCAAGCTCTATATACCTGGCTTTGGTAAAGCCAACTCCTAAAACCTATGGCAAATTCAAATTTAGATCATATCAGAAACTTCTCTATTATTGCCCACATTGACCACGGCAAATCCACCCTGGCAGACAGAATTTTAGAATTTACCAACCTCGTCAGCGACCGTGAAAAGAAGGATCAATACCTTGATAATATGGACATCGAACGGGAACGCGGCATTACCATTAAAGCCCAGACTGTTCGTATTCCTTATACCGATAAACACGGTAAAGAATATATTCTCAACCTCATTGACACTCCCGGACACGTTGACTTTAACTACGAAGTATCCCGCTCTCTTGCCGCTTGTGACGGTGCTTTGCTGGTGGTTGACGCAACACAGGGAGTTGAAGCCCAAACGCTTGCCAACGTTTACCTTGCCCTTGACCACAATCACGAAATTGTGCCTGTGCTCAATAAAATTGATTTGCCAAGCGCTGATGTGGAACGGGTTGCCCATGAAATTGAAGAAAGCATCGGGCTTGACTGTACGGACGCTGTGCCGGTTTCTGCTAAAACCGGACTCAATATTGATAAAGTATTGGAAGCCATTGTGGAGCGTCTGCCTGCGCCAAAAGGTGATCTGGACGCACCATTAAAAGCCCTTATTTTTGACTCCTGGTATGATTCCTATCAGGGCGTTGTTGTTCTTTTCAGGATTTTTGACGGCAAAATCAAAAAAGGCGATATGATTCGCCTCATGGCAACAGGCAAAGAATACGAAGTTATCCGACTTGGGGTTTTCTCACCAACAGCCCGTGACTTGAAAGAACTGGGTGCCGGCGAAGTAGGCTTTTTATGCGGCAATATCAAGGAACTTGGTGATGCGCGCGTGGGTGATACCATTACCCTCGCTAGCAATCCTGCCAAAGAACCAGTTCCGGGCTTCAAAGAAGTGCAGTCTATGGTTTTCTGCGGACTTTATCCAACAGATTCAGCAGATTATGAAAACCTCAAAACAGCTCTTGAAAAATTGCAGCTCAACGATGCTGCCTTTAGTTTTGAACCGGAAACTTCTCAGGCTCTGGGTTTTGGTTTCCGCTGCGGTTTTCTTGGGCTTCTGCACATGGAAATTATTCAGGAACGCCTTGAACGGGAATTTCAGGTGGAACTTATTGCCACTGCTCCTTCTGTTATTTACAAAGTGCTCACCACAGACGGAAAGGAATTATCCATTGACAACCCTTCTAAACTTCCTGATGCCGGCAAAATTGAAGTACTGTATGAACCATATGTTAAAATGGATATTCACGTTCCTCAGGAATATGTGGGCAATGTATTCAAACTCTGCGAGGAAAAACGCGGTATCCAAAAGAATATGGGTTATTTGACTTCTTCACGGGTTATTATCACCTATGAACTGCCTTTTGCGGAAATTGTCTATGATTTCTTTGACCGTCTCAAATCCGGCACAAAGGGCTATGCTTCCATGGACTATGAGCCCATTGATTATCGTGCTTCCAATCTCGTCAAGCTGGATATTATGCTCAACGGCGATCCTGTCGACGCGCTCGCTGTTATTGTACACAAGGATAAAGCCTATTATTACGGCAGAAATTTAGCCTTGAAGCTCAAACGCACCATTCCGCGCCAGCTCTTTGAAGTTGCCATTCAGGCTGCTATCGGACAAAAAATTATTGCCCGTGAAACTGTTTCCGCTTTCCGCAAAAACGTAACCGCAAAGTGTTACGGCGGTGACATTACCCGTAAGCGTAAACTTCTTGAAAAGCAAAAAGAAGGTAAAAAACGCATGAAACGCATGGGCAATGTGGAACTTCCGCAGGAAGCATTTTTAGCAGCCCTGTCTGTGGATGATGAAAATTAATCAACAAAAGTCTTATTTATGCCATTTGATAATACTTTTGAACAGGAATTAAAAAACTATCTTCAAACAAACTACACGTTTTATACTGTATTCTCAAAAATATATCGTTTTGGAGAAATACTATGCTTACTTATGCTGTCATATTTATTATTGTTGGCTTCTTTTTAGGGATAATTGTAAAACCCAAACCTGCCGTTCGGCTGTGTTTATACTTTAGTATTGGCTGGGCTTTTGTTCAGGGCTTTTGGGCAATTGCAACCTTTTTTGAATTAATATTCGGTATGTTTTTGGCTGCCAGCTTTATTGGAAAAATGAGAAACCTTGAAGAAAAAGAAACTTCTTCCAATCTTCCCAAGTCAATACCTCCAGAGCTGGTAATACCAGAATATGAAGAAACATATCCTCCTCAAAAAGATACCGGCAAAGAAAATGGAACTGCCTATAATAATGATAAAAACGAAAACTATAAAAAATACGAAGATTATACTTTAGAAAATTTCAGCTATGAAAATTTTTTAGAAGATGCTGTTCCTGTTGAGAATTTATCCAAAAGCAAAAAATTCATGGAATTACTTAACTATATCCTTTTTATTGAAGTAATAAGAAATATCCCGAATGCAAAAGAACGTATAACAGAAATAGATGATTGCTTTGATTTGCTCTCACGCATAAGTCAATTATCAAATTTATCTTTTAACCAACTGTTATCTCCAGAAAAAAAATACATTAAAGGAATATATTGAAGAATTAAGCAAACTCCCTAAAAATAAACTTGCAGTCAAAAATGCAATTAGTGAAGATTTCACACAGTTTACCAATAATCTACATAACATGTTATCACTCTTTTTAGATGATGGTTATACAATTTCTCATTTTATTTATAGTGAAGCAATTACTGTTTCTGAAGAAAGTGAAGAAGGGGAAATTTTTATTCAAACACACATAAAAGAAGATGAACTTGCTTCTTTAGACGATGAGCCAAGAGTAAAATATTATGAAGAAATTGAAGATTATTTTCATCTTATTCTTGAACAGATTACAGTTTTGGATACTCGCCATAAAGTTCAGTTTGCAGTTATCGGTTCTCTTATGCAGGAATTAGATTTTGGAATTTATCACGATGATTATGAAGAATACGGGAAGAGAACGAAAGCTATGAAGAAAATGAAAATTCTGATGAGCTGCCAGTTGAAGAAGATAAAGAAGTTTATGATTTTGCTTATGGTGATTATGTAAGAGGAAGAAAAGACCCTGAAAACATGTCAGAAGCAGAAAAATTCTTTGAATTACATTATTTATCCAATGTAATTTCACTTGCCAGAAATGACCATGAATTACAGGAAGGTATTCTTCAAAGCTCCATGAATATTGTAACAAATATAAAATCAGGAATAAAGGCCAATAATTTCAATAAAGTACTATACAGAATTTCAGACCTCACGCATAAATCACTTCCAGAATTATTTGATAATGATGGTCACGGATTTATGAAATATCAAAAAGAAATCAATTCAGATCAAGCCATTAAAAAAGCTGTCACACAACTGCTGAAAGAAAAAGGCGAAAAAGAGCTTGCTGACAAAATTGCTGAATTACTCAATCTGCATATTGAGAACCAATCAATCGCAAAAGAAGTTGTATTTCAAGAACTCGATGCGGCATCCTATGGAAATGATACTGCTCAGGAATTTGTCAATCAAAGTGCTTTTGCCCCAAAAGAATATAAAGGAGCAATGAACAACAACTCTTGGAATGAAGATAGTCTTGTTTCGCAAATACAACTCTATTCTCGTACGTTTACCATGAAAATAGCCAATCTCAATACTATGCTCAATGTAAATTTAATGATAGTTGATTACATCATGAAAGGTTGGAAACTGGGAAAATACGAAAAGCCAAACAACAGACTGTTTAATAAAATGGACGAAGCACCCTTTTAACAAAAATTTAAAAAAATATTAAATTTTGCTTGCATTTTATTCAAAAAAATGCAAAAAATAACTTTCTCAACATTGTATGCGTACAATTTCTGTATGCAAGAATTAAGGAAAGGAGAGAAACTCATGCCTAAAATGAAAACGAGTCGCTCTGCCGCAAAGCGTTTCACCGTGACTGGCAGCGGTAAATTCCGCCGTCGTCGCCAAGGCTTACGTCACATTTTGACCAAGAAATGTGCAAAACGCCGTATGCTTTTAGGTCAAGGCGCAATTGTAGACAACACCAACGCAAAAGCTGTTCGTCGTCTTATGCCTTACGCATAATTGACGTTTGTTATTAATTTTTAAATCATATTTAAGCACTTCACTGGCTTATGCCGATCTCCGCCTCGTGAAGTTGATATTGGAGGTTTTCCATGCGTGTAAAGAGAGGTCTTGCTAGTCATCGCAGACACAAGAAATATTTAGATTTAGCAAAAGGTTTCCGTGGCGGCCGCAGCCGTTTATATCGTATTGCACGTGAAGCTGTTGAACGTTCATTAGTATATTCTTATCACGGACGTAAACTCCGCAAACGTGATTTCCGTAAACTTTGGATCATGCGTATCAACGCTGGTGCACGTTTGAACGGTCTTTCCTATTCACGTTTTATGCATGGCTTGGAACTTGCTGGTGTTGTTATCAACCGCAAAATGCTTGCCGATTTAGCTGTACGTGAAAAATCAGACTTTGCTGCTCTTGTGGAATTAGCGAAAGCTAAACTTGCTTAATCTCCCACACTTATTGCAATGTTTTAGGTAGGGTAAGCTATCGCTTATTCTACCTTTTTTTCATTTTTATCCCAAAAATTTATATACGAGAGTTTAGAATGGATATTCAAAGTCAACTTGATAACCTCGCAAGTGAGTTAGAAAAAGCCCTGCAAAGCGTTGCTTCCCTGCAGGAACTTGAAGCACAACGAGTAAATTTCCTTGGCAGAAAAGGTCATTTGGCACAAATTATGTCACGTTTGCCGGAACTTGATCCTGCCGAGCGCCCTGCCTTTGGTCAGGCTGCCAATGCTGTCAAAAATAGACTGACAAACATGCTTGAAGAACGCAAGATTGCCATGGAACAGGAAAAAGAAGCATCTTTGCTGGCAAATTTTGATGCAACCATCCCCGGCAGAAAGCCCTGGCAGGGTTCACTTCACCCCATTACCCGCGCCATGCAGGAAGTAACGTCTGTGTTCCAAAATATGGGTTATCAAATTGTTAGTGGCCCTGAAGTTGATACAGATTTTCACTGCTTTGAAGCTCTCAATATGCCTCCCGAACACCCTGCCCGTGATATGCAGGATACCCTTTATATTCAAGATAAAGTGGTGCTTCGTACCCATACTTCCACCATGCAGATCCGCACCATGCTCAAAAATAAACCGCCTCTTGCCATCATTGCTCCCGGTAAAGTATACCGCCGTGACTCTGACCTTACTCACACTCCCATGTTCCACCAAATTGAAGGTCTGGTAGTTGATAAACATATCACCATGGCAGATTTGCGCGGAACGCTCACTGCCTTTTTGCAAACCGTTTTCGGCAAACAAACCAAAGTACGTTTTCGTCCAAGCTTCTTCCCCTTCACTGAGCCCAGTGTTGAAGTGGATATGAGCTGCACCCAATGCGGCGGCAAAGGCCATTTGGCTGACGGCAGCCCCTGCCGTATTTGCAAGACCACCGGCTGGCTGGAAATTTTAGGCGCCGGCATGGTTGACCCTGCTGTATTCCAATCAGTTGGCTATGATCCAAACGAAGTGACCGGCTTTGCCTTTGGACTTGGCGTTGAACGTATTGCCATGCTCAAATATGGCATTACTGATTTACGTATTAATTTTGAAAATGATATGAGATATTTATCCCAATTCACGGGTGCATAATCTCTTTTAATATAAGGAACTTAGTATGTTATTGAGTTTAAATTGGCTTCGTGAATTTGTGCCCTATACAGGAACAGCTGAAGAACTTGGCGAACATCTCACCATGCTTGGGCTGGAACTTGAAGAAATTGTTCACCCATTCCACGAAATCCGTGAACTGATCCTTGGACACGTGCTGACCTGCGAAGATCATCCTGATTCTGACCACCTGCATGTCTGCTCTGTTGACCTCGGTGCAGAAGAACCTGTGACCATTGTTTGCGGTGCTCCCAACGTTGCAGCTGGACAACTCGTTGTTGTTGCGCCTGTTGGCTCCACCATGCCCGGCGGTTTTCAAATCAAAAAAGCAAAACTTCGCGGCGTGCCTTCCTTTGGGATGATTTGTTCTGAACGGGAAATGGGACTTAGCGATGACCATTCCGGTATTCTTGTCTTGCCTGAAACCGACAGACACGGAAGTCCCTTCAAAGTGGGAACGCCTTTTGTTGAAGCCATGGAAATGGATACCGAAGTTTTGGATATCAGCATTACCCCCAACCGTGCGGACTGCCTTTCCGTCCTTGGCCTTGCCCGCATGGTGGCTGCAAGCTATAATTTGCCTTTGACTTTGCCAAAAGTACAATTAAATGAACAAGGCAGCGACTGCTCAAGTGAATATGCCATTGAAATCAAAGACACTGATTTCTGCCCCTGCTATTCCGGACGCGTGATTGAAAACTGCACCACCGAAAAGTCTCCTTACTGGATCCGCTATCGCTTGTGCGCTGTGGGACTTCGCCCTATTTCCAACCTCGTTGACGTCACCAACTATATTCTTATGGAACTCGGTCAGCCCTTGCACGCTTTTGATGCTGATACTCTGAAAGGCAATAAAATTATTGTGCAAGCCGCAAAAGACGGACAAAAATTCACTACTCTTGACGGTCAGGAACGCAGTCTCAAAGAAAACGACGGCCTTATTTGTGATGCTGAAAATGCCATTGCTCTGGCTGGGGTTATGGGCGGACTTGCAACAGAAATTTCTGACAGCAGTAAGAAAGTTTTCCTTGAATGTGCGTTATTTAAACCAGCCCGTATTCGCCGTACTGCCCGCCGTTTAGGCCTAAGCTCTGATTCCAGCTATCGTTTTGAACGCGGCGTTGATCAGGAAGGCATGGCCTATGCCCTTGACCGAGCTGCTGAACTTATGCAGATTTACGCTAAAGGCACAGTGCGCAAAGGTATTTGTAAAGCTGAACCCAAACCATTCAGTCCTGCAAAAATCACCTTCAACCCAAGCCGTCCAGAATTTGTACTGGGCATTCCGGTCAGTGAAGAATTTTGCGAAAAAACACTCCTTGCCCTTGACTGTAAAATAGAAAAAACGAGCAAAGATGCATGGACAGTCTATGCTCCGGGACGCCGTTATGATTTAACGCGTGAAGCGGATTTAGTGGAAGAAATCGCTATTTTCAACGGCATTGACAATATGCCCGCTACCCTGCCAAAACTTTCTCATACCCTTGAAAAATGCGGCGATCCGGAAGGACGTCATCATTTTATCATGCGGGCAAAGAATTTCCTTGCCGGTCTTGGCATGAACGAAGCTATCAACTACAGCTTTGTAGGCAATAAGGATTTGGATACGCTCAATCTGCCAAAAGAAGACCGCGTTATCATTATCAATCCGCTGAGTGCCGAACAAGACGTTCTCAGAACCCACCTTGCAGCCGGTATTTTGCAAAGTGTACGTGAAAATATTGCCCATGGTGCCAATGGACTGCGCCTTTTTGAAATTGCCCACACCTTCCACAAAGACAGCCAAAACGAAACCACGGTCAAAGAACGTCTGCACCTTATTTTTGCTTTGTACGGCAGCCGTTATGATGATGCATGGGGCAATGGTGAAGACGAAGTGGATTATGCTGACCTTCGCGGTTTTGTTGACCATTTCATTGCAGATTTTCTGCATATTGACGCCATGCAGGTGCAAAAATGCGCTTCTCACCCATACCTTACGCCTGCGGTTGAGCTTTCCAGCAAGGACGGACAGGTTATCGGCATTATGGGACGCGTACAGAAAAATATTGCTGATGAATATTATGCAAAAAAAGCAGTTTGGATTGCAGACTTGGAACTTGATACCTTAGAAGAACTGAGCCTTGGCAAAAAGCCTCACTTTACGCCACTTGCTGTGTATCCTGCCGTGCGCCGTGATATTACCTTTATTTGCCAGCAGGACTTGCCTGTAAAAACAGTTCTTGACGCCATTTACCAAAATAAAGGCAAATATTTCACTGAAGCAGAATTTCGTGATCTCTACATTCCAAAGGACAGCAGCGAACGCAATTTGACATTCCGACTCACCTTCCAATCTCCGGACAAAACCCTTGAAGATAAGGACGTAGACAAAGAACGGGAAAAAATTACTCAAGCAGTAATCAAAGCCCTTGGTATCAGAATGTAAGTTCATAAAAACTATTAAACTTTTTTCAAAAACAATAATCAAAAAACAGCAGACATTTTTTGTTTGCTGTGTTTTTCATTAAAAACTTGCAGAAACCTCTTAAATTTTGCTGGATAATATTTAGAAAATGAGATAAAATAGAGGCAATCAAACAAAAGGGAATTTCATGGCACTACGAGTTTACAGAATTGGCGAGGCCGCAAAGATCCTCAATGTAAAAACCAGTGTTCTGCGCTTTTGGGAAACGGAATTTCCGCAAATTCGTCCCAAACGAACAGAAACCGGGCAGCGCTATTATTCTGAAAAAGATATGCACATTCTGAAAAAAATCCATACCTTGCTCTATCAGGAAGGCATGACCATTATTGGTGCAAAAAAAGTTCTCAAAGGATCCACAGACCCCCTCGTTGATGATGTTACCCTGCCTTTAGAACAAAATACGCTTATTTCTGAAGATGAATACCCTCTTGAAAAAAATACTTTTCACTACAAAGAAACACTCCATGAAGTATTTTGTGAATTAAAACAACTCCATAGCCTGTTATAAACAAAATAGCGAGAAAACGATATGATATTATCCCCTTCCCTGCTTTCAGCTGATTTTGGAAATCTTGAACAAGTGCTGAAAGATCTTGAAAAAGCAGAACTTTCCTGGGTTCACTGGGATGTGATGGACGGTTTGTTTGTGCCAAACATCACTTTTGGGCAGCATGTAATCAAAATGCTCCGCCCTAAATCAAAACTTTTCTTTGATGTGCACCTCATGATTGAAAATCCGGAACGCTATTTGGAAGATTTCAAGAAAGCTGGAGCGGATATGCTGGTTATTCATGCAGAAGCAACCAATCATATTCAGCGTACCCTTGCTGAAATTCGCCGTCTTGGCATGCAGGCAGGACTGGCGCTCAATCCAGCAACCCCGCTGAATGTTTGCGAATATGTACTTGATGATGTGGATATGATTTTACTCATGAGCGTCAACCCCGGCTTTGGCGGACAAAGTTTTCTGCCCACCACCTACGAGAAAATCCGCTGCCTTCGCCACATGCTTGGAAACAGAAAATGCCATATTCAAATTGACGGCGGTGTTTGCCCTGAAAATACAAAAGAACTTTGCAAAGCTGGTGCTGATGTTTTAGTTTCCGGCTCTGCCTTTTTTGCTCATCCTCCTTTTGATGAACGCCACAAGGCATTTCAAAGGGAAGCAATATAAATTATAGAGGATTTACCATGGAACTTCGCAAAGAATGTGCCAATGCTATCCGTGCTTTAGCCATGGACGCAATTGACAAATCTAAATCTGGTCACCCAGGTGCCCCAATGGGTATGGCAAATATGGCTGAAGCTTTATGGCGACACGCCTATAAACATAATCCCCAAAATCCAAACTGGGTAAACCGTGACCGTTTTGTTTTATCTAATGGCCATGCTTCTATGCTCCTGTATAGCCTTTTGCATTTGACCGGCTATAATCTCAGCATGGATGATATCAAAAATTTCCGTCAACTCCATTCTAAAACCCCGGGACACCCTGAAATTGACAGAACTGAAGGCGTTGACATCGGCACTGGCCCTCTCGGTCAAGGCATTGCCACTGCTGTGGGCATGGCTCTGGCAGAAAAACTCCTTGCGAAACAATTTAATAAAGACAAATACAATATTGTTGACCATAAAACATGGGTATTTCTTGGCGACGGCTGCCTTATGGAAGGCGTAAGCCAGGAAGCAATTTCCCTTGCCGGCACCTGGAAACTGAATAAACTCATCGCCCTTTACGACAGCAACTCCATTTCCATTGACGGCAATATCAAGGATTGGTTCACTGAAGATGTGGCTAAACGCTTTGAAGCAAGCAACTGGTATGTAATCAAAGACGTGGACGGACACGATCCAAAATCTCTTGACGCTGCAATTGAAAAAGCTCAGGCAGTGACCGACAAACCAGTGCTTATTATCTGCAAAACCATTATTGGCTACGGTTCACCCAATAAAGCCGGTAAATCTTCCTGCCATGGTTCACCCATGGGCGCGGAAGAAAACGAAGCTACCAAAAAAGCTCTTGGCTGGAACTACGCGCCTTTTGAAATTCCTGAACATTTATATAAAGCCTGGAGCTGCGTGGAAAAAGGAAAAGCTGCCAATGCTGAATGGGATAAACTTTTTGCCGATTACCAAAAAGCTTACCCGGAACTTGCAGACGAATTTACCCGCCGCATGAACGGTGAATTTTCCAAAGAATATCAGAAAGCATTTGATACTCTTTTCGTCAGCCTTTTGGAAAATCAAGAAGAACTTGCCACCCGTAATGCAGGCAAAAAAGTTTTAGATGCCATTGCAGGAAGCCTGCCTGAACTTCTCGGCGGTTCTGCAGACTTGACCGGTTCTGTGGGAACCAAGCATGCGCACTCCAAAGATCTCGATTTGGAAAGCTTCGAAGGCAACTATATCCACTATGGCGTGCGTGAATTTGCCATGAGCACGATCATGAACGGACTCAGCCTCCACGGCGGCTTTATTCCTTATGGCGGAACATTCCTTGTATTTTCTGATTACGCTAAAAATGCTGTCCGTCTTGCAGCTCTTTCAAAAATCCGCGGTGTTTGGGTACTCACCCACGACTCTATCGGCGTTGGCGAAGACGGCCCAACCCACCAGCCCATTGAACAGATTTCTGCCCTTCGCCTGACCCCAAATGTTGATATCTGGCGTCCATGCGATACCATTGAAAGTGCCGTTGCCTGGAAAGCCGGCATTGAGAAGAAAGACGGCCCTGTTTGTCTTGCCATGAGCCGTCAAAACCTCACACCGCAAGCCCACACCAAAGAGCAGCTTGAGGACATTGCAAAGGGTGCCTATATTCTTATGGACAGCGGACAAACTCCTGATATTATTTTCATTGCCACAGGTTCTGAAGTGGAACTCGCCAGATCTGCTGCAAAAATACTGCAGGCTGAAGGAAATAATGTTCGCGTTGTTTCCATGCCTTGTGCTGATGTTTTTGACAGACAAGACAATGAATACAAAGAAAAAGTATTGCCAAAAGCCGTGCGCAGACGTATTGCCATTGAAGCCGGCAGTGCTGATTTTTGGTATAAATATGTGGGACTTGACGGAACAATTATCGCCATGACCAGTTTCGGTGAATCTGCTCCGGCAGGAAAACTCTTCCCATACTATGGTTTTAGCCTTGATAACCTTTTAGAAAAATCAAAAGAACTTTTAGGAGCATAAAAATGAAAGCATTAAGCATGAATGATGTTGATTTGAAAGACAAACACGTGGTTATTCGCTGTGATTTGAACGTCCCCCTCAAAAATGGCGTTATCAAAGGCGATAAAAGAATCCGCGCTGTTCTTCCAACCATCCGGAAAGCACTCGACAACAACTGTGCTGTGATTGTTCTCTCTCACTTGGGCCGTCCAACCGAAGGCACTTTTGAAGAAGAATTCAGCCTTGCACCTGTTGCAAAACGTCTTGGTGAACTCCTCGGCAAAGAAGTACGCTTCCATGCCTATGATCCAGAACTCAAAGTTGAAGCAAAAAACGGCGAAGTTGTATTGCTGGAAAACGTTCGTTTCCTCGTTGGCGAAAAGAAAAATAACGCTGAACTGGGCGCAAAATTTGCTTCCCTCGGCGATATCTATATTATGGATGCTTTTGGGGCTGCTCACCGTGCTCACTCCTCCACTGAATCCGCTATCCGTCAGGCAAAAGTTGCTGTTGCCGGCCCACTTATGATGGCTGAAATGCAGGCAGCAAACAAAATTCTCCAAGAACCAAAACGCCCGCTCTATGCTATTGTTGGCGGTTCAAAAGTTTCCACAAAAGTTACTGTTCTTGAAAATCTCCTTGGCTTTGTAGACGGTCTGATTGTTGCCGGCGGTATTGCCAATACCTTCCTTTTGGCAGAAGGCTACAATGTTGGTAAATCTCTTGTGGAAGAAGATTTTATCGACCAGGCAAAAGCCCTCATCAAACTTGCAAAAGACAAAAACGTTGATTTGCCTCTTGCAACCGATGTTGTTGTTGCAAAAGATATGGCTACCGCTGAAGGACTCAGAACCTGCGCTATCAACGATATCAAAGCTGATGAAGCAATTTTTGACATGGGCGAAGCAACCTGCAAAAACTTTGCTAAAATCCTTGAAAAAGCTAAGACCGTTGTTTGGAACGGTCCTCTTGGCGTTTTCGAACAAGTTCCTTTTGATAAAGGCACACGCTTTATCGGCGATGCACTTGCAAATTCAAAAGCATACACCCTTGTTTGCGGCGGTGACAGTGTTACTGCTGTTGAACAATTTGGCATTCAAGAAAAAATGGGCTATTTGTCCACCGGCGGCGGTGCATTCTTAGAAGTTCTGGAAGGCAAAACACTTCCTTCTGTAGCAGCTCTTGCTGACCGTGCATAAACTATAAACAAATACTTTTTTATTTTTCAAGGAGAAAACTTTTCCAAAAGTTTTCTCCTTGACCTCTTTCAAAACGTTTTAACTTTTAATAATATTCCAACCCAAAAATTCTTGATGTTAGGATATCATTGGAAATCTTCTAAAACCTTCTAAACGCAAGCCCGAAAGGAATTGCTTGATTTTTCGAGGGGAATAATCTCTCCCCCAAAAAGAAAAAATATTAATAAATCCCAAACTCGTCTGTATCCAGTTCCTGAGTGGCAAGCAGTTTATCGTGCCAGTTGTCACCTTGCATAACATGATGAAATTTTTGTTTATATACATTCACAATATCGTTATTTAATTGATTTTTCAGTGAATTTTTCACATTTTCATACAATGTTTTATCATCAAGTTTAGACGCAAGTCCAATAAGCAGTGCTATTGTATGCCTTGAGTAACAAACATTCGCTGCCTTTTGGCAATAAGCAATTGCTTCCAGAATTTTTTCCTGTTTCACCAGACTTTGGATAAGAATGTGGTAGCCGTCGTGCCAAAATGGCTCTTTTAAAAGGTATTCCGTACACAGTTTGTCAGAATACTGCGTCAAAACAGTTTTATTAAATTCTTTTCTTTTCTCTTCCGTAAGGCGGGGATATAAAACAAATTCTTTTGTCAGTGCCGGCATATAGCCATCTTGTGTATAATATAAATGGGCATCGGGAATAATACGGGGCTTGCGGGTAAACAGCAGTTTGCTGTTATCCATATCCTTATCCAAACGCCCGGCAGTCTGGCTGGTATGATGAAAAACAATGCTCTCAGATACAACCTGATGCATAAATCCATGCTCCACATAGGTATAGCAAAGGTCAATGTCTTCCATACCATTCTTATAGCCTTCATAAAATTTTCCAAGAGCAAAAAACTGCTCAGTTCGGCATAAGAGCACAGCTCCGGTGATGATTCTGAATTTTCTTTTGCGCAAGACCGCAGGGTGACTGGGCAAAAAGCCAGAATAAATATGCCCCACCTGCTGAATAGGCGTTACGGTTACCCCGCAGTGCTGAACTGTTCCATCAGGAAAGAGAAGCAAAGAACCAACCAAACCAAGATTGGGATGCTCATCAAGCGCTTTCACCAAAGGAGGCAGCCAATTGGGCGTGACAACAGTATCATTATTCAAAAATAAAATATATTCATGCCCGTCTTTGCGCGCTGCTTCAGCGCCCTGATTGCAGGCAATGGCAAAGCCCATATTTTCCTGGTTGCGGATATAGGTAAACTGCTCTTTGCCAAACAGAGATTCTCCCATTGCCCTGGCATGGGTGGCGGTTTTATCCGTAGAAGCATTATCCACTAAATAGACATGAATATCAGATAGTTTGGTATGTTTTACAAGAGACTGCAAACAGGGAAAGGTCATTTCTTCCCATAAATTCCAAACAGGGATAACAATACCAACGCCCATATTTTCTCCTATTTTAATCCGCTAATTGAAATCAGCCAGTAAGGCTTTCAAATCAAAATCACCGAACTGATACTGCTTGCACAAATTACGAAGTCTTGCCATGGCATCATATAAATGCGCAGAAGAAACGCCATGATAAATAGACGTATACACTTCCAAAAGCGCTGCAAGGGAATCGCAGGCTTTAATCAGCGCACCGTCCTTGCCGTTATAACGGTCTTCATTATATTCTTTCATCTGCTCAAAACTATCCAGAGTATGGACAATACCGAGTTCATCCTGATATTGTTCCAAAAATTCAGAAGCATAGCCAACCCCCAAATAATAAGAAAGGCAATTGACAATATCCTCATAACCGGCACTGCGAAGGGGATCCAAAATGCGGCGTTCCAATTCATCTTTTTCATATTGATGAATGATTTCAGGAAGTTCCTTCACAGAAGTTTTCACAGGGTTGATAATATCGCGGGTCAAAAGTTCCGGCAAATCATGGAATAAACCGCTGAAGAAATTATTGACGGCACGAGCTTTGGAAAGGCTCTGTTCAATGGACATCAAATAAGCAATAACAGCCACAATAAACATGTGTCCCAGCACAGATGTTTCAGGAACACGGGCTGTTTGTGACCAGCGGATTTGAAAACGCAGCTGTCCGCAAAGATTTGCCACCCGGGCAAAAGGATTACTGCCAACATTAACAAGCAAATCAGATACGCCCTGCACATCTTTCATGGATTGCAGCTGTTCAGTAAAGGATGCGTCAATATCCCGAAGTTCTTCATCAAAGAAGTTTAAGGAACGGATTAAATTAAATTCCCATTTTGAGGCAAATAAATGGGAAGCTGTCAAAATACGCTTGGCAGGGCTGTCATTCTGGTGGTCGAGAGCATCCACATGATAGGCAACAAAGCGATTCCAGAAATTTTCATCTATAGGCTTGACAATGGGTTCAAGTTCTTCAAAAACCCAATTGGTAAGCTGCTCAAAATGCTCCCGATTTTCACGGATTTGATAGAAAACTGGAGGTTTAATATCAGTAATAACAAGACGATACATATAATCAAAAATGCAGCCTTCAATAATTTCTGCTCCCAAATCAAGAGCAATATCGTCTTCAAGGTCACGAGATTTCAATTTATACAACAAAAACGCTGTAATCATTTTATGGGCTTGCTTATCCACTTCATACAGCTCAACAGGACGAAGCTTATCATTCCAGCGGCGCATGAGAGAACCGGAAAAAATAAACTGTAAAAAACTTTTTCTTATTTTTGTCATATTTACCTCACGAAAAAATATTAAAATAAGCCTGAAAAATAAGCAAGAATAAAAAAAAATTTTTTTTAAAAAAAAGCGTGCATTTATTTAAAAAATAGTATATAAAAACCTCTGTTTTTATTTCTGCTATCCCGTTACTCGCAGATTTAAAAGACAAAAAAACTTTTAAACCATGTGGAATAAGCTAAAAAAGTTAATTTTTTAGTTTCTTTTTTGTTGACACTTAGTCAAAAAAAACCTATTAATCCATCTTTGCGATAAAAGCGAGACAGGAGCGATATACATGAAAACTTATAGTCCAACCCCAGAAAGCATTAGTCGTGAATGGTTTCTGGTTGACGCACAAAATCAAATTCTTGGTCGTTTAGCTTCTCAAATTGCTCACCGTTTACGTGGCAAACATAAACCAGAATTTGCTCCACACATGGACAATGGCGATTTTATCGTTGTTGTAAACTGTGAAAAAATTAAAGTTACCGGTAATAAACTTCAAAAGAAAAACTACTACCACCACACTGGTTATGTAGGTAATTTGAAATCAATTACCTTAGAAAAGCAATTGCAGCAAAAACCTGAAGAAGTACTTCGTGCAGCTGTTCGTGGTATGCTTCCTAAAAACAGACTTGGCCGTGCAATGCTTAAGAAATTAAAAATTTATGCTGGCGGTGAACACCCTCACCAAGCTCAAGAACCTAAGACCTTGACTTTTGAACGCTAGGAGTAACCATGTCAACTCAATTTGATTACGGTACTGGTCGTCGTAAAACTGCTACTGCTCGTACCCGTTTATATGCAGGAAGTGGCAACATTGAAATCAATGGTCGCCCAATGGAACAATATTTCCCACGCAAAACCTTGCAAATGATCATTCGCCAACCATTAGTGCTTACTAAAAATACCGATCGTTTCGATATCAAAGTTAATGTAAGCGGCGGCGGTCAAGCAGGTCAAGCTGCAGCAGTACGTCATGGTATTTCCCGTGCATTATTGCAGGCAGATGCTGAACTTCGTGGCATTTTAAAACGTGCTGGCTTCTTAACCCGTGATGCACGTAAGAAAGAACGTAAAAAATATGGTCTTGCAGCAGCTCGTGCTCGCTACCAATATTCAAAACGTTAATACTTTCTTTTATCAGTTCATTATTTCAATGCCCCTTTCTTTTAAGGGGCATTTTCTGCCAAATTGCCAGAATTGACTGATAACAAATTAAACTGAACATAAGCTGATAAGCTCAAAAATTGGCTCAAAAAGGTTTAATCTAATGTCCACACCCCATACTGTTGTTCGTGCTTCTACTCTTAGTCCATGTATCACCATTATTGGAATGGCAGGAGCAGGCAAAAGTACGGTGGGAAAAACATTAGCGCATCATCTCAATTGGGCGTTTGTTGACACTGACCATATTATTGAAGCAACCTATGCAACAAAACTGCAAAATGTGGCTGACAGTCTTTCCAAAGATGAATTTTTAGACGCAGAAGCTTCAATAGTACAAAGTTGTTACTTTAATAGAACTGTTATTGCAACGGGCGGTTCCGTGGTTTACCGAGAAAAAACCATGGAGCATCTTGCCAGGCTTGGAATTTGTGTTTATTTAAAAGTTGATTTAGATCTGATTTTGGAAAGAATAGCAAAAAATCCTGAACGCGGTCTTGCTATTGCCCCCGGGCAAACCATTGAAGATTTATTTCATGAACGCGAATTATTGTATCAAAAGTATGCAAATATTGTTTTGGACGCCAAAACCATGACACCTAAAGACTGCGTACTGACGCTGATGGATTTATTTCCAAAAGACTTTTTACAATACTTCAAAAATTAAACTTGCGTAGTAAACAATAACAGTTTATACTTGTTTTGTTATTAATGAGGAGAAGAGCATGAAAGACGGCATACATCCAAAAGTTTATAAAGCAAAAATTCAATGTGCTTGTGGTTTTGAAGTTGAAGCACTTTCTTCTAAAGGTGAAGTAGTTCACACAGAAATTTGCTCAAACTGCCACCCATTCTATACCGGTAAACAACGTTTCGTTGACACCGCCGGTAGAATTGACCGTTTCCGTAAAAAATACGCTAAATTTGAAAATAAATAATTTCGTTTTATACGGATATAGAAATTACCTCCTTGGTTTTCCAAGGAGGTCTTTTTAGTTTTAGAAAGAGTATTTTTAGTTCTTTTGCTGCGAATAATAAATTTTTGTCTACAATATATCCCATGAAATTTTTTCTCTCCCTTTTCTCTTGGCTTTGTAAATTTTCAACCCATATGGGCGGACAGGCTGTCATGGGCGGGCTTATCATGCGCAATTATAACCAGTATGCACTTGCTGTGCGCAATGATGAGAATGAAATTCTCGTGGAACATCACAGCTGGTACAGTATTTCCAAACATCGCCTCTTGCAGAAAACCTTTATCCGCGGTTTTCCCATTTTGCTGGAAACACTCATAAACGGAATCAAAGCACTAAATCGTTCTGCTGACCTTGTTGCCCCCCATTCCCAAAAGACTTCCCTGTTTCAGGCAATTTTTAGTCTCATCATTGCCCTGTTTCTTGCTGTTGCCCTCTTTGTTGTGCTTCCGCATTTATTTGCTCTTGGCATGGAATATCTGGGCTTTGGCGGAACCATAGAAAATCTTTCCTTCCACGTTTGGGACGGATTATTCAAAATTTCCCTTTTTCTAGGGTATATTTATTGTATTGCCCTTATTCCAAGCGTTAGAGAAGTGCTTGAGTACCACGGGGCTGAACACAAAGTGATATCCTGCTATGAAAATGAAATGATAGTCAGTGCCCAAAACGCCAAGCATTGTTCCCGCCTGCACCCGCGCTGCGGCACGAGCTTTATTCTTTTTGTTTTGCTTCTTGCAATCATAGTCCACAGCATTTTTATACCCCTTATTTTGTTCTTTCCTCTTTCAGAAAATAATGCTATCATACACAGCGTTGTTATTCTTTTTAAGATTGTTCTGATTATTCCCATCAGCGCCTGTGCCTATGAACTGATCCGAGCATCTGCCAAAGGAACAAGCAATCATTTCTTGCAAATTCTCTTGAAACTTCTTTCTTTCCCGGGCTTGGTTTTACAAATTCTGACCACCAAAGAACCAAGCATTGCACAACTTGAAGTTGCAGTGATTGCACTCAGAGAAGTTGTCCAGGATAATGCACAGCTCTTTGAAACAGTACCCTATAAAACCCTTGATAATGAATATAAAGGATAACCCATGTTTGAAAAATTAGAAGCCTTAGAAAAACAATATCTTGAATTAGAAAAAGAATTAGCCCTGCCCGAAATTTTTGAAGATCAGGAAAAATATCGTAAAGTTGCCAAGGCTCATGCTGATCTGGATGATGTTGTGCATCTTTTCAGAAAATATAAAGCTGCCAAGCAGCAATACGAAGATAATAAAGAACTCATGCACGACAGTGACCCTGAAATCAAAAGCATGGCAGAAGAAGAAAATGCTCTTCTTCATGAAGAATTCCCTAAAATGGAGCAAGAGCTGCAAATTATGCTCCTTCCGCCTGACCCGCTGGATGAAAAGAATATTGTGCTGGAAATTCGTGCAGGTACCGGCGGTGAAGAAGCTGCCCTTTTTGCAGGTGACTTGTTCCGTATGTATATCCGCTATGCTGAACGCATGAACTGGAAAGTTGAAATTATGAGCGAAAACCCTACTGACAACGGCGGTTACAAAGAAGTTATTGCCCTTATCACGGGAAATCGCGTATACAGCCATTTAAAATATGAATCAGGCACGCACCGTGTACAGCGTGTTCCAGCCACTGAATCACAGGGCAGAATCCACACCTCCGCGGCAACTGTGGCTGTTATGCCGGAAGCTGATGAAGTGGACGTGGATATTCGTCCGGAAGATTTACGTATTGACGTATACCGCGCTTCCGGTGCCGGCGGTCAGCACGTTAATAAAACTGAATCTGCTGTGCGTATTACCCATATCCCCACAGGCACGGTAGTTACCTGTCAGGACGAAAAATCCCAGCACAAGAACAAAGCCCGTGCCATGAAAGTTCTTGCTTCCCGTATTTTGCAGGCTGAACAGGAACGCCAGCATGCAGAACTTGCGGCGGACAGAAAATCACAAGTGGGCAGTGGTGACCGTTCAGAACGTATCCGCACCTACAACTATCCGCAAGGCAGAATTACCGACCACCGCGTCAATGTCACGGTTTATTCTTTGGAACGTTTCATGGATGGTGAAATTCAGGGCATTATTGATGAACTTGCCAGCCATGCTCAGGCAGAAGCTTTAAAAGCTGAAAACTTATAATAATTATGCAGCACTTTTGTACTTGTAAAGATTTGGATTGTCCTTTAAATCCGGCAAATCACAACAAAGGCTGTTCCCTTTGCATCCAAAAAAATTTGAAACAAAGGGAAATACCCAATTGTTTTTTCTATCTTGTTGATAATGCAGAGAAAAGAGAAAGTTATTCCTTTGAAGAATTTGCAAAGCTTGTACTCAAAAACAAGACATAAAAACAAGAGCCAAACCCAATAAAATTATAGAAAATAGCTAGATAGCATAGCCTTTTTTACATTTTTTTCGCAAAATACTTGCAAGATTTTTTTGTATGCTTATTTTTATACTGAGGTGTATGTATGAGTAATAATCCATCAGAAAATCAACCCTTGCTTGAAAACGAACAAGACATTCAAGAACCTAAATTATATAAAGTAATTATGCACAACGACAATATCACGACCATGGATTTTGTTGTGCAAATCTTAGTCGACGTTTTCCATAAAAGCGTTGAAGACGCCTCTGAAATTATGATGAAAATCCACACACAGGGCAAAGAAATCTGCGGCATTTACCCACGTGAAATTGCCGAGTTTCGTATTTTTAGAGTATTACATTTAGCAAAAAATGCCCATTTCCCTTTATTATGCACCATGGAAGAAGTATAATAAAGGCACATTAGACTTATAAGGAAAAATATATGGGACGCTCACTTATGCAGGCACTTGCCCTTGCAGTCCTGCAAATCAGAAACAGACGCCATGAGTTTATGACTTTAGAGCATATACTCCTTGCCATTACCTACGAAAAAACCGGACAAAGAATTTTAGCTGACTGCAATATTGATATACATGAACTGCGCAAAAATCTGGAACAATATCTCGATGAAAATATGACCACGGTTTCTCCTGAAGACAAGGGAGAAATCATGCAGACACCTGCTGTTACCCGTGTTTTGGAACGCTGTCTGCGCGAACAGGCTCAAACCAATAAACAGGCTGAAATAGGCAATTTCCTCATTCATTTGTATGCGGAACAGGATTCCTGGGCTGCCTATTTCATCAAGAAACAAGGCGTTATCCTTGCTCACATCAAAGATATTGTCAGCCGTGAAAAGTCACAGTCTTCCACGCCTATTGATAACATTATTATCAGCGATATCAGCGAAATGGGAGACGATTTGCGCGCTCGCAAACAAAATAAGGACAAAGCAGAAGCAGGTGAAGAAAAACAATCTGCCCTGGATCTCTTTGCCATTGACCTGATTGCCAAAGCAAAAGCGGGAAAAATTGATCCCCTTATCGGCCGTGAAAATGAATTGCAGCGCACCTTGGAAGTGCTTTCCCGCCGCAAGAAAAATAACCCTCTCTTCCTTGGCGAACCGGGAACAGGTAAAACCGCCATTGCCGAAGGGGTTGCCCTTGCCATTGCGAATGGTGATGTTCCAGAAGATTTCAAAAACTGCAAAGTCTTTGCCCTTGATATGGGCGCGCTCTTAGCCGGCGCAAAATACCGCGGAGATTTTGAAAATCGCCTGAAACAAGTGGTCAAAGAATTGCAGAATATGCCTGAATCCATTCTGGTTATTGATGAAATTCATACACTTGTGGGAGCCGGTGCCACCAGCGGCGGTTCCATGGATGCTTCCAATTTGCTGAAACCTATTTTAGCAAGCGGTGATCTGCGCTGCATTGGTTCCACCACTTACGAAGAATATCGCAACCACTTTGAAAAGGACAGAGCCTTATCCCGCCGTTTCCAAGTGATTGATATCAAAGAACCCAGCCGTGATGATTGTCTGGCTATTTTGCAGGGTCTGCAAAAATATTATGAAAAATTCCACAACGTCAAATACGGCAAAGGCGTCCTTGAAGCTGCTGTGGATTTATCCATAAAATACATGCAGGACAGACTCTTGCCGGATAAAGCCATTGATATTCTTGACGAAGTGGCTGCCTCTGTCAAACTTGGATTTTACAAAACAGGCAAAACGCAAAGCAAGACTCGTGCCTTGCCTATTACGGTCAAGCACATTGAAGAAACCATTGCCCGCATGAAAAATATTCCAACCTCACAGGTCAGCATTAACGAAAAGAATAAACTCCGCAATCTAAAATCTGATTTGCTGGCTCGTATTTTTGGGCAGGAAAAGGTCATTGACACAGTCAGCAGCGCCATTTGGCGTGCACGGGCCGGACTCAACGGCGAAAATCGTCCACAGGCAAGTTTCCTCTTCCATGGCCCTACGGGCGTTGGCAAGACAGAACTGGCTAAGACCATTGCCGAATTACTGCAAATTCCCTTCCTGCGCTTTGATATGAGCGAATATATGGAAAAACATGCGGTGGCAAGACTTATTGGCTCCCCTCCAGGCTATGTGGGCTATGAACAGGGCGGGCTTTTGACGGATTCCATTCGCAAAAATCCCCATGCCGTGCTGCTTCTTGATGAAATTGAAAAAGCACACCCTGATATTTATAATATCCTGCTTCAGGTTATGGATTATGCAACACTCACCGATAATAACGGCTACAAGGCAGATTTTCGCCATGTTATTTTGATTATGACCACCAATGCCGGCGCCAATGAAATGCAAAGCCATACCCTTGGTTTTGTGGATAAAGGCAATAAGCAGGCAAGCAGCAAAAGCACCAAAGCTGTAGAAACGACCTTCAGCCCTGAATTTAGAAACAGACTTGACGCCATGATTGGCTTCAACAGCCTTGGCATTGAACAAATGCACCCCATTGTGGATAAAGTTTTGCTCGGACTGAAAAACGGGCTTTTCGAGAAGAAAGTATTTTTTGAACTGACTTCTTCTGCCCGGGATTGGCTTGCACGCAAAGGCTATGATCCAAAACTTGGAGCAAGACCGCTGCAGCGCCTCATCCGTACTGAAATTGAAGATGTGCTGGCCAAAGAAGTGCTTTTTGGCAAACTCACTAAAGGCGGCAAAGTAAAAGTCATTGCGGAAACCCCGGAAGCTGAACATTTGAATTTTATTTTTGAAAAATCTAAAAATTCACAAATAAAACAAAAGGTTTTGGAAGAAATAGTTGGCTGATAAGAAAAAATAAAATTTTATATAATAAAAATAATATATTACATATTTTATCTTTTATAACCTCGCTTGACATATTTTTCATTTTTGAGTAGGTCTTAAAAAAATATTGTCAGCGAGGTCATTTTATGTCCAAAAAAATTTTTTATTGTAATAGGATTAACACTCTAAATGAAGAATGTCCCCATGCTCAGGCAATTCTCGTTTCTGACGGACGAATTGAATTCATAGGAACAAGGGAAGCCCTTTCACGCTATATATATATATATATAAGCAGCAAATTGAAGAAATTGATTTAGGTGACGGTGTTCTTTATCCTGGATTTATTGATACTCACAGTCATCTTTCCATATACAGCAATTTATTAGACAAAGTTTATTGTGCCCCCTCCTGCGGCAATATTTCCAAAATACTCCAAAAATTAAAAGAAAAAGCTGATCAAACTCCTGAAGGAGAATGGGTTATCGGCTACAGCTACGATGATACGGGTCTTCCGGAAGGCAGACATTTAAATAAACAGGATTTAAATGCTGTCAGCACTAAACACCCAATCCTAGTTTCCCATATTTCCAGCCATATGGGTTATGCCAATGACCTTGCATTACAAAAATTTTCTTTCAATGCGCAAACCAAAATACCCGGTGGAGAAGTTGTTGTTGACGAACAAGGACAAACTACCGGTTTTTTATTGGAAACAGCATATTTTGAATGTCTTAAACACTTACCTGCGGTAACCCCGGAACAGCAAACAAAAAATATTAAAAAAGCAGTTTATGAATACAATAAACAAGGCTTTACCACGCTCCATGACGGCGGACTTGGCTTTGGCTGTGATGCGCAAATTGTTACCCAGACCTATCTCCAGTTAGACAGAGAAAAACAGTTAACTGCCCGTGTATATTTACAATATATTCCGGAAGCATATGAAAAACTGGCGTCCTTTGGACTGCATAATTTCGGTAACGACCATGTTACCATAGGCGGATTAAAATACTTTACTGACGGTTCAATTCAGGGATTCACAGGAGCGCTTTCAAAAGATTATTACACCCGTCCGGGCTACAAAGGCAAACTCCTTTATCCTCAAGAAGAAATTGATGCAATGATTGAAAAATACCATTGCATGAATGTGCAAATTGCTGTGCACACCAATGGTGATGCCGCCTCTGAAGCTGTTATCTGTGCTTTTGAAAAAGCATTGAAGAAAAATCCCCGCACAGATTTAAGACACATGCTCGTTCATGCCCAAATGGTTTCTGATTCCCAATTGGAACGCATGAAAGCCTGCGGTATTATTCCTACATTCTTTGTAAAACACGTTGAAGTTTGGGGCGATCGCCATGCAAAAATCTTTGTTGGTCCTGAACGCATGGAACGCTTTGACCCTTGCGGTTCAGCCGTACGTCTAGGTCTTCCTTTTGCTCTGCACGTTGATACCCCTGTTCTGCCTGTAACTGCCCTTGAAAGTATGGATGTTGCAGTTAACCGTACAAGCTCCAGCGGTGTTGTGTATGGTGAAGACCAAAAAATCACGCCAAGACAAGCCATTGAAGCCTATACTGTCAACGCTGCCCTTTGCTGCGGAGGCGAACATGACAGAGGCTGCCTGAAACCTGGCTATTTTGCAGACTTTGTTCTCTTAAGCGCTGATCTTGAAAAAATTCCAAGCAAAGAAATCAGAAATACTCAGGTATTAAAAACAATTTGTGGCGGTGAAATTGTTTACGAAAAAAATTAATTTTTTTTGATATGGATTAACGGAGATTAATACGTCATGCAAAAACAACGTTTATTAAATACATTACAGTTTCTTGCTGAAAATTGTAATGATACTCCAGAATTGGGCGTAACCCGCTTTTCATGGTCAGATGCGGATAAAAAAGCTCGAGGCTATATTATATCCGAACTCTCCAAAATTGGCATTACTGCCTGGACTGACGGTATTGGCAATATTCATGGCAGGTATAAAGGAAAAACCAATAAACCTGCCGTGCTTATTGGCTCACATTTAGATACGGTTAAAAATGGAGGCAGATACGACGGAACATACGGCGTTGTTTCCGCCCTTGAAGTTTTGCGTTCTTTCCATGATGAGGGCTATACTCCTTTACGTGATGTTGAATTTATTGCCTTTGCAGAGGAAGAAGGCTCAAACTTCGGCAATACCTGCTTTGGCAGTAAAGCCATTACCGGTCAGCTTTCAGAACAGGATTTAAAAACTATCCGCAACAGCAAAACTTCTGCCTGGAATTTACTGCAAAATTTTGGGCTGAAACCGCAAAATCTTCCGCAGGAGCAGATTAATCCCCAGGACGTATTGGCTTTTCTGGAAGTCCATATTGAACAAAATGAAATCTTAGATAAAAAAAATCTTCCGCTTGGCATTGTTACGGCAATTTGCGGCATGCGTCTGCATAAAATCCATATTGAAGGACGTTCTGACCATGCGGCAAGCCCCATGCAGGGACGAATTGATCCCATGGCAGCTTTTGCAGAAATTGCTTATTCTATGGAACAATTATGGAAAAATGGTGAATTGCCCGAAGATTTTTCCTGCACCATTGGTAATATTCAGTGCCTCCCCAATGTGGGAATTGTTATTCCCCGTGAAGTTGATTTTACCATTGACATTCGCCATGTTGATGTTGAAACACTGGAAAAAGGCTGGGAACGCATTGAAGCAATGATAAAAACCATTCAGGCAAAAAGGGATATCAAGCTCAGCATTGAGCGCCTTTCTGCCAGCGGCGGTGTTGCCATGGCAGGATTTGTAAAAGATGTTTTTGCTCAATCAGCAGCAGAACAAAATATCCCCGTCCATTATCTGCAAAGCGGTCCTGCCCATGACGCGGCAAGCATGGGACATAAAGTTCCTGTGGGACTTCTTTTTGTTCCCAGTATTGATGGACTGAGCCACTGCCCAACAGAAAATACAAATCCGGAACATCTTGCTCTTGGAGCAGAAATACTGGAAAAATCTGTACGGACATTGGCTGAAAAAGAATAAAAACATTTCTTTTATAGAAATGGAAATATGGCTAAGGCTTTTTATTAATTACAAAAGGAGATTTTTATGAAAAGAAAAATCGTTTCATTTTTAGCTTCTGCATTAGTAATTGGAGCATTATTTGCTCCACAGCTTGCAAATGCTAAAACAACTGTTATCATTGCAAGTTCTGTTGATACAAGCGAACAGAACTATATCAATGTAACATACAAAAAATTTGTTGAACTTGCTCAACAATATTCTGACAATGCATTTGATTTCCAATTATTCCCAAGCATGCAGCTTGGCGATGAAATTGCAACCGTCCGTGCTGCCCAGCTTGGCACACTGCAAATTGCAATTTTAGCTACCAATAACTTTGCACCATTTGCCCCATCAACCGGTTGGGTAAATATGCCGTATCTTTTCAATACATTGGAAGATTTCAGAAAAATGCTCGATGTCATGTGGGATCAACACAATGAATGGGCTATCAAAGAAGGCGGCTGCCGTGTACTTTCAATTATTGATGTAGGTTATCGTCAACTTACAACAGGCAAAAACCACCCTGTCCGCAGCTTGAACGATGCTAAGGGCATCAAAATCCGTACCCCGCAAAACCCTCTCATGGTTTCAACTTTCCAAGCTCTTGGACTTGAACCAACTGCTATTGCTTTCTCTGAAACCTTCAACGCACTTCAACAAGGCGTTGTAGACGGTCAGGAAGGCTGCTTCAACAACGTTATTACGCTGAAATTCTATGAAGCTCAAAAATATGCTACAATGATTAACTATGCTGTTCACAGTGCTAACTACATTGTAAACGAAAAATGGCTGCAATCCTTGCCGGAAAAAGAAAGAAATGCTCTTATCCGTGCTGGTAAAGAAGCTATGGAATATGAACGCACTAAAGTTGCCGGCATTTTGGAAACCGATGACAAACTCATGGTTGAACACGGCATGGAACTTCTTGGCGTTGTAACTGACATTGATGAATGGATTCGCCTTGGACGCACCGCATGGCCAAAATGCTATGAAGTTATTGGCGGCGGCGATGCAGCAAAGGGCGAAGCAGTCATGAAGATTGTAAAAGAAAAAGGTCAAGGTATCGTTAATTTCTAACCCTTTTGGAATTCCCTTATTTTTATAGGGGAATTCCCTTTCTGTTAACTGATTGCAGTTAACAAAACAGGTTATTTTTTTGGAGTTGTTTTATGCAAAAGTGTGTCAAATGGCTTGACGAATGGGGAGAAGAATTCTTCGTTTCCGTTATGTTGGCTTTTCTTATTGGCATCTTAGCCTTGGGCGTTTTTGCCCGTTTTTTAGCTGGGAAATCATTTCCCTGGGTTGAAGAAGTATGCAGTTATCTTTTTATTTGGTCTTCCTATATTGGAATAGCCATTGCAGTAAAGCGTAAGGAACAGCTCCGTGTCCTTATTCTTATGGATTTACTAAAAAAAAGATTTCCTAATCTTGTCAAAGTCTGCTATATCATTTCAGAAATCACCTTTGCTGGTTTTTGCATTGCTGTTTTCTATTTTAGCCTTGGTATGCTTGAGAATATGACTGTATTCCCTCAAGTTTCCGCAGCACTTGAAATTGACGTATTTTACGCATATTTAATTATTCCTATCAGCATGGCTCTTACTGCTTTCAGAACGCTGCAAACCATATACCGTGATTATAAAAAACATACCTTACGATATGTAAATGCGGAGGACTAGGAGATGATATTAGTTGTCGCTTTCGTTATTTTAATGCTCCTTGGTTTACCTCTTTTCGGCGTAATTGGGCTTGCTACTGTTCTTGCCATGATTGGCATGCCTTTCCCCATGGAATTTATTCCACAAAACCTGTATATAGGCATGGACCAATTCCCTCTTATTGCAACCATCGGCTTTGTTATGGCTGGTTTTTTAATGGAACCTGCCGGTATTACAGGTGAAATTATTGACGTTGCAAAACGAAGCGTTGGAAACTTTACCGGCGGTCTTGCCATGGTAACCATTTTGGCATGTATGATCTTTGCTGCGCTGAGCGGCTCCGGTCCTGCTACAACTGCTGCTATCGGCAGTATCATGATTCCTGGTATGATCAGTGCCGGATACCGTAAAGATGATGCGGCTGCGGTTTCTGCAACAGGCGGTACACTTGGCATTCTTATTCCGCCAAGCAACCCATTGATTTTATACGGTGTTGTTGCAAATACCTCTATTGCTGGCCTTTTTATGGCTGGCTTTATTCCTGGCTTTGTTATGACCACAAGTATGTGTATTACAGCCTATGTTATTGCAAA
Organism: uncultured Mailhella sp.; assembly: GCA_910578585.1. Taxonomy (GTDB): domain Bacteria; phylum Desulfobacterota; class Desulfovibrionia; order Desulfovibrionales; family Desulfovibrionaceae; genus Taurinivorans. The sequence continues at coordinate 99,601 of CAJTRG010000003.1, forward strand.
AAGACGTGGTTACAAAGGAACAGGCATTAAATTTTCCTTTGTTGAATTGTTAAAATCCATTTGGAATGGTAAATGGGCATTAGCTACCCCTGTTATTATTCTTGGCGGCATTTACGGCGGTATTTTTACCCCGACAGAAGCTGCTGAAGTGGGCGTTATCTGGACACTCTTTGTTGGTTTGTTTATTTACCGCAAACTGACATGGCAAAATATTTCCTCTGCTTTAATCAGAACTTCTGCTTTTGCTGGTTCAGCCACAATTTTGGTTGGTGTTTCCATGGCATTTTCACGTTTGCTCACACTGTACCAAATTCCACAATCCGTCGGGGCTTTCATGTCCTCAATTTCAACCAATCCATCCATTACCCTTTTGCTCATCGCTTTATTTATCTTCCTTTGCGGATTTGTTGCTGATACATTGGCAATGGTTGTTGTTCTTGCTCCTGTATTTTTACCTATCACAAACTCTCTTGGTATTCATCCCATCCAACTTGGTATTCTCTTCGTTGTATGCTGTGAAACAGGCTTCCTGACTCCGCCTTTTGGAGCGAACCTCTTTATTACCATGAAGATTACTGATGTTAAGCTGGAAGAAGTTGCAATACGGTCCCTGCCCTATTTATTAACCATTTGGGCAATTATCTTCATTATCGCATTCTTCCCGCAATTTGTTATGTTCTTGCCACAATTTTTAATGTAACTGGTTTAAAAACAAACAATTTCATACAATAGGGAGCAATTATAATGAACTTCAAAAAAATTCTTACCTCTGTTGCTTCATTGGCAGTAATTTTGACTTCAGTGCCAGCCTTTGCAGCAGAACTACCTAAACTCACAAGTGCCTGGCTTGGCGAATTTGAAACCTTTGTCGCCTGGCATGCAAAAAATAATGGCTGGGATAAAGAACAGGGCTTTGAACTAAGCATGATTCCTTTTGATTCAGGTAAAAACATTGTGGAAAACCTTGCTGCTACAAACTGGTCTGTGGCAGGCTGCGGAGCAATGCCTTCCCTTGTTGAACCTCTCAGCGACTATGTTTATATTATTGGCGTTGCAAATGATGAATCAGCTTCCAATGCCATTTATGTTCGTAAAGATAGCCCCATTATGGAAAAAAAGGGAAACAATCCTTCATTTCCTGATGTGTACGGCTCTACAGAAACTGTTGCAGGCAAAAAAATCCTGTATACCAAAAATACCTCCGGTCACTATCTTTTATCAAACTGGCTTAAAATCCTGGGTCTGACAGAAAAAGATGTTGTTTTGCACGAAATGGAACCAACTCCAGCACTCAGCGCTTTTACTGGCGGTGATGGTGATATTATCAGCCTTTGGGCTCCTTTTACCTTTGAAGCAGAAGAAAAAGGATTTCAAACAGCAGCAAAAGCTTTAGACTGCGGACTTACACAATATATTTTCCTGCTTGCAAACAAAAACTTTGCTGACAAAAATCCTGCACAGGTAACAGCATTTTTGAAGATGTATTTAAAAGCACTTGAAAACATCAAAAATACTGATACCGCAGCATTAGCCAAAGAATATGTCAAATTCTACAAAGAATGGACAGGAAATGATTTACTTGAATCTCATGCAGAACTTGATATTCAGCGTCACATTGTTTTCCTGCTTGATGAACAGTTGGAAATGTTCGCTCCCAACGGTATAATTCAACGATATGTTACTGATATGATTGACTATACCATTGCACACGGCGAATTTACGCCACGTCAGATTGACAGAATGAAAGCAAATTCAAAAATTACTGATACATTCTTAAAAGCTCTTGCAAAATAAGCAGCTCTCCAAAAATTATCCCCCTGCTCTGTTTTATAGGCAGGGGGATTTTTTATTAGAGCATTTCCAGTAAATCTTACGAATTTCTTGCAGGGGAAAAACTTTTGAAAAAGTTTCTTCCCCTGCACCCCTTTACAAAACCTTTTAAGCTTTCTTATAAAAATTTTTTGCATTAATTTCCGGAAATGCTCTAATGGCAAAACAATCTTCTTATAAAAACAAAATGATTCTTTTAGAAACAAAACGCCTTTTATTACGTGAATTAAAACAAAATGATTTCAATGCACTTTTGTCTTTTTTAAATGACCCTCAAACCATGTATGCCTATGAACATGGCTTTTCCAAAAAAGAAGTACAGGCACTCCTTGAGAAGCAGATTCATTCTTATGCTGTCAATAATTTTGGCTTATGGGCTGCAATACTAAAAGAAACAGAAACATGTATCGGGCTTTGCGGCATTACCCTGCAAGCATATAAAGAAAAACAAGTGCCGGAACTTGGCTATATTTTCCAAAAAGAATATTGGCATCAGGGCTATGCCTCGGAAAGTGCCCTTGCCTGCAAGGAATATGCTTTTGAAAACTTGGAATTACCCCAACTTTATGCCATTATCCGTGACAGCAATCTCCCCTCACAAAAACTCGCCGAGCGCCTTGGCATGCACAAAATTGATACCATTATCAAGCATTATTACGGCTTCTCCATGCCCCATTATGTGTATACGCTGAAAAATTACAAATAAAGAGAGCCCCATTTATGATTTCACTCAATAAATGGGGCTCAATTCATTTAAGCATCTTTATTTTGCTTTTTGAAGAAATTTCTCTGCAAAACCTTTGACTAAAACAGCCACCGTATTGACAGGCAAAGAACTGTCTTTCGCAAGTTTGGCGAGAGCTTCACTCATACTGAGCTTAGGCACGCCATGACGCGGAGCAAGAAAATCCACAAACACGTTGGCAACAATAGAAATACAGCCGGATTCAGAAATTTTATTGCCTGTAATTTTGCTTGGATAACCGGAACCGTCAATACGTTCATGGTGCTGCACAACAGCATCAATGGTTGCAGGATAGGCCACCCCAAACTTATTCAATAAAATAGCACCCTGACGTACATGGGCCTGGTATTTTTCCAATTCTTCTTTATTGAGAGGAGAAGTTTTATACACAATATGCCCAGGCACTTTACTCAGGCCAATATTATGCATAATAAGCCCCACTGCCATACGTTCAAACTTCTTTCTGTTGGGTTCTTTATTGCCGGCAAAATAAATCCATGTACCCACGATCAGTGAAAGAACGCCATGCACAGACACTTTAAATTCTTCAATATTTATTTTAGGCAAAAAGGCATCAATACGTTTTGGATCTGTCCAGATATATTCACAGAAGACCATAACATCTTTGTACAAGGGCTCATAATAATTTTCGAGCGGCTGTTCCACCAAATTATTAAAGCGCATTTCCAAAGCCTGAAATAGAATCTGCACAATTTCAGATTCCAGCAAATGGGAGTTGAAAAGCACAAGTTCTGCCTGTTTTGCGAGTAAATCAACATAGATATATTGATCACTGCGGGAAACAAACAATATTCCCTGCTTGCAGGCTTCATACAGCTCATCAACGGTTTCATTGGTAAGGCGGGAATTTTTCTTCGCAACAGGATATAATTGAGCAATATCTTCCTTGAAAATAAATAAATCAACTTGAGGACGATATTTTGGAAAACTTTGCAAGATTTCCATGCTGATTGGATAATATTCTTCGCAAACAGAATCTTTTGTTAAATTACTCATTTTTTAGCCTGTTTTGTATAAATTTTTACTAAGTTAGTGCCCTGTGCCTGTAAATGTTTAGGCTGATCACCAACAGTGAAGACAATTTTTGCCGCATGTGGAAAACCTGAAAATTCATCCACAAATTCCTGCACGCGAACCAAGTGGCTTGCTTCATCTGAATTTTTTACAAAATTAGGTGTCACACCCCATGCAAAATTCATTTTATGCAAAACGTTTTTATCAACAGTCAGTGCATAAATCAAATGTTTTGGACGGCAGGAAGAAAGATAGAAAGCACTTTTTCCTGAGCGGGAATGCACAACCAAAGCATAGGCACTTGCCTTTTCAGCCAAAAGGCATGCAGAATATGCCAAAAATTCCGGCAAACCGCAACTGTTTTCAGGAGTTTTTAAAGCCGCATTGGCAAGAAGATATTCTTCAGCTTCGGAGGCAATTTTCCGCATATAACCCACTGTTTCAATTGGATAATCACCCATTGCCGTTTCTTCTGAAAGCATAACGCAGTCAGCCCCGTCAAAAACAGCATTGGCAACGTCTGTTACTTCCGCACGGGTTGGGCGGTTTGCATGCACCATGGAAAGAAGCATTTGTGTAGCAACAATAACAGGTTTTGCTGCTTTGTTGCAGGCTTTGATAATACGTTTTTGAATGGAAGGAAGAATAGACAGCGGACATTCAATACCCAAATCTCCGCGGGCAACCATAATGATATCACTTTCTTCAATAATTCTGTCCAGATTATCAATTGCCATTTGCCGTTCAAGCTTTGAAACAATAGGCAAATCCGCGCCTAATTCTCTCATTTTTTGTCGAAGCAAAATAACATCTTCCGGTGTTTGCACAAAGGAAAGTGCAACAGCATCAACCCCAAGTTCAATGCCGACAGCTAAATTTTGTTTATCTTTTTCAGTCAGAGCAGGCAAATTAATGGCTTTATTCGGAATGGCAAGCCCTTTTCTGGAAGTGATGATGCCATAGTTCTTTGCCTGAATTAAAACGCCGTGTTCCAGCAATTCTTTGACTTCAAACTGCAAAGAACCGTCCGCAAGAACAAGAATTTCTCCAATTTTCAAATCTTTGATAATTTCATCATATTCAAAGGGAATAAACGGATATTCCTCAGATTTCTTTTCTTTGCCTAAATAAAAGATATCGCCAATCTGAACTTGATAGGAATCAGCGTCCAGCATGCCGATACGGATTTTAGGCCCGGGCAAGTCCTGTAGAATTGTGAGGCTTTTACCGAGTTTTTTCTCTATATTTCGAATAGTTGCAATAACATCTCTAAAAAATTCTTTATTTCCATGCGAAAAGTTTAAACGAAAAATATTGACGCCGGCTTTAGCGAGTCCATACAGGGTTTCTTCTTTTGCAGAATTTGGCCCAATAGTAGCAATAATTTTTGTACGCATATCTTCTCCTTTGGTTGCACATAATTTAACAAATTTTTTTTCTGTTGTCGAGTGAACATTGCTAATTATTGAAGATTAATATGTATTTTTATTGATAAATATTCCTGATAGATATTTTATAAAATAATTATAATAAGATACAAAAAATTTTATTTATTCCTTGACAAAGTTAATAAATAATGAAAAAGTGGAAAAAAGTGGTAAGAAGTGGATTAAAATGAATTTTAGAGGAAGATCACAACGCAGTCTTGACCCAAAAGGTCGCTTCATGCTTTCCCCTGAATACAGGGAAAGTCTTTCTTTACGTATGCAAAAAAGCGAAAATGGTCTTTTTGTTCCACAAAATTCCACAGATATGCAAACTGAAAATGCTCTGAACCAAGAATTTGCGCCAACGGACAATAAGGCAGACATTAAGGTTGTAATCACCACGTATGACAGATGCCTTGTTGCCTATCCCTGGCTTGATTGGCTCAAATTAGAAGAACAATTTACAAGAATTGCTAATCCCTCTTCCAATGTGCGTGCTTTTCGCCGTTTATTTATTGGCGGTGCGGAAGAACAAATCCTGGATGCACAGGGAAGAATTCGCCTCTCCCAAGAACATCGCGAATATGCAAAATTAGATAAAGAAATCACTATATTAGGGCTTACCAACCGTTTTGAGATCTGGAACCCGACCCTGCTCAAGCAAAGTATGGAAGAAATAGATTTTAATGCCGTAAGCGATGAACTGAATGAGAGCGGAATAGACTTTGCCTTATAGAGTTGCCTTATGACTGTAACTGCTCAAAATGCAAAACATATTTCTGTATTATTACAAGAAGTTATAAAGGCTTTAATGAGCCAGGAAAATACAGCCTGTAAAAATCCCTGGTTCATGGACGGTACCCTTGGCCTTGCCGGGCACAGCAAAACACTTTTACAAGAATTTTCCCGTCTTGGCATCAAAGCCAATCTTTGCGGTCTGGATAGAGATCCGGATGCCCTCAGCCGTGCAGGCGCCAATTTAGCTGAATTTGGCGATCAAGTTCATCTTTTTGAAAGCGATTATGCTTCTTTTGAAACTGTGCTTCCGGAAATCAATTCTCCGCTTTTCAATGGTATTTTACTGGATTTAGGTGTAAGTTCCTTACAATTGGATGTAGCAGAACGAGGTTTCAGTTATCACAATGACGGGCCTTTAAATATGCGTATGGACAAGGGGTACTTGCCGCAAAAAGAGGCAATGCCCCATTCTGAAACTGCCTATCAGTTTGTCAATAAAGCTGATTTCAATACCTTGAAGCATGTGGTTGAAGAGCTTGGCGAAGATCCGCAGGCCGGCAGAATTGCCCGTGCCATTCTTGATAAGCGTCAGGAAAAACCCATTGAAAATACAAAGGAACTGGCGGATATTGTCTATTATGCCTATCCTGCCAAGTGGCGCACAACCGCAAGAAATCACCCTGCCACCCGCACCTTTCAGGCCATCCGCATGTATGTCAATGATGAGCTTGGACAACTGAGCCGTTTTTTGGATAAAATTCTTGATCACGTTGCCCCCCATGGCATTATTGCCATTATTACTTTCCATTCCCTTGAAGACAGAATTGTCAAACAAAAATTCAAAGAATGGGCAAGCGACTGCATCTGCCCACCTCATATTCCTGTCTGCGTCTGCAATCACAAGAAACAAGCTGGCATACTGACAAAGAAACCTATTCTTCCCACAAAAGAAGAGTGTACGTTGAATCCCCGCGCCGGCAGTGCCAAGCTTCGCATAGCCCAAAAAACAGGAGCATAATGATAATGGAACAACAAGAAAATCAAACTCCTGTTCAACAGCCAGCTCATTCCCGCAATCAAAGTTCCGGAACCTGGGGCTTATGCATGATTATTTCTCTGCTTTTCAGCCTTGCCACAGGCGTTGTCCTGATTTGGATCAGCATTGCCCGCAATGATTTGGGCTATGAAATTTTCAAACTGCAAAAAGAAATTGATAATGGTTTAGCCCATATCACCAAGCTTGAAGTAGAGCGCGACAGCCTGCTCTCCCCCTATGTTTTGCACGAAAAAGCCAAGGATCTTGGCCTTCGCATTGCCGATCCCGGACAAATCAGAAGATTGATAGACTAGGTGTTTGGTATGATGATGTTACAGCAAAATACAGGCCTGCGCCGAAGAAAAACAAAGCCAAACACCAAAAAGGCTGCTCCCGCCAAAGCTAAAAGGCAGTGGCTGCCCAAACATATCCCGCAATTTGATCTTTCTAAAGTACGTTTTCAAATTGTTTCCTGTATTTTTATCATATTGTGGACTATCCTTTGGGGGCGTGCCTTCTATCTGCAAATTATCATCGGCCCTGAACTTCGCACCATGTCTTCCAAGCAGCACCATTTTACTCAGCTCGTCGAAGCAAAACGCGGAAATATTTACGATAGAAACGGACAAATTCTGGCCCGAAGTGTGGAAGCAAAATCCGTTTATGCGCACCCAAAACAAATTGATGATGCTGATTTTGCAGCAAAAACTCTTGCACCCATTTTATCCCTCGATGAAAAGAAACTGGCTGAACGCCTGAAACAGGAAAGAGCTTTTATTTGGCTCAAACGGAAAATAGACGATGCCACGGCAACTGCCATTCAAAAAAGTAATTTGAACGGCATTGGACTCAGCACTGAATATGAACGCGTCTATCCTTACAAGCATTTGGCCGGACAGCTTCTTGGTTTTGTGGGTGTTGACAATAACGGACTGGAAGGCGTTGAACGCTCTTTCAATGAAATTTTGATTGGCGACTCCCAAAAGCAGATTGTGCCCCGCGACATTGCCGGCCGTGCTCTTTACGATATTGACGATAAAGACAGCCGCGGTGAAGATCTTTATTTAACCATTGATGTGCAGCTGCAATTTATTGCCGAGGAAGTGATTTCCAAGGCAGTTGAAACCAACAACGCAAGATGGGGCGGCGTGCTCATTGCAGACGCCAAAACAAGCAATATTTTAGCCTGGGCACAATATCCTTTCTTCAATCCTAACAATTTCAGAAATTACACTGCTGATATTTACAGAAACAGACTTGCTGCCGACGCTTTGGAACCAGGCTCAACCTTTAAACCTCTTATTGTTGCAGGCGCTCTGGAAAATAAAATTATCAATCTGGATACAAAGTTTGACACGGAAAACGGTGTTTGGACACTTGACCACATCAAAATAGGCAAGGACAAAAAACCCTTTACCATTGGCGATGACGGCCGCGCGTATAAGGAACTGACCACCGAAGAAATTCTCGCCTTTTCCAGTAATATCGGTATGGCAAAAATAACCCAAGCAATGGGAGCAAAAACAACGCGTCAATTCCTTCTTGACATGGGCTTTGGCAGCACAACGGATATCGGACTGACTGAAAGCAAAGGCATTATTCACGCGCTCAAAGACTGGAGCAAAGCTGACCTCTTATCCTCCGGCTTCGGACAAAGCCTTTCTGCAACCCCCCTGCAAATGGTGCAGGCATTCAATATTCTGGCAAACGACGGAGAACGCGTCCACTTGCACATTATCAAAGATGAACCCAGTGAAAACGTTTCTGAACAGCGTGTATTCAGCCGCCGCGTTGCCCGTGATGTACTCAAAATGATGGAAACCGTTGTGGACGGAAACGGCACAGGACGAAATGCAAGAATTCCCGGTGTTCGCGTTGCCGGCAAAACCGGTACTGCCCAAAAAGCAGCTTCAACGGATAATACTTCCGGGTACGGCAATAAGCGTATGGCTTCCTTTATTGGCATAGTGCCTGCTGATAATCCAAAATATATTATTTATGTTCTGCTCGATGATTTGGATAAAAACTCTTACGGCGGACGTCTGGCTGCCCCTGTTTTCCAGGAAATTGCCCAAAGAAGCATGGCATACAGCGGTGATTTGCCCGATGTTATTTTTGCCAGTGAATCTGATACACTGAGCGGTGAAAGCCTCAAAGCAAAGCCGCAAAAACAGCAAAAAATCAAACATGGCGTTGTTCCTGATGTGACCAATTTAAGCCTCAAAAAAGCTATGGAAATTTTCAATGAATTTGGACAATTACCAGAAATTATCGGCAACGGCATGTATGTTGTAAAGCAGGAACCGCCAGCCGGAACACAGGTTATTATCCAAGATGAACATAAAAATGAAAAAATAATCAATCATACCTATAAATTATATTTATCCCTGACCAAGGAACAAGAAAAGGATTTACAGGAAAAAGCTCCAGCTGTGATAGATGAAGCAGCAGCCAAGATAAACAATACAACAAATACAACAGATAAAGCGGGACAAACAAAAACTACCCCCACAAAAACTAAAGGAACAAAAAAATGATGCGCACATTTTCTGACCTTATTGCATTAATCGAAAAAAATTCATTGGTTCTGGCAACTGACTCCAGAAAAGTACAAGAAAATGATGTTTTTGTTTTCATGCCTCTTTCGATTTCTTCTCACAAGGGCATACAGTTTCCGCCTGTCAATTTTATTCAGGATGCAATCAAAAATGGTGCAAAATATATTGTTTTAACAGAAGAAAATTATGCTGCCTATCAAAATGAATTTGCAGTAAGCGGCGATATTTCCTTTACATTTGTGGAAAATACACGCAGTGCTCTGGGCGAGCTTGCGCAAATTGCCTTCGGCACAAAAAATTATCCTATCCCTGTGATTGCCCTCATCGGTACCAACGGCAAAACCACTTCCAGCTATTTGCTGGAGCATCTCTACAAAGCCTGCGGCAAAAGCCCTGCTATCCTTGGCACAGTAAGTTATCACTGGAAAGGACATTTTGAAGATGCACCACTGACAACGCCTGACTGTCTCACTTTGCATAAGGCTTTGGCAGAAATCAAAGAAGCCGGCTGTGATGTGGTGATTATGGAAGTTTCTTCCCATGCGCTGGATCAAAACCGTGTTGCCGGCATTGAATTTGACGGAGCAATTTTCACTAATCTGACCCAGGATCACTTGGATTACCATGAAAATATGGAAAATTATTTTCATGCGAAAGCAAAAATGTTCCTTGAAATGCCCAAAAAGAACAAAGCAATGAGTATTTTTGGCAATGATAAATATGGTGAACGTCTGGTTGAACTTTGCCCAACCGCACAGCCATTCGTCTTACATCAAAAAGGCTGTGCAGACTGCTCCTGCCTTGCTACAGACAATACTATTCTGCATGGTCAGCTTAAGGATAATTCCCCCAGAGGCCTTGTGATCGAACATTGCTACAATGGCGAAAAATGGGATTTATCAACGCCTCTTGTCGGGGAACACAATGCCTGCAATATTCTTGGCGTTGAATGCCTTGCTTTGCAAATGGGCTTTAGTATTTCTGATTTGCAGAAGCTTTCCACCTTCCACGGCGTGCCCGGACGTCTCGAACGTATTTATGATGAAAAGAAGAATATCAGCTATTTTGTTGATTATGCTCATACACCGGATGCGCTGATCCATGCTCAGGATGCTTTGCGCAAAGCAGGTTTCAAACGCATTATCACAGTTTTTGGCTGCGGCGGCGACAGAGACAGAACCAAACGTCCGCTTATGGGCAAAGCCGTTGCTGATGCCAGCGATATTGTTATTTTGACTTCCGATAACCCGAGAACAGAAAATCCTGAACAAATTCTGGATGATATTATGCCGGGTCTTGCCACGGCAAAAGAAGTGCACCGCATTGCCAACCGAAAAGAAGCTTTGCAGTATGCAACCCAAATTTCTCAAAACGGCGACGCAGTCCTTATTGCCGGCAAAGGTCATGAAACCTATCAAATTATTGGCAAAACAAAACATCATTTCAGCGATCAGGAAATTATAAAGGAAGAAATATGCAAATAAAACTTTCTGAAGCAATCAAAACCTGCAATGCAACACTGATTTACAATCATGCATATGATACCCTTTCCTTTGACGGTGCTGCTTCTGACAACAGACTGGTCAAAGAAAATAATCTTTTTGTTTGCATAAAGGGCGAGAATAACGACGGACACAACTTTGCCGAAAACGCTGTCAAACGCGGAGCAAGTGTTATTTTGGCTGAAAGAAATCCTTTTGGCGACAATCCTCCTGTTCCTGTGCTCCTCGTTGAAAACAGTATCAAAGCTCTTGGACTTCTTGCCTGTGCAGCGCGTAAACGCTTTGGCGAAGATAAAAGCAAGAAAGTAATTGGCATTACCGGCACAGCAGGCAAAACTTCTGTCAAGGAACTGGTTGCGCATATTCTTTCCATTGAAGATGATTTGTCTTTCAATGAACAGAACGTGGCCAAAAATCTCCTCAATTATAATACACAAATCGGTATGCCTGTTTCTATGCTCAATGCCACAGGCAACGAAAAATACTGGGTTTTTGAACTGGGTATCAGCCATGCGCAGGACATGGATGAACTTGGCAGAATTTTATGGCCTGACATGGCAATTATTTTGAACGCTGCCAGCGGGCATACTGAAGGCCTCGGCGATATGGGCGTTGCTTATTACAAGGCACAGCTGGTGAACTTCCTGCCTGAAAAAGGTGTTGCCTTTGTCAGCGGTGATTATCCGGACCTTTGGGTTCATGCCCGATTTAATAAAGAAGACACAAAATTTTTCAGCACTTCTTCCAAGAAAATCCCCTATCAAGGCAGATATCTCGGCGTGACCGAGGACGGTTTTGGCAGATATTCCATTAAAACCCCTACAGAGTTTTTTGAAGTGGAAAGCATTTATGTAGGCGAATACGGGGCTGAAAACTGTATTGCTGCTGCCAGTCTTGCCCTTGAACTGGGCTTTAGCGCTGAACAAATCCAAAAAGCCATGAAAACAGTGCAGGCACCGCAAATGCGTTTCAATAAACATAGTTTCGGCGCATGGACTGTAATTGATGATACCTACAATGCCAACCCCTTATCCACTGCCCGTATGATTGAATCAGCCCATGAAATCGCCAGCAATCAGGATTTTATTCTCATGCTGGGCAAAATGGGGGAACTCGGCGAGCTTGAAGAACAGGAACACATGGAACTGGGTGAAATCATTGCCCAAAACAATCCTCTTGCTGTGTATTTCAAAGGCGATACGGCAAAAGCTCTTGAAAAGGGGCTTATGAAGCAAAACTATACAGGCATGTTTAAACCTGTTGCAAATACAGAAGAATTTCTGGAAGGCATCAAGGCACTTCCTTTCAAACACGAAAAACATCTCATTGTATTTAAAGGCTCACGTTCCAATCATTTGGAAGAATATGTAAAAGCCTTTATGGAGCAGAACAATGCTTTATAATTTCCTTGTACCACTGACGGATTTTTTCTCATTCTTCAATATCCTGCGCTACATCAGTACCCGTACGCTGGGAGCTATGTTTTTTGCTCTGGTGCTGACCATTTTAGTAGGGCCTTTCTTTATCCGCGTATTGCACAAGCTGAAATTCGGACAGCAAATCCACGAAGATGTTGTTGTACACCAAAAGAAGGCAGGCACCCCCACCATGGGCGGCATCCTGATTATTTTTGGAACTGTGCTTTCTACGCTGCTCTTTGCTGACTTGACCAATCATTATATTTGGCTGACCCTCTTTGTGTTTATTGGTTTTGGTCTTATTGGCTTTGTGGACGATATGAGCAAAATTTTGCACCACAAAAATCTCGGTATCAAGGCGCGAACCAAATTTCTGGGACAGCTGATTATTGCCAGCCTTTCTCTTCTGCTCATGCTCAAATTTTCCGGCTATCCAACCTTTTTGTCCATTCCGTTTTTCAAACAATTTGTGCCTGATTTAGGCTTATTCTACATTGTTTTTGCTGTAATTGTGCTGGTGAGCTCCTCCAATGCCGTCAATTTGACGGACGGTTTGGACGGCTTGGCCATTTTGCCTGTGGTTATTTGTACCGGCGTGTATACCATTTTCCTCTATGTGGCAGGGCATGCCAACTTTGCGAGCTACTTGCAGGTTGCTTTTGTACCCGGCGTCAGCGAAGTGGTTATTTTCTGCGGAGCGCTCATGGGCGCGGGGCTTGGCTTCTTATGGTACAATGCTCAGCCGGCTCAGGTATTTATGGGCGATGTGGGCTCCCTCAGTCTTGGCGGCGTGATTGGCTTTTTGGCTATTTTAGCAAAGCAGGAAATTATCCTCATTCTGGCAGGCGGCTTATTCGTTATTGAAACCTTGAGCGTTACCCTGCAAGTTGCCTATTTCAAATATACCCACGGTAAACGCCTCTTCAAAATGGCACCGCTCCACCACCATTTTGAGCTCAAAGGCTGGACAGAATCAAAAATCATTGTCCGCTTCTGGATTATTTCAGTTCTCTTTGCCCTCATGTCTTTAAGTGTACTTAAAATTCGCTAAAAAAAGGAAAAAAATGCTTACAAAAAATATGATTACATTTGATAGTATTCGCATGAAAATTTATGACAAGGCAACTGTCCATGTTGTGGGCGGCGGAGCTTCTGGCCGTGCTGTGCTGAAACTATTAGAAAGTTGTGACACTCCTCTTGTTTTTCATGAAAAAAATGAAGATAAGCTCTTGCCTGAATTTAAAGCCTGGCTCGAAGAGAAAAAAATCCCCTGTTTCTTTGGTGAACACAAAAAAGAAAATTTTAAAGGCTGTGAAATTTTTGTCCCAAGTCCAGGTGCTGCAATTGCAGAGTTTACAGAATTTCTGCCAAGAAATGCCATTGCTGTTTCTGAAACAGAAATTGCTTATTTATTCTGCGAAGATGTTCCCATTTTAGGTATTACCGGCACAAGCGGCAAAACCACAACCACCACTATTTGCTCTGCCATACTGGAAGAACAGGGCTTATCTGTTTTCACAGGCGGTAATATCGGCACGCCTCTTTCAGAATATGCCCTGAAACGCATTGAAAATCCAGAAAGCCAAAAAGCAGACGTCCTGGTTTTAGAGCTTTCCAGTTTTCAGCTGCAAACCTGCAATGCCCTGCCTGTACACGTGGGAATTTGCCTCAATATTTCCCCAAACCACTTGGATTATCACAAGGATATGCAGGAATATATTGACGCAAAAATGGAGCTCTTTGTCCACCAAAACGAAAATGATTTTGCAATCTTAAGCCCAGACCTTGCCCACTTGGCTAAGAAGTACAGATTTAAAGCAACAACCATTATTTTTAACGACGAAGCAAAAAATTTCCTAAGAACAAAATTACTTGGACAGCACAACCAAAGCAATGCCGAAGCCGCATGGCAAGCCTGCAAACTCTTTGGTGTCAGCTTCGAAAATGCCCAAAAAGCCATGGAAAAAATGGCACCCATGGCAAACAGACTGGAATTTATCCGTGAGCTGGACGGCGTCAACTATATCAACGACACAAAATGCACCACAGTTTCTGCTTTGGAAGTTGCCATAAAAGCTGTCAGTGAAGCAGGTCACCCCATTATTTTGCTTGCCGGCGGTAAATTCAAAGGCGGCGATTTGGAAGGCATACTCCCGCTTATGCAGAAATACGTAAAACACGTTGCCCTTTATGGCGCAAGCCGTGAAATTTTCGAAGGAGCATGGAAAGATAAACTTTCCCTTTCCTATAATGAGAAAATGGCAGATGCAATCCTTTGTGCAAAAGAAATTGCAGAAAGCGGCGATGCAATTTTGCTTGCTCCTGCAACCTCAAGTTTTGACCAATACAAAGATTATATTGCGCGCGGAAATGATTTTAAAAACACAGTTCTCAATCTGAAATAACAAAAACATACAATAACTGTTGGAAATTATTATGATAAGTACAAATAAAAACAGCAAGAAAAAATTAGCTCAAAGCACAGAATTCCACAGTATTGACTGGTGGCTTTTGGCTTGTGTTCTTATCATGTTAAGCCTTGGCCTGCTTATGGTTTTGAGCGCCGGCAGTGTTGTGGGTGAACGTGATTTCCACGATAAGTATTATTTTTTCAAAAAGCAGTTTGCCTTTGTTTCCCTTGGCTTTGTTGCCATGATTATTTGTATTTATATTCCAAGAAAGTTTATTAATTCAATCCATTATCTTGCAATAACTGTTACTGTCTTTCTGCTTTTGCTCACGCTTACGCCCCTTGGAATCAGTGTAAACGGTGCAAGCCGCTGGCTTCCATTTTTTGGATTTTCCATTCAGCCCATGGAATTTGCCAGAATTGCCCTTGTCTTATACCTTTCCTATTTTTTGAGCACGCACCAGCATTTGGGACGGACTTTCAGCAAAGGCGTTATCCCGCCCTTTGCAATCACAGGAATTTTCTGTTTGCTCCTCTTATTGCAGCCAGATTTTGGGGCGGCCGTTATTTTACTTGCTATTCTCTTTTTCCTTTGCCTTGCCGGCGGAACAAGATTTATCTATCTTGCCCTTTCTTTCAGCATGATGACAACTCTTGCTGTCAGTTTAGTGATGAATTCCCCTTATCGTATGCGCCGTCTCCTTGCTTTTATTGACCCATTCAAAGACGCACAGGGAACAGGTTATCAACTTGTGCAATCATTTTATGCCCTTGCAGAAGGAAGTTTTTTAGGCGTGGGCATGGGAAACGGCCGCCAAAAAATGCTTTATTTACCGGAAGCCCACAACGACTTTATTGTCTCTGTGATTGGTGAAGAACTCGGGCTTCTTGGCATTACGATTATGATGAGCTTATTTATGATTATTTTTGCCCGCTGCCTGCGCATTATTTTAGGACAAAAGGAACTCCGTGATAAACTGACAGCGTTTGGGCTGACCCTGATCATTGCCCTTGGCGCAACCCTCAATCTTGCGGTTATTATGGGTATGGTTCCGCCAAAGGGTGTTGCCATGCCGCTTCTCAGCTACGGCGGCAGCTCCATGATTGCATCCCTCATTTGCCTTGGACTTATTTTGAATTATTCCCGCACAGTCAGCACCGAAGAAAAAATAACCAAAAAAAATGCAGCATTCCACGCTTTCTAAAATACACGGAGAATATGCATAATGGATACACTCAATATTATTGTTTCAACAGGCGGTACAGGCGGACATATTTTCCCTGCCCTTGCTGTTGCTGATGAAATCAAGAAGCAGCACCCAAATGCCCATGTTCTCTTTGTGGGCTCCTTATACGGCAGAGAAAAAGAGCTTTGCCAAAAACATGGTCTTGATTTTTATGGATTAAATGTTCGCGGAATCAAGGGCCGCGGCCTCAAAGCCTTTTCCGCGCTTCTTGCCATGACAAAAGCAATCATTGAAAGCTGGCAATTTTTAGGCAGACACAAACCCCATGCTGTAATCGGTTTTGGCGGCTATGCCTGTTTTGCCATGCTTCTTGCGGCAAAACTTCGCCATATCCCCACCATGATCCATGAACAAAATGCCATTGCCGGACTTGCCAACAAAATTTTGGCAAAGTTCGTCAATACCATTTGTCTTTCTCTTCCTGATACCAAAAATCAATTCAATCCCAGAAAATGTGTTTTGACGGGAAATCCCATTCGCCATGAAGTGGCAGAAGTAGTGAAAGAAGAGAAAGATTATACAACACTCCTGATTATGGGAGGAAGCCTTGGCGCTGTAGCGATTAACTCTTTGGCTGTGCAGCTCCTCAGCACCTTGCGCGACAACAACATCCATATTATCCACCAATGCGGTGATCACGATTATCCACGCATTGTTGAAGCATACAAAAGCCATGGCTACAGTCAGGAAGAAATTGATACTATGCTTTTCCCCTTCATTGATAATATGGCTGAAGTGTATGCCAAAGCGGACTTTGCCCTTTGCCGTGCCGGAGCAACCAGCATTGCAGAACTCACGGCAACCAAAACCCCGGCTCTCTTTATCCCATTTCCTTATGCGGCTAACGATCATCAAACAGCCAATGCCCAAAATATCGTGGATCACCACGGGGCAATTATGATCAAAGAAAGTGAAATCAAGCAATATCCTATTGATAAAATTGTTCTTTCCATTTTGCAAAACAAAGTGGAACTGGAAGAAATGGCTGAAAATATGGGAAGTCTTGCTGAAAAAGATGCCGCAGAAAAAGTTGTGGCAGAACTCAATAAACTTTTACAAAAATAGAGATACCTATGAACAGTAAAATCCGTGCAATACATATGGTTGGAATAGGCGGCAGCGGCATGAGCGGCATTGCCGAAGTTCTCCTGAACCTTGGCTATACTGTAACCGGCTCTGACATGAGCGAGGGAAAAACCGTGCAGCGCCTCAAAAATCTGGGTGCAGAAATTTTCCTCGGCCATACTGAAGAAAATATCAAAACCCCTCAGGTTGTTGTGCGTTCCACAGCGATTAAAGACGATAATCCGGAAATTGTTGCTGCCAAAAAACGCAATATTCCTGTGATTGCCCGGGCTGAAATGCTGGCTGAACTCATGCGCCTCAGATACGGTATTGCCATTGCCGGCACCCACGGAAAAACCACCACAACATCACTGACTGCTTCCATTTTCGATGCGGCAAATGAAGATGCTACCGTTATTATCGGAGGTTTGCTGAACGCTTACGGTACTAATGCAAAACTGGGCAAAGGAAATTATCTGATTGCCGAAGCCGATGAGTCTGACGGTTCATTCCTCTATCTTTTCCCTATTATCAACGTGGTGACCAATATTGATTACGACCATATTGACCATTACGGAAGTCAGGAAAATATTGATAAGGCATTTATTTCCTTTATGAATAAAGTGCCGTTTTACGGCGTGAATATTGTTTGCGGTGATGATGAAGGCATACAAAGAATACTGCCCCACATTAAACGCCCTGTGATTACCTATGGCTTTGGGGAAAGCAATATGCTGCGGGCTGAAATTGTTGACAGCAACACCATCAACCAATTCAAAGTATACAGAAAAGTTACCAAGAAAAATGCTCAGGTTGAAGAAGAATTATGGGGCGAAGTAAGCCTCAACCACCCTGGAAAACATAATATTTTGAATGCATTGGCTGCCATTGGCGTCAGCATTGAAGCAGAAATTCCGCAAGAAGCCTGCCTCAAGGGATTAAAGGAATTTACCGGTGTGGGACGTCGTTTTGAACACAAAGGAAAAGTCAATAATATCACTGTGATTGACGATTATGGTCACCACCCCACAGAAATCAAAATGACTATCAAATGTGCAAAACAAGCCTATCCGGACAGCCGCATTATTATGGCATTCCAGCCACATCGCTTCTCACGCACAGAAGCATTGTTCGGGGATTTTTGCAGCTGCTTTGAAGGTGTTGACAAATTATTCCTGGCTGAAATCTATCCAGCCAGCGAAAAACCCATTCCGGGCATCAACAGCGAAAACCTTGCCCACGGCATACGCCAGATTTGTCCAAAACTTTCCGTTGTCACCTGCAAGGACAATGATGAAATTGTTCATGAAATTTGCAAAGATTTAAAAGTTGGCGACCTTATTATTACTCAGGGCGCGGGCAATATTACAAATTTGGCTCCTAAAATTTTAGATGAAATTGGAAAGAACTAAAAATGCTGCAAGTTCAACAAAAAATTTCCCTCAAGAATAAAACAACTATCCGCTTGGGCGGCATAACCCCTTGTTATGTCAAAATTAAATCCAAGCAGGATATTTTGGATTTTGTTGAACTAAACGATAAACTCCACATTCCTTTCAAAGTTTTGGGCGGCGGCAGCAATCTGATTATTGCAGATGAAAGCATATGTAAAGAATTGCCTTTTGGCGTTCTTGATATTGACATTGCAGACGAACTTACCGCTGCGCCCTGCATGCCGGAAGAAAATCTTCCGCCTCTTGTGCAGAAGTATCTGGAAAATAAGCATACCAATTTTACCAGACTGCATGTTGGTGCAGGTTATAAAATTCCTAAACTTTTGCAGTATTGCAAAGAAAATGGATTAACCGGACTGGAAGGGCTTGTTGGAATTCCCTGCCGTGTGGGCGGAACGGTCAGCATGAATGCCGGAGCCTACCAAACAGAAATAAACGATGTTCTGAGTCAGGTTGAAATTTTCCACAAGAAATACGGCATACTGACGCTGACACTAGAAAATATGGAGCTGAGTTATAGAAAATCTGCATTCTACTATAACGATACTCTCTTGCAGGACTATATTATTTTAGGAGCAGACTTCATTTTTCCTGTTATTGAAAAAAGTATTGTTTCTGAAAAAATGCAAAAGAATCTGCAAACGAAAAAAAATACCCAGCCTGTTCAAGCCCTTACTGCCGGCTGTGTGTTCAAAAATCCCTGCAATGAAAAAGGTGAGAAAATAAGCGCCGGACTCTTGCTTGATAAGGCAGGACTCAAAGATATCCATGCAGGCGGCATGCGATTTTCAGAAGTACATGCAAGTTTTTTAGAAAATACAGGAAATGGAAAAACTAAAGACGCAATAGAATTATTATCCATTGCAAAAGATAAGATATTAACTTTATTTAATATTCAATTAGAAGAAGAAGTCAAAATATGGATCTAAAATTAATCTCTTTTAAAAAGAATAATAAAAATTCTTATAAAGTTAATACAAAATTGAATCATAAGAATTTTATTAATAAAAATAAACGTGATAAAGAAAATTTTCAGCAAAAAGAAAATATTTTCGACAGAATTAATAAAAATTCAATACAAAAATATTTCAAAATTATTTTGCCTGTAATAAGTTCATGTATTATTATTGCTGCTATTATATTTGGATCCATACAACTTTATAAATATATTACAAAAAGTGATAATTTTCTGCTCACAGAAATAACTATTAATGGAAATCAATATCTTACGAATGATGAAATAATTTCTTTGACAGGTTTACAGAAAAATAAAAATATTTTTAATTATAAAATAGAAGAAATTGAAGCAAAACTTTTAGCTTCAAATTGGATACAAGATGTTAAGATTACTCGTTCTTTACCTTCCACATTTAAAATAGAAGTGACTGAACATGAACCAAAATTTATTATTATTCAAAATAATGAATTATATTATCTCAACAATAAAGCACAATTTATTAATAAAATTGATAAAAATAAATTTATCAGTTTACCCATTCTTTATATCAATAATGCAGGCAATAATGAGATTAAAATTTTGCCGGATTTTATGAATGAACTCGAAACATCAAAATTTCAGTATGCATTAAATGAAATAAGCTGGATTAATATTAATCCGCTGTATGGTTTTGAATTATTTATTGAAGCAAGCAACTTGATACTTCAAATTGATAAACAAAATTATGAACAAAATATAAAGAATTTAATCAGCGTGATCGACGATTTAAAAAAACGCAAAGAAATAAATAAGGTACGAAAAATCCGCGCGGCGTTTAATAAAGTAATGATTATTAAAGAATAATTAAAACGAAAGGTTTTGAGAAAAAATCTAAAATTTTTCTAGACAATTTATATAAAGTATGTTTAAATGAATTTTAGAATAATTTGAGGAGTTAAAAATGCCCAAGTCAGAATTAATCGTCGGACTTGATATCGGAACTACAAAGATTAGCGTTGTTGTGGGCGAGATTAACGAACACGGCAATATCAATATCGTTGGTGTGGGCAATAGTCCTTCAACAGGTCTTCGCAAGGGGGTTGTCGTCAACATTGAACAAACAGTTCAATCCATACGGCAGGCTATCGAAGAAGCTGAAGCTATGGTCGGCTGCACTATTGGTTCTGTATACGCGGGCATTGCAGGCAGTCACATCAAAGGAACAAACAGTCACGGCGTTATTGCGATTAAAGGCAGTGAAGTCAACCAAAAAGATGTTGAACGCGTGCTCGATGCGGCAAAAGCCGTTGCGATTCCTATGGATAGAGAAGTTATCCACATCTTGCCTCAGGAATACATTGTGGATGATCAGCACGGTATTATTGAGCCTCTTGGCATGAGTGGCGTTCGCCTTGAAGTCAATGTGCATATTGTCACAGGCTCTGTTACTTCCGCGCAAAATATTTTGCGCTCCTGTCAGAAAAGCGATTTGGATGTGACGGACATTGTTCTTGAAGCACTTGCCTCTTCAAAAGCTATTTTAACAGATGAAGAAAGAGAAATTGGTGTTGTCATTGTAGATATTGGCGGCGGCACAAGTGATATTGCGATTTTTGCGGATAATGCCATTAAATATACGGGTGCAGTTCCTCTTGGGGGGCAAAACCTCACCAATGATATTGCCTTTGGGCTCAGAACTCCCATTTCAGCTGCAGAAAAAATTAAAATAAAATATGGCTGCTGCCTGGGTGAAATGGTTTCACCTGACGAAACCATTGAAGTGCCCAGTGTTGGCGGACGTCCTTCCCGTCAGGTTGCGCGTCAGGTTCTTGCTGCTATTTGTGAACCACGCATGGAAGAAATTTTATTCCATATCAATCAGGAATTGGAACGCTCCGGCTATAAACGAAAAATAGGTGCTGGTGTTGTGCTGACCGGCGGCGGAGCTCTTATTGAAGGAGCTCAGGAACTAGCTGAACAAATTTTTGGACTTCCAACACGTATTGGATCCCCGCAAAATCTTGGCGGCGGCTTTACGGAAATGGTCAATAATCCAAAATACGCAACTGCTGTCGGGCTTCTTTTCTATGGAGCTGAGAATGAAGGCATGACAGAACCGATTTATACAGAAACAAGTAATGATGCAAATATGTTTGGTAAACTTTTAAACCATATGAAAAAATGGTTTTCTGAAATAAAATAAGGATTACTCGGGAAACAGGAGGCATTCATGGATATTACAATCCCTAATGAAATTACTGATCTTGCGAAAATTACAGTGTTCGGCGTTGGGGGAGCTGGCGGAAACGCGCTTCAACACATGATTAACAACGGACTCAGCGATGTTACCTTTGTTTGTGCAAATACAGACGCACAAGCACTCAACCGTTCCAGTGCTGAAAACAAAATTCAATTGGGACCACAACTGACCAAAGGCCTTGGCGCTGGTGCAAAACCGGAAATTGGTCAAAAAGCAGCTGAAGAAAGCATGCAGGAAATTGCAAAATTTTTGCAAAATACAGATATGGTCTTTGTTACTGCCGGTATGGGCGGCGGAACCGGTACCGGGGCTGCTCCTATTATTGCAAAAATGGCAAAAGAAAAAGGAATTTTAACCATTGGCGTAGTAACCAAACCTTTCTCCATTCTTGAAGGCAAACGTATCCACGTTGCCAATAAAGGTATTGAAGAATTACGTCAACACGTTGACTGCCTGATTGCAATTCCTAACGACAGACTTCGCGCTATTGCTCCTAAAAAAGCTACTGCAAAAGAAATGTTCATGAAAGCAAACGATGTGCTTTTATCAGCAGTACGCGGTGTAACCGAAGTTATTACCAAACCTGGCTTTATCAACGTTGACTTTGCTGACCTTACCTCTGCCATGACCAAAAAAGGCGCTGCAATCATGGGTGAAGGTGTTGCACGTGGCGAAAACCGTGCAATCGATGCTGTAAAACAAGCTATCTCCAGCCCACTTCTCGAAGATATCAGCATTTTTGGTGCACAGGCTCTGCTTGTTAATATCACTGGTAATGTGACCATGGAAGAATTTGAACAAATCGGCGAACTTTTAAATTCAGCTGCTGTTGCTGATACCGGCGAATTGCCAGATGTATTCTATGGTATGGTTGAAGACGCTGCTGAAGACAGTGAAGAACTTCACGTTACTATTATTGCCACAGGCCTCAATCCTGAAAGCAATACAGTGAGTGCTCCTGCTCCAGAAAAGACTTCAACAGTTATTCCATTTCAACAAGCCGTAAAAGCTGAAGAAAGTGCTCAAGAAACCGAAGATAAACAAAATATTGTGCGCAAACCTTATTTCACTGCTGATGAATACACAGCAAGCCTTACCCGCAACCGCCATACTCCCGGCGCAATGGAATTCACCTTTGATAACGAAACAGATGACATTCCAGCTTTCATTAGAAGACAAGCAAACTAATGCTTCTTTTCATACTCAGTAATCCATAAAAAAGCGAGTCCTTTGTGGCTCGCTTTTTATGTTAATAATACTAACTAATTTTTTTATTTTTATATTTTTTTGGGGGAATTATTTCCCCCCTACAAGCAAAAACGTTATAGACTTCGTCCATAACGATTTTGTTTTTATGTGATTTTTAAAATATCCAAAGAAATAAAAAGCCCCCATTATAATTTGAAAACAAATAATGGGGGTTAAATCTGTATTAATGGTGTTCGTTTGGGGTTGTTGCTTTGATCACGAAAAGCGCGAGCGCAACAGCCACAATGCCACCTATAAAAAATGCAAAATCCATAATTCACCTCGCTTAAAAAAGTATACACAAAACACAATTTATTTTCAAGAATTATCATTTTATTTTTAACCATTTATTTTTCATTATCGTTATTTATATTTTTAACAGGTATTTTTTCCGTGACAAAAACACGTTAACAGGGTATTCTTATTAAAAAATTTTTCGTTAATAAGGAGTTTCAATGGCTGTTAAAATTTTGAAAAAAGAAAGTCTTATTCCAGGCAGAACAAGCCGTTTGGTTTTAGACGCACCTCATATAGCAAATACGGCAAAACCTGGCCATTTCATTATGTTAAGAATTAATGAAACAGGTGAACGTTTCCCTCTGACCATTGCAGATACCGATAAAGAACATGGTACTATCACCATTGTGTATCTTGTTATGGGCAAATCCACAACCCTGCTTGAAACCCTCAAGGAAGGCGATGAAATTTTAGACGTTGCCGGTCCTCTTGGCAGACCTACCCACATTGTGGAAGGCGGCAAAGGCCATAAAGTTATCTGTGTTGGCGGTGGTACCGGTGTTGCTGCCATGCACCATATTGCCAAAGGTCACAGTCAGGCCGGCAACTATGTTATTGCTGTTATTGGTGCAAGAAGCAAGGATTTACTCCTTTATTATGATGAACTTTCAAAATTCTGTGATGAAGTTCTTGTTGCTACCAACGACGGCAGCATGGGCGTAAAAGGTATGGTAACAGACCCTCTTATTGAACGCCTCAATACTGATAAAGACATCAAAGAAGTTATTGCCATTGGTCCAGTTCCTATGATGGAAGCCATTGCAAAACTGACCAAAGATTATAATATCCCAACAACTGTAAGTTTGAACTCTCTTATGGTTGACGGTATGGGAATGTGTGGTGCCTGCCGCGTCACTGTTAACGGTGAAACCAAATTCACTTGCGTTGACGGCCCTGAATTCAATGGACATCAAGTTGATTTCAATGAATTAAAAACCCGTCTGAGCTCTTTCCGTGACAAAGAAGCAGAATCAGTTGAACATTATAAATGCCAATGTGGTGCACACTAATTAACGAGGTTTTCCATGAGTGTAGAAAAACTTGCCCGTACCCCCATGCCCTGTCAGGAACCAGATGAACGCGTAAAAAATTTCAGCGAAGTAGCTTTAGGCTATACTGATGAAATGGCTCAAGCTGAAGCCAGCCGCTGCCTGCAATGCAAAAATCCCACCTGCCGCAAAGGCTGCCCTGTTGAAGTTCGCATTCCTGAATTTATTGCTGAAATCAAAAATGGCAATTTAGATAAAGCCTATGAAATTTTAAAAAGCACCAACAGTCTTCCTGCTGTTTGCGGACGTGTTTGCCCGCAAGAAAAACAATGTGAAGCAAAATGTATCCTTGGCGTAAAAAGCGAACCTGTTGCTATTGGCCGTCTGGAACGCTATGTGGCTGACAAGGCTCTTGCAAATCAAACCAAGACTGCAAAACCACAAGCAAAAGATGTGAAAATTGCCTGCATTGGTTCCGGCCCAGCTTCTTTGACCTGTGCCGGCTACCTTGCAAATCTTGGTGCAAAAGTTACTGTTTTTGAAGGTCTGCATGAACCTGGCGGTGTTTTGGTTTACGGCATTCCTGAATTCAGACTGCCAAAATCCATTGTGCACAAAGAAATTGAAGGCTTGAAAGATTTAGACGTTGACATCAAAACTAGCTTTGTGGGCGGTACAACCGTTACCCTCGACAGCCTCTTTGCTGAAGGCTACAAAGCTGTGTTTGTTGGCGTTGGTGCCGGTCTTCCACTTTTCCTCAATGTTCCCGGCGAAAACTTGATTGGCGTTTATTCCGCTAACGAATATTTGACCCGCGCAAACCTTGGCCGAGCGTATGATTTCCCTAACTATGATACTCCAAGCTATTCCGGCAAAAAGGTAACTGTATTTGGCGCCGGCAACGTTGCCATGGACGCTGCCCGTACTGCTAAACGTATGGGCGCTGAAACTGTGCATATTGTTTACCGCCGCAGCAGAAATGAAATGCCTGCCCGTTTGGAAGAAATCGAACATGCTTTTGAAGAAGGCGTACAGCTTTTCGAACTTTCTGCTCCACTTTCCTTCAAAGGCGATGATCAAGGCAAACTTGTTTCTGTAACATTGCAAAAGATGGAACTTGGCGAACCCGACGCCAGCGGCAGAAGAAGCCCAATTCCTGTACCAAATTCTGAATTTGAAATGGAAACAGACCTTGCCATTGTTGCGCTCGGCACTCGTCCAAATCCTCTCTTTATCCGCAATACTCCAGCTCTTGAACTCAATAAAAAGGGTTATATTGTGGTCAATGAAGAAACAAACGAAACATCTATTCCCAATGTTTTTGCCGGCGGTGACATTGTAACAGGCTCTGCAACGGTTATCCTTGCCATGGGCGCAGGCAGAAAAGCTGCCATGACCATTGCAGACCGTTTCCTGAAATAGTTTTTTTCTTGGGAGGGATTATCCCTCCCAAACCCACTAATCGCAACCCCGTTATGAGTTATCACTCATAACGGGTTTGTTTTTATGTAATTTTTAAATATTTCCTAAAAATATGCTAAGAAATTAACATAAAAAGTTTTGAGAGAGGGTGCAGGGAGAGAACTTTTACAGCCACCGAAATGGCAGCGAAGCCGTTTGCGTTAGCGAAGAATGAGCTTTACGCAAATGGACAGCAGAGCTAAAGTTCTTTCCCTGCAAAATCAAAATACTATTTAAATAATTTTCCCTCTTCCAACTAAAAACTTGCAAGTTTTTTATTCTTTCTTTATACTTATTAAAATTTTCTTCACTTGGATTTCTATGTCAGAATTTAAACTTATGGAAAAAACTCTTGGACAGATTTTAGATGAAACTGTCAGCCTCTATCCTCAGAATACAGCCTTTATTTATACTGAGTCTGGACTGCGTTTAACCTGGAAAGAATTTCAAGAAGAAGTAGATACCATTGCCAAAGGCTTAATGGCGCTTGGCATCCAAAGAGGCGAAAAACTGGCGATCTGGTCACCCAATGTGCCCCATTGGATTTCTTTTATGTTTGCCATTGCCAAGGTTGGCGCCATTCTTATCACGGTCAATACCAATTTCCGCAGCAATGAACTTTGTTATCAATTACAGCAATCAGAATGTGAAAACCTTTGCCTTGTCAAAAGTTACCGCGAACATAATTTTTTGAATACCCTTAATTCCTTTGCTCCGGAAGTTTTCACCGGCAACAGAGAAAATTTACATTGCGAAAAACTTCCGCATTTAAAACGAGTTATTTATTTTGGCGATGATGAACAGAAAAACATGTTTTCTGTTGAAGAAATCAAAAAGCTTGCTGCCGCTATTTCTGATGAAGAATTCCAAAAACGTCAGGACAGCGTAAGCCCCTATGATACCGTCAATATGCAGTATACTTCCGGCACAACGGGTTTTCCAAAAGGGGTAATGCTCAGCCACGTCAATATCGGCAATAACGGTTTTTGGATTGGCGAAAATCAAAAGCTGACTTCCACGGATACGGCATGTCTGCCTGCGCCGTTTTTCCATTGTTTGGGCTGTGTTTTAGGGCTTCTTGCTGACATTACCCACGGCACCTGTTCCGTTGTTATGGAAAATTTCAATCCTGTGCAGGTAATGACCGCCATTGAAGCGCATAAATGTACATCTGTGATTGGCGTTCCCAGCATGTATCTTTCTATTGTTGAGCATAAGCTCTTCAAAAAATTTGATTATTCCACTTTGCGCACCGGCATTATGAGCGGAGCTATTTGTCCCATTCCGCTCATGCAGCGTGTGGTTGATGAAATGAACATGAAAGAAATCACCATTCCCTATGGCTTGACGGAAAATTCTCCTGTTATGACCATGTCCACCACCAATGAAACCATTGAGGACAGATGCGCCACTGTGGGCAAGGCAATGCCGGGAATTGAAGTGGAAATTCACGATCCCGTCACCAATGAAAAGCTTCCAGTCAATACCCAAGGGGAAATTTGCAGCCGCGGCTACTGCGTGATGCAGGGCTATTACAAAAATCAGGAAGCCACGGACAGTGTGATTGACAAGGACGGCTGGCTGCATTCCGGTGATCTTGGCGTGCTTGATGAACGCGGCTATTTAAAAATTACCGGCAGAATTAAAGATATGATTGTCCGCGGCGGTGAAAATATTTATCCCCGCGAGCTGGAAGAATTTCTTATTCATATGCCTGATGTTCTTGATGTGCAGGTTGTGGGCTTTCCTTCCCGCAAATACGGAGAAGACATTGCGGCATTTTTCCTTACCCGCAATAATAAGACCATTAAAGCTGAAGATGTGCGTGATTTTTGCCGTGGCCGCATTGCATGGCACAAAATCCCCCGTCAAGTGAAAACAGTTGAAGAATATCCCCACACTGCCAACGGCAAAATTCAAAAGTACAAATTACGCGAACTTGCCGAAGAACTGTTTGCACAAGAAAAATAATCAAAAATGATGGAAAAAACCTGCGTTTATATTGCTCCGCGCTTTTTTGAGCATGAACTCAAAAAAGAACTCAGCTATCTTAATATTCCGGTTCTGAGGCAATACGGACGCTTTTTTTATTGCGAAGAAAGCGCTATTTCCCCTGTATGGGCACAAAATACCTGGCATAATCCGCAAATCATAGAAATACAATCCATTGGTGATGCCTGCAAAAAGCTCAAAGCTATCCAACGCAACTGGCATAGCTATCCCATTGATTACTTTCGGCGTGCCAAACTTATTGAAGAGGGACTGCCCAAGATCCATTTTAAAGCCCATGAGTACGGAACACCTTGTCCCGGCGCCAACTTAGGGGCATGGACTTTGCTGAGTCCAACAGAACTTTTATATTCTGCCCAAACATCATCCCCCTTTCCCCACGGTGAACTTAATTTCATTGAAAACAAGGAAGAACCGCCAAGCCGTGCCTATTTGAAATTATGGGAAATCTTTACGCTTTGTGAGTACTTCCCAAAAGAGGGCGAACATGCCATTGATTTGGGCGCCTGCCCCGGCGGCTGGACTTGGGTTATGGCAAAGCATCATGTCAATATTCTTGCCATTGATAAAGCTGAAATTGCTCCGGAAGTCCAAAATATGCCCACAGTAAGCTATGAAAACAAGAGCGGATTTTCGCTGCGCCCTCAAGATTATCCCCACATTGACTGGCTTCTTTCTGATATGGCGTGCTATCCTGGCAGACTTTTTGAATTAGCCAAACAATGGCTGGAAAAGGGCTCTGTGAAAAACTTTGTGTTCACCATAAAACTGCAGGGCGATGAGACCAAAGAAGATATCGATTTATTTAGAAACATTAAAAATTCCACGCTCTTGCATTTATCCTGCAACAAACATGAATTAACATGGATTTACGGTGATATTCAAAAAAATATTGAAAAAAAAAAAAAAAAAATCCTTGACAAGAGAATAGCAAGCAACTAGGGTTATTTTAACACTTATTAACGGTGTGAAAAAAATTTTGCATTTTAACAAAAATGGAGACAAAAATGACTAAAGCTGAACTCATTGAAAAAATTCATGCAAAGTCTGGTTTACCTACAAAAGCTAAGACTGAAGCTGCTCTTGACGCAACTATCGCAGCTATTACCGAAAGTCTTGCTGCTGGTGAATCAATCACTTTAACTGGTTTTGGCAGTTTTAAAGTAACAAAACGTGCTGCTCGCAAAGGTCGTAACCCACGTACCGGTCAAGAAATCAATATTCCACCATCATCTGTTGTAAAGTTCACTCCAGGTAAAAATCTTAAAGAAGCAGTAAATTAAGTCTTTTTGCCTACCAAACATTTAGATAAAAAGCCTATTTCTTGTGTAGTGATTTAGGCTTTTTTAGTTTAACCGCAACAAAATTCATTCTGAAGTACCTTCATGGTACTTTTTTTTATTTAAAACTTTTTATTTCTTTTTCTGGCAGATTGTGATAAAGTTACACATATTTATTTATGAGGAAAAAGTATGAGTACAAATCTTATTATTTTAGGTGCCGGCGGCCGCATGGGCTCTACCCTTATTCGCTTAGCCAGCAGTTCAGAAGACTTATCCGTTGTTGCTATTGTTGAACCTAAAGCAGAATTTGTGCCCCATACTCCTAAACCCTGTTTTGTGGCTCAAAGTTTAAAAGACTGCATTGAAAAATTCCCTCAAGCTGTTGTAATTGATTTTACCTCCAAAACTTCCACCATAGAACATGCTGCCCTGGCTGCAAAATATAAAAATCCGCTGATCATTGGCACAACTGGGCTTTCCAATGAAGAAAAAGAAAAAATTGCTGAATGTGCCAAAGAAACCCCGATTGTGATGTCTCCTAATTATAGCGTAGGCATCAATGTTTTATTAGATATTTTGCCAAAACTTACTGCCATGCTGGGCGAGGATTACGATACTGACCTTATGGAAATCCACCATAATCTCAAGAAAGATGCTCCCAGCGGAACGGCTTTGCGCCTTGCTGAAGCTGTTGCCGAAGGAAAAGGCAAAAAACTGGAAGATGTTGCCTGCTATCACCGTGAAGGCATCATCGGCGAAAGACCAAAGGATGAACTCGGCATCCAGACCCTGCGCGGCGGTGATGTGGTAGGAGTTCATACTGTTTATTATATGGGTTCCGGCGAACGTATTGAAATTACCCACCATGCCCATTCAAGAGACAACTTTGCGAACGGCGCACTACGAGCTGCCCGCTGGATTTCCAAACAAAAGGCCGGCAGATTATATTCCATGCACGACGTGTTGAAAGGATAGACAGGAGAGTGTATGCGCTTCTATCTGTATCAAATGAACAGCAAATTGGGAGATATGCAGGGAAATACCCAAAAAATCCTCAATTTTACCAAGGATTTTGGAAAAGATTGCTGCACGCTTTTGCCCTCACTCCCTCTTATTGGTCAGCCCTGTGAAGAAATCAGCCATGTGGGCGGTTTTCTGGCACGGGTGGGAAAACAAAATTTATCCTGCAATACGACTAATATTTTAGCAGAAAGTCTTGCCTCCCTGCAGGAATTTGCCTGGAATGCGCAAGGTGATTTTGTTCAAAAAGATACTCTTTTTACACATGGTTCTCTCAATATTTTTGCTCCCCATACCTGCAATGAAAATTTTGCAGATTTTCTTGCGCACTTGCAAATTCCAGCAGAAACACAGCTTATCTATCTTGCCTGCGCCCATACATTTTATGATGGTTTTTCTGTGCACAATCTTCTTACTGGTTTTGCCAAAAAACAGCAAAAAGCTCTTGTTTATGTCAATGCCTGCGGTGCCAGTGACGGAACAGTTTTTGCCGGACAAAGCATGCTTTTTGATGAAAAAGGCACACTGCGTTTACAATTAAAACCATTTTGCGAAGACAGCACGTATTTTGATTTTGACGGAACAACCATTAAAGTAGAAGAAAGAGAACTTCCTCAAATTTCTGCTGACGGTTTATTATTTCTGGGTGCAAAGCAGGCTCTTGCCGATTATGCCCAAAAAACCGGCATACAAAAAGCTGTGATTGGCCTGAGTGGCGGTATGGATTCTGCGCTTGTGGCTGCCATTGCCTGCGAAGCTTTGGGCAGTGAAAATGTCACAGGAGTGCTTATGCCCTCCCAATATAATTCCAAAGAAAGCCTTGATGATGCCCTTGTCCTTGCTAAAAATCTTGGCATGTCCTTCCACATTATCCATATTACTGCCATTGCCAAAAGCTTTGAAAACGCCCTTGCACAAAGCTTTCGCCGAGTTCCAGGTGCCAATCAAGAAAATGATACCACTCCTGAAAATATTCAGGCACGCACGCGCGGCAATCTCTTGACCGCCTTTGCCAATCACATTGGCGCCATGGTTATTGGAACCGGCAATAAATCAGAAGCTGCCATGGGCTACTGCACGCTTTACGGCGATACAGTAGGCGCGCTAGAACCCATTGCCGATATATACAAATCTCGAGTTTACGCTGTGGCAAAATGGTATAATGATGAAAAGGGAAAAGAAATCATCCCGCAAAATATTTTTGTCAAAGCCCCCACAGCCGAGCTCAAACCAGACCAAAAAGACGAAGATACCCTTCCTCCCTATCCTTATCTTGATGCGGTGCTTTACCAGCTCTTGGAGCAAGGCAAAGCCCCGGAAGAAATACACGAAGAACATTTATCAAATGACGATATTGCTCTTATTTATCGTCGCTTGAAAACCAGTGAATTTAAAAGAAAACAATGCCCTTTCCCTGTTATTCTCTCTTCCTGCCCCTTTGGCAAGAAATGGAACCCTTCCTCAAGTGCTAAAGTTTTCTAATTATTACACAAGGATATAGTATGTCAGAACAAGCTGTCCCTCAATGGGCAAAACATTATGACCATGATGCGCCCACGGAATTTAATTTTGTTCCCTGCAATTTGCAGGATTATCTTGTAGAAGCGGCTCAAACAGCAGGAAAAACCCTTGCTGTACAATTCCATAACTTCAAAATAACCTACGAAAAACTCAACGAAAAAGCAGAAAATGTTGCTGCTGCCTTTCGTGATTTAGGTATTGAAAAAGGGGATAGGATTGCGATCATGCTGCCTAACCTTCCCCAAACAGTTATCGCTTTTTGGGGTGCAATCAAAGCGGGCGCTATCGTTGTTATGACCAATCCTCTGTACATGGAAAAGGAATTAACCCACCACTTTAACGATTCAAAACCCAAAATCCTTGTAACCCTTGATTTGTTCTGGTCTAAAATTGAACCATTAAAAGAAGCACTTGGTGTGGAAAAATTCATTATTACCCGCACTTCTGAAGCTTTGGCTTTTCCTCTTAATATTCTCCAAACGCTCAAAGCTAAACGCTCCCACGAATTTATCAAAATTCCTTTTGGCAAAAATATTCTTCCCTGGAAAAAACTTTTAAACAATAAAGATCGCTATATTGCACCTGATTCTGCCCCTAAAAATACCATTGCTCTTTTACAGTATACAGGCGGAACAACAGGTTTTTCAAAAGGCGCAATGCTCACCCATGCAAACCTTACCATCCAAATCCAGCAGCTGCTTGAAGTTTTGCATACCAAAGAACACCCCATGGAGCATTTGTTTATTGGTGTTATGCCTTTCTTCCATGTTTTTGGGCTGGTGGGCTGTTTGATTTTGCCTACGGTTTTAAAATCCCCCACTATTCCTGTTCCTCGCTATGTTCCTGCTGACCTTTTGGAAATTATCAGAAAATATCGTCCTACTTTCTTCTGCGGTGCACCTGCCATTTATATTTCCCTCATGCAGCAAAAGAAAATTAAAGAAGTGGATATGACCTGTATTCAATTCTGTATTTCAGGCTCTTCTCCCTTTCCGCTTGCAAGCTTGAAGCGTTTCCAAGACATCACAAAAGCGAAAATTACCGAAGGCCTCGGACTGACCGAAGCTTCTCCTGTTGTTTCAGCAAACCCACTCTTTGGTATGCAGAAAGCCGGCTCCATTGGTATGGCTATCCCAGGCACAGAACTCAAAATTGTTGACCCGGAAGACGGCGTTACTGAATACGGCAATAATGAACCCGGAGAACTTTTGGTTAAAGGCCCGCAAGTTATGCTGGGCTATTGGAACCACCCTGAAGAAACTGCCAACAGCATTCGCGACGGCTGGCTGTACACAGGCGATATTGCCTACCGTGATGATGACGGCTACCACTTTATTGTAGACAGAAAAAAAGATATGGCTATTGTGGGCGGGTATAACGTTTATCCTAGTGAAATTGATGAAGTTCTTTATGAATACCCCAAGATTCATGAAGCAGTTTCCCTGAGCATTCCTCACCGCTCCAAGGGCGAAATACTAAAAGCCTATATTGTTCCAAAGCCGGGAGAAAAAGTCAGTGCTGCGGAAATTATGGCGTTTTGCCGTGAAAAACTGGCTTCTTACAAAGTGCCCCGCATGATTGAAATTCGCGAAGAACTGCCTAAGAGTATGGTTGGTAAAATTTTGCGCCGTGCGCTGCGTGACGAAGAAGAAAAGAAACTGCAGGCAGAAAAAGAAAAAGAAGAAAAATCAGCTGACCCAAAATAGTATGAAAATTGCTGTAGTTGGCACATCAAATTCAATCCTGGCAAATGGATATTTTTCCATTTACCAGGCTATTGAATATCCCAACCAGGTAGATAATTTTTCCCTTGGCGGAGCTAATTGTCAACTTATTCCCTACAGCATAGAAAAATATAAGCTCTTTGAAAATTATGATTTTTTAATCACAGACTGTGCTGTCAATGACGGCGATTATGTCAGTTTAGACGTTTATTCTCCCGATTGGCTGTATAATGAACTTTATACTATCATGTCCATGATCAAAGAATCCCCCATCAAGCATTTACATTTAATTTTTCCAAGTGATATTAAATATAAAGAGCATTATAAAATCCATTGTCAAGTCTGTCAGGAATTAGCTGTTCCCTATATGGATATTGAAAAAATTCTTTCTGAAAGCAGCAAACTGGGACAAAAAGAACTTTTTCATAATCAAAAACATATTGCCTATTTTCTGGCAAAACAAGTAGCCTGGCTTATCAAAACAGAACGGAAACATATTTCTTCTGCGCCAAAATCAAAGGATTTATCTGCCTGTTATCAGCAAAAAAAATATACTTTTTATTCTTTGCCTGACAAATTTAAATATATATTTCCAATCTGTACAAAAAGCTCTTCGCTTCTCACAAATCAATATGTTTTATTAAAAGATACGGATACACTCCATCTTGATAATTTACCGTCGTTAAATCTGGAAAGCATTTCCTTTTGGTCAAATACAAAAGGCGGTTATTATACACTGGAAACCGAAAACCATAAACAAAATTTTAACCTGTACCGTCCTGAAGCCCATTATACCCATTTTAGACCTATTGCGCGCGAACCTTTTCCTGTCAATAAATTTTTAACTCTTAAAACCGGTCTTGATCCAAATTACCCAGATCCGCTTCCAATTTTTACCTTGACTCCCCCTGTACAAAGTAAAAATGAACTTTTCCTCAATTCTTTCTTATTTTCAGAAGATATAAAAGAACCTTTAACTTGGCAGCCCAAAAATTTGTCTGAAACAACTTTCCCGTATTTAACAAAATTTGCTAAAATTTATTCCTTTTGCACCGCTGTACCCAATTTTACGCTCAAAAATTTAACCTATATTGCCGATGAATTTATTTTCATTGCTGCAACCCTTTATCCGGAAAATTCTCTGCTGCGCAAACGATATTTAAAACTGTTAAAGAAAACAGATAATCCTTATTTTGTGCGTTGTTATGTCAAACTTTATTTATTGCCCAGAAAAAAATACACCATGGCAATGAAGCTGCTGACTGCCCTCATAAAACAGCAAAAAATCAGACAGGCAATTTTCGACTTAGTTCATTGCTATATTCAATTAAAACAATTCGATACTGCGCTGTCTTTTCTTAACTCCCTTTCTGAGCCTCAGCATCTTGTTTCAAAACTGCATTTGCTTTGCAGCCTGTATGCACATATGGGTTTACACGATTTGTTCTTTGCAGAAGCAAAAAATTTATTGGCAATAAATGAACATGTTACAACTATTCTCAAGCTTGTTGACTGCTGCATTATGCTCAAAGAATATCAGGCAGCTTTACAATTTTTGGGAATGATCAATAAAGATCAAAGAAATTTCTATGATAAATCACGAAAAGAAAAGATAACAGATAAATTCAATGAAGTTCAAACATATCTCACGAATGAGCAAAAATCATGAAAATTGCAGTTGTCGGTACATCAAACAGTATTCGTCTTGAGGGATATTTCCCCATTTATCAAGCGATTGAACAACCAAATATTGTTGACAATTTGTCTCTTGGCGGATCAAATTGTCAGCTTATTCCCTATAGTATAGAAAAATACAAAATTTTTGATACGTATGATTTTTTAATTACAGACACTGCCGTTAACGACGGTGACTATTTAAGCGTAAAACTGCGCTCCCCTCATTGGCTTTATAATGAACTTTATACTATCATGTCCATGATCAAAGAAGCCCCCATCAGACACTTGCATTTAATTTTTCCAACTAATATTGAATATAAAAAACATTATATAATTCACCGTCAAGTCTGTCAGGAATTAAATATTCCCTATATTGATATTGAAAAAATACTTTCTAAAAGCAGTACATTAGGGCAAAAAGATCTTTATTTTGATGAGAAACATATTTCTTATTTTCTATCCGAACAACTTGCCTATGTGATAAAACAAGAAAGAGAAAAAATTTTTTCAGCACCAAAAGATACTGATTTCTCTGCATGCTATAAAGCCAAAAAATATTTTCTTTATTCACTGCCAGATACTTTCAAAGACCAGTATCCTGTCTGCACAAAGGATTCTTCTCTTCTATCCTGCAACTATATTGTATTAAAAAGTAATGATACATTGTCTCTTGATAATTTGCCTGCATCAAATCTTGAAAGTCTTTGTTTTTGGACAAATACAAAAGCTGGCTATTATACGCTGGAAACAGAAAATCATAAACAGAATTTCAATTTATTTTTTGGAGAGGCACACTATACTTATTTTAGACCTCTCCCCCAAAAGGCTTTTCCTGTCCATAATTTTTTAAAACTCAAAGTTGAACTTGACCCAAATTATCCTGAACCTCTTGAAGAATTTACATCAAAACCTGTTTATACGGATAATAATGAACTGATACTCAATTCTTTCCTTTTCTCACAAAGCATAAATCCCCCTCGCCGCTGGAAAGAGAAAGAATTGGCTGAAAATTCAGATACGTATCTTTCTGCATTCCAGAAAATTTATTCCTATTGTACGGCTGTTCCCAAATATGCCGATACGATCGCCATGCAGGATGTTCCAGCGGATTTTGTTTTCATTGCTGCTCATATTTATCCTAAGAATCAATTGTTGCGCAAAGAATTTTTTAAATTATTTAAAAAATCTGATAATCCGTATATTGCGTATGCATACACAAAACTCTATGTATTGCCTCGTGAAAAATACACTCCAGCCATAAAAATTTTAAAACATCTTCTCACGCAAAAACTGATCCTCAATGCCGTGATGGATTTAGCAACTTGTTATATCAAATTAAAACAATATGATGAAGCAATTCATGCTGTAAATTTATTACCTGAAGAAAAATACCATGGAAAACGCATGCAATTGCTTTGCTCCATTTATGCCAATATGAATTTGCCAGCCCTTTTCTTCAAAAAAGCACAGGAATTCCTCGAGCTCAATGAAAGCTTTTCAAATACACTGCTTATTGTTGATTATTGTATTATGATGAAACAATATCAAAAAGCTGCTGAATTTATGCAAACACTCTTTACGGACAACAGGCACTTTACTTCTGCAAGAAACTGGCAGTTTATTATGGACAGAACCCAAAAATTACAAGCATGTTTAGAAAATTATTAATGGTAAAAATATGAAAATAGCAATAGTTGGTACATCAAATTCAATTCTGGCAAATGGGTATTTTCCCATTTATCAGGCTATAGAATATCCCAACCAGGTGGATAATTTTTCCCATGGAGCCTCCTATTGCCATTATATTCCCTTTGCCCTTGAAAAATATGCTATCTTGGAAAATTATGATTTTCTTATCACTGACTGCTGTCCCAATGACGGTTCATTTTTCCCTTATGCTCGCACAGAAACCTGGTTTTACAATGAACTCTGTTCCATTTTTACGCATATAAAAGAAAGAAACTGCAAACATCTGCATCTTATTTTTCCCACGAATATCCCCTTTGCCATTCATGAAGAAATCCACAAACAAGTCTGCATGGAACTTGCTGTTCCCTTTCTTGATATTGGGGCAATTTTAAGAAATACCCGGCAAACAACAAATCAGCCCCTTTATGCTGATAAAATGCATGTTGCGTCCTTTTATGCAAAACAATTTGCGTATCTCATCAAGCAAAAACGGCAAGAAATAACACATATGGCAGAACCTGCCCACAATTTAGCTTTATGCAAACATAAAGAATATTTTCTCTATGATTTACCAAAAAATATTGATACATTAGCAACCAAAACACCTGTTCTTACCCGTGCGACGTCTTTGCGTTCTGAAAAGTTTGTACAATTAAAACATGGAGATGAAATTTGCCTTAAAAATTTACCTTGCTGCAATCTTGAAAGTTTGTATTTTTATACCAATTACGAAGCGGGCTATTATTCGCTCTCCTCTGAAAATACGCTCCAAAATTATAATCTTGCCTATCATTTAGCCAATATTTTCCATTTCAGACCTATTCCTGCAAACCGTTTTTCTGTCAACAAATTTCTTAAAATTCAGGCAGGTTTTAATCCAAACTGTCAGGAAATTTTGGAAGAATTTAATATTGTTCCTTATAATAAAAATACCAGTGAATTGCTCATAAGTGCTCTTCTTCTTTCAAAAGAAGTCAATCCTCCCCGCCCTTGGCAAAAACAAGAAACAACTTCTCTCAATGAAAAAGATTTAAAAAATTTCAATAAAATCAATACATTTATTAATACTCTTGCAGTCTATCAAAATCACAAACGCTCTATCCCTGATGAATTTATTTTGACCAGTGCCAGTCTTTTTCCAAAACATTCAACAATCAGAAAACGCTTTGTCACTATTCTCAAAACGGCCAAAAATCCTTATTATTTCTATTATTTTGTGCAGATCTATCTTATGCCGGGGAAAAAATATACACAGGCAGGTAAATTGCTTGAACATGCCCTTAGCCTGAAAAAGGATATTCTTTTTGCTGAACCCTTAGTTAAATGTTATTTGGCACAAAATTGTTGTGATAAAGCCTTTGCCTTTATTCAAAAAGAAATCCCGGATCAAAATCCTGTTATTCGTTTAAAACTGCTCCTTGCCTGGGCAGAAAAAACCAAAAACGAAAAAGCTTTTACCGAATATGCAAAAGAAATGCTTGAGTGTGGCACAAGCCTCAACCATATGGCGATTTTAGTGGAAGCAGCCTTATCTTTTCAAGAATATGAACTGGCAAAAGAATTTTTCGCGCTCATCACCAACGATCCGCGAAATTTTCAG
Source organism: uncultured Mailhella sp. (assembly GCA_910578585.1). Classification (GTDB taxonomy): domain Bacteria; phylum Desulfobacterota; class Desulfovibrionia; order Desulfovibrionales; family Desulfovibrionaceae; genus Taurinivorans. Next base: position 137,782 of record CAJTRG010000003.1, read on the forward strand.
CACGAAAGAGATAAACAAAAAATCAGCAGTTTAATGGCACAAATAAAAAATTATTCCAAAAAAATTCGAGAACATTAATCCCATGAAAATTGCAATAGTTGGTACATCAAATTCAATTCTGGCAAATGGTTATGCTTCGCTTTATGAAGCCATTGAATACCCGAACCAGGTGGATAATTTTTCCATTGGCGCAACCATTTGCCAATATATTCCCTTTGCCCTTGAAAAATATAGTATTTTGCAAAAATATGATTTTTTGATTACCGACAGCTGCCCCAACGACAGCGACTGCTATTTTTGCAAGCAGCGCTCAGCAGACTGGTTTTACAATGAACTCTATACAATTTTTTCAAACATAAAAGAAACACAAATCAAACACTTGCACCTTATTTTCCCCTATGCCCGCACAAATATTCTGCAAAAAATCCATGTACAGATATGCGAAGAACTGGCAATTCCGTACCTTGACCTTGGCACACTATTAAGCCCCTCTGCCGAGCAGACAGAACAAGATCTCATGCAGGATATCCACCATGTTTCTCCCTTTTTTGCCAAGCAAATTGCCTGGCTTATCAAGCAAAAAAAAGAAAAAATTTTTGCTGCACAAGACACAAAATCAGCACCTCTCTATAAAACAAAAGAATATATTTTTTATGATTTAACCAAAAAATTTCAAAAAGAGTACCCGATTATCACTCGTGCCAGTTCCCATATCTCCGAGCAATTTATTCAATTAGAAGCGCCTCAGGAACTGACACTTACCAATCTTCCTGCTCTTAATTTGGAAGGTCTTTATTTTTACACCAATAAGGAAGCGGGCTTTTTCAACCTGACTTCACAAAATTCCTGCAATAATTATTCATTGTATTTTCCCACAGCTGATTATATCTTTTATCAGCCCATTCCCCAAAATACGTTTGCAATTGATGATTTTCTAAAAATTCAAGCAGGGTATACTAAAAAGGCAAGGGCTTTTCTTATGGAAAACAATCCTGAGCCTCCTCATAAAGATAGCAGCACACTGATGCTCAATTCCCTGCTCCTCTCAAAAGAACTTCGCCCTGTGCAGGCATGGAAAGAAGAAACTTTTCCTGCTCGAAGTGAAGATAAACAATGTTTTGAACCTATCCATAACACTCTTTTATTACTTGCGCAAAATAAAGAAATCACCACGCCCATCTCCCCGGAAATTCTCTTAATAGGCGCTTCCCTCTATCCCAAAAATACATGGCTTAGAAAAGAATTGATGCTTGCTGTCAAAAAGACGGAAAATCCCTATTATTGCTATTATTTTGTGCAATATTATCTTATGCCCAGAAGAAAATACAATATGGCCATTAAACTTCTGGAAAAAGCCATAGAAAGAAAAAGTCACATTCCTTTTATACAAGTACTTGTTTCTTGTTATTTGGAGAAAAAGTTATTTGCAAAGGCACTTGCCCTCATCACCAAAAAAATGCCTGCACAGCACATCATCACCTATAGACTTTTCTGTGAACTTGCTGTTGCCATGCAAAATGAAGAACTCTTTTTCCAGAGCGCCCAAAAAATTCTTGCCTGCAACACCCATATTAATTATTTGCTGTTTCTTGCTTCCTCCTGCATAAAATTCAACGCATTGCAGGAAGCGATCAAACTGCTCAATACTGCTTTCGAGGAACAAAGAAATTTCCGCCCGGATAATATGCAGGAAAATATGGATAAAATTAACAAGCTGACCCAGGAAATTCAAAAACAAAGTCAAACATAAAAAAACAGGCTGTATCATACAACCCGTTTATATTATAAAATAAAATTTTCCTTTTATGGGGGAAATGATTTCCCCCATACCCCCACATTGCTTGTTTTTATTCCATAAAAACAAGAAGTTATGTAAAAGGATAAAACGTTTGTTCAATAAATTTATAAAATTTAGTTATTCATCAACCTGATACTAGAACAGAGCGTAAAATTTTTATTTCACTATTTGCGCGTGTTCGCGAAAAACAATTTGTTCGCCCTCAAAACGCTTTTTCATAACCTCAATGGCTGCCGGATTTTTGTCAATCAAATAACAATCGCGTCCAAGCTCAAGCGCAGCTTTGCCAAAGGATCCGCTGCCCGCAAAAAAGTCCATCACCACAGAATCCTCATTGCTGTGCACATTGATAATACGGCGCATAATTTTGAGGGGTTTCTGGGTTGCATAGCCGGTCTTTTCCTTGCTGTTGGGGCTGACAATGGTTTGCCACCAGACATCTGTCGGCGTCTTGCCGCGGGCTGCCTTTTCCTTTCCCACCAAAGAGGGAGCAAGATACGGAATTCTATCTATCGCATCGTAATGATAAATATATTTTTTGGGATTTTTCGCATACCAAAAAATACTGTCGTGCTTGGCTGACCAGCGTTTTTTGCTTCTGGCACCATAATCATAGGACCAGATAATTTCATTCATAAAAGAATCACGCCCAAAAATATAATCCAAAAGCAATTTACAATAATGGGCTTCGCGATAATCAATATGGAATAAAATACTGCCGTTGGCAGACAAAATGCGGTGAGCCTCCACCAGACGGGGTTCTAAAAAACCTAAATAATCATCAAAAATATCAGCATAGCCAAGAGTGCCCAGTTTAATGGTTTTGTAGCGGCGTCCCTGATAGCCAACCCTGTCCCCTTCGGAACTTGCAATGGTCTTTATTTGAGTGCGTTCCTGCGTTCTGCCCGTATTAAAAGGAGGGTCAATATAAATTAAATCCACAGACTCAGAAGCGAGCTCTGGTAAAAAACTCATATTATCGCCAAAACAAAGATTTAATATAGCCATGCTTTCCTCAAAAATCCCCAATAATTCCCGCTTATTCAACGGTCACGCTCTTTGCCAGGTTACGCGGCTGGTCAACGTCTTTTCCTAAATAATCCGCCATTTCATAACTGAATAACTGCATAGCCGGCAAGGCAATAAATTCAGGCAATTTTGTCTTTGGGATATACCATAAATCTTCATTTTCAAGAGTTGTTCCCTCTTGCAAAAGGGAAATCACGCGTCCCTGCCGTGATTTGATTTCTTGTATTCCTGACCGCACTTTGCTGAAATTTTCATCATCAAAAGCAAGAGCAAAAGTTGGAAAATCAGGGTCAATCAGCGCAATGGGCCCGTGTTTGATTTCACCAGTGGCATAGCCTTCTGCATGGATATAGGAAAGCTCTTTTAGTTTCAGCGCCCCTTCTAAAGCAAGAGAATAGGCAATGCCACGTCCAAGATAGAAAAAACTTTTGGCAAAGGCATATTGAAAGGCAAATTCTTTTGCTTTATCACGCATCTTTGGGAGCGCATTTTCCAAAATTTCCGGCAATGCTTTGAGTTCCCGCAAAACTTCCCTGACAGGGCAGGCAAGTTTCTTTCTTTGCCCATAATAAAGAGCAAGCAAAAGCAGCACCACCATTTGGCTGAGCATTGCTTTTGTAGAGGCGACACTGATTTCCGGACCTGCCTGTGTATAAAGGGAGACTGTTGCTTCCCGCGCCACAGAAGAACCAAGCACATTACAAATGCCAAGCACAGGATAGTCCTTTTCTCTGCATAAACGAAGAGCCCCAAGCGTATCAGCGGTTTCGCCTGATTGGCTGATCACCACAACCAATTCATTCTTATTCAAAATAGGCTTTCTGTAGCGAAATTCTGACGCAATTTCAACGGTCACAGGAATTTCTGCAAATTGTTCCAAATAATATTGTGACCACAAACCTGCATTATAACTTGTTCCGCAGGCAATAATGCGGATACTGTCAGGCACAGCGAGTGTATCAAGTTCCGGCAGGCACACCATATCATCCTGTAGTCTGCCCACAAGACAATCCTGCAGAACACGCGGCTGTTCCATAATTTCCTTGAGCATGAAATGTTTATAGCCGTCTTTGGCAGCGCCCTGCAAATCCCAGGGAATATGGTGCACAGTCTTGGCAATCTCTTCCCCGACATAAATATTTTTTACAGCATAGGAAGAAGCTGAAAGCACAACATATTCATTATCATCAAGGAAAACAACATCACGGGTATACGGCAAAAAGGCAGGCACGTCAGATGCAATAAAATATTCACCGATACCAATGCCAAGAAGTAAAGGAGCAGACAAGCGCGCCGCTAAAAGATGTTGAGGAATAAGAGGGGAGAGCAAAACAACGGCATAGGCACCATGAGCTCTTTTCAGCGCATTTCTGAAAGCTTCTTCCATATAGGGCAAATATTGCAGAGAATTTTGGGAAATGCTTTCCAATTCAGCCTGCATTTGTTCATATTTTTTGGAAAATTTTGCTGCAAAAAGAGCATCCAGTTCATCAGAAATAAGATTGGCTAAAACTTCTGTATCAGTATCAGAATAAAAAACATAGCCTTTTTGCAAAAGCTCGTCTTTGAGTTCCTGGAAATTTTCAATAATTCCATTATGAACAATGGCCAAGGCATTATTATTGCTCTTGTGCGGATGAGAATTTCGCTCCACAGGAAGTCCGTGTGTAGCCCAGCGTGTATGCCCGATACTGATAGGAGCAAAGGTATTTGCTGTTTTTGCAACTTTTTCTTCTAAATTACACAGTTTTCCCTCAGAACGGATAACTTCCAATTTATTGAGCTGCAAAAAGGCAAGTCCCGCTGAATCATAACCGCGATATTCCAAACGTTTCAAGCCCTCTAAGACAAGAGGCACAGCAGGTCTATGTCCGCAATAACCAATAATTCCACACATACTTTGCTCCTTACAGGCACAACTTAACCTTTTTCTCCAAAAAAGGCAATTAAAATATTCAGTTTTAAGAACAAGTTATCAAATTTTCTGCAAGTATCTTAATTTTATTAATATGTTAATAGATATAAATTTTTGTTTCTTTATCGATAAAAGTTAACAAATACTCAATCACAGAACGCGGCAGGGCAACGCTTCCCTCAGTGGGCTGGCCGTTGCTGCAGTGCACAAAAAATGCTGAACCAATATAGGGCTGCGGATGGGTAATATTATAATCCACAACAAAAGCATAGGCATAGCGAATAGGACGTTTATCCAAATCAATTTGAGAATTCCAATCAACAAAAACAGTATTATTGCGCACAAAACGATTATAATATTTTGATTGGGGGTCTGTTACCCAAACATCACCTTTTTTAATTTGATAATAGGGCAATAAGCAGTCAGGTTTGTCCTGTATGCCAATGGTAATAACAAAATCATAAATGCCTTTGGGAGTTGCTTTATCTCCTTGTATTTTATTTGTTCTTGCCCCGTTTGCGCCAATTTCAGCCGGAGTTTCCTTGAGGCAAATCCATGAATTATTAAAACGTTTCAAAATATAGGCACGAGCTTTTGGCAAAGTTGTGTCAACAACAATTAGTTTAGAAACATTGGAAATTGTATTTAATTGAAATTTTTCAATAAGTTCACTGGAAAAAGTGTCTTCAGCATGGGCTGAAAAATGCACAAAGCAAAACAATAAACAGAATATGGTTAATATTTTTTTCATATAATCCTCACAAATAGATAGACATTTCTTTCATAAAATCCTTAAAAAATCAAGTAAATCCTTTTTCCAGGGCAAATAACAGTATTTTTAAAATTAAAAAATTCCCAGCAAGAATTAATGCTTGCGCTTTTCCTTTTTATGTGTTACTTTTTATAAAATCGTAACACAAATAGTAAGCAATCTGTATAAGATTATGGAAAGGGAAAAAGGGAGCATATGCTCCCTTTAATTTTATAATCAAGTTATTTTATTATATATCTGTACAAATTTTAGGGTTGAAATAGCCAAACTGCAAATGCGGGCAACTGGTTAATAAACGCCTGGTGAAGTTTGCAAGACCAATACAAGGTCCGAGTTCAATCCCGTTCAGCAAATTCAAATACATTTCCGGATCAATATTCAAATTCCGTAATTGAATAAAATCAACATGATAGGCATTCACAAGTTCTATGAGCGCTTCCACTTCTTTCTCGCAGTCTGTTACCCCTGGGAAGAAAAGCAAATTCAAAGATACAAAAAGTCCATGTTCCTTTGCAATTTGAATGGATTCGCGCACATCACTGAAATGATAATTGGTCGGCCGATAATATTTATTATACACTTCTTCCCGCGCACTGTTCATGCTCACCCGCAGGGAATTGAGCCCAGCCAGCGCAAGTTCCTTGATCCATTTGGGCATTGAGGAATTTGAATTTAAATTCACTGTGCCAATGCCACCTTTTTCGCGGAACAACTTGACAGCTTCCACCAGCAATGCCCCTTGTGTCAAAGGCTCGCCTTCACAGCCCTGCCCAAAGGAATAAATAGGATTGGCCTCATGCTGCTGATGATAAAACATTACTTCCACAATTTCCTCAGCAGTAGGCGTAAAACTCATCCTGTCCTGTGGTGCCTGACAAATGCTTGAATCAGCATCCTGATGAGAAATACAGCCAATGCAGCGAGCATTGCAGGCCCGTGATGTGGGAAGCGGCGCTTCATAACGGCCAAGCACTAAATTCTTCGCCGCAGGACAGCCATAACGCAGCACGCAGTTATTCATAATATGCTGCATGAGTCTGTTTTTGGGAAATTCTTTGATAATGGCTCTAGCTTTTTTCTCGATTTTTTTAGGAGAAATGCCCTCAAAAACCTGACGTTGATCCTTATCCACCTGCATGGCACAGACATAGAAATCATCCCCAATCACGCCAAGCGCCCCATAGGCAAATAAAGGAAGCGTGGGCGCATTTTCTTCTGTCACATAGACAGGGTGTCCGGAAATAGTGTAGCCCGGAGCAATAAACGCTGCCACAGCCAGTTCTTCCAATTCTTCCACTTCACCAGTTTTTTTATTCAGCCCCACAGCCCGTCTGCCAGGCAAAAGGAAGAACTCACTTTCATGGGGCAAGGGAATAAGCTCATCAGGACGAGGCAAAGCCCACTCCTCCCCGCGCCGGCAAAGCATATAATATTCATCATCTGATGCAATTTCACCATTTTCAAAGGCAAAGACAAGGTCAGGATGTTTTTGTTTCATACAAAGTCCTTTACAAAAGTTAAAAAATTATCCCTTATTCACACCAAAGCGTCAAGAAAAACATATAAAAAATATAATATTTTTATCCTGTTATTTCAAACTATTACACTATTAACACTATTTTTAACGAAAAAGGTATTTGCCAAATATAAAATCATGTCTTATTTTTAATTATTCACGATATTAGTTTCACTGGAGCAAATATGAGTTTTCTTTTCACAAAAATTTTCGGCACAAGAAACGATAGATATATAAAATCATTACGTCCAATCGTCAAAAAAATTAATGCACTTGAACCCCAAATGAAGGAGCTTGCAGACGAAGATTTCCCTAAAACCCTTGCGTCCTATAAAGAACGCGTTCAAGAGGGCGAAAGTTTAAACAAACTGCTGCCGGAAGTCTTTGCTCTTGTGCGTGAAGTAAGTACGCGTGTGCTTGGCATGCGCCATTACGATGTACAGCTCATGGGCGGCATCACCCTCCATCAGGGCAAAATCGCTGAAATGAAAACCGGTGAAGGTAAAACCCTCATGGCAACCTTGCCTGTTATTTTGAATACCTTGACCGGCAAAGGCGTGCACGTTGTTACGGTCAACGATTACCTTGCAAAACGTGACAGTGAATGGATGAGTGCCATTTATCATGCCCTTGGCCTTACCTGCGGCGTTATTGTTCATGATCTCACGGACGAACAGCGCAAGAAAGCCTATCACTGCGATATCACTTACGGTACCAACAACGAATTTGGCTTTGACTATTTGCGCGACAACATGAAATTTTACGCCAAAGACATGGTGCAAAGAGAACATAATTTTGCCATTGTGGACGAAGTGGACTCTATTTTGATCGATGAAGCCAGAACACCGCTGATTATTTCCGGCGCGGCTCAGGAATCCACCACTCTTTATCTGCAAATGAATGAACTCATAAAATATCTCCACAAGGATGAACATTTTACTGTTGACGAAAAAACACGTTCTGCCCTTTTGACTGAAGAAGGCGTGAACAAAGTTGAAGAAATTCTCAAAATAGACAACCTTTTTGACCCTGCAAGCATTGCCCTTCAACACCATGTTTTGCAGGCTCTGCGCGCGAACCACTGCTATCAAAAAGACGTGGATTACATGGTCACAGCTGATAAAAAAGTTGTTATTATTGACGAATTTACCGGCCGTCCCATGGAAGGCAGACGCTTTGGCGACGGCTTGCATCAGGCTTTGGAAGCTAAAGAAAAAGTTAAAATTGAATCAGAAAACCAAACCCTTGCAAGCATTACCTACCAAAACTATTTCCGTATGTATGAAAAACTTGCAGGCATGACCGGTACAGCCCAAACGGAAGCTGTTGAATTTATGGAAATTTACGGACTGGAAACCATTACTGTTCCCACCAATAAACCCATGATCCGTAAAGATTATCCTGATGTGATTTACCGCACCCAAAAAGAAAAATTTGCTGCCATTATTGAAGCGATTAAAGAACTGCACCAAAAAGGTCAGCCTGTTCTTGTGGGTACTATTTCCATTGAAACCTCAGAATATTTATCCAGTATTCTCAAAAAGCTGAATATTTCTCATAATGTTTTGAACGCAAAACACCTCGCCGAAGAAGCTCAAATTGTTGCTGAGGCAGGCCAAAAAGGACGCGTTACCATTGCCACCAACATGGCTGGCCGCGGTACAGATATCAAGCTTGGAGAGGGAGTTGAAGAACTGGGAGGCCTCCATATTCTTGGTACAGAACGCCATGAAAGCCGCCGTATCGACAACCAGCTGCGCGGTCGTTCCGGCCGTCAGGGCGATGCTGGTTCTTCTCGTTTCTATCTTTCCCTGGAAGATAACCTCATGCGTATTTTTGGATCTGAACGTATTTCAACGCTCATGCAAAAACTCGGCATGAACGAAGGTGAAGCCATTGAAAATAAATTCGTTTCCAAAGCCATTGAAAATGCACAAAAAAAAGTGGAAGCTCATAACTTTGAAATTCGTAAGACACTCCTTGATTACGACAACGTTATGAACCAGCAAAGAACTGTTATTTACGATTTGCGTAAAGACATTATTTTGGAAGAAGATACTGAACCTGTTGTTTTTGAATTTGCCCATGAAGTGTTTGAAGATATTTTCTACACTGAACACAATAAGAAAGAACTGACCGATGAGCAGAAGGCACAAATTGGAGCAAGACTTTTGGATGTCTGCAATATTGGACGCGTTATTCCTGAATTTTTGACCAACCAGGCTACGCCGATTACACGGGAAGAATGTGACAATGCCTTCAAAAGTATTTTAACCGAACTTCGTGAGGAAGCAGGTACAATTTATCAGGATATTCTGCGGTATTTTGTGCTCGAAGAACTGGATCGAGCATGGAAAGACCATTTAAAGAGCATGGACTATCTGCGCGAAGGTATCGGCCTGCGTGGCTACGGACAGCGTGATCCTAAACTTGAATACAAGAAAGAAGGTTTCAGCATGTTCCAAAGCATGCTCTATCAAATTAAAGAAGGAACGCTGCGCGCCCTAACCCGTGTTCGTATCCAAAACCAGAAAGAGCAAGCACCCGAAAATACTGAACAAACTGAAAATACAGAAAACACCAAACCAGAACCAGAACCGAAAATGGAACTTCGCCACAAAGAAGTGGAAACCCATGAAAACACTTCAAAGCAAAGTACTCCACAAAATACTCCTTTCCACGCTCAGGAAAAAATTGGCAGAAATGATCCCTGCCCCTGTGGAAGCGGAAAAAAATATAAAAAATGCCATGGAGCACATTTAGACGACTAATTCACACAGTAACCAATACGTGACAAGGAAATTCCTATGAATTTAGATTGTTTTAAAGCCTATGATGTTCGCGGAAAAGTGCCGGAAGCACTCAGTCCTGCTCTGGCGCTTGAAATAGGTTTTGCCTATGTGCAGGAATTTAATATCAAAAATGTTGTGATTGGGCATGATGCGCGCCTTTCTTCTCCTGACCTCTACAAGGCTCTTGCTACGGGTCTGCAATGCGCTGGCGCCAATGTGGTGGGCATTGGCATGTGCGGAACAGAAGAAATTTACCACGCTACTGCCTATATTCAGGAAAACGGTATTCCTTTTGACGGCGGAATTATGGTTACAGGAAGCCATAATCCAAAAGATGAAAACGGTTTGAAATTTGTCCGTGAAAATTCCATTCCCATCAGCTCCGATACCGGCTTACTGGCTATAAAAGAACGCATCATCAAAGAACAGCAAATCCCCGCGGATTTGACAGGAACATTTATTGAACGCTCCTACCGCCCTGAATATATCAAAAAACTTCTGTCCTATATTGATACCAGGGAGCTCACGCCTTTCAAAATAGTGGCTACTCCCGGAAACGGCTGTGCGTATCTTGCCCTGAAAGAGCTTATTCCTCATTTGCCCTTTGAAATTATTCTTGTGGACGAAACACCGGACGGAACATTCCCCAATGGCATTCCTAATCCGCTTTTGCCTGAAAACCGCGAAAAAACTGCTGAACTTGTGCGCAAACACAAGGCTGATTTTGGCATTGCCTGGGACGGGGATTTTGACCGCTGTTTCTTCTATGATTCCAACGGACGTTTTATTGAAGGCTATTATATTGTGGGCATGCTCGCAAGCGCTCTTTTAAAATCCAACCCCCATGAGAAAATTGTGCACGATCCGCGCCTTACCTGGAATACCATAGAACTTGTCAATGAAAACAATGGGATCAATATCGACAGTAAATCCGGACATGCTTTTATCAAAGAAACCATGCGCAAAGAAAATGCCCTGTACGGCGGAGAAATGAGCGCACACCACTATTTCCGAGATTTTGCCTACTGTGATTCCGGTATGCTCCCCTGGCTTTTGGCAGCAGAACTTCTTTCCACATCAGGGCAAAGCCTTGCATCCTTTGTTGATGCTCGCATAAAAGCCTATCCCTGCAGCGGAGAAATCAACTCCAAAGTGGAAAGTATTTCTTCTATTTTAGAAAAAATTGAAAATACCTATAAAGACAGTGCAAAAGTGATCAATAAAATTGACGGACTTTCCATGGAATTTGCTGATTGGCGCTTCAATGTCCGCGGCTCAAATACAGAACCCGTGCTGCGTCTCAACGTCGAAAGCCGTGCCAATGAAACGCTCATGCAGGAAAAGACAAAGGAACTGCTTGCATTAATTCGAGGATAAACAAAATTAGTACACTCTATTGAGAATAGAATTAAAATTGAAACTTTTCCTGAAACAATTTATACTTGTTTCTAACAAAACTTTTGGAGGTTTCCCTTGCGTATTTTAGTTATTGGTTCTGGCGGACGTGAACATGCTCTGGCATGGAAAATCAATCAAAGTCCCCTTGCGAGTGAAATTTTTGTTGCTCCCGGAAACGGCGGTACTCTTGAACACAATGTGCCACTTTCCGACAGCGACATTGACGGCCTAGTTAACCTTGTAAAAGAAAAGAAAATTGACTTTGTTGTTCCGGGACCAGAACTTCCGCTTACCCTTGGTATTACTGACGCAATGGAAGCTCTTGGCGTTCCCTGCTTTGGACCAAGCAAAGCCTGTGCCCGCCTTGAAGGAAGCAAAGCTTTTGCCAAGGAAGCCATGGTTGCTGCGGGCATTCCTACTGCTGCTTACGGAACCTTTCAAGATATGGAAAAAGCCCTTGCCTTTATTGATGAACACGGTGCACCCCTTGTTATCAAAGCGGACGGTCTTGCAGCAGGAAAAGGCGTTATTATTGCCCAAACCGTGCAGGAAGCAAAAGACGCAGTCAAATCCATGCTTGGCGATAAAAAATTTGGTTCTGCCGGCAATACCATTGTTATTGAAGAATTTTTAGTTGGTGAAGAACTTTCTCTGCTCTGTTTCTGTGACGGTGAAAATGCCCTTGCTCTGCCCTCTGCCCAAGACCATAAAGCCATAGGTGAAGGTGATACCGGTCTTAATACCGGCGGTATGGGCGCCTACAGTCCGGCGCCTCTTGCTCAGGATGAAGCACTGGAAAAACTTGCAGATATCACGGTTCGCCCTCTGCTCAAAGAAATGGCAAAACGCGGAACACCGTTCAAGGGTATTTTATACGCAGGGCTTATGATGACAGAAAAAGGTGTCAAAGTGCTGGAATACAATGTGCGTTTTGGCGACCCGGAATGTCAGCCTCTGCTCATGCGCCTGAAAAGTGATATTCTGCCCATTATGCAGGCTTGTGTTGAAGGAAAGCTCAAGGAAAAGAATATCAAACTTGAACTTTATCCTCAATCAGCCCTTGGCGTTGTGTTTGCAGCAAAAGGCTATCCTGAAAGCTATCCAAAAGGTATGGAAATCACCGGCATTGAGGACGCCAACGCCATGGAAAATGTGAAAGTCTTCCACGCGGGCACTAAGAATGAAAACGGCAAAATTCTTTCCAGCGGCGGACGCCTGCTTTGCGTTGTTGCCCTTGGTGATACCTTGCAGGAAGCAAAAAATACTTCCTATAAAGCCATAGAAAAAATCCACATGGAAAATGCCTATTATCGCCGTGATATTGGGGATAAAGGCATCAAACGTTTACAAAATAAATAAGAAAAGGAATACGGCATGGTACAAGTTGGTATTTTAATGGGTTCTGCCTCTGATGAAAATACAATTAGCCCTTGCGTTGATGTCTTGAAAAAGCTTGGCATTTCTTATTGTTTCACTGTTTCTTCTGCCCACCGCACCCCGCTCCGTACAGAAAAAATTATTGACGAGTTAGAAAAACAAGGCTGTCAGGTCTTTATTTGTGCTGCAGGCATGGCTGCGCATTTGGCTGGAGCTGTGGCTGCGCGCACCATTAAACCTGTTATTGGCATTCCGCTTACCGGCTCTTCTTTAAACGGACTTGATTCCCTTTTGGCAACTGTGCAAATGCCTTCAGGTTTTCCTGTTGGAACTGTTGCTCTGGATAAAGCCGGCGCAAAAAATGCTGCCTACATGGCTGCGCAAATTATTGCCCTCCACGACAGCAAAGTTGCAGAAGCACTTTTGGCTGAACGCCAATCCTTTATCAATTCTGTTGAAAAATCTGCCAAAGAAATTGAAGAAAAATATAAATAAAATATGCCCTTCTTTATAAAAGGAAAATAATATGAAAATTTTAATGATCAATGGCAGTCCGCGCCGAGCAGGGAATACATCATTAGCATTACAGGCCTTGCAGGAAAAACTCAAAGCTGATCATGAAGTAGAATTGCTGCAATCCTATTCCATGACCGTAACGCCTTGTTTTGCCTGTTATCAATGCAAAACCAATGGCGGATATTGTGTGCAAAAAGACGATACCAATGCCATGCTGCAAAAAATCAGTGAAGCAGATTGTGTTGTATTCGGCACGCCTGTCTTTTGGCTGGGAATAGCTGGGCAATTAAAATTATTTATTGATAAATTTATTGCCCGTCAGGATGTGTTCAGATCACAATCTAAAAAAATAGTCAGCCTTGTTGTTGGTGGCGGCGGACTCAAAGCAAACCAATATGCTCTTATTCAAGAACAATTTGCAAGTATCTGCAAATTCCTCAAATGGGATCATATTCATGCCGCGTCCTTTAGCGCCTATGGATTGGGTGATATTATCAAAAAAGAAGATTTTGAAAGCAAAATACAAGAAATTGCTGACGCTATCAATCAAGAATAAATTCCTTATGATATCGCAAAAAGCCGTTCACCTGAAACGGCTTTTTCATTATGAATACAGCTCGTGCAAAAACTTATAATTTTTGCAGACTCTCCCAAAGCTGTTCAGCTTTTTTCCTGCCCACTTTTGGTAGTTTCATCAAGTCGTCAATACTTGCTTTCTTCATATCTTCCAAACTTTTAAAATGCTCCCATAACAATTTGGCTGTTTCCTGTCCTACATGAGGTAAATGCAAAAGCTGCATATCAAGGCTTTGCTTATTGCGCGCCTGTCTGTGCCTGCCTATGGCAAAATCGTGGGTAGCATCACGAATGGACTGCAAAAATAAAAGCTCATGACTTCCCTCTTTAAAGGGCAAGGGATTTGATCTGTTCGGCAAGAAAATTCTATCCGCTAAATTTCCTGCCCGCCTGTCAGCATGTCCCTGTTCATCACGAGCTTTGGCAATCCCAGCCAGAGTAAAAGGGAGCTGTCCTTCTTCCAAATCAAAACTTTGTGAATCGCGAATATGCTGGGTTGCAAAATATTCCTGAAAACTTGCATGCACCGTGTTTACTTGTCCGCGTCCGCCGTCAATAAGGAGCAAATGCGGCCAGGGGGCTCCATGTTCTGCCCTGCGTTTTGCCCATTGAGCTAAAGCCAGATAATCATCACCATGGGTATTTTCCATATTCCAGACCCGGTAATCGGACTTATGAGGCTTGCCGTCCTGATAGACAACAAGTCCAACCTTGGTAGCCACACCAGACGTATGGGAAACGTCCACACATTCAATGCGCCGCACAGGCTCCTGTACTTTGAAAAGTACGGCCAGGCGTTCATCCATGCCTAAATCAGAACGTTTATACACAGTTTCCCGCGCATTGGTTTTCGCAATTTCCACAAGCTTATAATCATCCTTTGTCCGCGCTGCCACAATCCGCACATTTGCTCCGCGCCACTCACTCAAAACTGAGGCAATGCCTTCCAGATCTTCTTCGTGCTCGTGCAGCGCATAGTCAGCTCCAAGCGCACCAATAAGAGCAGGATTTTCAAGAACAGGATTTTCTGTATTTTCACTTTGTTCTTGATTTTCACTTCCTTTGGGCATCTCACTTTCTGCCGTCAATGCCCAGGGCAAAACAATACGCGGAGGAATATCCTTATCCTGTGAATAAAACTGGGTTAAAAATCCAAGCAAAAGCTCATTGGCATCTTCCATAATCAGCCCTGCCCAGAAAAAAGTTGCTTTATCAATCACCTGCCCGCCGCGGACAAAGAGCACGGCAAGGGCCAAACCGTCTCCGCGGGAACACAGTCCCATGACGTCCATATCCGCACCGTTATGAAAAACAACACCCTGTTTTTCAATAGTTTTTTCTATGGCTATGCGCTGGTCACGGAGTTTTGCAGCTTCTTCAAATTCCAGTTTTTCAGAAGCTTCTTCCATTTTTTGAGTAATATTTTCAATAAGTTCCCGTGATTTGCCAGCTAATAACAGCTCAACTTTTTGAATAACGGAAAAATACTCTTCCTGACTCACATTGCCGGAACAAGGCGCAAGGCACAGCCCGATATGATGATATAAACAGGGACGCACGCGGTTTTTCATTGCCCTGTCGTTACAGCGGCGTAAAGGAAAAACCGTATGCAAAGCTTTCCAGGTTTCACGGGCAGCCTGTGAAGAAGTAAACGGCCCATAATAATGAGCACCGTCTTTTTTCACTTTTCTAACCACCTCTAGACGAGGAAAAGGATTTTTGACTGCAATCCGAAATAAAATATATTGCTTATCATCACGCAGAACAATATTATAATGGGGTCTGTGTTTTTTTATGAGGCTTGCTTCCAAAAGCAAGGCTTCTTTCTCTGTGCTGGTGGTCAAAAATTCAATGGAAACAGCATGACTCATCATTGCCCGCGTTTTTGCCGTGAGCTGATCATCAGGGCGAAAATACGAAGAAACACGTTTTTTTAAATTCCGTGCCTTCCCTACATAAATAATTCTTCCGCCCTTATCTTTATACAGATAAACACCTGGATTTAAAGGAATATCTTTTGGCTTTTCCATTTTCACCTCGTCCTCATATTCTGCCAAAAATTAAAAATTTTTCAAGCCTCAAACCTCAAAAAGAGATAAATAGCATACATAGCACAATTTTTTATTGACTATTTATAAAGTTAATACTAAATAGAAACAGTTTTTCAAACTTTAACATGAATGAGGTGCTTTATGCCAAATTATGTTTATTTTTTAATCTCTGTAGTAGCATTGCTTGGCGGCTATTTCATTTACGGTAAAATCGTTTCCAAAATTTTTGGCGCAGACGATAACCGCCCAACTCCTGCTATTACAATGGCTGACGGCGTTGACTATGTTCCAATGAATCCAGTAAAAATCTGGCTCATCCAACTTTTGAACATTGCTGGTATTGGACCTATTTTCGGACCTATTCTTGGTGCATTGTATGGCCCAGCTGCATTATTCTGGATTGTTATCGGCAGTATCTTTGCCGGTGCAGTTCATGACTATTTCTCCGGTATGCTTTCTATCCGTTACAAAGGAACAAACGTTCCTAACATTGTAGGATACAACTTGGGTAACGTATTCAAACGTATCATGCAATTGTTTGCAGTTATTCTTCTTTTGCTCGTTGGTGTTGTATTTATGACTTCACCTGCTATGCTTTTGAAGAACCTCACAAACGTTGATATGAACATTTGGCTTGTTATCATTTTTGCATACTATCTGCTCGCAACAATCTTGCCTATCGACAAGATCATCGGTCGTTTATACCCAATCTTTGGTGCAGTTCTTCTCATCATGGCAGTTGGTATGACCACCATGCTTTTCATTAAGGGCTATGATTTCTACCCAGCAGCAGAAATGGCAAACCAACATCCTAAGGGATTGCCTATTTTCCCACTTATCTTCGTTACTATTGCTTGCGGCGCTTTGTCTGGCTTCCACGCAACCCAATCACCTCTTATGTCCCGCTGCTTGACTAAGGAAAGCCTTGGTCACCCGGTTTTCTACGGCGCAATGATTGGTGAAGGCCTTATTGCTCTTATTTGGGCAACTGTTGCTATGACTTTCTACCCAACTCCTGACGCTTTACAGGCTGCTCTTGGTGCTGGTGGTCCTGCAAACGTTGTTAATGAATCAGCTATTGCTCTTATGGGAACAGTTGGCGGTATCTTGGCAGTTCTTGGTGTTATTGTTCTTCCTATTACCTCTGGTGACACTGCTTTCCGTGCTGCTCGTCTTACCATTGCAGAAGTATTCAATTTCAGCCAAACTCCTTCTAAGAACCGTCTTTCAATTGCTATCCCTCTCTTCATTATCGGTGCAGTTCTTACCCAAATCGACTTTAACGTTATTTGGCGTTACTTCGGCTGGTCAAACCAAACCCTCGCATGTATTATGCTTTGGGCTGGTGCTGCTTACCTTTACCGCAAGGGTCGTTTACACTGGATTGCAAGTATCCCTGCAACCTATATGACTGCAGTTGTTGTTACTTACATCTTCATGGATAAAAACTTAGGCTTTGGTGTTGATTACACCATTTCTACCTATATCGGTATTGCTTCCGCTATCGTTGCTATTGGCAGCTTCCTTGCTTTTGCTAAGAAGCCTATTGCTGACGCTCCAACTGACGACTAATACTCGTTAGTCATACAAATAAAAAAAGGTCGGTTTTATGCCGGCCTTTTTTGTGCGTAACATATTTTCTCCTTTGCAAAAATTTATGATTTTTTATCCTCTTGCTAAAATGTACAAATGTAGTTATTATAAATTCAAAGGTTAAAATAATGAAAAACATCATAAATAAAATTGCAGATTGCTTTTTACTATTGCCGCAGGTGCTGTTTTAGTTGCACTTTTTGAAAACAAAGAGAATAAATCAAAATAAAATTTTTAATGCCCTCATTACTGAGGGCGTTCTATTATCTCTCGTCTCAACCTTTTTATTCAAATTAATAACGAGAGTTAGCAAAACCAATAAAGAAAAACAAACATGACAAACTGGTATATTGCATTAGTTTTAACAATAATAACGCATTGTGCATCTTTTTACCTTGTTCTTTTCGCAAAGGAAGATAATAAAGATAAAACAAAAGTAAAAAATTTTTAGCCCTCAAATTTATTGAGGGCTTTTTTATTATCCAAAATTTAGACAAAAAAAAAGAGGCAGTATAAATGCCTCTTTCTTGTTTTATTATCAGAAAATAACGATTAGTTTTCTACAGCAGCGTGAACACGTGCAATTACATCGTCGCTTGGGCTAAGCACTGCAGTTGCAGTTAAAACAACGTCTGTGGAGCTGTTGAGTGCTGTTTCGGTTGAGTCTTGAAGTACACCAATAATAAAGCCAACGCCAACAACTTGGAAAGCGATATCATTGTTGATACCAAAGAGGCTACATGCCAAAGGAATAAGCATGAGAGAACCGCCGGCAATACCAGAAGCACCGCAGGCACAAAGGGAAGCAACAATACTGAGGAGCAAGGCATCAAAAAGATTTACTTGAATACCAAGGGTTGTTGCAGCTGCCAAAGTAAGCACGGTAATGGTAATAGCAGCACCAGCCATATTGATAGTAGCACCTAAAGGAATGGAAATTGAATAGGTAGCTTCAGGCAAGTTCAAACGGCGGCACAAATCCATGTTCACAGGAATATTTGCAGCAGAAGAACGGGTGAAGAATGCGGTTACGCCGCTGTTTTTGATACAGAACCAAATAAGCGGGAATGGATTTTGACGAAGTTTTGTATACACAATAATTGGGTTGACAATAAATGCTACAAAGAACATTGAGCCAAGCAGTACAGCCAAAACTTGAGCATATCCAATAAGAACGTCGATACCAAATTCACCTACAACAGTATAAACAAGACCAAAGATACCGAAAGGTGCGCAGCGAACAACCATTCTTACAACACCGGAAACGGTTTGTCCGAGGTCGATAATGAATTTTCTGGTTGAATCGTTGCAGTGTTGGAAACCAAAACCAAAAGCAACTGCCCAGAAGATCAAAGAAATATAGTTAGCTTGAGAAAGAGCAGTGATTGGGTTTGTTACAACTTGTACAACTAAGTTTTTCAAAACCTGGCTAACAGTTTGTACGGCTTCACCTGTTTCGGCAGCCTGCAATTGCAAGGTAGTTGGGAACATAAAGCTTGCAACAACTGCGATAAGTGCTGCTGCAAAAGTACTTACCAGGTACAAAATAATTAAAGGTTTGATTTTTGTTTCAGTACCTTTTTCATGGTTTGTTACAGAAGCACAAACAAGGGTAAAAACAAGAACAGGAGCAATAGCTTTTAATGCACCAACAAATAAATCCCCTAAAAGGGATAAATTACCGGCGTATTGCGGAGCTACAATACCTAAGAAAATACCTAAAGCCATACCTATGCAAATAAGCAAAATGAGTGAAGACTTCATGTACCAATTAAAAGCAGAGCTAAAAAAGCCAGAGTTTTGTGAACTCATAAAAACCTCTCTTACCTAAGTAAAATTTACAATGTAACTGTATGCCTATTTTTTCACATTGGCAACAACTATTCACAAAAGAGCAATTAAATAAAAATCATGATGAGTTATTTTGCCTTTCGTTTTACGCCAATAACATTAGGAAGCTTCACATTTCCTTTTAAAAAAAGAATAATATTTTCTTCATGTTGCCATAAAAAGATATGCTCTTTTTTATATGCCATGCTTGCCTCAACGCCCCCCTCTGTATACATAGCTCTTTTAATCTTTAAAAGGGGATTATTTTGCAGTACGATACGAAATTCTTGAATAGTGAGCGGCTTTGATGCATACATTAATAAAATTTTATTTTCCGTATCCTGCGCAATAGCGGCAATGGCATGGCGGCGCTGCCCCTTCCAAACACTTTGATTTTCCGGCAAATCCACAAGCTTAAAGTTTTGCACCACAACTTGGTATTTTTTCAGTACATTTTCTACAGTCTGCGCTTCTTCATTTTTTACAAAAAATTGCCCCAAGTCCGGTTCATCATCATACACAATGGCACAGACAGGAATTTTTCCCTGATAGTTTTTATAAGGCTTTGCCACAAAAAAAGCCCCTAAACTTTTTCCCACATGCTTATTATTATGGATATCACCTTTTCGCAAATAGCCAGTACTGGTCTTACTGTCTTTTAAATACATGGAAGCATTGATTATTGCCTGAAGCTTATACTCCTGAAGCCAAGCAAGCAAAGCTTTGCTTTCTGTGGTATCAGTTATTGCCCCGTACACAGAAAAATCAAAAAAAGCAGGGTCAAATTTGAGCACATCAAAATTTATGGCAAGGGGCATTTTCTGATTACCTTCTTCTCCGCGGTCAGTCATAATAGTCTCTGTTATGCGGATAAACTGCACCCCCTTTTCAACATTCTGCCACGTATTTGTCTTTGATATATCAAATGGATAGGATTTATCGACATTGGTATTGACAATCACGACATCAGGAGTTTGCGCATAAATGAAGCAAGGAAAAAAAATGAAAAAAAAGATAAAAATAACGATTTTTTTTCTATTTTGCAAAAAATAACCCATATTAACCTATAGAAAAAGTAATTTTTATAACATTGACAACAAATTGACTACTTGCTATATTTTATAAAGTTTATGCTTTTATGTAAAGAAAATATTACGTATGTAACGCTTTCTTTAAACAGTTTCTTTTAGGTTAAAGGAAAAGTGCTGCCCTGTTGTTTTGGGAAAACCTTTATGTAGAGAGAGAACATTATGCAAAAAGAACTTGTAGAGTACATTACCAAGTCTCTTGTTGACAACCCTGATTCTGTAAAGGTTCGTGAGATTGAAGGCGAACAAACTTCTGTTTTAGAACTCACCGTTGCTAAAGAAGACTTGGGAAAAGTAATCGGCAAGCAAGGACGTACTGCCAGAGCAATCCGCACATTGCTTGGTGCTGTGTCTGCAAAAACTCGCAAACGTGTCGTTTTGGAAATTTTAGAATAATGCCTACAAATTCCCTTATTTTTATAGGTAAAATTACAAGACCGCACGGGATTTCAGGTGAGCTTTGTGCCCAGTATTATGCTGAATCCTATGAATATTTTAAAAAAAATCAGGTATTCCTTAAAATTGGAAAATTACCGGAAAAACCTTGTCTTGTTCGTTCCTATAAGGAACGGGGAAATATCCTTATTCTTAAAATAGAAGGCATAAATTCCAGAACAGAAGCTGAATTGTATCGCAATTACGATCTTGTTATTGAAGAAAATGCTCTCACTGACAATGATTTACAGGTGATGAATGAAAATGAGGAGGCTGAAAATGCTCCCTATCTTCATCAAATTATAGGTTGTACAGCTTTTGCCGGAACAGAACCTCTTGGTATTATTGATGAAATTTCATTTCCAGCAGGGCAGGAGATTTGGTTTATCCATAAAGGAAAACAAGAAATTCTCTTCCCTGCTGTTTCTGATTTTATAGACCGCTATGATTTGGAAAATCAGGCTGTTTACCTCAATCCTCCTGCCGGACTGCTTGAAATCTATACGGAAAATTCGGATGAGGATAACAGCGAAGAAATAAATGAAGAAAAAAATTCTTCAAAAACTCCTTCCACTTCCAAAAATCATTCTCGCACTGCCCGTAAAACTCGCACCCAAAGCACTGCCCACACGCCCTCAACACGCTCTCATTCCTAATCACCATGCACTATCACATTGTTACTCTCTTTCCTGAATGGTTTTCCTCACCATTAAATACTGCTCTTTTTGCCAAGGCAAATGAAGCAGGCATTGTCACTGTTGATTATATCAACCCTCGTGATTTTACCAAAAATAAACATAAGAAAGTTGACGACAGCCCCTACGGCGGGGGCCCAGGTATGGTGCTCATGGCACAGCCGCTTATGGACGCCATTGCTTCCATTCCCAAACAAGGCCGCCTCATTGCCCTGACTCCTGCGGGCACTCCGCTTTCTCAAAAACTTGCTGAAGAACTAGCGAGGGAAGGAGATCTTACCCTCATTTGCGGGCGTTATGAAGGCTTTGATGAACGTATTTATGATCTTCTGCCCATTGAACGCGTCAGTGTTGGTGAGGCAATCCTGAATGGCGGCGAAGTGGCAGCCCTTGCTCTGATTGAAGCAACTGCCCGTCTGCAGGACGGTTATATGGGCAAAAATGAATCAGGCACAGAAGAAAGTTTTACGCAAAATCTCTTGGAATATCCCCACTACACACGCCCGGAAAATTTCATGGGGCTGGAAGTGCCGAAAGTTTTGCAAAACGGCAATCACCAGGAAATCAATGCCTGGCGGCGCGAACAAGCGCTTGCCATGACCCTCAGACACAGACCTGACCTTTTAGCAAGGGCAGAACTATCTGAACAGGACAGAATACGCCTCAACACGCTCCGTACTCTTTCTTTTGCAAAAAATATCCATATTGCCCTTGTGCATCACCCGGTTTTACTCAAATCCAATATGGCTGGCTCAAGCTCTGTGACCAACTTGGATATCCATGATATTTCGCGCATTGCCTGCACCTATGGGCTCAGTTCCCTGCAAATTATTACGCCAATTCTTGACCAAAAAATTCTTGTGGAGGAACTGATCACCCACTGGACAAAGGGCGACGGCGCAAAAACCAATCCAGATCGGGCAAAAGCGCTGAGTCTTGCCCAGCTTGCTGACAGCATGGACGACGCAATAGAAAATGTTGCAAAAATTTCAGGCACAAAGCCAATCCTCGTCGGCACAAGTGCAAAGGCTGAAAAAGATAAAAGAGGACGGGAAAAACGTCTTGCCGCTCCATTTCCCAAAATCGCAGAACTTGACAAAGAAAACAGTATATTGCTAGTTTTTGGCACAAGTCACGGCTTAGCCCCCGAAGTCCTCGCAAAGTGCGATTACATCCTGCCGCCTCTTCGTTATATGGGACATTATAACCACCTCCCTGTGCGTTCTGCCTGTGCCATTATTTTAGACAGGCTTTTAGGGGATATCTATTAAATTTTTAAATTTTCCGTTAAAACCCCTTGCAAATATTTCCAGATCTGCTAATAAATACCGTTCCTGTTTGATAGTAATTTTTACTTTTATCGAGCTTCCGACGATAAAAATTGCAGCAAATTTTTTCCATACAAAAATTTAAGTTGCTTTTATCAAATTAATAGGTTATTAATATTATTTGCTGTTTGGCACTTTTATAAACAATTGTTGCTCAGGCAACCTATGTGATAAATTCCTCGCAAGGAGAGGCATAATGAATATTATCAGAAAGATTGAAAGCGAGCATTTACGTACTGATATTCCTCAGTTTCGCTCCGGTGATACTGTAAAAGTTCACCTCAGAATTGTTGAAGGCGAAAAAGAACGTATCCAGGTATTCCAAGGAAACGTTATCCGTGTTAAACGTGGCACAACTGATGCCTCTTTCACTGTTCGTAAAATTTCCGATGGTGTAGGCGTAGAACGTATTATTCCTTTACATTCTCCTTTCATTGACCATATCGACGTTGTAAGCCGTGGTCGTGTACGTCGCTCTCGTCTTTACTATCTCCGTAATCTTCGTGGTAAAGCTGCACGTATTAAACCTCGCAACAACTACTAAGATATCTTTTATGCCCATTTTTCTTGAGTGGGCATAGTCTCATATTACATGCCCCTCCCGATGTTTTCGGGTGGGGTTTTTGTGTTTGGAGCATTGCATGGCAAAAAAGAAAGAGCTCATCAATCATGGAATTTTATATCGTCCGCAAAATTTAGCTGACGATTGCCTTTGCGCTGGCATTGATGAAGTTGGACGCGGCTGCCTTGCAGGCCCTGTTGTTGCCGGAGCTGTTGTTTTTCCAAAAGATTTTGATTTAATTGGCCTCGACGACTCCAAAAAACTCACGGAAAAAGAACGCCTTTGTCTGGACGGGGAAATAAAACAGCTTGCCTGGGCTTGGGGCATTGGCCTTGTCTGGCAAAAAAAAATTGAAGAAATCAATATCTTGCAGGCAAGTCTTTTAGCCATGACACGGGCTCTTGCTGCTTTGCAAAAGAATTTTCCGCAGACTTTACCCAAGGTCTATTTGATTGACGGAACTTTTGCCATTCCTCCCTTTTATTTGAAAGAATACAACCTTGCCCCCCTTGAACAAAAGACCATTATTCAGGGAGACGGGCTGGAACCTTCTATTTCTGCTGCCTCTGTTATTGCGAAAAACTTTCGGGATAAGCTGATGATCAAAATGGATGCGCGCTATCCTAACTATGGTTTTGCTTCCCATAAGGGCTATGGCACAAAGGAACACAGGCTTGCCATCCAAAAATACGGCCCCTGCCCCCTGCACCGTATGGATTTCAAATCTGTACGCCCCCAAACCATGGAACAAGGCACACTATGCTAAACGAGTTAATATCCAGATTTCTTCGGCAAAGCACTGCCCCGGAGCATGCAAAGCTGGGAAAAAAAGGGGAAGAAAAAGCCTGTGCCTATTTGAAACAGCATAACTATACTATTCTTGAAAGAAACTGGAAATCACACCCCTACGAAATAGATATTATCTGCAAAGATAAAACCAATAATGAACTGGTTTTTGTGGAAGTAAAAACCCGCCTTGACAGCGACAAAGTGCGAAGTTTTGAAGCCTTTACTCCGCAAAAACAACGCAATATCATCAAAGGTGCAAAAAAATATCTGGCTGAAAAAAACTGTTGGGATGAGCCCTGCCGTTTTGATTTCATTTGTATCAATGGTGATACGCTTAACGTGGAGCATTTTAGCAATGTTATTATCCAATAATACAACAGGAAAACTCTATATTGTGGCAACCCCCCTTGGCAATGCTGATGATTTAAGCCCAAGAGCACGAAGCATTTTAGAGCTGGTTCCCCTTGTTCTGGCTGAAGATACCAAACGCGCCAGCCTCAATTTCGCGCGCTGGGAACTCAAAGCCAAACGCTTCATCAGCTTCAACGACCACAGTGAAGAAAAAAAATTGGAACATGCCATTGCTTTTCTTGAACAGGGCGAAGATATTGCCCTTATTTCTGATGCCGGCATGCCCATTATTTCTGACCCCGGTTATTTAATTGTCAAAGCCTGCCGCGAAAAAAATATTGCTGTAACTGTGATTCCCGGGGCTTGTGCTCCTGTTACGGCTTTGGCTGGCAGTGGCATTGCTCCTAATCCTTTTACCTTTTTTGGCTTTTTACCACGGAAAGCAAACGATATTGAAAAAACTCTTGCTCCTTTTGCGCAAATTTCCACCACTCTGATTTTTTTTGAGCGCAAGGATAGAATTGCCGAAACGCTCAAATATTTGTATACTCTTTTGGGAGCGCGAGAAGTCTGCATAGCAAGAGAACTGACCAAAGAACATGAAGAATATATTTCATTCAATTTAACACAAATCCCAGACCTTGACCATTTACTCGGCGAACTGACTGTTATTGTAGGCCCTCCGCTTGAAAAAAGCAAAAGTGCTCAGGAAAAAGTACTTGCAATTTTACAGGAAGAGAAGAAATTTGGAGGCTCCCCAAAACAAATTGCAAAACGGGTGCAGGCAAAATGCCGGGGCTGGACAACCAGTGAAATTTACGCGCTATCCACACGAGATTAAAGGAAATTCCCATGAAGAAACAAAAAAGCCCCTCTTTTTTGGCAGAAAACAGAAAGGCTCGGCAATATTATGAATTAATGGATTTTTTTGAGGCAGGACTTGTGCTCACAGGCCCTGAAGTCAAAAGCATACGCCAGGGACGCGTCAGCTTTACTGACAGCTATATTGATTTCAGAAACGGGGAAGCTTATGTGATGAATATGCATATAAGCCCCTATGATAATGCCGGCTATGCTGTGCAAAATCCCGACAGAGAACGTAAGCTTCTGCTCCATCAGCAGGAAATCAAACAGCTTATGGCAAAGGTGGAACAAAAGGGACTCACCGTTGTTCCCCTCAAAATGTATTTAAAACACAACAAAATAAAACTGGAAATTGCCCTTGCCCGCGGCCGCAAATTCCACGATCAGCGCGAAGAACTGAAACGCCGCGCCGAAAGCAGAGATGTTGAAAGAGAACTTGCCAGAGGATAGCAAAAGTAAACAAGATAGCTAAAAAGATAAGCAGGATAGCTCTAAAAATAAGGCTTGCAAGTCCATTTTTCATACGGTATACTCTTTGGCTAATAAGATATACACAAAAAGGATTTAAAATGAAGTTCCAAAAACAAATTTCTTTTCTTTCACTTTTTCTTTTTATGTTTATTCTTTCTTCCTGCGTACAAAATCTGCCATTAAACGGTTCAATGTTCAATACAAATAATGAAGAAGCCTGGGTACAGAGCCTGGTGGGCAAAAGTTCTGCCGAACAAAGCAAAATGGCGGCTGATGTTTGGGCTGACAGCTCAAAACCACTCAAACTCCGTGACCGTGCCACCTATATTCTTGCCAGCCGCAGCAACCCCAGCACCAAAATTGCTCAACAATCCCTCAATTCTCAGTATTCTCAATCTGCCAATGAATATAAAATATACATGGAAGAAACCCTTTTCCATGATTTAAATACTGCTCCAGATGCTGATATTACTGCAAATCTCAAGCTGATTTCCCCCAGTCTGGAAGCCTATTTCCCATATAATTTGACTATTTTTGCAGCGGCAAAACGCGGACTTTTAGAAAACAGTCAGGAAGTTCTTGATAAATTTGCCAGCCAAAACTATTTCCAAAGTTCAAAAATTACCGTAGGAAATACGCCTTCCACCAATTATGCCACAGCTTCTGACGGCTCTATTGCCATGCTTTTGCCCCAAAGCGGCTCTTACAGCACATTTTCCCGTCAAATTATCACCGGGGCAAAAATTGCGCAAAAACTTCTGCTTGAGCAAGGTATCCAATGGAATATCACCTTTATTGATACCCAGGATCCCAATTGGATAAGCTATCTTGAAAACCTGCCCAAAAGCTGCAGCGTTATCGGCGGCCCGCTCCAAACCAATATTTATAAAACCCTGTATAACAGCAAACTCACCAGCCAAAGAGCATTTTTTGCATTCTTGACCCGCCTGCCAGACCCAAGCGTAGAAGGTCTTGACGCCTGGCGTTTCTTCACCAGCCCGGAAGATCAGGTCAAGGCTGTGATCAATGTTGCGCAAAATGATTTGGGGGTAACAAATTTTGGTTCTTTTCATCAGGATAATACCTATGGAAACGGCATGAATAACCTTTTCACAAAAATTGCACAAGAGCGTGGCTTATCTGTGTACAGCACCTCTTATTCTGATAAAGAAACAAAGGATTTCAATACAATAACAAAAAATTTTCTCAATGCCACAACCCCGGCAAAAGGCAAAATGCCCATTGCCAGACGCCCCATGGATGCAATTTTCCTGCCTGATGTCTGGAAGAAAATGGATATGATTATTTCCTATATGCATTATCATGGCGGACACAAAAAGATCATGCTTGGCACTTCACTTTGGGAACAAAGCCTTTCCAATCCTATCAATATGAATCCGCAAACCTTTGCCTTGACCCTTTTCCCTGTTTCCTATGACAGCAAACGCGAAAGCCCTTATCGCGACTTCTTTCAGGCAGAACTCACAAAGCAGCAAAGCATGGGCACAAGCTGGATAGCCCTTGGCTTTGATTTTGTGATGATGTCAAGCCGACTGCAAATGGGCGAAAAACGATCAAGCGAAGAAATCAACAGACGTCTTGCCAATCTGAAAGTAGATTATATTGGTGCGCCTTTCCTTTATGCAAAAGATGGTAAACTTTCCCGTGAACTTATCATCAATCAGCCTGCACGAAACGGACGCACTCCTTATGATAAAGAAACGTTCCTCCTCTACCAAAAGGACGGAAAAGTTTTGCCCAACCTTGATGATGCCGCCAAGGATAAAATAACAAAGGAACAAGAAGAAAGTGCCCTTGATGCACTCGTTCATTCCATTGTTAACTAAGAAAAATAAACAGACAGCATAGATAAAAAGGAAAATGTATGAGCCAAACCCAAGATTTAAACCACCTTTGCAAACTTGCAAAACTTTCACCAGATGAAAAAACTTTAGAAAAAATATCACACCAATTTACTGATATTATTAACTATATTGACACATTGTCAGAAGCAGACACTGAAAATGTTGCCCCTTTATATTCTCCTGTTTTCCATGAAAGCGCTGTGCGCGAAGATGTTGCCTTTCGCAGGCAAGTTCCTGAACAAATTCTCAAAAATGCTCCAGAAACAGACGGAACCTATTTTATTGTTCCCCGCATTGTTGAAGGCAAATAAGAATCAGGAAAAATACGAGAAGGAAAAACCATGATTACCAAAAATATTACTGAAATAAAAAAAGCCCTTGCCAAAAAAGAAATCAGTGCAGCAGAACTGACCAAAGCCTGCCTCAACCATATCAATGAAACTGAGCCAAAACTTGGTGCCTTTATCAATGTGTATCCGGAAGAAGCCCTCAAAAAAGCCAAGGAACTGGATGAAAAAGGCTATGATGAAAGCATGCCTCTTTGGGGTGTGCCTGTTTCTGTGAAAGACGCCCTTGCCACCAAGAACATGAAAACAACAGCAGGATCTAAAATTCTTGAAAATTTCATACCTCCTTACACGGCTTTTGCAGTAGAGCAGCTGGAAAAAGCCGGTGCCATTATCCTTGGCAAAAACAATATGGATGAATTTGCCATGGGCAGTACCTGCGAAAACTCAGCCTTTAAAGCCGGTTCCAACCCCTGGAATACGGACTGTGTTGCCGGCGGCTCAAGCGGCGGTTCTGCCATCAGCGTTGCCAGCTGCCAATCCTTTGCATCTTTAGGCACAGATACTGGTGGCTCAATCCGTCAGCCTGCTTCTCTTTGCGGCTGTGTAGGGCTTAAACCAACCTACGGACGTGTTTCCCGTTACGGTCTTTTGGCATACGGTTCTTCTCTTGACCAAATTGGACCATTTACCCGTACTGTTGAAGACGCTGCCCTCATGCTTTCTGTGATTGCAGGGCATGATGAACGCGACAGCACTTCATCTCCCCGCGAAAAAGAAGATTTTACCAAGCTTTTCAAAAATCCAAAAATGGATTTGCAAAATATTACCATTGGCTTGCCCAAAGAATTTTTTGACAGCAAAGCCATGGACAGTGATGTGGCAAAGCTTTGTCAGCAGACTATTGAGGAAGCCAAGAAACTGGGAGCAGCCATTAAAGAGGTTTCCATGCCTCATCTTGTGTACTCCATTGCCTCCTACTATATTATTGCTTCCGCGGAAGCCAGCTCCAACCTTGCCCGTTATGACGGTATCCGCTACGGACACAGAACCAATCAGCCGCAAGATTTGGACGAACTCTACACCATGTCAAGAACAGAAGGCTTCGGAGAAGAAGTACAGCGCCGTATTTTGCTTGGCACCTATGTTCTTTCTGCCGGTTACTATGATGCATACTACAAAAAAGCCGCGCAAGTGCGTCGTCTTATCCGTGAAGACTACGAAAAAGCCCTGAAAGAATGTGATGTCCTGCTGGCACCTGTTTCCCCTATTGTTGCATGGAAAAAGGGCAGTGTGACAGACCCGCTGCAAATGTATCAAATGGATATCTTTACCCTTTCCCTCAACCTTGCCGGTTTGCCGGGTCTCGCCATTCCTGTGGGTATGGCGCATAACATGCCTGTAGGCATGCAAATCATTGGATCTGCCTTTGATGAAGCAAAACTGCTCACTATTGGACACAGCCTAACCACCCATTTGGGAACAAACAATCAACATACCTTTTAACCAATTCCATTAACCTATTTTACAGGAAGGACAAAATGAACTTCTCTCCTTACGACAAACTCCCCTTCTACCCCGGCCCTGTGACTGTTCACCCTGAAATTGCAAACGTGATGTATCAGGATTTTGCGCCTCCTCGTTTTGGAATGGAATACACAGAACTCTACATTGATTTAGCCAAAAAAATCCAGAAGCTCTGCAATACCCAAAATGAAGTAATTTTCCCCACAGGTGAAGCCATGGTGGGACTTTGGGGAGCTATGAAAAGCTGCCTCAAAAAAGGTGATCATGTGGTCACTGTTGGTACAGGCGTTTTTGGAGACGGCTTTGCAGACATGGCAGAAAGTATTGGCTGCGTTGTGGATAAAATTTCCCTGCCTTACAACCGCACCATTACCCATGAAGATATGGCAGTAATTGACGAGGCAATCAAACGCGCGAAACCTGTTATGCTTACTGCCGTGCACTGCGAAACGCCTTCCGGTACACTGAACCCCCTTGAGGAACTGGGCAAACTCAAGAAAGACCGCAATGTACCTTTATTTGTGGTGGACACTGTGGCAAGTATGGGCGGAGCAAAAGTGGATGCCAGCGCATGGAACTGCGACATTGTGCTGGGCGGCTCTCAAAAATGTTTTTCCTGCCCGCCATTTATGGGTATTTTGCTAGTCAGTGATACGGCTTGGGAAATTGCGGAAAAAGTCAAATATCTTGGCTACGACAGCATACTTCCTTTCCACAAAGCAACAGAAAATCCCATGAAATTTCCTTATACGCCTTGCTATGTGGGGATTCAGGGCCTGCATAAATCCCTTGAACTTCTCGAAGCAGAAGGCTTTGAAAATGTCTATCGCCGCCATGAGGAAGTAGCAAAAGCCTGCCGGGACGGGCTCAAGAAAATAGGCATTCCCCTTTGGACAACAAAGGAAGCAGTCAATTCCCCAACCTGCACGGCAATTATGATTCCAGAAGGCTTTACCTTTAAATCATGGAAACAGGCTCTTGCTGAGCACGGCATGTATATTGCGGGAAGTTTTGGCCCCATGGACGGTAAAATTTTCAGAATTGGACACATGGGAACACAAGCCAATATGGAAAAAATCAAAGAAGCCATTAACGTAATGGAAACAGTGCTCCATTCTCGCTAAGAAAAATATATAATAATTTTGAAAGGATAGGCTATGCAATTAAAAGAATTTCTCATGCAGGCAGCAGCACAAATCCACGCACTTGAAGCAAAGAAAAAACAAGCCATTGCAGCAGAGAACAAGCAGGATTATCTTGACGCTGTGCATGAAAAAGCAGCTATCCTTTCAAAAATATACGATAATGCCAAAAAGCAGGATATTTCAGGCGTTCATCAAGATATCCTGATAACATTGCAAGGCTTTTCAAATAGTGCCAAACAAGCCCTTGCCGTCAATTCTCCCTGGTTTATGTCTGAACTTCTTATTCCTGAAGATTATCAGGAAAACGACCCCAATAATTTAGATAAACTCATTGAAAAGCTTTAACCGCCATGCCCAGCGTTCTCAATGATGTTCTAATTGGTGATGATGATTGGCTTTTTGCCTATCAGGGCACCAATTTTATGCACAATATTTTGCAGGGCCAATCTGCGCTGACGGATGAACAAATTGAAAGCTGGAAAACAATTTTAGAACAGCGCAAAGCCTTTTGCGCTGCCATGAAAACCGGAGGAGCTGGGGGAGCTGAATACCATTTTATTATTCTTCCGTTAAAACACTGCGTGTATCCCGAAAAACTGCCGGGCTATTCCATCTCTGAAAATCGCCCTGCTCTGCAATTACAAAAACATACGCTTGCCAAGTATCCACTGCAATTTTTTCAAGACCTCAAAAAGCAAAAAGACTGCTATTATCAATATGATACCCACTGGAATGATTTTGGCACGGATGAATTTTATGCAAAAGTTTTAAAGCAAAAATGTGCTTCCTCTTCCGCACTGGAACCATTTCAGGCAGTGCCTTTGCATGATTTATGGGTAAAAATTCGTAAAGAGCCCTGCCCAAAAACTCTCTGCTATCACTACACACAAAATAATATTATTTATTACAATAAGATAGAAAATATTGGGGGATTAATTATCTGCGAAAACAAGGCACACCCTCAGCATGTGGGCGTTATTTTTGGCGATTCGTTTTCCCGTTTTTCCATCAATACAATCAGCCAATATTTCAGCCATTTATTCTTTTTCCAAACGACCGGCTTTGACACTGATATTTTAAAACGAATACAAGCCAATGTGGTGATCAACTGCCATGCAGAAAACTTTATTCATTCTGCTGAAGAAATACGTTTTCAAAGTTATTTTGAAGCACTGCTCTATAAATTTTTGATTTCCGGCAAAGAAACGAGCTTGCAGCAAAACGATTTACTGCAATATTCGCTGTTCATGCCCGAAGAACAAATAGAAATTTTACAGGAAATCATTCTGTTATTCAAAAAGCCGCAGTTTACAAGAGATCATATCATTGCCTATCTTTGTAAAGAACACGGCATGGATAAAGACAAGCTGATCAAGCTTGTTTCTCACAAGAAAGTTGCATAAATACCGGCAATTATTCTGCCATATTTTTCTTGCGTGCCTGCAAGATTTCTTTTATTTCATCAAAATGCAGTTCTTTATACTGTTCAAAGCGCTGGGGCTCAACCAAAATGCGATCAATCGTCTCTTCATGCTCAATTTTAATGGAAATGCGTTCCTTGTTTTCCGCAAAATAGGCACACGCCTTATTGGAATACGTGGCTAAAATACTGCCAATAATTTGCAGTTCTTCAGCTGGAACTTCTTTTCTTTGCGCATGACGGACAATGCAATAGGGACTTGGGAAATGCTCAATACGCAAAACATAATCACTGGACTTTTTATACTGCTGCATTTGTTCATTATCCGCCTGCTTGCGTCCAAGGCTGACCCAAATGTCTCCATTCCAAAGCTGGCGTCCATGATTGGCAAGGAAAAAATCATTGGCAGTGGGGTGGCTGACTTTCTGCATCACTTCATAATAACGGCGGGCATTTTCCTTTTCCGTAAGTTTGCAGCCGCCGCCAGCTGTGGGAATATCCACAATATTAAATTTTTTTGCCAGAGCAAGCTGATCTTTTCTGCCACGCCCGTATATACCAAGGAGTTTTTCTCTATCCACTTCTCCAGATATTTCAATAGGTAAGGGATCCATATGCAGAGCGCTGAGGGGTCTGAGCAAAATATCTTTTACATCCGCATCACGGCGAATCAACTGCAGTGTATCACGGCGCTGTGACATGGGGCGCTGTCCTAAAACCTCGCCGGAGATAAGAAATTTTGCCCCGTATTCTGCCAAAAGATCTTTGGCTTTTTTCATCATAATAATTTTGCAGTCAACACAAGGATTAAGCGCACTGCCAAAGCCATTGGCCGGATTATTGCAAAGCATACTGCAAAAATCTTCTGCAATATCAACGGCAATAATTTCCAAGCCATACTTTTGTTCCCAATGAGAAACTGCGTTCTTATCGCCAAAAAAAGGGCTTGTAAAATGCAGACAAAGAATATTTTTTCCCTGCTCCATCAAAAGCCGTGCCGCTAAAATACTATCGAGGCCCCCGGAAAAAAGAGCTAAACCATCATAACGTTTCATCATAAAAAAAGTATATCAAAGACGCCCCAAAAGGCAAGTTACAAAATGCGCAAAACCGTTGTTTTTCATTTAGTTTATTTGACATTTTGCGCTAAAAAAGATATAAAGAAATATTATCTGAAACCAAAAAAAGGAAAATATAACATGGCAAAAAAGCCCACAGTTTCTCAAGAAGATGCAAGATTAGAAGCACTTAAAACAGCCCTCTCCACCATTGAAAAAAAATATGGTCAAGGCGCGGTTATGAAATTATCCGACAGCGCCCACGTTCAAGTTCCTGTTATTCCAACAGGTTCCATTGGACTTGACTTAGCCCTCGGCATTGGCGGTGTTCCCAAAGGACGTGTTACAGAAATTTATGGCCCGGAATCTTCCGGTAAAACAACCCTGACCCTGCATATTATTGCAGAATGTCAAAAACAGGGCGGCACTGCTGCTTTTATTGACGCTGAACATGCTCTTGACACCAGCTATGCTGCCCGTCTCGGCGTAAAAGTTGATGAGCTTCTTATTTCTCAGCCTGACCACGGCGAACAAGCTCTTGATATTGCTGATATGCTTGTGCGTTCCGGAGCTGTGGATCTCGTTGTTATTGACTCTGTTGCGGCTCTTATTCCTCAGTCAGAACTGGAAGGCAATATGGGTGAAACTCAGGTTGGCGGACATGCCCGCCTCATGAGCCACGCTCTTCGCAAATTGACAGGCACTATCCATAAATCCAAAACCTGCGTTATTTTCATCAACCAAATCCGTATGAAAATCGGCATGATGGGTTACGGCAGCCCTGAAACCACCACCGGCGGCAACGCGCTGAAATTCTACAGTTCTGTACGTATGGATATCCGTAAAATCCAAACTTTGAAAGATAAAGAAGAATCCTACGGCGCAACAACCAGAGTAAAAGTTGTCAAAAACAAAATGGCTCCTCCATTTAGGGAAGCTAAATTTGATATTATTTTCGGAACCGGTATTTCCCGTTCTGCTGAAATCATTGATTTAGGTGTAGCTGCAGGAATTATTGATAAAAGCGGTGCATGGTTTGCCTATGGTTCTGAAAAATTGGGACAAGGGCGCGACAATGTTCGCGCTATGCTTGATGAAAACGAAACACTCCGCAGTGAAATTGAAGCAAAAGTTATCGAGCATTTAGGCATGAATGCAGATATGTTCAGCAGCATGTCTGAAGATGATTTTGACGAAGAACCTGAAGAATAAAAGGAAGTTATATGCTTACAGCTCAAGAAATCCGCGAAAAATTTCTGGCCTATTTTGAAAAAAACAACCATAAGAGAATAGTTTCCTCTTCTCTTGTTCCCCATAACGACCCTACCTTGCTTTTCTGTAATGCTGGCATGGTGCAATTTAAAAATGTTTTCCTCGGACAGGAAAATATCGGCACTAAACGCGCAACCACTGCCCAAAAGTGCCTGCGCGTCAGCGGCAAGCATAACGACCTCGAAAACGTTGGCCGCACTGCCCGTCACCATACATTTTTTGAAATGCTTGGCAACTTCTCCTTTGGCGATTATTTCAAAAAAGACGCCATGAAATTTGCATGGAAATTTGTGACCGAAGAACTCAAACTTCCAATTGATCGCCTCTATGTGACTGTTTATATTGATGATGATGAAGCCTTCAATTTATGGCGAGATGAAGTGGGCGTTGCTCCTGACAGAATTTTGAGAATCCCCGGCAAAGACAATTTCTGGAGCATGGGTGATACTGGCCCCTGTGGCCCTTGTTCAGAAATTTTCGTTGACCAGGGCGAAGATATGGCTTGTGGCGACAACTGCGGCATTGGTAAATGCGACTGTGACCGTTTTCTGGAAATCTGGAATCTGGTTTTCATGCAATTCAATCAAAAAGCTGACGGCACCCGCGAACCTCTTGCGCACCCCTGCATTGATACTGGCATGGGTCTCGAACGTATTGCTGCCATTTGCCAAAACAAACGCTCTAACTTTGACTGCGATATTTTCCAGGAAATTATCCAGTTTACCGCAAAAGATGCAGGCGTTAGCTACAGCAACAGCCTTCCTGACACCAATGATGTGGATACAGCTCTTCGCGTTATTGCTGACCACAGCCGTGCAGCAGCATTTTTGATTACCGAAGGAATTCTTCCTTCCAATGAAGGCAGAGGCTATGTTTTGCGCCGCTTAATCCGCCGCGCACTACGCTTTGGCACGCTCATTGGCCTCAACAAAGAAGCTTTCATGTATAAAACTGTTGGTCAGGTTATTGAAGTTATGGGTAAAGCCTATCCAGAACTGACCAAAAACAAAGACTTTGTGCTGAAAGTTGTGCATGAAGAAGAAGACCGCTTCCGCGTAACTCTGGACAAAGGTTTAGCCCTTTTGGAAGAAGAAATCCAAAACGCAAAAGCACAAAAGAAAACTGTAATTGCCGGCAGTGTTGCCTTCAAGCTTTACGATACTTACGGCTTTCCTCTTGATATTGTTGACGATGTTGCCCGTAAATACAATTTCACTGTGGACGTTGACGGCTACAATGAAGAAATGAAGCAGCAAAAAGAACGTGCCCGCACTGCCTGGAAAGGTTCTGGCGAAAAGGATTTGACCACTCGTTTCAAAGCTGTGATCACCGAACATATTGAATCCCAGTTTGTGGGCTATGAAACCTTGCAGGAAAAAAGCAAAATTCTTTGCATTTTAGATGAAAATGCCCAAAAAACTGATACGCTGATTGAAGGCAAGCATGGCTATATCATTACTGAAAAAACACCTTTCTACGGTGCAGGCGGCGGACAAATTGGTGACACCGGCTATATTTACACCGGCACATCTCAAATTCTTGTTGCTGACACATTGAAAATCCAAAATCTGATTATCCACGAAGTCACGGCGGAACAGGGACAAGTCAAGGTTGGCGAAGAAGTTGAACTCCATGTCAATGAAAAAAATCGTCATGCAACCGCAAGAAACCATACTGCTACCCACCTTCTCCATTCTGCACTCAAAACTGTGCTTGGTGAACACGTCAATCAGGCTGGCTCCATGGTAAGCCCGGATCGTTTGCGCTTTGACTTCAACCACATTTCTCCTATGAGCGAAGAAGAAATTGCTTTGGTAGAATGCAAAGTAAATCAAATAATTATGGGAGCATACCCTGTTCATACCGAAGTAATGAGCCCGCAGGAAGCTCAGGAAAAAGGTGCTATTGCCCTGTTTGGTGAAAAATACGGCAGCAAGGTTCGCGTGCTTCGTGTTGGCAATGACAAAGAAACCGTTTCCATGGAACTTTGCGGCGGCACACACTTGAAAAATACGGGTGAAGCAGGCTTATTCCTGATTGTTTCTGAATCTGGCGTGGCTGCCGGTACTCGCCGTATTGAAGCTATCACCGGCTGGAATGCCATTCGTGAAGTAAAAGCTCTGCGCGAAGAAAGCAAAGCGCTTTGTCATGAACTGAAAACCAAACAAGGCGAAATTTTGCCTCGTGTTGACGCCCTGCAAAAAGAAATCAAGAGTCTGCGCAAAGAACTTGATAAAGCTCAGGCTTCTGCAGGCGGTGACATCATGAGCGGATTGAAAGAAATCAAAGGAATTAAAGTTCTTGCACAAAAAGTGCCCGGCATGAGCGTCAAAGCTTTGCGTGATTTAATGGACGATGTCCGCTCAAAAATCCCAAGCGGCGTTGCTCTTCTTGCCATGGAAGAC
The DNA here is from genome assembly GCA_910578585.1 of uncultured Mailhella sp. Taxonomy (GTDB): domain Bacteria; phylum Desulfobacterota; class Desulfovibrionia; order Desulfovibrionales; family Desulfovibrionaceae; genus Taurinivorans. The sequence goes on from CAJTRG010000003.1 coordinate 174,507, forward strand.
GGCGACAAAGCTTCCCTTATCCTCTATGTTTCTAAAGACTTGCACGCAAAATACACAGCTCCAAGTCTGATCAAAGAAATTGCAGTCTGCATTGAAGGTTCCGGCGGCGGACGTCCTGATGTTGCCCAGGCTGGCGGTACAAAACCGCAAGGTATTGCTGATGCACTGCAAAAACTGGAAACATTAATCTAAAACTTCTTTCTGCTCAGTAAGAATAATAACTCCCTGTCCTCCTTTTCGTTCATTTGAAGAATTAATTCAAAGAGCAAAAAGGAGGATTTTTTATTCAACAAACATTCTTCTTATTGAAATATAAAAATAAATCTCCTTCAAACAATAAATCCTACTCCTATCCTCCTTGTTTATAAGGAAAAAAAATATCTTGAAAAAAAAACATTTTTTTGTTGACAGAGCAATGAATTTTAGATACAAGAGAAATTCGTCAAGCGGGAGTAACTCAGCGGTAGAGTGCAACCTTGCCAAGGTTGAAGTCGCGGGTTCAAATCCCGTCTCCCGCTCCAGAAATTTTCGTCCTCATTGTGAAAACAATGAGGACTTTTTTTATATCCTTTTTATTAAATATTATTTATAACATATTGTAATTCCATCATTTTATATTTCTCTCTCGCACTAACGCTTTGCCTCTGTTTTTGCCGCTCATTTCACAGCAAGGAGCGATTTCTTGATGTGTCATTGCAAAAGCTCTTTCATCTTCGTCATTGCATATTTTCCCTGTTTCATCATTGCCACCCTCTCTCTTTGCCGTTGCAAGTGTCAGCAAAATAATCTCATGCATTGAATAAAAATACGAACACAATAAAAACAAGCATATTTTACATTATTAAATTTTTTATAACTCACTAAAATAATTGTAAAAAAAAAAAAAACAGATTGTCACAACCAACAATCTATGAAATAATACTTAATTGAATACTATTTTATATTATCAATTATGAGATACCATGAATACAGATGATACTGCAATATGGGAAGAATTTAATGAAACCCTTGCAAACGCAAAAGAACTCCATTTTTGGTGGCGAGATGATGATGTGCAAGCGTCTAAGGTGGGCTTTTCTCTCTCAAAATTAAACTCAAATTTAAAATATTGCAGCCGCCTTGAAAAGACTTTGTCTTTATTACAAGAATATAATATTCCTGCTATTTATGCCGTTATTCCATATAATTTTTTAAATTATGGAAAAAAACAAATAAAATTATTAAAAAAATACCATACTTTCATTGCCTTGCACGGTATAATGCACAAAAGAAATGCAGCCGATACTGCGAACGAATTTCCGGATACCTGCGATAATGAAAAAGCATTGCAAATAATTTGTGACTATAAAATTCAATTTGAAAAAGTTTTTGGCAATGCTCTCTTAACGTCTTTCGTTCCGCCGTTTAATACCATTAATCCCACTCTGGAACAGATGTTGTTAGCCAATGGTTTCAGCAAGGTTTCAAAATTGAATACTCCTGGTGAAAATAAACCCTATCATGTCGACATTGATTTCATGAATTGGGAAATTGTAAAAATGAAAAGCCCTCATGATATTTTAACAGAAATTATCAATCGTATCAATCAGGGACAAACTGTTATTGGATTTAATAACCATCATCGGTGTATTAATCGTGAAAACAGAACATTTTTTCGCCAACTTTTCAGCACAATCGCTCAACACAATAATGTAAACTGGATAATGCCATTATAATTTGCAAAACCAAAAATAATACTGCATAATCAATTGTCATTCTAATATGGCAACATTGTTGGCGTTTTATTTTTCTTTGTTAATTGTAAACTGAAGTGCGACAGTATGGAATAAAGAAACAGCCCAACGATAAAACTTCGTGTAGAATTGAATTGCAAACAAATTTTACGTGAG
>CAJTRG010000004.1 GCA_910578585.1 uncultured Mailhella sp.
ATAATATCACCGACAAACAAGAACAAATTCGTCACCCATTGCGGGGCTTTCATAAATTGAACTGTTACACGGTTCAGTGCGCAAAGACGGGTTGCATAGCAAGCACCAAACAAAATGAACCAAATAAAGGCATATCGTGCTATTTCCTCTGTCCAGCTCAAAGACATATTGATTGGTCTCAAAACAATTTGCAGAACAAAGAAAACAAGCAAAAATTGACACAAATAGCTTTCAAAATGGTCAAAAAATGCTTTTAGAGCGTTTTTTAGCATGAAACCTCCTCATAAAAGACACCCAAAAACCATAAAATGGAGTTTTGTGGAACACATTGATATTTTCTTCGCACAGCTTTCTCATTTTTACGAGATATTTGCTAAAAAAAACAGCAAATAAATAAACTTTATTGCCGATTTTCTTTGCAAAAGGCAAAGAAAATACATCAATGCAACACATCATAAAAACAAATTTAATACAAAGAATACGATATGTTCGCTCATTTTTCCTTTCGGATTGCGAGCAAAAAAACATCCTATTCTGATTAATTCATTAACGAATTTAACTGATTGTTCTTTTTGTGTCAATCAATTTCTTGCGCGATATTTTGCTCTTTGCGGTCTAAAACAATCATCAGGAATCAACGCAGCCTGGCCGATTATTTTTTTACAAAAACAAAGGGCTGGCACATAAAAACTTTAACTTTATTTTTTTGCATTAATATTGTATATTTATATCGCAAAAATTTACCACAACAGGCAACTGCAAAAGACAATTATGGATACAAAAATTAATCTCAATTCCTTGAGTTATTCCGAACTTGAGAATTTTGTAACAAATGAATTACATTTGTCTAAATACCGCGCCTCCCAGCTTTGGAACTGGATTTGGGCAAAAAACTGCACTGATTTTGATGCCATGAGCGACATGTCTAAAGAAGCTCGTCAGCTTCTCCATGAAAAAGCTTATTTATTCCGTCCTGTTATTGAAAAAGTCAGCAAGAGCAAAGACGGCACTGCAAAATTTCTCTTGAAGCTTGAGGACGGCGAACTCATTGAAACCGTGCTTATCCCCAGTGTGGCCAAGGACGGCAAAGGCCGCGTAACCCAATGCCTTTCCACGCAGGTTGGCTGTGCCATGGCCTGCACATTTTGCAGTACGGGCAAGCTTGGCTTCAAACGCAATATGAGCATGGGCGAAATTTTGGGACAAGTGCAGGCTGCCCGTGCCTTTATTGAAGATACGAACCCTGCCCACCCGCTTATCCGCAATCTTGTTTTCATGGGCATGGGTGAACCTCTGCTCAATTTTGATAATCTGATGAAGAGCCTCGAAACCCTGCACCATAATAAAGGACTGGCATTTTCCACGCGGCGGATCACGGTTTCCACCTGCGGCATACAAAAGGGCTTGAAAGAACTTGGCGAAAGCAATCTTGCCTATCTGGCTGTCTCTCTGCACGCGCCAACACAGGAAAAGCGCGCCATGCTCATGCCCAAAGCCGCAAAGTGGCACTTGGAGGATTTACTTTCTGCCCTTGAAGACTACACCTTGAGCAACAGGGAGAGCATGACTTTGGAATACCTTGTTATCGGCGGTGTTAATGATACACAGGAAGATGCAAAGGAACTGATTAAAATTTGCTCACACCTCAAGGCAAAGATTAATCTAATTCCCTATAATGATACCCCGGGTTCTCCCTATAAAGCTCCAAGTCCTGAAAATCTTTTGCGTTTTGAAAAGGCACTTTGGGCAAAAAATGTTACTGCCATTATCCGCAAAAGCAAGGGACAGGATATTGAAGCCGCCTGCGGACAGCTGCGGGCTGAATATGAACTGAATAAACAAACAGAACAGAATACATCAAATAACTAAGGAAAAATTATGACACGTGCTGAATTTGCAAAGAAACAACATGCCACAGGCGCAAACTGTGCCCAATCCATAATCCTTGCATATCAAGACCTTGTACCCGTAAGCCCAAAACATCTTTTTCAAATGGCAGAAGGTTTTGGCGGTGGCATGGGACAAATGCAGGGAACCTGCGGACTTTTGACAGGGTTATACATGATTATTGGCCTTGTTTTCAGCGACGGAAATTTGGAAAAAGGGCAAACCAAGCTGCAAACCTATGAAAAAATTCGTGCTTTGCATGATGCTTTTAAGCAGGAACTTGGAGCATCCCGCTGTTTTGACCTCCTGGACGGTGAAAAGCCAAGCTTCAAAAAATGCCATGAAAACAATGATAAATATCAAATTGTCTGCAAAATTTTTGAGGATCTCCTTGCCAAAAACGGCATAACCGTGCCTCAAGATTCTGATTTTCTCAAACAGGAAACAGTATGATTGCAATTTTATGGGATGCTTCGCCGCTTTGGGGACATTTGGTTCTCAATACCATTATCCAAACTGGTTTGCCCTATGAAATCATCACGGCAAAAGAATGTCAGGACGATATTCTGCGCAAAAAAGCTTTCAAAATCCTGATTGTGCCCGGCGGTTCCGGCAGGCAAAAAGCTAATCTGCTGACTCCAAAAGGTTTAGATGCTGTCCGCAATTTTGTGGCAGAAGGCGGCGCGTATTTGGGCTTTTGCGGCGGGGCTGGACTTGCTCTTACAACACAGAAAATGGAAGACGGTCTAGCGCTGTGCCCCTGGGGACGAGATTTTTATAATGGCAGAACAGAACACCGCATTTCCGGCCACATCTATTGCGAAACATTTGACGATCCCCTTATTCCAGCCGGCATGCACAAAGCAAGCCTGCCTGTGTGGTGGCCCGGACGTTTTCAAGAGCCCGGCGACGAAGAAAAAACTCTTGATCCTGAAAAGGCAAATGTCCGTATTTTAGCCCGCTACCGTGAAATGGGTGAGGACTTTTACAGCCATGATTTGCCGATCAATACCCTGCCGCAAAATGCCCTTGAAGACTGGGAACATGTGTACGGCATACGCCTCAAGCCCAAACTTTTAGAAGGACAGCCTGCCATTATTGCCGGAAGCTACGGCAAGGGGCAATACATTTTAAGCTACAGCCATTTGGAAACAGCAGATTCTAAGGACGCCAACGCGATTCTTGCCCATATGCTCAAATCCCTGCTGGCGGGCTGTGATACCAGCGCTCTTACGGCAACATCCTGTGCCTTTGAAGTGCGCGGTGCCGGACTTTGCAAAAATATTTTTAATATGAACAGTTTTACTCCCACCTGGATTAACACGGATTTTCAAACCACATGGCCCTTGCTGCGGGAGCTTAATGGACAGATGCAAAAAGTTTTCCAATTGGGTGAAGACCTGCATCTCCTTTTTAAGCGCGCGGACTGGCTCTATGGCTGGAATACCAGCGTGCATGGCTCCCAGCTCAATGCCCTGCGCCTTGCCCTTGCCCGCTCTCTGGTTTTACCTGCCCATGAGAAACGAGAAGAATTTGTTCTCAAACAAGGGCTTCATTTTGCAGAAAATATGCTGCTCTTTATCCATGGCACAGAAAGCTGGCTCTTGGCGCGCCGTCTTTGCGACAGTCTGGCTGAAAACGAGAGAATTTCCCCTGAAATTATGGAATCCCAGCGTCAGGAACTTTTTGGAATGCTCATGTACGGGGGCGGACGCTGCGGCGAACTGATCGCCTGGCTTGATGAATTTCTTTTACTTGGAAAACAATAATAAGGATATGGTTATGCGCATTGTTTATATGGGTACACCCTCTTTTGCGGCGGAAATTTTGAAACGCCTGAACGACTATGAACACGGCGAAATTGTGGCTGTGTACACCCAGCCCGACAGACTGGGCGGACGCGGCAAGAATAAAGTTGTTGAGCCTGAAACCAAGATTCTTGCCAAAGAATTGAATATACCCGTCTATCAGCCTGAAAAATTCCGCAATAATCCCGAAGCTGTTGCTGAGCTTCGTGCCCTCAATCCCGATATTTTAGTTGTGGCTGCCTATGGCATGCTTCTGCCTCAGGAAGTTCTCGATATTCCAAAATACGGTGCCTACAATGTGCACGGTTCCCTGCTGCCCAAATACCGCGGGGCTGCGCCTGTACAGCGCTGTCTTTTGAATGGGGATACGCTGACGGGCGTTACCATTATGCGCATGGAAGCTGGCCTTGACACCGGACCAACCCTTTTGCAGCAAGCCATTTCCATTCATGATACAGAAGAAAACTGCCACAATGCGGGCTCTCTGCTCATGGATATTGCCCATTCCGGGGCAACACTGCTTCTGGAAGCGCTGGAATTTATCCGCAATGACGATGTGACCCTGATCAAGCAGAATGATGAACTTGCCACCCATGCCGCCAAGCTCACCAAGCAGGAAGCGCAAATTGATTTTACGAAGCCAAGCCTTGCCATTCATAACCATGTACGCGGATTTTCACCCAATCCCGGAGCAACGGCAAATCTTATTTTTGAAGGAAAAGACCCCGTTGCCGTGCGCATTGAAGCGGGTTATCCTTTGGAACGCCTTGATTTCGAGCCCACAGCAGAACAAGAAAATGCAAACTGCGGCGAAATTCTAGGCATTTTCAAAAATTATATTGTGGTCAAATGCGAAAACAGTTTTTACGGCATACGCCAGCTGCGCCTTGCCGGCAAACCCAGCATGGATGCAAAATCCTTCCAAAACGGCTATTTGCGCAATAACAGCCATTCCCTTTTTGCGCTCTTGCAGGCCGATTAATGAGCTGAATAAGAATCGGAATTTTTATGGCTGCAATTCGGGAACTGGCATTAGATCTACTTTTGCAAAAAGAAAGCACTGTGCCTTTTCCTGTGCTTTTGGAACAAGCCTATACAAAAATTCCTGATTCTGCACACAGCACCCAGGAAAAAGCCTTTCTTATGGCACTTTGCTACGGCGTTTTGCGATACGCCGGACTGCTTAAGCAAATGACACTGCCTTATTGCAGGAAAAAGCCCCGCCAAAGTATGGAACTATGCCTTTGCCTTGCGCTGTATGAACTTTTCTTTCTTGGCAAAAGCCCCTACGCCATTGTCAATGAATACGTGGAAATCCTCAAAAAGCAGGAAGGACAGGCTGCACGGGCTCTCAATGCTATTTTGCATAGCATCTTGAATAATAAAGAACGCGTGCAAAAAGAAATTGCAGTCTGTCAGGAACTCATCCAAACGCCTATTCCCAGCAATCAAATCCCCGGTAAAAAGGCACTGCACAAACTGCACCAGCTGGCAGACTTACCGGAACTTTTCACCGAGAATTTGCACAGAAAATTTTATCAGCTCCTTGTGGAGGAAAGTTTTTCTGCGCCCGTGCCCGGTTTCCGTACCAATTTGCTGAAAGAAATGAACTTGCCCCAGGGACTGGAACAAGTCAGCCCCAGTATTGTCTTTCTCCCTGCGCAAAACACTGTATCAGAACAGGCTGAGCAAATAGAACGGACAAAAACAGCCACAGAACTCAAAGCGTTAACAAAGCAAGGCCATATAACCCGTCAGGGCATTGCCTCTGCGCTTTTTGCGGAGAAAATCGCTCACTTTATTCATGAACAAGGACTTGCCGCTGCCCCGCTTTGGGATATGTGCTGCGGACGCGGCGGAAAAAGCCTTGGGCTTCTGGAAAAGAATATTAATGTTCAGTTAGTCAGCGAACCCAATCCAGCCCGCCTTGATGAATTTGCAAAAGAATTGCAGCGCCTAAATTTGCCTGCTCCGCAAAGTATGCAGGGATTTGCCCAAAACTGCATAGAGAAAAGCCCGGTGCAGGCATTTCCCCTTATTCTGCTGGACAGCCCCTGCACCACTTCCGGCACCATTGCCCGCAACCCGGAAGTTAAATACCGTATCACAAAGGAAAGTCTTGCAGAAATTTTGCAGACACAAAAGATGCTCCTCGCGCTTGCCGCTGCCCATTTGCCGGATATGGGATATCTTTTCTATTGTACCTGTTCTGTTTTTGACTGCGAAAATAAAGGACAGCTCAAAAAATTCCTCACAGAATTTCCTGACATGCACCTGCTGTATGAAGAATATCTCATCCCCTCACAATTAAATCCTGCCCTCAAAGGCCATGATATTCTCTATTATGCCATTTTACAAAAAAAAGTAATAGTTTGAAATAGAGATTAGCTCGTGGATTGAAAAATAACCCAAAACAATTTTATTATAATTTTTTTAGAGAAAACTGGCCGTTGACTGTGAACAACTTTCGCGCTTGATGATTTCACCCTTAGCGGTTACCGTGCTAATTTCTCGCTTTGTGGATAGTGGCAATTGTTCCTAAGCATAATTTCTTGCCAAATAATTGCTGCCTTTATTTGTATCGCTGCTGTCGCCATCTGTAAAACTCGCAAGCTCGTTAACGGCTGCCGCAAAGCTCGCATGCTCGCTAACAACTAAAGCCAAAAGCGAGGGCGAAAGCCCCTTGCTGGAGAAGAGTGAAATAGGGGTAAGCTTAGGGGTGCAGGGACTACCGAAATGGCGGCGAAACCGTTTGCGTTTGCGAAGAATGATCAATTACGCAAATAGACAGCAGAGATGGTGAGAGTTAGGGGACGGCAGTCCCCTATTGCTTACCACCCTGCAAAAAAGAGGTTTGGGCACTGCCCTGTAATAAAAGAACTTTTTCAAAAAATAAAAATTAAAACGAAAAATAAGCTTGCCTGCTCAAGAAAAAGTTTTTTCTAAACGAAATTAAAAAATATCTTCATAACATTCGGCAGGAATGTCCTTGCCCGTCCAAAGTTTGAACTGGGCTTTTGCCTGCTCAATGAACATATTTTTGCCGTCCTGGCAATAAGCACCGTATTCTTGTGCCTTGGCTAAAAACGGTGTTTCTTTATATGTTAAATCATAGGCAAAGCGAACACCCTCAAAATTATCCCGCGGGCTTGTGGCATCTTCACTCCATTGCGGAATGGTATTGACCACCAGATCACAGGTAAATTCATCATGGTTCATTGGAATATAACCAATTCCCACCTTGCTGTTCAGTCTGTGTCTGCGCAGAAGCGCAAAGTGATTTTTCAAGTGCACAATAAGCCCTAGTGCCTGTTCTTCCCGCCGCGCGCAAATATAAATTCTTTCCAGATTAAGCAAATGCAAAACCGCCACCAGCGCCGCGCAGGCTGCCCCGCCTGCCCCATAAATCATGGCAGAAGTAAAGGGTGCGTTCTTCTTCTTTTTTTGAAAATATTTTTTTATCGGAGCAAAGAAACCGGCAATATCTGTATTTTCAGCCACCAGTTTTCCCTCGTGCCAGTAAAGGGTATTGGCAGCGCCTGAAAGTCTGGCTTTATAGCTCACAATATCAGCAACTTCCAAAACGTTTTTCTTGTAAGGAAGAGTAATGGAAAGCCCCTGCACAGGGAAAGAGTAATCCTTTTCTTCATAGGGAATGAGCGACAAATCCCCTTGATATAAATCGCTTTGACTGCCTAAATAGGAATAGGGCACAAAGTCTTTTTCGGGATCTTCTGTTTTGCCATCACGAAAATACTGCATAAATCCGGCAAAATCATCCACTTCATAGGCAAAGTAGCGTGCCTCAATCCCGTAATAATCAAAAGCTCGCTGATGTATTAACGGACTGAGGCTATGAAGTACGGGATTTCCAATTACAGCGTATTGTTTGTTCATACTTCACAGCCTCCTTTATGCTTCGAGCTATAGAGCTCAGTTTTATTCGTCAGTCTTTGTATCCAGATCTTGTTCACCGGCTGCATCAGGCACATCAGCCATGAATACATCATCTTCAAATTGATCTTGATCAGCGGTCAGTTCTTCCGGCACTTCATTGTAATCATTACGTTTTTTCATAATAATTACGCGTTTCAATATGCCGTCCCCCACGCTTCTGGTCTGCACATCCGGTTCATCCTGCAAAGCAAGGTGGATCACACGGCGCTGATAGGCACTCATAGGACGGGTGGATTGAGAACGGCCGGTTTTGCGCAGTCTGTCTGCAAGCATAAGAGCAAGAGACTGCATGCGTTCATCCTGACGCTGATGATAATCGCCCGTATCCAGCTGAATACGAACCTGTACCTGCATTTTAGTGGTAATAATGCGTGCCAGAAGGTATTGGATAGCGGCAAGGTGCTGTCCTTCACGGCCAATCAAAAGTCCGGAATCTTCGCTTTTCACTTTAACAAGCACGCGATTTTCTTCCACTTTAATATCAAGTCCGCCCAGTTCTCCCACAATAGGGGTAATCAAATTGGTAATGGCTTCTTTGACCACCTGAATAAGTTTTTCCTGATCAAGTTCCAGCAAATTGACACGCGGCAATTGTATGCCTTCGCATTCCACGGTATTTTCCGGTTTTACGTAATTGCGGCGCGGAGCTTGCTGATAGCGTGGTTTATGTTCGTTTCTGTCAAACTTATCATAACGCGGACGGTCTGATTTTTCATATTTATCAAACTTGTCGAACTTTTCATATTTATTAGAACGGGCAGATCTGTCTTGTCTGTCCTGACGGTCGTATTTATTATACTTATTGCTTCGTTCATAATTATCACGGTTTTCATAGCGTCCGCGGTAACTGTTGGCATAACGGTTATTGCGCGTATTTCTGTGATAACGGCCGTTTCTGTCCTGTTCGTATTCACCGCTGGCAATGATTTCAGCTTCTGTCATATTGCCAAGATAATTGGCGCGCTGCATAGCTTCTCTATCCATTGCCTCAAGCTGATAATCATCAAGCTCTTCTTCGTTATGAGGAACTTGTTCAGCCTGCATTTTGGAGAGAAAACGTTTTTGGCTTTCGCCTTCTTCCTCATCTTCCACAGCAAATTTGTCAAAAGATTTTTCAGGGCGAGCCTTTTTGAATTCTGTTCTATCTTGTTTGTAGTCAGCGCGTTCCTGGCTTGGACGAGGTTTAGCCTTTGGACGGCTTTGGAATTTTTGCTTTTTGCCTTCGTCAGCAGGCATATTGAAATCAGAAAGGGAAACAACACGGGCACGGATTTTGGCTTTTCTGGCGCCAATAAGTCCGAAAACACCCATTTTTGCATCTTCAATGATTTCTATTTCCAGTTTTTCACGTTCAGTGCCAAAAAATGCACAGGCATCTTGTATTGCGGAATCTAAATTTTTTGATTGGAATTCTTTAAAATTACTCATTTCTATCTCACCTTACGCAAAGTCCACCATTGCTGTGCAATGGAAAGAACGTTGTTTGAAAGCCAATATACAACTAAACCTGAAGGGAAGTTCAAGAACATAAAGGTAAAAATCAATGGCATGAGCATCATTACCTTGCGCTGGGTCGGGTCGCCCACAGCAGGGGAAAGCCATTGCTGCAGGAACATGGTTGCGCCCATAACAATCGGGGTAATATAGAGCGGGTCTTTGACGGAAAGGTCAGCAAGCCACAAAATATCCGTAAAGGGCAAATAGGTAATAAATTCAGCATGGCGCAGGTTTTCAGAATTGAGAAGCGCGTTATACAGCGCTACGAAAACAGGAAGCTGTACCAAAATAGGCAGGCAGCCGCTCATGGGGTTGATATTGTAGGTGCGGTAGAGCTGCATCATTTCTTTTGAAAGGGCTTCTCTGTCGTTGCCGTACTTCTTCTTGATATCTTCCATAAGCGGAGCAATTTTCTTCATTTGCTCCATGGATTTATAGCTTTTCTTGGTCAGCGGCCAGAAAATAATCTTAATAAAGATAGTCAAAAGAATAATGGCAACGCCCCAGTTCACAACAAAGGATTGGAAGAAGCTCAAAAGCCACAAAAGTGGTTTTGCCAAAATACCAAAGATACCATAGTGAATGGATTTTTTGAGTTCGTTAGGAGCTGTATCCAATAATTCAGCATTCTTAGGGCCAATCCACCAGGAAAGTTCGCTGACAACAGGGCTGCCGGCATTAATAGTCACAGGCTGTTCTTCGTAGGCAACGCGCCAAACATCATTTTGGATGCGCGCTTTGAGCATACCGTTTTTGCTTTGCGGTGCAACAGCAGCAAGGAAGTAGTTGTTGGAAATGCCTGCAAAGAGAAGTGCTCCGTTTTCAACTTTGCCTTCTTCACGGAGAGTTTTTGCATCGCTGTCGTAATCATAGCTGCCGTCTTCATTCCAAACAACCTGCATGGGGTTGTAGGTCGAAGAACTGGAGTATTCGGTACCTGCCAGCGTATAGCCAACGCGGGCAATAAAGGCTTTGCCTTCTTCGGCATTATAAATAATTTTTTCGCTGATAAGATAGGTTTTCGCGTCAAAGGTCAGTTCACGGCGGATTAAAAGGCCATTCAAATTACCTTCAAAAACAAGCGTTTGCTTATCATCGTTTTCTAAAATCAAATTTTCAGCGCTGATTTTCCAGGAAGCTGCATTCCAGGAAGGCTGACCGTTGATCAAAAGTCCCATGGGAGAAGCGGATTTTGCAGATTTACTGATCATATCCAGAAAAGGAGAATGAGGGGAACTTGTTTCAGAAATATCATTTAAAACAAAGGACTCCAATACACCGCCAGCACTGTGAAAAATCGCTGTGTATAAAGGAGTTCTTACAACAATATTTTTGCCCTCACCGGGAGCAAAAAATGGCGTTACATTGACATCGGTTGGGGTAATTTCCTGTACCTTATTATTTTCGGCAGCCTGTGTTTCCACTTTTTGCGTTTCTTCAACCTGCTGTTGTGGAATCCACCCCATTTTGTCAGCAAGATATTGCCAACCTACTAAAATCACAAAACAAATAACAGTAGCAATAATAATCCGTTTGTTTTCCATTGTTTTCCTACTTAACTGTAATTTTTGATAGTATACGTTGTACTATCTTTTTGAAAATAACATTGCACGGCTCTATATTTTCAGGAACTGGATCGAATCCCCCCTCGCACCACGGATTGCAGCGACAAATTCTTTTTATGCCAAGCCAAATACCACGAATTACGCCATGTTTTTCAATAGCAATTGCTGTGTATTCTGAACAGGAGGGATAAAAACGGCAGCGTGCAGGATATAAAGGTGAAATACAAATTTGATAAACCCTGATAGGAAAAATAAAAATTTTCCTAATGAATGCCCCCTTTTTCATCATCATATTTAATACAGGAAACAGCGTAACTGCAGCAAATTATCTAAAATTTACCTGCCAAGGCTCACACATTTCCATTATTCATTTCATGCATTTTCTGCGCATTAAACCTTTCCAAAAAAGAAAGTAAATCTTTTTCAACATGAATAAGTTGTAAGGTTTTTGCGTCAACATGTTTTTTGGGAACGACCACATATTCATAAGGAAGTATACGCGCAAAATGAAGCCGAAAAAATTCGCGTAAAAGTCGCTTTATTCTATTCCTCTGAACGGCATTTCCATTTTTCTTACTGACAGCCAATCCAATACGGGCGTCAGGTGCTTTTCTTACAAAAACTAGAAAGAGTTTTGTAAAATTCTTTTCACCTTGATTATAACAGGCTTGAAATTCTGTTCTTTTGAGTAATCGCTGATTTTTTTGCCAACTATTGGGCATAGGTCGCCTATTGGATTTTTAAATACATAAAGAACCTGCTGACAGGTTCTCTTTATAAGCAAAGGGCGGAGATACCTCAGCCCTGCCCATAAATGAATAACCGTTTAATTATGCAGAAAGTGATTTACGGCCTTTTGCACGACGACGATTGATAAGAGCACGGCCGCTTGCAGTTGCCATGCGAGCACGAAAACCGTGAGCACGTTTTCTGCTGATTTTGCTTGGTTGATATGTTCTTTTCATAGTATTCTCCTTAAAGGTTTGAACCAAAATACATATCGGGTTAAATGAATAACGTCAAGATTTTAATTAAGTATTTTAAAAATTAACCTTAAAAATCCTCAAAAGGAAGCATTTCATGAGAGGCCAGCTGCGGCAGTGTTCTTTCCAGCATAATGCCGTCAATATAGGTAGTATGATAGCTGTAGGTCATGTGCATGGCTTCATAGACAAAGCGCCCTGCCCGCGCCATGGCCATGGCCAGACTGTCCTTTTGCAGAAGTGAACCCAGTAAAACAGAAGAAAAGGTATCACCTGTGCCGGGATAGGAAGCAGGAACTCTTGGGCTTTTAGCCTGCCAGAATTGTTTATTTTCCGTATCATAGGCAAGAATGCGGACAATATGTTCGTCTTCACAGGGAGCGGAGGTAATAATTACGGATTTTTTCTTTTTGGAAGTACCCATAGCCGCAAGAGCCTTTAAATAATCCTTTGCCTGCTTCGTGCTGATTTTCTCCTCATAGGGCATATCAAGCAAAAAGCACACTTCCGTAAAATTTGGGGTGATAATATCAGCCTGTTCCACCAGCCTGCGCATATTTTGCACAATTTCCTGCGTTTGGGTGGCATAGAGTTTTCCATCATCCCCAAGCACAGGGTCAACCAGAAAAAGGGCTTCCTTTTTGCCAAGGTTCTGCATGAGCTGTGAGACAATATCCACCTGCTTTGGACTGCCTAAAAATCCAGAATACACAGCGTCAAAATGCACTTCCAGATTTTCCCATTTCCCTACTATTTCCTGCATTTGGGCTGTTAAATCAAAAAAGGAAAAATCCTTTATGCTTCCTGTTTGGGAAGATAACACCGCCGTGGGCAGCGGGCAAACCTGCATCCCCATGGCAGAAAGAACAGGAATGGCAACCGTCAGCGACGCACGACCATACCCGGATAAATCATGTACCGCCGCAATACGGGGAATAGGAGTCTTTATATTTTTTACGCTTTGTTTCATGGTGACAACCTCACACAAACACTTCACGCCACAATGCGGCGAAAAGTCAAGACTGTCAAGCAGAAAGATAAGGCTCGGTCAAGCAACATCTTTAAAACAAAAAAGTCCCCCGATAAATCGAAGGACTCTTTTTTATATAAACCAACTCGCTTATTAGTATCAAAATAGCACAGGATGTGCGGGTCTCACGGTGCGAATGAAGCGAAAACCACGCTTTTCGCGAGTGAGAGCGAGTGCATAACAGGACGTTATGCCGAGCATTATCTGATTAAGCTTAGAGCCATTTGCGGCAATTGGTTAGCTTGACCAAGCATGCTGTTTGCTGCATTTGCCAAGGTTTGGTTGCGTACGAAATTCGTCATTTCGGTTGCAACGTCTATGTCAGAAATACGGGATTCAGATGCTTGTAAGTTTTCAGCTTGAATGCTGAGGTTTGCAATAGTGTTTTCCAAACGGTTTTGTAATGCACCAAGGTGAGCACGAATGTTATCCTTGGATACAATAGCGTCTCTAATACCTTCAAGAGCCTTTTGAGCGCCTTCCTGGGTAGAAACGGAAAATGCTGCTGAGCCAGCGGCTGCGCTGTTGCCAACACCAAGAGCAGATGCAGTTGTACAGCCAATTCTGATGTAGTAGTAGTCTTCATCAGAGTCGTTGCCGGAACCAAAGTGAACCTTTAATGGACCTGTTGGGGTTAAGCCTGAACCGTCGTGTTGTTCACCGTCGGTCAAGCTTGGATCACCGGAGAGGTTACCGTCAAGCAACTTAATGTTGTTGAAGTCAGTAGCCATGGAAATACGGGTGATTTCTGATGCCATTTGTTGGTATTCGGAGTCAATGATTGCACGCTGAACGGAGTCGTATGTACCGGTTGCGGCTTGTTCAGCAAGTTCCTTCATACGAATAAGCTTTTCGTCGATGGTTTGCAGAGCACCGTCAGCGGTTTGGATAAGACTGATACCGTCGTTAGCGTTACGAATACCTTGGTTCAATGCTGCAATGTCTGAACGCATAAGTTCGCGGATTGCAAGACCTGCAGCGTCGTCTGCCGCTGTTTCAATACGTAATCCGGATGATAATTTACGGGTTGAGTCAGCGAGGTTGTTGTAGTGAATGTTTAAATAGCGAGCCGTGTTTTGGGCCATCATATTGTGGTTAATAACTAATGACATAATATCCTCCATGATATTATCAGTTATGTTTGTCAAATGAACATCGCTTCCTGCGACGTTCGCCTCTGTTACCAACCTTAACGACAAGTCAAATTTTTCAATTAGGGCAAAAATGAATTTTTTTATATAAATTTTCTAGACTTTTTCATTTAATCAATAAAACAAATATGTTACAAATCAAAATTCTTTAAACTTTTTATCTCCAACCTGTTTTAAATATAAATTATACAAACAAAGCCCTCCGAAGTGTACTGCACCCCATTTATTGGACAAGTCAAACCAATAAATGGGGTGCTGTTCACTTCAGGGGCTTCTTTGCATCATTATCAGCTCGCTGTTAAGAAATCGTTATGCCGAGCGTCATCTTATCTGATAAGACTAAGTGCCAATTGCGGCAGAGAGTTTGCTTGACCAAGCATACTGGTTGCTGAATTTGCCAAGGTTTGGTTGCGCACGAAATTGGTCATTTCACTTGCAACGTCAACGTCAGAAACTCGGGATTCAGATGCCTGCAAGTTTTCAGCCTGAATGCTGATGTTCGCAATGGTGTTTTCCAAACGGTTTTGCATTGCGCCAAGGTGAGCACGAATGCTGTCCTTGGAAACAATAGCAGATCTGATACCGTCAAGAGCCTTTTGTGCTCCTTCCTGAGTGGAAATGGAGAATGCTGCTGAACCGGCAGCTGCGCTGTTGCCAACACCAAGAGCAGAAGCTGTTGTTGCACCAATTCTAATGTAGTAATAGTCTTCATCAGAATCGTTGCCGGAACCGAAGTGAACCTTTAATGGACCAGTGGAATTCAGGCCGCTGCCATCATGGGCGTCGCTGTCAGATGTACCTGCTTCACCTGAAAGTGTACCGTCGAGCAACTTAATGTTGTTGAAGTCGGTAGCCATGGAAATACGGGTGATTTCTGATGCCATTTGCTGATATTCTGAGTCAATGATTGCGCGCTGCACAGAATCATAGGTACCGGTTGCGGCTTGTTCAGCAAGTTCCTTCATACGAACAAGCTTTTCGTCGATGGTTTGCAAAGCGCCGTCAGCGGTTTGGATCAAACTGATACCGTCGTTGGCGTTACGAATACCCTGCTGCAATGCTGCAATATCAGAACGCATAAGTTCACGGACAGCAAGACCTGCGGCGTCGTCTGCTGAGTTTTCAATACGAAGACCTGAAGACAACTTACGGGTAGAATCAGAAAGATTGTTATAATGGATACTTAAATAACGAGCTGCGTTATCAGCCATCATGTTGTGATTAATAATGAGAGACATAATATCCTCCATGATATTGTCTATACTCTATTTTTACCTGACACCGCATCCTGCGATGTTTACCTCTCCTGTCAAAGAACAACGAAAATAATGAAAACATTATTTTGTTATTTTCTATAGAAAGCAAAAATGCCTTCTATAGAAAATCAGTAAAAATAGAAATTACAATGAGTGCCATTTGTGGAATATTACCAGTCTGACAAATTGCAGTACCGGCTCACAGTACGCACAAATTTTGCCATTTCACCTGTAACTGCAAAACAAAAATTTTGACAATTACAAGCTTTTTACCATACCTGCTCAAAAGAAAATGCTTCCTTTGAGTTCTTTGAGAAAAATGCCGCTACTATTAATTTTTTGATTAATAATAGTATTGTTAATTTTTCACACACTACACATTCAAAAACAGATGGAACGTTTTTACGTCCATAGGGAGCAAATCCAGCACTGACAAGAATTACAATAATTCCAATGCCAACTGAGGAATAGTATTTGCCTGCCCAAGCATTGACACAGCCGTACTTGCCAAAACCTGGTTGCGTACAAACTTTGTCATTTCTGTTGCAACGTCCACGTCAGAAATACGAGATTCTGCGGACTGCAAGTTTTCGGTTTGAATATTCAAGTTTGAAACTGTGGCTTCCAAACGGTTTTGCAGAGAACCAAGGGATGCACGGATATTATCTTTTGAAGCAATAGCATTGCTGATTGCATCAAGAGCCTTTCCTGCCTTATCCTGGGTTTCAATGCTTTTGCCGTCGCCTGTTGCTCCAATCCCTACACCAAGCTTATCTGCTGTCGCACTTTTAATTTCAATGCTGTAATAGTCTTCAGCAGAACTGTTGCTTGGCCCAAAGTGGATTTTGAGCTTATTAGCATCGGCAAGGCTGCCGTCCAGTAATTTTACATTACTAAACTTGGTTGCACTGGCAATACGGGTGATTTCTGATGCCATTTGCTGATATTCAGAATCAATAATGGCACGCTGTACAGAATCATAGGTACCCGTTGCTGCCTGTTCAGCCAGTTCTTTCATACGAACAAGCTTTTCGTCGATGGTTTGCAGTGCTCCGTCAGCGGTTTGGATCAGCGAAATAGCATCATTGGCATTTCGCACACCTTGCTGCAAAGCTGCAATATCTGCACGCATAAGTTCACGTACAGCCAGCCCAGCCGCATCATCAGCAGCCCTTTCAACACGAAGTCCGGAAGACAATTTGCGTGTGGAGTCTGAAAGAGCATTGTAATGCGTATTCAAATTTCGAGAAATTGTATTTGCCATTGTGTTAGTATTAATAACAAGTGACATAATTTCCTCCTTGAAACATGTCTATCAGAAGTTTCTTATACGCCTATACCTCCAATATTTAAAATTTTTGGCGCTACTTCTATTAACGGCAGGACTTTTCATTTCATTAGGCAATTTTTACCGAGTGGGAAAATTTTTCCCTCTGCATAGATTTTCCAAGAAAAATCATGTGTTAAAAAATTTTTTCTCACAGTGCATTGCTCTTTTGAGAAAATTTGAGTAAAGTTTTGCCATACATTTTCACAGAATATACAATTTTCTTTTCACCATAAAAAATGAGGCAGCAATGAGCAAAAAAACTATTCTTAACATTAAAGAAAGCAAAAATGTAAAAAAACTGACCATGATTACGGCTTACGATGCCACAAGCGCACGAATTGTGGAAAAAGCCGGGATTGATATGATTTTGGTGGGCGATTCCCTCGGCATGACCATGCAGGGAAAAAACGATACCAATGGCGTCACCATGGATGATATGATTTATCATGCGAAAATTGTCTGCAATAATGCGCCGGAAACCTTTGTGGTGGTTGATATGCCCTTTATGAGCTATGAAATATGTGAAGCACAGGCTCTTGAGAATGCCGGCAGAATTTTTAGAGAAACAGGCGCACGGGCAGTGAAGCTGGAAGGCGGAGAAAATGTCCTTCCGCAAATCAAAGCGCTGGTCAACGCCGGAATTCCTGTAATGGGACACTTGGGGCTGACCCCGCAGCGCGCCGCCATGCTCGGCGGTTTCAAAGCACAGGCTAAAACCGCTGAAGGAGCAAACAAACTTGCTGATGAAGCCTTCATGCTGCAAGATGCCGGCTGTTTTGCCATAGTCCTGGAAGCTGTGCCTTACAAAGTTGCCGAAGCGCTCAGCAAAAGACTTTCTATTCCCACCATTGGCATTGGCGCGGGAAACGGCTGTGACGGACAAGTGCTTGTTTTCCATGATATGCTGGGTTTTTCTGATTTTACACCGCGCTTTGCCAAACGCTATGCTGAGCTTGGCGACCTCGCTGTCAAGGCTGTTCAGGAATATATACAGGAAGTGGAAACAAGTGCCTTCCCTGAGTCTGAAAAACATGGCTTCACGATTTCTGATAAAGAATGGGATAATTTCTATTGGTCAAAAATGGAATAATTTTTATTGATCAGAATACATTATTCCGCTCAAAACCGCACTCAAGATTAATATGTACTGTCACATTGCCCTGCTCAGCCCGCCTTATACCACGCTGACCTATGCCTGCCCTGCACATTTTCCGGAAAATTTCTGGGAAGTGGGCATGCGTGTGGCTGTGCCCTTAGGCAGCGGGGCTGTGCGCATGGGCGTGATTACAGCTTTAGCTGTGGAAAAAGAAGGTGATTTTCAAATCAGGGAAATTGCCTTTCCCATGGAATCCAAAAGTCTCCTTGGCAGCGACTATCTTTTAATGATAGAACAACTGGGCAAAAAACAATTTGTCAGCATCGGCCGCATTTTAGGCAATGTGCTTCCCGGGAATTTGAAAACCACGCAAAATATCCGCCTGCGATATTTTCAAGATACACAAAAACCCAAACTGTATAAAATACGCGAAATTCCGCACTTGCCGCAAGCTGAACAAGAACTGCTGGCAAACGCTTTTTTGGAAAATAAAGCCCAGATTCTGGAACTTGCCGAAAATACCAGCCTGACCGAAAAAATCACGCTTCTGGCAGAACCGCCCTGGAATATCCGTGCCAATGCCAACAAGCAGCGGGAAATTTTAGATTTTTTGGCTGACAACGGCAGTGTTATCCGCAATACCTTTCAAAAGAAATTCCCTGACCACGGGCAGGCGCTCAATACCTTAATTAAAAACGGAATGGTAGGCATTGTCGCTCTGGAACAAGAAGAGAAACTCAGTGAAGATTTTCTGCCTCCGCCCATGCCCTGTTTTCAGCTCAATGCCAGACAGCAGGAAATTTACGACGCCTTGAGTCCGCATTTAAAGGCTGGAACAAAAGAGAGTAAGACCGCCCTGCTTTACGGTGTCACCGGCAGCGGCAAAACGGCTCTCTATCTGGAACTGGCGCAAAAGGCTCTCAATGAGAATAAATCCGTGCTTTTGCTTGCACCGGAAGTGGCAATTGCCCTCAAACTGCGTCAGGACGCGCTGAACAGAAACATGCCGGTCAGCCTTTATCACGGCTACCAAAGCCCCAAGCAAAAGGAACGCACATTCAAGGTCTGTGCCGCAAGCACAAAACCGCTCTTTGTGATTGGCACGCGCTCTGCCCTTTTCCTGCCTTTGCCCAAGCTGGGACTGATTATTTTGGATGAAGAACACGACGATTCCTTCAAGCAGGACGAAGGCCTGCTCTACCACGCCAAGGATATTGCCTGGTACAGGACACAGAAAAACCACGGGCTCTTTCTCATGGGCTCTGCCACGCCGGACATTAAATCCTATTACGCCACCGAGCAAAAGACCTATGAACGCTATGAAATGCTGGAACGCATTGGCAATGCCACACTTCCGGAAATTCAGCTGACAGACATCAGCAAAAATTCCCAAAGCTTTGCCCCTGAAACTATTCTTGCCCTGAAAAATTGCATCAAGAACGGCGAACAGGCTATTATTATGCTCAATCGGCGCGGCTATGCACCGATCATGTTTTGCGTGGAATGCAAGAAAACCGCCCGCTGCCCAAACTGCGGTATTTCCCTGACCTATCACAAAAAACGGGAAATTCTCTCCTGCCATTACTGCGGCTATATCCGCCACGTGCCCAGCCCCTGCCCTGAATGCGGGAACCTGCACAGCATTCCGCTGGGGAACGGCACAGAACGCATTGAAGAACAAATCACTGCCATGTTTCAAAATGGCTCTGCGCCAGAGGTTTTGCGTCTTGACAAGGACAGCACCCGCAAAGAAGGAAAAATGGAAGAAATTCTTAACGCCTTTGCCAAGCAGGAAGCACAAATTCTCGTAGGCACGCAAATGCTTTCCAAGGGGCACCATTTCCCCAATGTGACACTGGCGATTATTCTGGATGCGGATTTGGGAATCAATTTTCCGGATTATCGGGCACTGGAACGGACATTTCAGCTTATTACGCAAGCTGCCGGACGGGCAGGGCGCGGCGAGAAAAAAGGTAAAGTGATTATCCAAACCCGCGACATGGAAAATCCCTTCTGGCAGCATATTTTAAAAGGAAATTATCTGACCTTTTATACTCAGGAAATTGCCCAGCGCCAAAAACGCAATTACCCGCCCTTTACCAAGCTTGCCCTGATCCGCTGTTCTTTCCCAAAAGACAAAGCTGCCGCCAAAGAAATTTGGGATACCTTTATTAATGATATCAGAAAAAAGGCAACACAAATGGAAATCCGCGCAACCGGCTCCATTCCTGCACCTTTGGCGCTTCTGCAGGGCAGACTGCGCTTTCAATGCTTTGTCCGCGCGGATAATTGGAACAGTATCAGAACCTTGTATGCATCCTGCCTGCCCAAACAAAGCGTGTTACAGGCCAATGAAATTCGCCTGCAATTCGATCTCGATCCAACTAACATGCTTTAATTCGTTTTTCAGAAAAAAAGAATTACGGGAAAATTCTTTTTAAATTTTATTTTTTAATTCAATTTTTATTTATATTCAAAGGTATTACCTTTATCTCATTGCAGGGTCTTCGCCCCTGCACCCCGACCAAAGAGGAAGCTAACGGGATACTCCCCCATGCCCTTCCCCTTTGGCAGGGCATGGGATAAAATCCCATGTAAAATTTATGCTTGATTTGTTTTAAAAATCTTTTAAATTACCAAAAAAATTTTTGAGTAACATTACCATGAATAACGAAAAAATAAGCAATTCTCCCGGAAACAACGAAAATATAAACGGCAGCCCAAAAGACGGCTCATTGCTGGTCTTTTTGGGTGCATTATTTTTCAGTGGTTCCGGTACTATCCAGTCCTATGCCCCCAGTGAAGCAACAGCCTTTATCTTAGGCGCCCTCAGACTTTTAGCGGCAGGAATCTTTCTGATTATTTGGTGCTGCTCCAAAAATCTTCTGCAGCCGCTCAAAAACGTCAATAAATTTAAAGTTCTTCTTTCTGCCCTTGCCCTGGCAGGTTTCCAGCTTTCCTTTTTCCTCGGGGTACGTTCTGCGGGCGTTGCCGTGGGCACTGTTGTCACCATTGGCACGACCCCGATTATGGCCGCTGTTTTTGGCCTCATCTTTTTCAAAGAAATTCCGCAAAAGAGCTGGCACATCAGCACGGCTATTGCCATTTTTGGACTCGTGCTCCTTAATATTCATGGTATGAATACCTTTAATATAAACAGTATTCTTTTCCCGGTTCTTGCAGGCACGATTTATGCCTTTTATCTTTCACAAAGCAAGGAACTTCTGCAAAAAGTCCGTCCGGAACTCATTATGATGTATCTTTTTATCTTGAGTTCTCTCATCCTTTTGCCCCTGTGGTTTATTTTCCCCTGTGCATGGGTTTTGACGACGCGGGGCATGCTTATTGCCATTGGTCTTGGCGTTATTACAACCGCCATTCCCTATTGCCTTGTAATGGCAGGACTCAAAAACTGTGACACGGCAAAAGCCGCCACCTTGAGTCTTGGCGAACCCCTTGGGGCTGCCATTTTGGGCTTTACCCTTTTGCACGAGCCTATTAATTTGATGAGTTTCTGCGGAGTTATTGCTATCTTTACCAGCGTCTTGGTGCTCATTTATACCGCCAAAAAATAAAATTAAAATTTTTTATAATTTTTTCTTGACAGTCCTCATAATTATGAGTAGAAAAATACATAACATTTTACGACCTAATAGACTTTGTTCTGTTGGCTGAGGAGATTATAATATGAAGAGTTTAAAAATTCTTGCTCTTTTGTTTATGGTAGTTTTTGCTGCTGCATGTTCTAAAACTGCACCTGTTGCACCAACTGAACAAGGTCAAGCAGCTATTGATGTTGCAGCACAACAAATTAGCGACGGTATCATTTACTTTGATTTCGATAAATACGACATCAAAGACGAATACCGCGAAGTTCTCAATCAAAAAGCTGCACTTATGCGTGAATTCCCAAGTATCCGTGTAAGAATTGAAGGCCACACCGACGAACGTGGTACTCAAGAATACAACTTGGCTCTTGGCGAACGCCGTGCCAAGGCTGCTTACGAATTTCTCGTACTTTTGGGTGTAAATCCTAACCAATTAGAAATCATTAGCTACGGTAAAGAAAAACCAGTTGTTGAAGGTTCTAACGAACAAGCTTGGTCAGCTAACCGTCGTGATAACTTCCGCGTTATTGCACGCTAATTAATAAAATTTCGGGACGTAGCGCAGTTTGGTAGCGCA
Organism: uncultured Mailhella sp.; assembly: GCA_910578585.1. Lineage (GTDB taxonomy): Bacteria > Desulfobacterota > Desulfovibrionia > Desulfovibrionales > Desulfovibrionaceae > Taurinivorans. The sequence goes on from CAJTRG010000004.1 coordinate 21,746, forward strand.
TCTGTTTTGGGAGCAGAGGGCCGCTGGTTCGAATCCAGTCGTCCCGACCATTTGAAAAGGGAAGTCAATTGACTTCCTTTTTTATTATCTCTCCAAATCATTTTGCCATTTTTCCGGCAAAACAAAAAACTTGATTTTGTGAGAGTTACCTTGTACATTTTCTAAAAATGAATAAATTTACCTTAGCTCTATACAATCGAAAAACTTTCGTGTAGTATTGCAGGTAAAGAAAAGTTTATAAAAATTTCGGGACGTGGCGCAGTCTGGCAGCGCGTCTGCTTCGGGAGCAGAAGGCCGCTGGTTCAAATCCAGTCGTCCCGACCATTTGAAAAGGAAGTCAATTGGCTTCCTTTTTTATTGTTTAATTTCTCTTTTCTCACATGTTGGCAGCCACTTTTCAGATCAACAAATAGCCCACCTAAGAAGACAGATTTTCCTGCAAAGAGAAATCTTGAAAATTCTGGCAATCTTTGCTATTCTTTCCTATATCTTTACAAAGGATTGAACTATGTCTTTACGTGAGAAGCTTGGCTTCAAAGAAGAACCACTCTATATTATGGACGGGAATGCCTTTATCTTTCGCGGATTTTTTGCCAATCAGCGTATGGCGCGTTCTGATTCTTTTCCCACGGGCTCAATCCATATTGTGGGTAAAACAGTCTTTAAAATCTTGCGTGAAGAAAATCCCAAATATTTCCTTTTTGTGCTGGACGGCCAGGGCAAGCATTTTCGGCATGAGATCTATGCGGAATACAAGGCAAACCGCCCCCCGGCTCCTGAGGGCTTAAAACAGCAATTTGAGCCCACCAAAACCATGCTTGCGCGGCTGGGCATTCATGTGGAAGTTTCTGAAAATGCAGAAGCGGACGATTATATTGCCAGCCTGGCAAAACTCTATTCCCCGGAACGCCCGGTTGTTATTATTGGCATGGATAAGGATTTGAAACAGTGTCTCAATGAAAATGTGGTGATGTGGGATCCGGCATCCAAGGAAGAGAAAATCGTCACCATGCAGTCCTTTATTGAGGAAACAGGGCTTCAGCCTCGCCAGTGGCCCGATGTGCAGGCACTCATTGGCGACAGTGCCGATAATATTCCCGGCGTAAAGGGTATTGGCGAAAAAACGGCAATCAAACTTTTTCAGGATTTCCCAAGCCTTGAAATTATCAAGGAACAATTTGAAAATTTGCCTGCCCCTGTCAAGAAGAAAATGGACGGCAATCTGGATGCTATGTTCCTCTACCGCCAGCTGACAACGCTGAATACCGGCTGCTGCACGCTTTCTTTGCAGGAAATGCAGATAAATCCTGCCCATGAGCGCGAAGCATTGGGCTTTTTCAAAGAATATGAGCTCAGCTCCCTCGCCAAAGATTTTGAAACACTGGCAAAGAAAAAGATTATCACCATTGCCGAAGAAAGTTCTCTGCAGGGATCTTTGTTTTCTTTAGGCGCTTTTGGCGACCCTGAGCAAACACAAGAGAAAGAAGAAAAGCCTGCCCCCAAGCCAAAACATGTGGATGTTCATTCTCTGCCCAGCGCCAAGCACAAATGCCTTGCCCTTATTCCTGAAGCGAGCAGACAGGAAGGTGAACACGGCTTTTATTTTGCGCTTTGCGCCATGCCCGCAAGCCTGCATGGCATCAAGAATGCTGATAAGAGGGAAAAATCAAAGAAAAGCAAACAAGAGCAGTCAAGTCTTATTTCCCTTCTTGGCGAAGAAAAAACCAAGACAAGCTCTGATGTTTTTGCTCTGCCCTATGCGGAACGCGCTGACTATTATTTCAGCGGCCAGCTGACAGAATTAATGGGGCTTTTACAGGAAGCTGAACTGATTATTTCCTGTGATATCAAATCGTTATTCCATAGTTATCCTGTTTTATGGGAACAGTTTGCAGACAAAAACAATTTTTTTGATTTAGGCATTTCCGCCTGGCTTCTTTCCTCTGATGAAAAGAATTATACCTGGCTCAGCCTTGCAAACCGCCATGCCACGGAACAAGGCTTATTCATGGAAAATCCTGCCACAGTTACTCTTTCGCTTTTTGAACACCATGTGCGACAAATGGAAGGACGTTCCCTGCTTTCGCTGATGGCAGAAATGGAAATGCCGCTTATTTCTGTGCTTTTTGCCATGGAACAGGCCGGCATACAGGTCAATATCGGAGCACTCTTTGAATTTTTGGAAGAAGTGCGGGATGAACTCGACAATCTCACCAACAAAATTTACGACATTGCCGGAACCAGTTTTAATATCCGTTCCGGCAAGCAGCTCAGCGATATTCTTTTCAAAAAACTTGATCTGCCCATGGCAAAAGCCACCAGAGGCGGGCAGGCTTCCACCTCACAAGAAGTGCTGGAAAAGCTGGCAGGTTCACACCCTGTGATTGAAGCTTTGCAGGAATTTCGAAAACTGGAAAAAATTCGTTCCACCTACCTTGAACCACTGCCCAAACAAACAGGCGCGGACAGCCGCATTCACACAAGTTTCAACCAAACAGGCACGGGCACAGGACGCCTTTCTTCCAGCAATCCCAATTTGCAGAATATTCCTGTGCGCGGCGAACTGGGTCAAAGAATGCGCCAGTGTTTTGTGGCGAAAGAAGGGAGTTTGCTGGTTTCTGCGGACTATTCGCAAGTGGAACTGCGTGTGCTCGCTCACTGTTCCGGTGACAGCACCCTGCGCACGGCCTTTATGAATAATGAAGACATCCATGCGCGCACAGCCTCCCTTTTATACGATTGCAGTCTGGAAAGCGTCACTGCCGACATGCGCCGTCACGCAAAAACCATCAATTTTGGTCTGCTCTATGGCATGGGGCAGCGCAAGCTTTCTCAGGATTTGAATATTTCCATGCAGGAAGCGAAACGCTTTATGGAAGTCTATTTTGAGCGCTTCCAAACTATCAAAGAATTTTACGAAAAAGTCGAAAACTTTGCCCGCGAACACGCTTATGTGGTGACCATTGCCGGCAGACAGCGGAGTCTTCCCGATATCATGTCCAATAATCATCAGGCGCGGGCAATGGCAGAACGGCAGGCAGTCAATACCCTCATTCAGGGCAGCGCAGCTGATATTATCAAACTTGCCATGCTGGCTGTACACAAGGATAAACAGCTCAAGGAATGGAATGCGCGCCTTTTGCTGCAAATCCACGACGAACTGATTTTGGAAGTGCCGGAAGCACACGCCGAACACGCCGGCAAGCGCGTGGCTGAAATCATGATGAATATTGCGCCCCTGGGCAAGCGGCTTTCTGTACCCCTGCTTGTGGATTATGGGGTTGGCAGGAACTGGGGGCAGGCACATTAATGCTTGAAAATTTGGCATTTCTCCCGCCGCTCAAACCGCTTTTGCACTTGTTTACCGGGCTTGCTGTCGGCTTATTTTTCGCATCCTTTTTAGAGGCGCTCAATTTGACGCAATATATTGCCAAACTGACCCGCCCCTTTGTCAAATATGCCCATTTAAACAGCCTTTCTGCCAGCAGTTTTGCCTTGGCGCTCTTTTCGCCGGCCTCAGCCAACGCTATGCTGGGGGAAGCTTTGCAAAGCAAGAAAATCAGTGAGAAAGAAGTAATTATTTCCAACCTTTTCAATAGCCTGCCTTCAACACTGACCCATATTCCGACCTTCTTTTTCATGTCTTTTCCTATTTTAGGGAAAGCTGCCGTTATTTATACCGGTATTTCCTGTATTACTGCACTCTTCCGTACAGCGGCAACGGTTCTGGTTGGGCGTTTTCTCCTGCCTGCCTGCACCTCTGAACAAATCCTCTCTGAACAAAAATTGCCCGAAAAAAAGCTTGTGGCTCAGGCTCTTTCCCTTGCCTGGAAACGCTTTTTGAAGCGCCTGCCGCGCCTTTTATTTATTGGTATTCCTGTCTATTTTCTGATGTTTTATTTACAGTATTTTGGCTGTTTCAAAAGTCTGGAAAACTGGCTGGTCAATTCCCTTGGCTTTGATTTTCTAAAACCGGAAAGCCTCAGTATTATTGTCCTTTATATGGCGGCGGAGCTTCGGGCATCCCTTGTGGCAGGGGGTACAGTCTATCAGGCAGGCCTGCTCAGCGCAAACGAAGTTGTTCTTGCCCTGCTCATCGGCAATATTCTCTCCACGCCCATGCGCGGCATACGCCACCAGCTGCCTGCCTATGCCAGCTATTACCCAGCAGGATTTGCCGTAAAACTGCTCTGCTGCAACCAGTTCTCCCGCGCACTCTCCACTGCCCTTGTGGCTGTCCTCTATTATTTGCTGTTTTTCTAAAACACATTTTCAAGCGGATTTCATCTTGGAAGTGATTGACGCAGCCCCCTTGCTTATATAGCCTTGAGCATAAGGATTAAAATTCTTTAGACAAAGCAAATAGAGGGGTTTTCACATGAAAAGAATGAGTTCGCTTCTCATGAGTTTGTTTATGCTGCCGGTGACAGCCGCTCTCCCGTCTGATGGCTGTGGTGTTCCCAACTATGATATTCAGCGATATGGCAATATCACCATAACAGGCTATATAAAATCTTCCAAAACATCTTCAGGCAAGGATACTTTCTATTTGGTATGGGGTAATTTCAGGATTATTTTTTGCACCTATTGCTATTTATGTTAGCGTGAAGTCAGGAGGAAATTAATATGCCACCTATTTGGATTTTTATTACTGCCCTATCTATTGCTGCTGGCACATTCGCTGTTTATATTGTCCATAAAGCAGAAAAACAAAACAAAGAAAAATAGACGATTAAAGCCCTTGATTATTTCAAGGGCTTTATTTTTTGTGTAAAGCATACAACAAAAAAGGCACCGACTTTTGGTCAGTGCCTTTTATATTTTTATAAAGCGTTGTTATGCAGCGCGGGGAATTAATACATTCCGCCCATGCCGCCCATGCCGCCGCCCATTGGAGGCATAGCTGGAGCTTCTTCTTTCTTTGGAGCTTCTGCAATAGCGCATTCGGTGGTGAGGAGAAGGCCTGCAACACCGGCAGCGTGTTGGAGAGCAAAACGAGTTACTTGTTTTGGATCGATAACACCGGCTTTCAAGAGGTCTTCGTATTCACCGGTTGCAGCGTTGAAGCCAAAGCCGTCCTTGCCGCCGCGTACTTTTTCAACAACAACAGAACCTTCAAAACCTGCGTTTGCAGCGATTTGACGGAGAGGTTCTTCAATAGCACGGCGAACAATGTTTACACCGGCAACTTCGTCGTCGTCAACAACTTTGAGATCGTCAAGAATTTTGCTTGCGCGGATAAATGCAGTTCCGCCGCCAGGAACAATACCTTCAGCAACAGCTGCACGGGTAGCGTTGAGTGCATCTTCTACGCGGTCTTTCTTTTCTTTCATTTCAACTTCAGTTGCAGCGCCAACATGAATTACAGCTACGCCGCCAACGAGTTTAGCAAGACGTTCCTGAAGTTTTTCGCGGTCGTAATCAGAAGAAGATTCTTCGATTTGAGCGCGGATTTGTTTTACACGAGCCTTGATGTCTTCAGATTTGCCGTGACCGTCAACAATAACAGTATTGTCTTTGTCAATGCGAACGCTCTTACAGGTACCAAGATCAGCAACAGTCATGTTTTCAAGTTTGATGCCCATTTCTTCAGCAACAACAGTACCGCCGGTCAAAATAGCGATATCTTGGAGCATTGCTTTACGGCGATCACCAAAACCAGGAGCTTTTACAGCAGCAACTTGAATGGTACCACGCAGACGGTTTACAACGAGGGTAGCAAGAGCTTCGCCTTCGATATCTTCAGCAATGATAAGGAGAGGACGGTTCATTTTTGCAACTTGTTCAAGAACAGGGAGCATTTCTTTCATGCTGGTGATTTTCTTTTCTTGAAGAAGAATGTATGGATTTTCCAGTTCGCAGATAAGTTTTTCAGTATCGGTTACAAAATAAGGGGAGAGGTAACCGCGGTCGAACTGCATACCTTCAACAGTATCGAGAGTGGTTTCAAGGCCTTTTGCTTCTTCAACAGTGATAACGCCTTCTTTACCAACTTTACCCATAGCTTCTGCAATGATGTTGCCGATGGTTGCATCAGAGTTAGCAGAAATGGTACCAACTTGAGCAATTTCTTTTTGGTCGCGTGTAGGTTTAGCGATATTGCCAAGTTCAGCGGTAATGGCTTCAACAGCTTTATCAATACCGCGTTTGATTGGCATTGGGTTACGGCCGGCGGCAACAAGTTTTACGCCTTCATGGTAAATAGCCTGAGCCAAAATGGTAGCAGTTGTGGTACCGTCACCGGCAGCTTCGTTGGTTTTGGAAGCAACGTCACGAACGAGCTGTGCACCCATGTTTTCGAATTTATCTTCAAGTTCGATTTCTTTAGCAACAGATACACCGTCTTTGGTGATTACAGGAGCACCATAGGATTTTTCAATAAGAACGTTGCGTCCTTTAGGGCCTAAGGTTACTTTTACAGCGTTGGCAAGTTTATCAACACCAGCTGCCAAACGTTCACGAGCTTTTGCGTCAAAAAGAATTTCTTTTGCAGACATTATATTTATCTCCTAAAATTTATCTCAAAAATTTATTATGAAAGAACAGCCAAAATATCTTCTTCTTTCAAAACAAGATATTCTTCGCCTTCGTATTTTAATTCTGTGCCAACATATTTTCCGAAAAGAACAATGTCGCCTTCTTTTACTTCAAGAGGAACACGGGTGCCGTCTGCCAAAATTCTGCCGGAACCAACAGCAATAACTTTTGCCTGAGATGGTTTTTCTTTAGCTGACTCAGGAATAAAAAGACCACCAGCAGTTTTTTCTTCGCGATCTGAGCGTTTTACAAGCACACGGTCATTAAGGGGTTTAAAACTCATGGAAACTATCCTCCAACAAGATTGTTTTTATTTTTAAATATTTGGTCACGTTTAGTGACAAAAACATAAATAATGCTTTTTTTTGAGTTGAAAAGGGGTAAAAGTATAATTTTTTTAAATTATTTTTTTAATCCTTTTAATTCTATAAGTTAGCTTATTAACTTTTTTTACATTTTATTAATTCTTTGCAAAAAAGGAAAAATTGGCTATGATTTTGTTCTCGTATAATTACGTTTTTGGAAGGCTATGGCAAAGTTTATAATTAAACAAAGTCTCATTTTTCTGCTGGCATTTTTCCTTTTTGCAATATTAGCAAATGGGGTGAGCTTTTTGTTAATAGATACCTTGTTTGCCTTTTTTGATTATCCCAATTTCCCCGCCACGCTCACGAATCCGCTGTATGTACTTTTTCCGGCTGTTTTTGCCTATTTTTCCGTGCCCAGCCTGACGCTGATTAGTTTGCAGCACCAGTTTTCTCTGAAAAAACGCTTCGCGCTCATGCTGGAAAGCCATGGATTTTTCTTCTTCTGGCAAGTGCTGTTTTGGGCTTTCTTCTGCTGTTTTACCTTGTATTTTGCAGAAATCATTTTGCAGGCCATTCTCGGCTACACCAAACAAATCGACGCCAGTCTGACCAGCATTTACATGCCCCTTGTGCTGACCAAGCTCATGCCCCTTTTTGCCATTTTATTTTTGTGGATATCCCTGCGCACAACGCTTTATCTCATAAAAGATGAAGAGCAAAAGAGCGGCATGGACGCACAGGCAGAATACACCTTTTCGTTCACTGCCAAAGAAATAGAACGGGCTTTTACGCTGGTGGATATTGGCAACACAGGCCTTCTTATTTGCGTGCTGATTATCTTCCTGCCCCTTGATTTTGGCGGTTATGAACCAAAACTCTGCTCACAGCCTCTTATTTTTCTGGTTTGTTATCTCCATTATTATCTGGTGCATTTATACAGAACAGAAAAACGCAAGTGCCTGCTTCTGCTCGGCATGGGACTGCAAATTGCCCTCTTTGGAGTTGCCTTGTATCTGGAAGATACGCTGTATCAAGTCGTTTTTGCAGGGTATTTTATAAGCCAGGCATATGCCTATTTCCTCTTTCTCCGCCACGGCAAAGACTTTTTCACAAGACCGTAGAGACTATTTTTTTATGGGGGAGATGATAGCTCTGCTGTCGCTATCAGTAAGGCTCGTAAACTCGCCAACGGCTGCCGCTCCCCCCATACCCCCCTCATCGCTCCTGATACAGCCGTTCGACAACTCGTTAGAGTTTAAGTCAATACGGATTGTTCAGATTCTCGTCCTGTGAGACCTAGCAACTCAAAGAGTTTGCGACAGGATACACAGGGAGTTTTTATTTCATAAAAACAAGAATTTTGACGCTTGGATATTATTTGAAAACGACCTAATAGACTATTAAAAAATTTAAACCCAAAACCGTTTGGTCTGGGGCTGTTCATATTTTTTTGCGTACTGGCTATTATAAAAATAACTCTGCTTCTTTTCTGGCTGACGCGGCCTTTGCCAGCATTGCGCTTATCATGTCCATAGTTGCTTGCGGGCTGAACTGACGGGCGTTTTTCGGACAATATTTTACGCAGGCGCCGCAGCGTATGCACACAGAATTATCTGTTTCGCATGGACTGTCAGCCGGTATTGCCCCGCTTGGGCAAACGTCTGCACATTTGCCACACTGCACGCATTTTTCAGAATCTGCCAAAACAGAAAGAGGAACAAAGCCAGCAGGAGCGGGCTTTTGAACGGGATAGGCGCCGGGAATTTTTTCCAGACGCTTGTCGTTTTTGGCTTGTTCAAGGATTTGCAGGCCAAAGTCGCCTAAGCGCTTTTCGTCACTGCTGTCGGGTCTTGCCGCTGCAAACTGGGAAGCAATGGAGTGCTGGGCAATGGCTGCCACCGCTGCCACAGTATTAAATCCTGCCTTTTGTGCCCATTCGTGCAAATCAAGCAGCGCTCCTTCATACTCGCGGTTGCCGTAAACCGCAACAAGGGCACAGGGAGTATTTTTTCCTTCCAGCAGGCCAAAAATTTGTTCTGCTATTTTTGGGACTCTTCCGGCATAAACAGGAAAGCCGAAGAATACTAAATCGTTTTCTCTAAAAACTATTTTTACCTTTCTGCCTGCAGGCAAAGTCAAATCATGCTCAATGCAGCCGCCTGCAAAATTGGCTGCCAACGTTTTCAAGACCTTTGCTGTGCCGCCGCATGGACTGAAATATACCAAATGAATCTTGTCTATCTGCATAAGTGTTCCCTTGAACTGCACCCCATTGATTGGACAAAGCCGAACCAATACATGAGCTTTTTATGTTCTAATAAGCTAATCCAGCTTTTGTTAAATAATTTGAACGAGTAAGACCTAATTGTTCTGCTTTTTTGTCAATAGTTTCTAAAGCTGATTTAGGGAAACTCACCATTACTTTTACAGGCTTTTGGCTCATTTCCGGTGCTTTGAAATATTGAAATAACGGATCAAAAGTTAAGTCCGTATATTCGGCATCTTCCTCTAATAATTCTTTTGCTTTTTCTTTTATTTGCTCAATGGTTGAGGGAGTAGGAATATTTCTTCTTTCAAGGGTATATGCTTCAAGAGAAATATTGAGCACGTCTTGAGCCATAAAAATACATTCCTCAAGGTCTTTTCCTTGTGTTACAGCTTCTGGGAAATCTGGAAATTCCGCAATAAAATAACCGTCTGTTGATTTAGTAATGATTGCAAAATAGCTGCTCATAGAATATCCTTTTTTGCAGGAGAAAAAGGGATTTCTTCCTTTTTCTTAGTTTAGCAACTGCACTCCTGTTTTTTTTTCAATTTTTCTGACAATTTTTATACTGATTTCTGTTTGTCTGCTTATTGCACTGATATAGTCTTCATTTTTGAGTATGTGAGTATGATTTGCGCCCTCTCGAAATGTAAAACCAGCCTTAGCCAATTTTTGGAGAATTTCTTTGCGTTTCATATTTCCTTCATTCAAAAACATTTATATATAAAAAATTATAGCCTGTCAAGAAAAGAGATATAATTTTTTATATCTCTTTTCTTGTATATGCACAATATTTTGAAGAAAACTCTTTGTCAACAGCGCGGCTTGCTCTCTTAACTTTTGACGCAGCTTTGATTTTATACTAAAAACTCCTTATGTTTAAATCCAAAAGCCAAGAATACACTTTTATCCATAATGAACAGAAAATCACGTACAGGCTTATTTTTGACAAATACAAAACTGTCCGTCTGCGCGTAAAAGCCCCGTATTTTCTGGAAATAAAAATGCCGCGCCATGCCAGATTGGGTACGCCTGTAACATACGCGGAACAAAGCATTTTAAAACATATTGACTGGATTTTCACTCAAAGCGAACAATTTCAAGAGCAAGTTCCCGAAAGCCAAACTCTTCCCTTTACCAAAGAACTCTTTATTTTCGGCAAAGCATTCTTCGTGCACAGCCAATCAAGCGCCTGCACGCAAAAGGAAAAACTGAATTTTGCCGCCCAAAATACCTATTTTAATCAGGAGCAAATTTTTCTCCATGCCCTGCCCATTTTGCAAAACAGTCACACAGCAATCAGCCTGACCAATGCAGAAATCTTTGTTCAGTGCAAAAGCGAAGAAGACTGCGCAAACAAACTTACGTCCTGGCGCAAGAAAACAGCTCAAGCCTTTTTATCCTGGTATTATGAACAGCTCTGGCAAATCTTTCAGGAAAGAACCAGCCATTTTCTTATCCAGCACCCGGTCAAAACAAATTATCACCTTGCCTGCCCTGCTCTTAATTTTCGCTCCTGCAAGCGCTGTTTTGGTTCCTGCAAAATTTCACCAAAGAAACAACAAACCCGCATTATGCTCTCTTCCCACCTCATGGGTTTGCCGATGGAATACATTGAATTTGTTATTCTGCACGAGTTTTGCCATTTGATTTTCCACAACCATTCACCCCACTTCTATGCACTGCTTGACCTTGTCCTGCCCCGCCACCGTATCCTAAAAGCCAGCATCAACCACTGGAGCAAGACACATAATTCTTTTTAGCTTTGACTATTTTTTGTTTTTGCCATACAATTTTCCCACTAAACAAGGAGCTGATATGGCAAAGAAAATTCTTATTATCGGTGCTGTTGCCCTTGGCACAAAAGCTGCCACCCGCTGCAAGCGCCTCAATCCCGATACAGAAATTACCCTCATTGACCAGGGACAATTTATTTCCTACGGCGGCTGCGGCATGCCATTTTACATTTCTTCCGAAGTGGATAATATCAATGCCCTGCGCGCTACCAGTGCAAATGTGGTTCGCGACCCCAAATTTTTCACCACAGTCAAAGAAATCGACTGCGTCAAAATCAGAACCAAAGCCATTGAAATCAATCGTCAGGAAAAATATGTGCTCACCGAAAATATGGACACCGGCGAAAAGGAAAAACTTTTCTATGATGATCTTGTTCTCGGCATGGGCAGCCGCGCTATTCTCCCCAATATCAAAGGCATGAACCTTGGTAACGTCACCACCATTGCCGGCCTTGAAGACGCTGAAAAAATCCGTAAACACTGCGAAAGCGGCATGAAGCATATGGCGATTATCGGCGCAAGCTTTACTGCCATTGAAATTGCCGTCGGTCTTGCGGAAATCTGGAATATCCCCTGCACCTTAATTAAGCGTTCACCGCGCATGCTCCCTAATCTTGTTTCCAGCACCATTTCCGACATGATTAAAAATGATCTGAGAGAAGCAGGCATAAAAGTTATTTCCGAAGAAGATATACTCGAATTTGTGGGCGATGAAAACGGCAATGTCTGCGAAGTTGTCACCAGCAAACACCGCGTCAAAGCCGACCACGTTGTTCTCGCCATGGGCGTTAAAGCTAATTCTGAACTCGCTGAACAAGCAGGTCTCAAATGCAATCCAAAATGTGGCGTCTGCGTCAATGAATATTTGCAGACTTCCGACCCCCATATTTATGCCGGCGGCGACCTTATTGCCATAAAGAACCTGATTACCGAAAAGGAAATGCATCTGCCCATGGGCTCTCTCGCCAACAGACAGGGACGCATTATCGGAACAAACATTGCGGGCGGCAACCCTCAAACCGGTATGGAAACCTTCCCCGGCGTGGTCGGTACCTGGTGCATGAAAATGCATAAGGGCACTGTTGCCGGTACAGGCCTCAATGAGGATATGGCGAAAAAAGCTGGTTTTGACGTGATGAGCATCAATATGGAACAGCTGGATAAAGCCCATTTCTATCCTGAAAAAAATATGATGAGCCTGGAAGTTGTCGTTGAAAAGAAGACCCGCCGCATACTCGGCATGCAGGGCTACTGCGCTGACGGCATGGCAGTAAAAGCCCGTATCGACAGCATGGCAATGATGCTCCAATTTGGCAAACCTACCCTGCACGAGCTCTCCATTGCGGAAGTTTCCTATTCTCCGCCTCTTGCTTCTGCCATGGATGTATTTAATACCGCGGGCAACGTGGCTGATAATATTGTCACAGGCCTCGGCGAATTTATCAAGCCGGAAGAATTTGATAAACTCTTTGCTGAACGCGAAACCAATAACTATATCTTTATTGATACCCGTGCAGGACAGGCTCCTCTTGAAATTCAAAAAAGATATCCTGACTACTGGTTCAATATTCCGCTGGAAACATTCAGCGAACGTATCGACACTATTCCGCAGGATAAAAATATTGCCTTTATCTGCAACTCAGGTACTCGAGCCTATGAATGCCTGCTCAAATTCAAGAAGCACGGCAGACATGCGGTCAACTCCTCCGGCGGCATGCAGGCCATGAAAAAACGCGGCAAAAAGTATTAATTTTTGATAATGCAAAAACACAAAAAAGGGCAGAAATTTCTGCCCTTTTATATTTTAATCATATTTATCAACAATTCACAGCTATACAAGTATCTTCTTTATACTCTATTCCATTTTGATATAATTCATTGGCAGACAAATCAATTTCATCATTCCAGCTTATGCCGTATCCGCCTTGATCAACTTTTACTTGCTCAAAAAGATGTGGAATTGTCAGCAAATTAAAAAAAACATCCCACTTTTTACAGGCTATTTCTATGGAATATTGCTTTTTGTCTCCGTTATCAAAAATAATCAATAAGATATGTTCTGCAAGAGGAATAACTTTCTTTATCTTAGGAAACATACAATTCTCCTCCTGTTCAAGCGGGGGAAGTGCTATAAATTTTTGTGTTTTCCAACTGGTTAATAATGCATTATTTATTTCTCGTCACATTCAATTTCAGAAAAAACAATATCAATAATTTGCTCAAGTAAATCTTTTGGAAGAGTTTCCGCAAAAGAATATTGTCCGGCATTTAAATCAAGAGTTTTCACATGTTCACAGAGGATAACACCTGTTGTTTTTGTTCTGCCCCGTAAAGGAATATGCAAAGGGAATTTATTATCAGTATTTGCAATGGGGCAAACAATTGCCAAATTTGTTTTTGCATTGAAAAAATCATTGCTGATTATCACCGCAAGGCGGTATCCAGCCTGTTCATGCCCCTTTTGCGGATTAAAATTAACTTTAATTATATCACCTTGTTTTAGCATTGTTCTTTCCCCGCAGGTTCTCCCCAATCAATTTCTGCCGCTTCATAAGTACCATCAAAATCAGCAAAAAGTTCCTGAATGGATTTTCTCATTTTTACAGGCTCAATAATAATTTTATTCTTTTGCGCAGAAAGAGAAAATTGCTCATTTTCCTGCCATTGCAGAGTTTCAAGAATTGTCTTCGGTATGCGAAAGCCTTGGCTGTTTCCCCATTTTTGCAGCGTAATAACAGACATTTTGACACCTCATAAAAAGTATATACAAAATATATACATTATTATCCGATTATTTGCAACCTTTTTATTCAATGCAGTCCTGGCTGAATTTATTTCCCCGTTTCCTATTATCTCCAAAACTCTTTTTGAACCTAATTTGATTTATTATTTTACAAATGCATGCGTTATTTTTAATAGTCAGGAAATCTTTTTCCTGTTTTTGGGTGCGGCAATATTATTTTAATAACAATTCTTAGTTACTTAGAAAAAATTTATCTTCTTTCTGCATTCCTTTCCCTCATTTTTCATTTTTTACATTATTGAAAAAATATCTTGCACCGCATTTGCCTGCCCGTCTCAAGAAAACGCACAAAACCACGCAAAGAAAGCATGTTTTTCTTCATTTATCCTTGACAAAAATGAAAAATCCAGCTATGCAAAACTATTGAAACCAAAAAAACTGTAACTATGAAGGAGATTGCTTATGTCAAGCCTTGTTGAGGTATACAAAGAAAAAGCTATTGCAACTGCTTGTCAAATTGCAGAGTTTAATTCTTTTGAAGAAGCTATCCCCCATCTCTTATCCATTATGGAAAAGAAAGCTCCTTGTGAACTCCTGTATGAAGAAGATGTGGAAAAAGGCCCCAATGGCCCAAACGGCTGTCCAACCCGTGTGCAAAAAGTTATTGCTGCCCCTGAAATTGGCGAATATTATGAACCGCTGAAAAAGGCTTTTGAAGAAAAAGGCTACAAAGTTGTTGATAAGGATCTCCGTCACTATTTAGCTGGTATTGATATGGGTATTGCTCTTGCCAAAAAGGGTATAGCTCAAAGCGGAACCTGCATGGTCAATGCCGGTAATGAAGATACCCGCCTTGCAACCATGGTTTGCGAATCCTGCGTACTCGTTTTGAAAAAATCACAAATTATGCCAACTATTGTATCCATGGCTGACGTTCTTCGTGAAGAAATGAGTGATCCTACAAACTATATAACCTTTATTTCAGGCCCAAGCCGTACCGCGGATATTGAACGCGTAGGCGCTATCGGCGTACACGGCCCACTTGAAATGCACATTGTTTTGCTCGAAGGATAATAGGAGTACAGCATGAAAGATAGTATTAAAACCGCAAAAGATTATAAAGAGTATATCGACGAAGCGCTCAACGACCAATTCTTGAGACGCACCCTTGATAAATTTGCTGTTGATTATCGTGCCAGCCGTGAAGCAATGTTCAGCGAAATTGACGGTAAAGCCATCATCAAGCAAGTTGCTGACGCCAAAGACAATGCCTGCCAGCACATGGAAGAACTGTACCTCAAGTTCAAAGAAGAAGCTGAAAAACGCGGCGTTATTGTTCACCGGGCAAAAGATGCAAAGGAAGCTAATGAAATCATTGCACAAATTGTCAACAAGCACGGCGCAAAGAAAATTATTAAATCCAAATCCATGACCGCGGAAGAAACGCATTTAAACCAAAGACTGGAACAGGATAAATGCGAAATAACCGAAACTGACCTTGGCGAATGGCTGATTCAGCTTCGTCACGAAGGCCCTTCCCACATGGTTATGCCTGCCATTCACCTCTCCCGTTATCAGGTTGCGGAAGACATGAGCAATGTAACAGGCAAGAAATACGATCCTGAAGATATTCAGCGTCTTGTAAAAGTTGCCCGTGTTGAACTTCGCAACAGATTTATTGAAGGCGAAATCGGTATTTCCGGAGCAAACTTCTGTATTGCTGAAAACGGTACCTTTGCCATTGCCACCAACGAAGGCAATGCCCGTATGGTAACCACCCTGCCAAAAGTACATATTGCGCTTGCCGGTCTTGATAAACTGATCCCTGATTTTGAAACCGCCCTCACTGCTTTGACTGTTTTGCCCCGTAACGCAACCGGTCAGCGTATTACTTCCTACGTCACCTTTATTAACGGTGCCGGTGAATGTGCAATCGGCGAAGACGGCAAAAAAGAACTGCACCTTGTCTTCCTTGACAACGGCAGAACCGAAATTGCAAAAGATCCGCTGTTCAGGCAAGTATTCCGCTGTGTTCGCTGCGGTGCCTGCGCAAACGTTTGCCCAGTCTTCAGAATGGTTGGCGGACACAAAATGGGTCACATTTACATTGGCGCTATCGGTCTTATTTTGACCTACTTCTTCCACGGCAAAGACAAAGCAGCAATCCTTGCGCAAAACTGCATAGGCTGTGAATCCTGTAAGGATATTTGTGCCGGCGGTATTGATTTGCCTCGCCTCATCAGCGAAATCCGCAATATGACCGCTGAAGAAGTCGGACACCCAATGCAGGTTGCTTTTGTGGGCAAGATTATGAAGAACAGAAAACTCTTCCACAGACTGCTCAAATTTGCCCGTTTCTCACAAGGCCCCGTCAAGGCAGAAGACGGCTTTATCCGCCACTTGCCTGACGCACTCTTTGGCAAACACCAGTTCAAATCCCTGCCAAGTTTGGCTGATAAGGCATTCCGCGAAATTTACGCTGAACACGCCTATAAATTGGAAAATCCAAGAATGCGCGTTGCCCTCTTTGCGGGCTGTGCCCAAGACTTTATCTTCCCGAACCACTTGGTAGCCTTCATGAAACTTATGAAAGCAAGCAATGTTCAAGTGGACTTCCCTGAAGAACAAACCTGCTGTGGTCTGCCATTGCAAATGCTTGCGCTGAAAGAAGTTGCCGGCGAAGTTGCCCGCCAAAACGTTGAAGCTATTGACGCTTCCAAGTACGATTATATTGTAACGCTTTGCGCAAGCTGTGCTTCACACTTAAGCCACAACTATAAAAACTATCTGGGCGATGAATGTGCTGAATTCTCATCCAAGGTAAAAGACTTCTCATCCTTCATGAACGATATTGTCAAGATTGATCCAAGTCTTTTCCACAAGAGCACAGAAAAGGTTACTGTTCACATTCCTTGCCACCAGGCAAGAAGCCTTGGCGTAATGCAGCAGCCAAGAGACCTTATTGCTCAGGTTGCTGAATATACTCCTTCTCAGGAAGAAGCAAGCTGCTGCGGTTTCGGCGGAACCTATTCTGCCAAGTTCCCTGAAATTTCCAAGGAACTCCTTGGAAACAAGCTCCGCAGAATTGAAGAATCTCAAGCAGAACGTATCGTAACAGACTGCCCCGGCTGTACCATGCAGATCCGCGGCGGTTTACATAAAAAGGGAAGCAATGTGAAAGTAAGCCACATTGCAGAGCTTTTAGCTGACAATTTAAAATAATTTGGGAGGTGTATATGAGTTTTGGATTTTATGCACTTTTGGCATTCATTCCTATTCTTGTTGCGCTTGTGTTAATGGTTGGATTGCGTTGGCCCTCTACCCGTGCAATGCCTTTGGCGTGGATAACCGCCGCAATTTTAGCCTTTGCCGTATGGAAACTTGACCCACTGCGTATTGCAGCATTGTCAGTTCAAGGCTTCATTACTGCATTTGGTGTTCTTATCATTGTTTTTGGTGCTCTGCTCATTTACTATACCCTGCAGGCTAGTGGTGCTATGGAAACCATTCAGGCAGGTATGCAGAAAATTACCCCAGACCGCCGTTTGCAAGCAATTATCATTGGTTTCATGTTCGGAGCATTTATTGAAGGTGCAGCTGGTTTTGGTACTCCTGCAGCGCTTGCAGCTCCGCTTCTTATGGGTTTAGGTTTCCCTCCCTTATGTGCAGCTGTTATTTGCTTAGTATTCAATAGTGTGCCTGTTACTTTCGGTGCTGTTGGTACACCTGTTCTTCAAGGTTTCAAACCTGTTCAGGATATTGCATTCCAAGCTTTGCAGTCTTTGGAAGCTTCCCCTGCTCCTCTCGACGTATTCAACCACATTGGTGAATATGTAAGTATCATGCACCTGCCTATGCTCTTCCTTCTCCCAATCGGTATGCTCGGTTTTATGACCCGCTTCTTTGGCAAGAACAAAAGCTGGTCTGAAGGCTTTGCCGTATGGAAGTACTGCATTATGGCATCTCTGTGCTTCGGTATTCCTTACACCATCATTGCATGGACAGTTGGTCCAGAAATTCCTTCCCTTATCGGTGGTCTTCTTGGTCTTGGCGTTTTGGTATTCCTCACCAAGAAGGGTGTCTGCGTTCCTAAGGACGTTTGGACTTTTGCAGACAGATCCGCATGGAATCCTGAATGGTCTGGCTCAATTGCAACTGAAGATGTTCAAGAATTCAAGGAACATATGAGCCAAGTTAAGGCTTGGATGCCCTATATTCTCTGCGGCTTGTTCCTCGTTATTACCCGTGTGCCTCAATTTGGTTTGAAGCAAATCATCACTGACCCAATGTTCAACATTGGTCTCAAGGATATCTTTGGCGTTCAAGGTGTAAGCTCCTTTATCGCTATTTTGAACCTCCCTGGTACTATTCCTTTCATCTTGGTAGCAATCATCACCATTTTCATCCACGGCATGACCAAGGACGACGAAATCGGCTCCAACAAGGTAAGCCGTGCATGGGGTACAGCGATTGTGAAGATGAAGGCTCCTACCATTGCACTGCTTTCTGCTGTTGCTCTTGTTTCTATTTTCCGCGGAACAGACGCAACCACCGTTGAAGCGCTGATTTACCACGGACGCGGCGTATCCATGCCGCTTGCCATGGCGATTACCATTTCTGAACTCACCGGTGATGCATGGGCATTGCTCGCTTCCTACATCGGCGGCTTAGGTGCATTTATTACCGGTTCAAACACAGTATCTGACCTCTTGTTCTGTAACTTCCAATGGGACGTTGCCCAGACCTTGAGCTATAACTACTGGCAAAGCATTGTTATCCTTGCAGCCCAAGGTGTTGGCGGTGCTATGGGTAACATGATTTGCGTACACAACGTTGTATCTGTATGTGCTGTGCTTGGTATGATCGGTCACGAAGGCGCTATCATCCGCAAGACCTTCTGGCCCTTCCTGATTTATGGTATTCCTACCGGCATCATCGCTTACATCCTCGTTATGTAATCCGACAAAACATAATTCTTAACATAAAAAGCCCTCGCTCAAAACGGGGGCTTTTTTACTGATTGTTAGCATGGCAACGCCATAATAAGCTTACAATCAGTTTAAAAGTTCTCGTCCTCAAAAAATTATGTCGTAAGCATTGCATAATTTTTTGGGGGCTTTTTTATTCTTATAAAGATAAAGAAATTTTCATACAACAATAAAAATTACATCTTTTACTGGGGGTACCCCATACACGATTTTTGTAGGGGTAAGCTAACGGGGGCAAGCCCCCTTGCTCATCTCTGCTGTCTATTTCTCTAAATCCCGTAAACTCGACATAAGAGAAACGGCTTCGCCGCCTTCGGTAGCAGAACGGCTTAATCCGCTAATTTATAAAGTTTGATGCATAATTTTGAAGTTATTAAACCTAAGATTATGAACAACTCTTGCGTTTGCAGATTTCACTCTTCGGAAGCGAGAGCTTTAGCTCTTTGCTGGAGAAGTGTGAAATAGGGTATACTGCCCCCTATTAACAAAGTCTGAAAATTAAGAGTATATTTCAAGTAAGGGGAAGAAACTTTTTCAGCCACCGAAGGCGACGAAGTCGTTTGCGTTTGCGAAGAATGAGCAATTACGCAAATGGACAGCAGAAATAAAGTTTTTCCCCTGCAAGAAATTCGTAAGATTTACTGGAAATGCTCTAGAATTAAAAAAAACGACTGGCAAAATTTCGGAGTAAAGCTTCCAGGAACCGTGAAAACTTGGACGCTCCTTTAGCCGATACGGAACGCATGATGCGCACCATGAAAGAAGAATGTTTATGGCTGAGGAACGGGAAAATCTGCCGGATGTAAAAAAAATTATCCCAATGGATTGAAGAATATAATGCAGAATATCTTCACTCAACTCTGGGCTGGAAAACACCAAATGAAGTCCATACAAAAAATCAAAATACTCTCTTAAAAGTTGCTTGACTTATGGGGGGCATTACAGGGGGTACCCCTTTAAAAGGTGTTTAGGAAAATGCCCTTAAAAATGATAATGTAAAAAAAATTTTTGTTTTTTGAGAGATAGTGGAGGGAGGTTTTTATTAAAAAGAGCTTGGGAACTTTTTACAATGTAATAAAATAAATGGTATTTATAAAATTGTTTATTATTCCTTTTTTAGGAAGGGAAAAATTTTTAAAATAAAAAGGGGAACGTATGTTCCCCTTCTTTATAAGTCACTATTCAATAACGTTCGTTATGAATTAGTCTTTTTCTTCTTGCTTACCAAGGCCTTTTAAGCCGTACATGGTAGTAGAACCTGAAGACCAGTACATAAGTTTTTCATCAGCAATAAGAGCTGAGAGAACGTCCTTAACTTTACGTGGGCTTGCGCCTTCGAAGAGTTCGAGGAAGTTATTGAAGTAGAATTTAGTCTTTGTGCCTTTCTTGCCTTCGAGGAAGTCGATAACTTTTTGTTTATCTTCATCGGTAACGGAAGCATGAGCAGCAGCAGCGTGAGCAGCAGCACCTTCATAAGCGTGAAGAGCAGCATCAGTAAATTTGAACTGAGTGCTTTGACGCCAGGTGTAGTAAGCTGGGTCACGGAAATCATCGATGAGGTGGTGAGTAAATTCTAAGTCGCAAAGTTCAAAGAATTTTTCCCAACCGATACGTTCAGCCCAGTCGCCAAGGCGTTCGTATTTGTTAGCATTTTTAGCATAAACATCAATGATGTGCTTAATGGTTTTGGTAAGTGTGGGCCAGCGTGGAGTTTCGTTAGGAATGTAGTGAACTACAACCTTTGAGAACTTAGGCATGCTGATACGGTTGGAAACTTTACCGCCAACCATGATAACAACACCGTCACCGCCTTGACCGTCAGCAATAGGAAGAGCTGGGCACATCGTGTAACAGTTACCACAGTACATGCAGCGTTCGCTCTTGATTGCGATGGAGTTAACTTTTTGTCCTTTGAATTCTTCCTTGGAAGGACGAACTGCAGCAACAGGACAAGCAGCAACTGCGAGAGGAATTTCGCAAAGTTGGTCAACCCATTCGTGGTCAATCATAGGAGGTTTACGGTGAATACCAACAATACCGATATCGGAGCAGTGAACAGCACCACACATGTTGAGGCAGCAAGCAAGAGAAATACGTACTGGAGCTGGGAGGCGCATGTCTTGGAAGTCTGAGAAAACTTCGTCCATGATAGCTTTTACAGGACCAGAAGCGTCAGTTGCTGGGGTATGGCAGTGTACCCAACCTTGGGTGTGAACGATGTTGGAAACGCCAGCACCGGTACCGCCGATAGGGAATTTGTAGGAGCCTTTATCATATTTACGTGAAGCAAGGTCAGCTTTAAGAGCTTTCAGTGTTGCTTCATCGGTGCACATGAATTCAACGTTGTGACGGGTAGTAAAACGAAGGTATCCGTCGCAGTATTTGTCTGCGATTTCGCAGCATTCACGAACGAACAAGGTGGAAACAGTACGAGCACCGCCGCAGCGAACAGTATAAACTTTGTCGCCGCTTTCAGCTACGTGCATCAATACGCCTGGTTCGAGAATTTCGTGATAAAGCCATTTGCCGAAGTTCTTTTTGATAACCGGTGGAAAGAAGTCGTCATATGGGCGAGGGCCAATATCAGAAATACGACCTTCCATTGGGCTAGCGGGATTATATCCGGAAGAAATGAAAGCCATGTTTGCTCTCCTCTTGAATTAACGTTGGTGTCTTTTACGGTATGCAGCAATGTCACGGCTCCATCCACCAGGAACTTCTTCTTCTTTGAAGAAGATGTATGGGTTAGAACGAGGAGCAACAACATGTTGAGGTACTGCAGGGATTTCGGTAACTTCGAGAAGTTTTTGGAATGAAAGACGTTTAATGGTTTCACCGACACGTTCACGGTTTTTACCTTCTTCCATCCACCAGTCCCAAATCTTTTCGATTACGCCTTTGATTTCTTCAAAAGGTTCTTCAGCAGGAATAAATGGAACAAGCATTGAACCCATTTGTGCACCATCAAGAATAGGAGCTTTTGCACCAAGGAGGATGGTAGCACCGCGTTCGTCACCGATGTGAAGAGCACGAGGCATGGTGTTGATACAGTGCATACAACGTACGCATTCTTTAGTATCAATAGAAAGTTTTGAGCCGTCCCAATTCATGCAATGGCTTGGGCAGAGGTCAATAACTTCAGCTTGGATATCAAATTTACCCCAATCGCGGCCAGCGTGTGCGCCTGCGTTTGGTTTGAATTCGCCGCCAACATAAGCTTTTACTGCAGCTTGGTCGATTTTGATATCGTCTTTCCAAGTACCGATAACAGAGAAGTCAGAACGAGCAATAGAAGCTACACAGCCGTTAGGGCAAGCGTCAAATTTGAATTTAAATTTGTAAGGGAATGCAGGACGGTGCAATTCGTCTTGATAATCCATTGTGAGTTGGTAGCAAGCTAATTGAGAGTTGTAGCAAGCATATTCACAACGGGATTGGCCGAGGCAGGATTCAGGAGTACGAAGGTTAGAACCAGAACCACCAAGGTCAGTTGGGAATTTTTCGTCGTGGGTAAGTTCCCAGAAGATTTCTTCGAGTTGTGGGGTTTGGGTACCTAAGAAAACGATATCGCCTGTAGCACCGTGCATGTTCATAAGACCGGAACCGCGCAAATCCCAAATATCACAGAGATGTTTCAAGAATTCTGTGCTGTAGTATTTAGCAGCAGGTTGGTTAACACGAATGGTGTGGAAGTGAGCTACGCCGGGGAATTGTTCAGGTTGGTCACAGTAACGACCGATAACACCGCCGCCGTAACCGAAAACGCCAACGATACCGCCGTGTTTCCAGTGGGTTTCACCTTCTTCATAAGAAAGTTCAAGAACACCAAGAAGATCTTCAGGAGCATCAACAGGAATTTGATAATCAAGACCTTTTGGATTCTTAGCACGTTCAGCGGCAGCCTGTTTAATGTCAGATACGAAACTAGGCCATGGACCTGATTCAAGTTGATCTAACAGAGGGGTTGCATGTTTCGCCATTGCCATACCTCCAGATGGGTTAATGAAATCTATCGGATAAGTTTCCGATTTAATTTTTGTTTTTACGATAAAAACTTATGCAGGGAAAATATACTTCTCTACATTACCTTAACGTATAGCTACAGTATACTATTTAGCAATAAAAGACAACCGTTTTAAATAAAATTTGTTTAAAAAAATAATTGTGAAAAATATAACGTTTGAATTAGAGTGGGTTAGAAGATTAATAACAGATTTTAATTTTATTGGATTTTTCGCTTGTAAATATTAACTTTTCCAAAGGGATAGCATTTGCGTATGCATTCTTGAGCCGATTCCTGGTGCCAAAGAGACACCCCCGCAAATGGGCAGGGATGAGGATTTGCTGAGCCGTGTTATTGTGGCTGGCAAGAGCGTCTCTAATTAAGGAATAAAGAGCAGCAGCCTGGATGTCGCTGCCCAGGCTTGGGTGACGCGGGCCTGCCGCAAGATGTGTATCAAATTCCTGCTCCGGCGCAACAGTCAGGCGAATAACAGGGATATCTGCCTGCCATGCCAGAGCTAAGGCTTTGCCCAGGGTTTCAATGCATTGTTCATTGCTCCAGGGTGCATATTTTCCTTCTTGAAAAAGGCGGGCAAGGGGCGTTTTCTCCGGCACAAGGCAGGGATAATAGCGCATGCAGTGGGGCGTCTCATCAAGGGCAGTGTTTACATCATTTAAAAAGGTCGTTTCGTTTTGACTTGGCAGACCCGCCATAAGCTGAATACCGAGGTTGAAACCTTGGGCTAAAACCGTTTGGCAGGCAAGAATGGCTGTTTCTTTAGTATAAGCACGATTGCTTTGGGTGAGAACAGTATCATTAAAACTTTGTATGCCCAGTTCAATGAGGTCAATGCCCAACGCTTTGAGCTGCTGTAAACGGTCAGGGGCAAGAGCGTCCGGGCGGGTGGAACAGCGTCCTAAAAGCGTAATCCCTTTTTCTCCTGCAAGTTCTTTGCAAGATTTGAAAAAGTCAAGGCACAGGGAAAAATCTTCTTCATCAATTGCGGTAAAAGTTCCGCCGTAAAAGGCTATGTCAATGAGGGCGGATTTGGTTTTGGCAAGAAATTCAGGAAAAGCAATTTGGGCTTTGGAAACTGCTTCAGCAACACTTTGTCTGCCTGTGCCTGTTTGCCTCTCCTGCGCACAGAAAATACAATGATGCGGACAGCCGGCAAAAGGAATAAAAATGGGAAAAATCTTTCCGCGTTCCAGTTTGGGATTGATATTAAGGATATGAAGCTTTGGTGTCTCTTGCATTTAAAATTCCAATAAAATCAAAAATTAAAAATCTGCAAAGAATTAACTGTATTATTATGCTGTGTGGTGCTATAAATCTCTTTAAGCCTATGCTCTATGGAGGAAATATGCAAGAAAAAGATTGTCTATTTTGCCGCATTATTCGGGGTGAAATTCCCAGTTCCAAAGTTTACGAAGATGAATATGTATACGCATTTTTAGATATTGCCCCAAGTTTTGCCGGTCACACGCTGGTTGTGCCTAAAAATCATTATGAAAATATTTTGGATATTGACGTGAATGAGGCCAGCCATATTTTTGCCACGATTCAAAAAATTGCTCCTGCGATTATGAAAGCAACCGGAGCAGAAGGTTTTCATGTGCTGCAAAATAATAATGAAGTGGCTGGACAAACCGTGTTCCATACCCATTTTCACATTATTCCCAGAAAAGCCGGTGACGGCATGACGCTCTGGACGCCAACCCCTTATGAAAGCGATAAAAAACGGGATGAAATGGCACGGAAAATCCAAGTAGAAATCCATTAAGATACAGAAAATTTTAATTTTTTTTGAATTTTGCAAAATTTAACTTGCAAAATAAGATTGTTATGTGTATTAAAGACAAGAAATTCGGAGGTTTCATATGAATAAAGCATTAACCAAAGCAGATATTGTAGAATCAATTTACGCGCAAACTGAAAAAAACAGAGCTGAAGTTAAAAATATTGTTGAAACATTGCTTACACTTATGAAGCAATCAATTAAAAAAGATCACGCTCTCTTGATTAGTGGTTTTGGTAAATTTGAAGCATACGATAAAAAAGCTCGTAAAGGTCGTAATCCTCAAACCAATGCCTCTATTACTCTTCCTCCCCGTAAAGTTGTTGTTTTCCGTTTATCTCGTAAATTCCGTGCAGAATTGAACGGCGAAGAAGCATAAAATTTATTTATGCAAATATTTTCTGAAAAGGTGCGCTAAGCGCACCTTTTTTGTGGCTTTTTATAAAAATTTTAGTATCGATTAGTAACTGTTTGGTTAATAATTTAATTCATTTGGTAACTTTCCTTGACCAATCTGGGAATATTTCACCCGACAACCTTCGCTTAACTCTTCTAGAGCATTTCCAGTAAATCTTACGAATTTCTTGCAAGGGAAAACTTTATCTCTGCTGTCCATTTGCGTAATTGCTCATTCTTCGCAAACGCAAACGACTTCGTCGCCTTCGGTGGCTGAAAAAGTTTCTTCCCCTGCACTCCTTTACAAAACTTTTTAAGCTTTATTATTAAAATTATTTGTAATTATTTTCGGAAATGCTCTAAAGTCAGATCTCCAATAACTTGGCGCAATTCATTATTTTCTTGCTCTAATTTCTGCTCTTTTTTTAATTTGCTGTTAGTTTCAAATGGCTGATCAATATTTGCAAAAAAAATGTCACGCCACTTATAATACATGGATTGTGATATGGCATATTCAGTACAAATATCAACAACACTGCGTCCCTTCAGACCCTCTAAGATAATTTTTGCCTTGGTCTTGCTGTCCCATTGCCTGCGTTCGTTCTTCATAATGTATACCTCTTACTTGAAATATACTCTCTTAATTTTCAGACTTTGTTAATAGGGGGCAGTATAAACTTTTGACCCTTCTGTCTATAATTTCATGAAATATAAAAATTTAATTGATTGATTTAAGTATTGATTAAAAGCAGATCGCTGCAGGTATTTCTGCATAAAAAAAGGAGCGAATTTTCGCTCCTTTTCTATATGGGGATAAACTGATGAATTATTCCTGGTCGAAGTCTACCAAAATTGGGTTTTCTTCAAGTTCCATGAGGAATTTATCAGGTCTTTCCTTTTGTTCAGGTACAGTAATATCTTGATGTACATATTCACGATATCCGGTACCGGCAGGGATAAGACGACCAACAATAACGTTTTCTTTGAGGCCGCGCAGTGAGTCGTGTTTACCCTTGAGGGAAGCTTCAGTAAGAACCTTTGTGGTTTCCTGGAAGGACGCAGCAGCAACCCATGAGAGAGAGGAAAGTGAAGCCTGAGTAATACCAAGAACGAGAGGTTCAGCGGTAGCTGGCTGTCTTCCTTCATTGACTGCTTTTTGGTTTTCTTCTCTGAATTCAGCCTTATCCACTTGTTCTCCGATAAGGAAGGTGGTGTCGCCCGGATCAAGAATAGAAACCTTTTTGAGCATTTGACGCACAATAACTTCAATGTGTTTATCGTCAATTGCAACACCCTGGAAACGGTAAACTTCCTGAATTTCGTCTACCAGGTAGCGAGCAAGGTGTTTTTCACCGCGGGTTTTCAGAATATCGTGGAGTTCCGGATGGCCTTCGGTCAAGAGATCGCCTGCATCCACAAAGTCACCGTCAGAAACAATGATATGTTTACCTTTAGGAATGAGGTATTCTTTTGCTTCGCCGGTATCAGGACGAACAACGATTTTTCTCTTACCCTTGGATTCGCCGGAGAATTCTACGCTGCCTGCGATTTCGGAAACAACCGCCATATCCTTTGGTTTACGTACTTCGAAGAGTTCTGCAACTCTTGGAAGACCACCAACGATATCTTTTGTCTTTGAAGATTCACGAGGCTTACGAGCGATAATATCACCGGCTGCAATGGTTTGACCGTCTTTTACCATCAAAATTGCACCAACAGGCATTGCATAGGTTGCAGGGCTTGCAGGAGCATTGCCGTGAGCCGGACGAGTTTTCATCACGCCGTTTTCATCGGTAACTGAAAGGGCAGGACGGAAGTTGGTGGTACGGTAGTCAATAATGGTTTGTGAAGTTTGGTGTGTAGCTTCGTCCATTTTGTCTTGAACGGTTTTGCCTTCAATAATATCGGAGAAGTGGATTACACCGTCAACTTCAGAAACATAGGGTTCCACAGACGGATCCCATTCAGCGAGTTTATCGCCTTTCTTGACTGCCTGCTGGTCAGTAACAAAGAGTCTTGCACCGTTAGGAAGAATGTATTTTTCAACTTCTCTTCCCTGATCGTCAATAATGCTTACCTGGCCGCTCTTGCCAAGAACAGTGGTAACACCGTCTTTATTGACAACAGTACGGACACGGGTAAGGATAACATTACCTGAATACTGTGCAAAGTAGTTGGATTGTTCAACTTTACGAGATGCAGTACCACCGATGTGGAATGTACGCATGGTAAGCTGAGTTCCAGGTTCACCAATGGACTGAGCAGCAATGGTACCAACGGTTTCGCCAACGTTGACAAGGTGTCCGCGGGCAAGGTCACGTCCGTAGCATTTTGCACAAATACCGCGTTCAGCCTTACAGGTGAGAGCAGAACGAATGGTGACGGAAGTAATGCCGATTTCATCAATTTTATCAGCAACTTCTTTGGTAACCAGTGTGTTTTCAGGGAAAACAAGTTCACGGGTTGCAGGGTGGTAAACAGGGTAAAGCAGGGTTCTGCCCATGATACGTTCTTTCAGGGTCAGCTTTACATCTGTACCGTCCATGAGGGCAGTCATTTCAATGCCGTCAACAGTTCCGCAGTCTTCCATGGAAACAATAACGTCTTGCACAACGTCAACAAGACGACGGGTCAGGTAACCGGAGTTAGCCGTTTTCAGCGCGGTATCGGCAAGACCCTTACGAGCACCGTGGGTTGAGGTGAAGTATTGAAGCACGGTCAGTCCTTCACGGAAGGAAGAGGTAATAGGTGTTTCAATAATATCCCCGGAAGGTTTAGCCATAAGACCACGCATACCTGCAAGCTGTCTCATTTGGTCCGCGTTACCACGAGCACCTGAGTTGGACATCATGTAGATTGGGTTGAAGCTGGTATCGTTGTGGGTTTCACCCTTGGCGTTCTGAACGCGGTCCACAGAGATTTCTTTAACCATTTCTTTGGAAACAGCATCTGTGGTGTTGGTCCATACGTCGATAACCTTATTATATTTTTCTGTTCTGGTAATAATACCGTCGCGGTATTGACGGGTAATGTCGTCAACTTCGCTTTGTGCTTTGTCAATAATAGCTTTCTTGCGTGTAGGAATAATCATATCCTTCACGCCAATGGTTACGCCTGCACGGGTAGCAAATTCATAACCAACAGCTTTCAGGCGGTCACAAAGGATAACGGTAGCTTTAATACCGGATAATTCGTAACAAATACTTACCAGTTTACCAATGGTTTTCTTGGTAAGGATAGTGTTGACTTCTTTGAATGGAAGTGTGTGCGGGAGGCGTTCCCAAACAAGGATACGACCAACAGTGGTATCCACAAGTTTGCCGTCTTCCATACGTACTTTAATTTTTGCGTGCAAATCAACCGTGCCGGCATCGTAGGCAGCTTCAACTTCCCATGGTGCACAGAAAATCATGCCTTCACCTTTCTTGAAAGAACGGTCAACAGTCATGTAATAGAGCCCAAGAACAATATCTTGTGACGGGATAATAACAGGGTTGCCGTTAGCAGGTGAAAGAATGTTGTTGCTACTCATCATGAGTACGCGGCATTCAATTTGCGCTTCCACTGAAAGAGGAACGTGCACAGCCATTTGGTCACCGTCGAAGTCCGCGTTATACGCAGTACATACAAGCGGGTGCAGCTGAATAGCCTTACCTTCAACAAGCAGCGGTTCAAAGGCCTGAATACCAAGACGGTGCAGAGTAGGCGCACGGTTCAGGAGGATAGGATATTCGCGAACAACTTCGGATAAAATATCCCAAACAACCAGTTCTTCTCTTTCCACCATTTTCTTTGCACTTTTAATCGTGGAGGCATGTCCGCGTTTTTCAAGTTCAGAGTAAATGAATGGTTTGAAGAGTTCGAGTGCCATTTTCTTTGGCAAACCGCATTGGTGCAGTTTGAGGTTAGGGCCTACAACAATTACGGAACGGCCGGAATAGTCAACACGTTTACCGAGGAGGTTTTGACGGAAGCGGCCTTGTTTACCTTTGATCATATCTGACAAAGATTTCAAAGGACGTCCGTTGGTTCCGGTAATAGCGCGGCCGCGGCGGCCGTTGTCGAAAAGCGCATCCACAGCTTCCTGCAGCATACGTTTTTCGTTACGGATAATAATATCAGGAGCACCAAGTTCTTTTAAACGTTTTAAGCGGTTGTTACGGTTGATAACACGGCGGTATAAATCGTTTAAGTCAGAAGTTGCAAAGCGTCCGCCGTCAAGTGGAACAAGAGGACGCAAATCCGGTGGAATAACTGGAATAACTTCCAAAATCATCCATTCAGGTTTGTTTTCGCTTTCAAGGAAAGCTTCAACAACTTTTAAGCGCTTGGTGAGTTTTTTCTTCTTGGTTTGGCTCTTGGTTGTATGTGATTCTTCGCGAAGTTCGGTATGGAGCTTTTCAAGATCGAGTTCACGCAAAAGTTCGTGAACAGCTTCTGCACCCATGCCTACACGAAGAGAATCTTCGCCAAAACGTTCGATAATTTGATAGTAATGATCTTCAGAAATAACCTGGAGTTTAGCAAGGTTTGTTGAACCTGGATCTAAAACAACATAAGAGTCGAAATACAACACTTTTTCCAAATCGTTCATAGTCATGTCAAGGAGCATGCCGATCTTGGAAGGAAGTGTTTTCAAGAACCAAATATGTGCAACTGGAGCAGCAAGTTCAATGTGACCCATACGTTCACGGCGAACTTTAGATGCAATAACTTCAACACCACACTTTTCGCAGACAATACCGCGGTGTTTCATACGTTTGTATTTACCGCAGTTACATTCGTAGTCCTTTACAGGTCCGAAAATCTTTGCACAGAAAAGACCGTCGCGTTCTGGTTTGAAAGTACGATAGTTGATAGTTTCTGGTTTTTTTACTTCACCAAAAGACCACTCACGGATATTTTCAGGAGAGGCAATAGTGATTTGAATGGATTTTAAGTTGCGAATATTAGTTACACCGGTGTTTGCGTTGCTGCGCACGGAGAACAAATCGTCCAAACTCATTTTTTTCTCCCTTTCTCAGGGTTTGGGCGGGTGACTTGCACCCGCCTATATGAAATCGCTGTTAGCGAACCAATATCTTATTATTCTTCACTTGTAATCGCAGGTTGTGTGAAACTATTGCGTTTTGGGCGTTTTTTGCCTTCTTCCTGGTGAAGATTTACATTAAGACCAAGACTCATGAGCTCTTTGACAAGAACGTTAAAGGATTCTGGAAGACCGGCTTCAAGGAAGTTGTCACCCTTAACAATCTTTTCGTACATCTTGACACGACCGGAGACGTCGTCAGATTTTACGGTTAGGAATTCTTGTAAGAGGTAGGAAGCACCATAGGCTTCAAGGGCCCAAACTTCCATTTCCCCAAGTCTTTGACCACCAAATTGAGCCTTACCGCCGAGAGGCTGCTGGGTAACCAGTGAGTAAGGGCCGGTTGAACGAGCGTGGATCTTTTCGTCAACCAGGTGGTGGAGTTTGAGGTAATACATAACCCCGGTGGTTACACGGTTTTGGAATGGTTCACCGGTTCTGCCGTCGTAAAGCACGCTCTTGCCGTCGTTAGGAAGACCTGCTCTTTCAAGCCAGGACCAGATTTGTTCTTCTCTTGCACCGTCAAATACAGGAGTTTTGGTTACAATACCTTTGCGAAGTTCCCGCACAGCTTTCTTGAAGGTTTCATCGTCCATGCCGTCAACAAGGGCATCGATGTCGAGGCCTTCCATTTCTGTGGAGAAAATGCTCTTTACTTCTTTACGCACGGAGTCAAGGGCAGTGCCGTTGTCCACCATGTCAGCAAGCTGAATACCAAGTTCTTTTGCAGCCCAGCCAAGGTGGGTTTCCAAAATTTGACCGATATTCATACGTGAAGGCACACCAAGCGGGTTCAAAACAATATCGACTGGGCGACCGTCTGCAAAGAATGGCATATCTTCTTCTGGGAGAATACAAGATACAACACCCTTGTTACCGTGACGACCAGCCATTTTGTCACCCACGGAAAGTTTACGTTTAACTGCAATGTAAACTTTTGCCATTTTGATTACGCCTGGAGGCAAATCGTCCCCTTCGGTAACCTTTTCGCGTTTTGCATCGTAAAGTTTTTTAACAATATCAACTTGCTTGTCGTATGCGTCAAGCATTGCTGCAATTTCTTCGTTCACGCCTGCATTTTTGAAAGCTGCAACCAATTTCTTGATTGGAAGATCCTGCATAACGTCCCAGGAAAGCTTTTCGCCTTTCTTCGCAAGAACTTCGTCTTTGCGTTTGCCCTGGATTTCCACTGCAAGTTCTTTGCCTTCGCAAATTTCACGCATACGTTCACGAGTGCGGTTGGTCAAAGCACGAATGTGATCTGCTTCTTTCTTATCGAGTTTTGCTATTTCGTAATTTTCAATTTCGTGTGTTCTTTCGTCTTTTTCTCCGGAACGACGGTTGAAAAGTTTTACGTCAATAACAGTACCTTCAATTCCCGGGGGAACCTTCAAAGAAGTATTCTTTACATCACGAGCCTTGTCCCCGAAGATAGCGCGGAGAAGCTTTTCTTCAGGTGTGAGCTGTGTTTCGCCCTTTGGAGTAATTTTACCAACAAGGATATCGTCTGGTTTTACAGGCGCACCAATGCGGATAACCCCGCTGCTGTCGAGGTTGCGGAGCATATCATCGCTGACGTTTGGAATATCGCTGGTAATTTCTTCCGGACCAAGCTTGGTATCACGGGCAACAACTTCAAATTCTTCAATGTGTACAGAAGTATAGATATCTTCTTTTACCATTTTTTCAGAAATAAGAACAGAGTCTTCGTAGTTGAAACCACACCATGGCATAAAGGCAACAGTGAGGTTTTTACCAAGAGCAAGTTCGCCTTTGTCAATACCAGGGCCGTCAGCCAGAATATCGCCTTTTTTGAAGCGCTGACCGGGCATGCAGCTTGGTTTTTGACCAAAGCAGGAGTTTTGGTTGGATTTATGGTATTTCAACAAATTGTAGGTGCGAACACCACCATAATTATCCATATATAAATCATCGTAGGCAACGATAATGCGTTCAGCATCTGCATAGCGAACCACGCCGTCACCTTCTGCAACAAGGCAGGCTCCGGAGTCACGGGCAACATCAATTTCCATGCCTGTTCCAACGAGCGGACGTTCGGAACGAAGAAGCGGCACAGCTTGACGCTGCATGTTGGAGCCCATGAGCGCACGGTTTGCGTCGTCGTGTTCAAGGAATGGGATCAGTGCTGCTGAAATAGAAACCATTTGTCCCGGAGAAATATCCTGCAGGGTGATCTCTTCTTTGGTTACTTGAAGAACGTCACCGTCTGTGGAACGGGCAGTGATCAAATCACCTTTCAAGGTTCCGTCTTTTTCAGTTGGAACAGTTGCCTGGGCAATGATTTGATTCAATTCTCTTGTGGCGTCCACATGGATGATTTCATCGGTTACTTTACCGTCTTTCACAACACGATACGGGGTTTCAATGAAACCAAATTCGTTAACTTTCGCATAGGTTGTCAGAGAAACAATCAAACCAATGTTTGGGCCTTCAGGCGTTTCAATAGGACAAATACGACCGTAGTGAGAAGAGTGGACGTCACGTACTTCAAAGCCTGCTCTTTCACGGGTAAGACCACCGGGGCCAAGAGCAGAAAGACGACGTTTGTGGGTCACTTCTGACAGGGAGTTGGTTTGGTCCATGAATTGTGAAAGCTGGCTGGTTCCAAAGAATTCTTTGAGCACGGCTGCCACAGGTTTTGGATTGATTAAATCGTGAGGCATCAGGGAGCTGACTTCCTGAATGCTCATACGTTCTTTAATTGCGCGTTCCATACGTACTAAACCAATGCGGTATTGGTTTTCCACAAGTTCACCAACAAGGCGGACACGGCGGTTGCCGAGGTGGTCGATATCGTCAGCTGCTGCATGGGTGTCTTTGAGGTTTACGAGCACTTTCATGGCAGTCAAAATATCGTTGTCGGTCAAGGTACGTAAGTTAGTATCTTCATTTATTCCAAGACGCTGGTTGATTTTATAACGACCAACAGAGGATAAATCATAATAGTCAATATTGCGGAATAAGTTGTTGAAGAAGGTCGCTGCAATTTCAGGCGTTGGAGGAGAACTTGGACGCAGTCTGCGGTAGATTTCTTCCTGAGCCTTTTCTTCGCTGGTTGTTTTATCAATAGCAAGGGTATCACGGATAGAAGAAGAAGTATCAGTGCCGCGGGTATACAGAATTTGAATATCTTTGATACCGGCTTCATGGATTTCAGCAACTAAGCCTACTGTGAGTTCATCCCCGGCTTCAGCAATAATTTCGCCGGTTTGAGGATTGACAAGGTCTGTTGCAAGGAAAAGTCCGATAATGGAAGCAGGATCAACTTCCAAATATTCTCTTCCGGAATTGCAAAGGTTACGCCAGTCACGAGTGGTCATAACTTTGCCCTGCTTAATGAGTACATTACCGTCTTTATCGGTAATTTCAGCATAGCAGGGTTCTTTGCGGTACATTTCCTTTTGGATTTTCCAAAGAACTTTATTTTCTTCTAAGCGATATTCTTCTTTTTTATAGAAGGTGTCCAAAATTTGCGTCTTGGTCATGCCCATGGCTTTTAAGAGCACTGTAGCAGGCATTTTACGGCGACGGTCAATGCGGACATAGAGAATATCTTTGTGGTCAAAGTCAAAATCGAGCCATGAACCGCGCATTGGGATAACACGGCAGGAATAAAGAACTTTATGGGAAGTATGTGTTTTTCCGCCGTCATGTTCGAAAATAATACCGGGAGAACGCTGCAATTGGTTCACAATAACGCGTTCTGTACCATTAATAATAAAGGTACCTTTTTCTGTCATGAGGGGGAGTGTGCCGAAATAGATGTCTTGTTCTTTTCCGTCACGGAAGGTACGGTTGCCGGTAGTTTCGTCCACATCATAGATATCAAGGCGAACTTTCAACCGAATAGGAGCTTCATAGGTAAGACCTTTGGAGATACATTCTGCCTGGTCATACTTGGGTTCGCTGATGTCGTAGCTTAGATATTCCAAGCTTGCAGTACGGTTAAAGTCTTCAATGGGGAATACGGAACGAAATACCCCTTCAAGACCTTCATCAGGAAGTCGTTCTTTTCTTCCTTCTTGCAGGAAGACTTTGTAAGAATCCACCTGTAAATTAAGCAGGTGGGGAATAGGTATGGAAACCTTGATTTTACCGAATTGCTTCGTTAATTGGCCCATTACTTTACCTCAGATTGGCTTTATCCTACGTGATAGCAGGAAAGTTCTCCCAAAAAATTATTTTTTTGGCAGGCTAGTTAACGCTAAAATAAACACGAAAAAGCCCCCAGCTTTCCTAAAGGAAAGTTAGGAGATAAATTTCCATGTTGCTCTTAGTATCTGTTTGAATTGTTTGCACAATTTCCTTTTTATGCTTGTTCCTCGGGCAAAAAAAGTACCCTTTGGAATTAGAAAAAATAGCTTTTTTTATGTTAAATAGCAAGTATTTTTTCAAAAAAATTTAAAATTTTTTAACATTTTAAAAGAACGTCAAAAAAAATTTTCAAAAAATATGAAAAAAAGTATTGTGATAAAAAAATCAATATTGACAGGGGATTTGAACTTATGTATAGAATAAAGTAATATTACACAAAAAAGTTATATAAATGCATAGAATAGCGTATTTGGTTGTGGTACGTATGCATTTAGACTTGTGTTCAATAAATTTACCCTAGAAGGGGCGTGTATGAGTAACGGTATGAAAACAATTTTGGCTATGGTTGTATGCTTGCTCGCATTTTCCTTTGTAAATGCAAAAGCAAGTGATGGCGAAGTAAAACAGTCTTTAGGTGTTACTCCTCAAAAAATGATTGGCATTGCAATGAAAGAGGGTGATGCTCTTCACGATTTGCACTCCGCAAAAGCTGAGGAAGCCGGCAAAGACTGCACAGTTTGCCATATTGATGAAAATTATGAAGCATTTATGGCTGTAGACAAAGAAAAGAGCCAGGATGATAAAGTGGCATATGTGCACAAAAATTGCGTAAAATGCCATACTGAACTTGGCAAGGGGCCACATATTACGGCTTGCCGTAGCTGCCATACTGACAAGTATGCTGTAAAGTAATGGATAATTGGGAGGCAAAATTTATGTTGAATTTTCTTTACGGACCACTTTTGTACATTGCCATTGCAGTTTTTGTTATTGGTATGATTGCTCGTGTTGTATTATATATTAATGGATTAAGCCAAAAACTTGACCGCGTTGCCTATAAACCTCAAATGGGTCTCGGTCTGCAGGGCGCAATCCATTCTATTTTTAAATGGATTCTTCCCGGCGGTACTCGCGCATGGCGTATCAATCCCTTTATGACAACTGTTTTCTTTATGTTTCATATTGGTGTAATTTTACTGCCATTTTTCCTCTTGCAGCATGCTGTTGTGATTGAATATTTATTTGGTATTTCCCTGCCGGCTCTTCCAGCTCCTCTTGCTGATATTTTGAGCGTTGTAGCTTTACTTGGCCTTATCGGTTTGGCATACCGCAGAATTTCCTGTCCTGCTGCAAAAGCACTGACCACCAAACAAGATTGGTTTGTTCTCGTTATTGCAGGCTTGCCACTTCTGACCGGCATTATGTTCCGTTTCAGCGTTTCCAGTTATTCTTTCTGGGAATTTGCGCATATTCTCACCGCTGAAATCTTCCTTATTGTTGCACCATTCACAAAACTTTCTCACATTGTTTTGTTCTTCATGTCCCGTGCACAAATCGGTATGGACTTTGCTATCAAACGCGGCGGACACAATCGTGGCCCTGCTTTCCCATGGTAATTTATTTCATTAACGTGAAACCTGATATAAGGAGCTGACAATGCCTGAAGGTATTTTTTGTAAAAGAGAACCAATCACAACTGAAGAAGGTGTAAAGCATCTTTTAAGCGATAAGGGCGGCAAGCAATATTACGAAGAAATGAAACATCTTGAAGTGGATGTGGAAAAACTTCGCCATGATATCGAAACAACCTGCAAAAGCCGTACCCGCACCTGGCTTGATATGTGCGCCCACTGCGGAATGTGTGCAGAAAGCTGTTTTCTGTATGTTGCCAATAACAGAGACCCAAAACAAATTCCATCCTATAAAATCCAAAGCACACTCGGTGAAATTATTCGCCGCAACGGTAATGTGGATACAGAATTTATGCTCCATGCCATGGAAGTTGCCTGGAGCCAGTGTACAACCTGTAACCGCTGTGCCATGTACTGCCCATACGGTATTGATACCGGTGTTATGATCAGCTATCTGCGCGGACTTTTGTTCAATCAGGGCTTTGTGCCATGGGAACTCAAAATCGGTTCCGGCATGCACAGAGTTTACGGCGCACAAATGGACGTTACCAGCGAAGATTTTGTGGATACCTGTGAATGGATGGTGGAAGAAAACGAAGAAGAATGGCCAGGTCTTGAAATTCCTATTGATAAGGAAGACGCGGACATTATGTACGTTATCAACGCCCGTGAAGTAAAACACTATCCAAACGACCTTGCAGAAGCTGCTATCTTGTTCCATATTGCCGGTGAAAACTGGACTATGCCAAGCGTAGGCTGGGATACTACTTCTCTTACCCTCTATGCCGGTGACTGGGAAGGCTGTAAGATGAACGTTGACCGTATCTATAATTCCATTAACAAACTGCGTCCAAAAGTTGTTGTAAGTACAGAATGCGGACACGCTTTCCGTGCATCAGCCATTGAAGGCCCTTATTGGGCAGGTATTGAAAACGGTCAGCCGCCTGTACGCTTTATGCACTATGTAGAATGGGTTGCAGAAGCACTTAAATCCGGTAAACTGAAAATCGACCCGACTAAGCGCATCAAGACTCCTATTACCTTGCAGGATTCCTGCAACTATGTGCGTAACTTTGGACTTTCTGAAGCAACTCGTACTATTATGAGTTATATTGCTGAAGATTTCCATGAAATGGAAAACAACAGAGAACACAACTTCTGCTGCGGCGGCGGCGGTGGTTTCAACGGTATTGGTCTTTACCGTGAACAACGCAATATCGGCTTGCGTCCAAAACTTGAACAAATCAAAGCAACAGGCTGTAATCAGGTTGTTGCTCCCTGCCACAACTGTTGGGACGCTATCCGCGATATGAAAGAAGTGTATGAAGAAGACGCCAAGGATTTGGAATGGTTCTTCTTGAAGCCTTTACTTTTGAAGATGGTTATTGTGCCTGATCACTTGAAACCACAAGAAGAAAGCGAAGAATAACAAAAATAAAATGAAAAAGGCGTACCATGTACGCCTTTTTTCTATTAAATTGTTTTGAGCCGCCTGTAGAGAGTGGCAAGGCTTATGCCCAATTCCTGAGCAATTTTTTGTTTTGCAGTGGTGGATGTTCCATATTTTACTAATAATTCCTGAACTTGTTGCTTTGCATGTGAATTTTTTTGCGGAAAAGCAATTGTTGGAGCTGAACTTGGGGAATTTATCTCCGGAATAAGCGCAAAACGGGTGTCAAAAAGTTCTGGTGTTAATACACCGTTTTCACAAAAGCAAACGCCATATTCAATAAAGTTTTTGAGTTCACGAATATTGCCGGGCCAATGATAATGCATAAATTTTTGGATGAGCGCATTGGAGATTGTAAATTCTCTATGATATTGCTGTTCAAATTCCTTTAAAAAATAGGCAATCAGGGCGGGGATATCGTCTAAGCGTTCCCGCAGGGGCGGAATAAAAAGCGGAATAACATCAAGACGATAAAATAAATCATTCCTGAAATTGCCCAGTTCCACCTGCTCACGCAGATTCTTGTTGCTGGCTGAAATAATTCGCACATCCAGCTGAATGGCTTTACTTGCGCCTAAACGGCGGATTT
This sequence comes from uncultured Mailhella sp., assembly GCA_910578585.1. Classification (GTDB taxonomy): domain Bacteria; phylum Desulfobacterota; class Desulfovibrionia; order Desulfovibrionales; family Desulfovibrionaceae; genus Taurinivorans. The sequence goes on from CAJTRG010000004.1 coordinate 59,456, forward strand.
TATTGTTTTGCAGGGTACGCAAAATTTTTGACTGCATGAAGTAAGGCATTTCTCCGGCCTCATCAAGAAAAAGCGTTCCGCCGTTGGCAGTTTCCAAAAGTCCTTGCTGCCCATTTTTGTTAGCGCCTGAAAACGTTCCTGCTTCATAGCCAAAAAGAAGACTTTCCATGAGTGATTCCGGAATTGCACCGCAGTTTATGGCAACAAATTCCTTTGTATTTCTTGGGCTTTGCTCATGAATAGCCATGGCAACCAATTCTTTTCCCGTGCCGGATTCCCCCTGAAGCAGTACGGCTGCATTGGTTTCGGCAACCTTTTGGATTTGTTTGCGCAGGGCTTGTATTGCCGCGCTGTTTCCGATAATTTTCATATTGACCTTTTTTGATAAAAATAATAATATTATATTTCAATGTATTATAAAAATATTATTTCTCATTTGAGAAAATTTGTCAATAAAATAAGAAAAAATGAGAAAATTTATTAGAAAATAGAAATAAAAAGTAATAAGTATAGTAAAAATGAAAAAAATAACAAGTAAAATAATTTAAAAATTTAATTGGCAAAAATAATGCTCCAGTATTATTACATAAAAAAATTGAAACATTTTTTTGGCATGGTATTTGATATAGAATCAGTGCACGTGCAAAAATTTATTTTATATGAGGTGTTATTATGGAATGGAATAAGGAAGTTGTGAACCGCGTGAGAGGTGCTATGCGTGACCGCGCACGAGTATTGGCATGTATGTGTGATGAGCTTTTTGATATTTTGCCGGCTGAAGAAGCAGAAAAGAGAGCAAGAAAAGCCATTACCAAATATGGCTGCATCAGAGCACGAAGAGACGGACATAAAATTACTCCTGAAGAATGGACTGATATCCATTATCGCGATATGGGCGGTGTTTTTGAAACTGAAATTGAAAAGAACAATGAATACTGCGAAATGAGAATGCATTACTGCCCATTGCTCGAAGAATGGAAAGATTTAGGACTTTCCAAAGAAAAGCAAGATTTATATTGTGATATTGCCATGGAATTGGACAGAAACAGAGCTGTTCAGCATGGCATTCCTTGTGATATTGTTGAAAGACTGGGCAAAGGAGACAGCTTCTGCAGAGTAAGACTGTGGAAAAAATCCTAGTCAGCATTGAGGAAAAATTTTTTCCTCAAAACAAGAGCAGCAACAGGAGAACATATGTTTTTGCATAAAGACATAGTATCAGGAATTGTAATTTTAATCCTTTGCGCGATTGGAGCTGCAAGTGTTGGGGAACTGCCTGCCACAACCGCCCCAGAAGTGGTTGGGCCAGCCACACTTCCCAAACTTTGCCTCTATGTTCTGGCATTTCTGGCCTGTATTTTGATTATACGAGGAATTCGTTTTTGCCATATACAGGAAGGTGCAAAATTTAATTTTTGCTGGAAATCCATTTTATTCTATGGTTTTTATCTTTTGTACCTTTTTGCCATGGTTGCCATAGGTGATATTGTTGCATCGAATTATATTGAAACAATCCCCTATGCCGGCGGTTTTGTTATTTCCACGATTTTCTTTTTGATTTTATCCTTTCTCTTTTTACGCAGAAGAAAAATGGTTGAAATTATCAGTGTGGCAGTGATAACAACACTTGTTTTAGCCGTGTCTTTTGGCGGATTTTTCAAAGTTCTTCTTCCTTAATGGGGGAAATATGTTAGATATTATTGCAGGTTTACAACAGGCGCTCACTCCGGCTTCTCTTGCTGCGTGTTTTACAGGAACTGCATTAGGAATTATTTTTGGTTCATTGCCGGGGCTGACAGCTGCAATGGGTGTTGCGCTGCTTATTCCTCTTTCTTTCGGAATGCCCACGGTTGAAGCATTTTCCATGCTGCTTGGCATGTATTGCGGAGCAATTTATGGAGGTTGTATTTCAGCCATTTTGGTGGGTACTCCCGGAACTGTTGCCGCGGCGGCAACGGTTTTGGAAGGGCCTAAACTGACGGCAAAAGGGCAGTCTCTGAAAGCGCTGGATATGGCAACATGGGGTTCCTTTATCGGCGGCATAATCAGCGGTTTGGCTCTTATCACCTGCGCGCCTTTACTGGCACAGGCTGCCATGCAGTTTGGCGCTGCTGAATACTTTGCGCTGGCGGTTTTTGCGCTGACGGTTGTAGCAACCTTTTCATCCGGCAATATGGTAAAGGGCTTGGCATCAGCTTTTGCCGGGCTTTTCATTTCCACTATGGGCATTGACCCCATTTCCGGTGATTTCAGAAATACGTTTGATGTTCCCGATTTATTTAATGGTGTTTCCCTCGTGCCTGCTCTTGTGGGCTTGTTTGCCGTATCACAGGTTATTCTTTCTTTAGAGGATATCTTTAAAGGTCAGTATGGCATTGTGAAGTATGGTGAAGTTTCCAAAAAGGGCATCAGTTTCGGCGAATTGTGGAAACAAAAAATCAATTTTCTTCGTTCTTCCTTTTTAGGAACGATCATTGGAATTATTCCGGCAACAGGCGCAAGTGCCGCATGCTTTATTGCCTATGGAGAAGCAAAACGCTTTTCAAAAACTCCGGAAGAATTTGGAAATGGCACGCTTGAGGGTATAGCCGCAACAGAAAGCTCCAACAACGCTGTTACAGGCGGAGCACTTATTCCTATGATGGTACTGGGTGTTCCCGGTGATGTTTTGACAGCGATTTTGCTGGGTGCGCTGATGATACAGGGCTTAGTCCCCGGGCCGTTGCTCTTTTCAGAACATTCAGATGCGGTGAACGCAATTTTTGGAAGTTTCTTTGTGGCGCAGCTGGCCATGCTTACGCTGGGATTAATTGCCGTCAGAATTGCCGGAAAAATTGTCAACGTTCCAACGCCTATTCTTTTGCCTATAGTTCTTACCTTATGTGCCATAGGCAGTTATGCAACCAATAATTCCACGTTTGATTTATGGTTAATGGCGATTTTTGGCTTTGTAGGCTATATTATGCTCAAAGGCGGTTTTCCATTGCCTCCAATGCTTCTGGCCATTATTTTAGGGCCTATAGCCGAGTCAAACTTTAGAAGAACCTTATCCATTTCACGAAATGATTTCAGCGTGTTTGTAACAAGCCCCATTGCAGCAACCATTCTGGCAATAAGCTTATTGATTGTTGTAAAGGTTGGTTATGATGAATACAAGAAAAATAGGGCAGTAAGAGAGTCCCATAAAAATTCATAAAGGAGTGATTGTATGAAATTTAAATCAGTCGTAAGTATTATGCTTGCTGGTTTATGTGTTTTAGGCGGAATTAATACAGCAAAAGCTGCTGATTTTCCAGATCGTCCTATTACACTGATCATGCCATTTGGTGCTGGTAATGCTCCAGATACAGCAGCAAGAATCATCGGAGAATATTTCCAAAAGAAACATGGAATTACTCTTCTCATTACCAGTAAAGCCGGCGGCAGCGGCATCCCTGCAATGCTTGAAGTTGCAAAAGCTCGTCCTGACGGATATACCATTGCCTTGACTTCAGCCAACGTTGTAACCGTTGTTCCTCAAACAAAGCCTTGCGGTTTCACCTATCAAGATTTTACCCCTATTGCACAAACAAACTTGTTTACAATGGGCTGGGGCGTTCTTGCTTCCTCAGGTATTCAGTCTGTTGATGATTTAATGCAAAAAGCTAAAGAAACACCTAAGAAATACAGTGTTGGCAGCCCGGGAGCTTTGACTGCACAACGTTTCTTCCATGCACAATTGATGAAACATTTCCCAGATTCTGATTTGCCTTATGTTGCGTATAACGGCGGCGCAGAACTTGTGACTGCACTGCTTGGCGGACATATTGAAGTAGCCTACACTCCTGTTTCCAACTTTGCTCCTCACGGTGATGCCATTAAAATTATTGCTGTATCAGGTTCAGTTCGTGATCCAAAATACCCGGATGTTCCTACCTTTGCAGAAATGTACGACAAAAATCTGGTATTTGACTCAGTATACGGTATTGTTGGCCCAAAAAATATTCCTGCTGAACGCGTAGAAATTTTGCAGAATTTGTTCAAAGAAGCCTTGGAAGATGCAGAAGTTCGTCAAAAATTGGATAATGTTTTCATTAATTACAATTACTTGTCCGCTCAAGAATTTGGTGAAGTATTAAAACAATATAACGATTTCTTTGCAGAACCAATTAAGCAATATCTTGAAGAAAATAAGTAGGTTGGTTTGCTATGTATAAAGACTCTCTTATTGCCTTATTAAAACGTATGGTAAAACCAGCCCTGGGTTGTACGGAACCTGCTGCCATTGCTTTAGCTGTTGCCAGAGCAAATTGCGAAGTTCGCGGTGAATGGAAAAAAGTATTAGTCCGCATGAGCGGCAATATTTTCAAAAATGCCCGCGGCGTGGGTATTCCCGGTACAACAGAATCCGGTATTGATTTTGCCATTGCCCTTGCTTTGGTTTGCGGAAAATGGGAAAAAGGTCTGGAAGTCTTTTCTGATGTGGATGAAAAATCCATTCAGGAAGCCCATGCACTCATGGATAGAAAAATCATTGCTCTTGAAGTGTGTGACGGAGAAGGCAATTTCTTCATTGAAGCAAACATTGAAGCCGACAATACGGCAAAAGCTGTTATCCGTGAAGCGCATACCAATATTGTCTATGTGGAATGCGACGGAAAATGTATTTTTAAGCTTGAAAAAACACAAAATACTGAACAGCAGAAAAATGAACATGTTCCTTTGCTGCAAAATATGACCATAAAGGATTTGCGAAAAGAAGTGGAAGAACTGCCCCTTGAAGACATCGCCTTTCTGATTGCGGGCGTTCCCATGAATTACCGCATAGCCAAAGTAGGCTTGGAACAGAAAAACGGACTTGCTTTAGGCAACGCCATCAAAGAACTTATGGAAGAAGGCAGTATTGAAAAAAATATTGTCAATACTGTACGCATGTATGCAGCAGCAGCGGCAGACGCCCGCATGGCAGGATTGAAAATGCCTGTTATGTCCAGCGCAGGAAGCGGCAACCATGGTATTACGGCGATTATTCCTCCCTATATTGTTTGTCAGGAAAAACATTATGATGAGGAAAAACTCATTCGGGCGCTGGCTTTCAGCCACCTGGTCACCATTGCCATTAAAGAATTTTCCGGTCCGCTCTCTCCTGTTTGCGGCTGTGCCATTGCTGCAGGTATTGGGGCGGCTGTATCCATTGCCTGGCTCTTGGACTGCGATGATAATCAAATTGCGGGCGTTATCAATTCTATGAGCGGAACGCTTGCCGGCATGCTTTGTGATGGAGCGAAAGGCGGCTGTGCTTTCAAGCTTGCAACAGCAGCAGGTGAGGCCGTGATGTGCGCCCTGCTGGCAAAGAAAAATGTTTTTATCCATAATAATCAAGGTATTGTTGGCGTTTGTCCTGAAACAACCATACAAAATATTGGGTATATTTGTACACAGGGTATGTGTGCCGTGGATTCAACTGTGATTGGCGTGATGCTGGCAGATGAACCCTTGTTTGCACATGCCGGTTAAGACAGCTTGTTAATGCGTTTTTGACCCCATTTATTTGATGTCCTGCATTGAATAAATGGGGTTTTTTATGGAAAAATTTTTTATTGATAAATTTTTAATACCTTTTTATAATCAATATTTATTTATGAGTTTTTACGCGTAAAAAGGAAAAAATATGCTGCAGTTGGCTGAATTAAAAGCATGGTGTCAAGATCTCACAGAACAATATCAATCCCTTTGGAGGAGGCTTTGACCTCAAACAAAAAGAAGAACGATTAAAGGGGTTTGAAGAACAAATTGCCGCACCGGACGCCTGGAACGATCAGGCAAAAATAACGCCTTTGCTCAAAGAAAAACGCCGTCTGGAAGAAGAAATTACTGAATATAAAGCGTTAGAGCGTGCCTATACCGATATGCAGGACTGGCTGACTCTTGCTGATGAGGGCGAAGAAGAAGCTCTCGTTTCTTTAAATGATTCGGCAGAGTTTTTGCATAATCTTTTGCAGGATACAGAAATGGCAATTCTGCTTGCGGATGAAACCGACCACATGGATGCGATTATTGATATCCACCCGGGAGCCGGCGGCACAGAAGCACAGGACTGGGCATCCATGCTGGAGCGCATGTATTTTCGCTATGCGGATTTGAAACATTATAAAGTGGAAATTTTGGACTATCTGGCTGGCGATGAAGCAGGCACAAAAAGTATTACCTTTCGCGTGCAGGGCGCCAATGCCTATGGCTTTCTGAAGGGAGAAAAGGGCATACACAGACTTATTCGTATTTCACCTTTTGACAGTTCAGGGCGCAGACACACCTCCTTTGCATCGGTTGATGTTTTACCCGACGCCAGCGATGATATCAATATTGTGATCAAAGAAGAAGATTTGCGCATAGATGTGTACAGAGCCTCAGGCGCGGGCGGGCAGCATGTCAATAAAACAGAATCTGCTGTGCGTATTACCCATATTCCCTCAGGCATTGTGGCGCAGTGTCAAAATGAAAAATCTCAGCACAGCAATAAAGAATCTGCCATGCGCATTTTGAAGGCGCGGCTCTATGAATTCGAGCGAAGCAAGCGGGATGCAGCCAAGCAGGCGGATTATGCCGGCAAGGATTTGATTTCTTTTGGCAGTCAAATTCGTACCTATACCATGCAGCCGTACAGGCTGGTGAAAGACCATAGAAGTAACTCGGAAATGGGCGATGTGGACGCGGTTCTTGACGGAAAACTTGATACATTTATCCGTGATTATTTACTTTTTGCCCATGAGCAGAAAAATAAGGGATAGTTTATGCTGGATAGTGCAAGTCAATGGAATTTACTGGTTGATTGTGCAAAAGATTGGGGTTTCAGCTCTGATGCGGCTGATACAGCGCAAAGTGAAAATGCAAAACCGCAATTTTCTTTGCAGGATATAGTGGAAGAGGAAAAATCTGAGGAGTTTGACCCTCAATTTGCCCCCCTCACCCACCTTGTACATTTTGCCAATTTGAATGAACAGGAAGAAAAAGCCCTGCTCTATGATATTATGCAAAACCCTAAAAATGCCACGGTTTGGCAGCTTTGTTTAATGGGCTACAGCAAAGAAAATTTTGCAGAACTGGCTGAAAGCCTGCAAAGCCCGTTGGAGGGTGTGGAAGCATGGCTTTTAGAGGGGATCAAGAAAGGCTGGCTTCGGAAACTTGAAAAAGAATATAATTTGACAGTGCTTGAATATCCGCTCTTTATTCATCGTCTGCAAAGGGAGTGTCAATGTTCCGGCGTTTTCACAGTGGGGCTTGTCAAAATTCAGACATCTGACCTTGTGCACGATTTAATTATGCAAAGTTTTGCCAAATATTTGACGATTGAAGATTATATCAGCAAAATGAACGGGCTGGGCTATGTTCTTGTGCTTTCCGGACGCAAGAATTTTTCTGCAAGTGCCATTATGGAAAAGATAATTGATGATTTAGAACAGAAATTGCATAGAGAACATATTGAGCTTGATTTTAATGTGGGACTGACGGAATTTTGTCCCATGGATACAGCAGAAAATTTGCTTGACCATGCAAAACAGGCACTTTCCCTGCCAAGCCCAACCGGCATAAAGGTAAAATCCTTTATCCAGCAAGAGAAAAAACAAGAAAATAATTCATTTGTTCATGCCAACGAAAAACGTTTCCTTTTCTTTGGCGTGCAATAGAGGACAGGTTACATATGAATACAATGAGTTTAGCCATTATGAGTGGTAAGGGTGGAGTAGGTAAAAGTAACCTTTCCTTGAACATGGGCTACAGTCTTGCGCAAAAAGGGAATCCGCTTCTGCTTATGGACTGTGACCTTGGGCTCGCCAACCTCGACGTTTTGCTGGGTATTACGCCTGAACAAAATTTGCAGGATGTACTTTTGAGCGGTGCTGATGTCAAAAATGCGATAATTTCTTTGGAAAAAAATACCAAAGAAGCTTTTGATATTTTGCCTGCTGCTTCCGGGGTGCCTGAGCTTACGGATATGAATAATGATATGCGCGATTTGCTAATTAAACGTATCAATCCTGCCCTTCGCGATTATGATATTATTTTGATGGACTTGGGCGCCGGTATCCACGGTACTGTGCAGTCTTTTGCCGCCATGGCCGCCATTCGGGTTATTGTGCTGACTCCTGAACCAACGGCCCTTACTGACGCCTATGCTTTAATTAAGGTATTAAGCCAGGATTTGGGTGTCAAAGATTTTCTGGTGGTGGTCAATGATGTGGTAAGCCGCAAAGAAGAGGAAATTACCTTTAAACGCCTTGAAATGGCATGTCAGCGCTTTTTGAATGTCAACCCCGTGCTTCTTGGCGGCGTGCGCCATGATACCAAGCTGCAGGAATCTGTTATCCGTCAAAAACCGCTTATGGAATTATTCCCTGAAAGCAACGCGGCTCAGGATATCAATACCTTGACAGATCGTATCTTAAAAATTTATGCACGCATGGAACCACACCTCGCAGGACAGGAACCATTACGCATTTTAGAGAAAAAATAAGAAATTAAGAACTTAAAGTATTGACATCCTAAGTTTTCTATAGCAATATTATTAAATCTTGTGTGATTGATCATGTCAGTAATGCTGATGTAAGGAGTGATACATGAACAAAAGCGAACTTATTAAAAGTTTGTCTGAACAAACCAATATTTCTATTGATGAAGCAACATTAGTGGTAAATACTTTTGTTGACAACATGAAAAATGCTCTTTTAGAAGGCGATCATGTTGAAATCCGTGGGTTTGGAAGTTTTAAAGTTAAAGAATACGGCGCATATGCAGGTCGTAACCCACGCACTGGCCAAAAAGTTGAAGTTGATTCAAAACGTTTGCCTTTCTTCCGTGCTGGTAAAGAATTAAAAGAATTTTTAAACGACTAACTCCTTTTTTCTATGTCAATATAAGCCCATACTTGTATTTTGTACAACGTGTGGGCTTTTTATTATCTAACAGGTAAGAAATGTTTGGATTAATTATAACTGTTATTTTGGTTGTGGGCGTTTCGTCGCTGTGTTCCACAACAGAAGCCATGCTCTATTCCCTGTCCTGGACGCATATTGAAAAGCTCAAAGAAGACGGCAAAAAATCCGGTAATATTTTATATGATATGCGCACCAATGTGGACAGACCCATTTCTGCTATTTTGACTCTGAATACCTTGGCAAATACCGCCGGCGCAACCGTTGCCGGGGCTCTTGCTTCTGAAGTACTTGGGGTGGAAAACTTTATTTATTTCAGCATTGTTTTTACTTTGCTGATTTTGGTTTTTGGGGAAATTTTGCCTAAAACTTTCGGCGTTATTTATACCAATGCACTTGCGCCTGTTTTAGTGTATTTTTTGCAGGCAATTATCATTCTTCTTTCACCCATTACTTATTTTCTCGGCCTTTTGACCCGCTTCATTACGCCGAAAGACGTTGCTCCCACTGCAACAGAAGATGATATTAAAATTTTGGCAAGTATTTCCAGAAAATCCGGAACAATCAATGATTATGAAGAAAGTACCATTGCCAATGTGCTGACGCTGGATAAGAAACATGTGGATGATGTAATGACGCCAAGGACTGTGGTTTTTTCGCTGCCCATGTCTTTGAAGCTGACAGAAGCCTATAATCATGAGGGTTTCTGGTCTTTCAGCCGAATTCCTGTGTATGCCAGTGACAATGAAGACCTTGTGGGCATTGTGCAGCGCCGGGAAATTGAACGGGCTATTCGTAATGGAAGAAAAGAGGAAACTCTTGAGCAGCTTATGCAGCCCATCCATTTTGTTCTGGAAAGCCAAAGTCTTGATCAGGTTTTGCATAACTTCTTGGATTTACATCAGCATCTGTTTGCCGTGCTGGATGAATACGGCGGGCTCGCCGGCGTGATCAGTTTAGAGGATATTTTGGAAGAACTGCTTGGACGTGAAATTGTGGATGAATCTGATATTACGGACGATATGCGTGAACTTGCCCAAAAACGCAAAGAGCAGGTTCTTATGAATAATAAAAATCTCGTTAATGCGAAAAGCACAGTAAAGAATAAATGAGCAGTATATGTTAACACAAGATCAAATGGATAAAGCTCTGCAGCTGGGAAAATCCGTTATAGCTCAGGAAGAAAAAGCTCTTGAAGTGCTCAGACAAAGTCTTGGCAAGGATTTTAGCCAGGCTCTCGATTGTATTTTTGTCTGCAAAGGCAGGCTGGTGATTTCCGGCATGGGCAAAAGCGGACATGTTGGCAAGAAAATTGCCGCCACCATGAGCTCCACGGGTACGCCTTCTTTCTTTTTACACCCGGCAGAAGCAAGCCACGGAGATTTGGGGGCACTCACAAAAAATGATGTTTTGCTGGCAATTTCCAATTCAGGGGAATCCAAAGAGCTCTTTGATGTTTTGGAATACGCGGCAAGGCATGCTATCAAAATCATTGCCATTACCAAGAATAGAGAAAGCTTTTTAGGCTCACAGGCTGATATTTGCCTCACATTGCCCAATGAACAGGAAGCTTGCCCCATTGGCTGCGCGCCTACTTCTTCCACTACCATGACCTTGGCGCTGGGAGATGCACTCGCCATGGCTCTTCTTGACTTACGGGGCTTTAGCGCGGAAGATTTCCATGATTTTCATCCGGGCGGCAAGCTTGGTTCACAATTGAAACGCGTCAAAGATCTTATGCATACCGGCGATGAACTGCCGCTTATTGATAAGCAGGCAAAAATGAATTCTGCTGTTATTGAGATGTCAAAAAAAGGTCTTGGCTGTATTGCCATTGTGGATAAGACAACCGATAATCGGCTCATATTACTGGGAATTATTGCTGACGGTGACCTTCGCCGGCATATGTCTCCAGATTTATTGGAAAAAAGTGTACAGGATGTGATGTCTAAATCCCCAACAACCATAGATACAGAAGCGCTTGCTTCCAAAGCTGTGGGGATTATGAATAAGAAAAGCATCACCAGCTTACCGGTTATGGATAATGAGGGCTATCTGGTCGGACTTATCCATATGCACGATTGTCTTCGTGTAGGTATTGAATAATAGTTATGTAATTTTTGTAAGCGGTAATATATGAATAAATGTCCCTTTTGCAATTCACCAGTAATAATGAAGACAGATGCATTATCCTTTTCTTATAAAGAGCAAACGTATTTGCATACTGCCACAGGAGCTTATTGTAAGAATTGTGATGAGATATTTTTTGAACCAGAAGAGCTTGATAAAAGTACACAATGTTTTGAGGATTTCAAAAGACAAATAAAAGAATTTGAAAATGTATTATAGTACTTTGTCTTTGTGGATTTCTTTTCATAAGTCTGACAAAAAAGCCCTTATTTTTGGTAAGGGCTTTTTTGTCAGATGTTTTCTATCAGCAGGCTTTTTAATCTTTGCTTTCGTTGGTCAGAATACCGCGTTTGGATTGGCGGATAAATTCAATATACGTTCTTATTTCCGGCAAATGTCCGTATTCTGCTTCCAATTGGTCAAGGGCATCGGGACGGGGAATATCAGACTGCCAAGTGAGTTTGAAGGCTTGCTTAATGGCAGAGAATAATTCCTGACTTGCCTTCATGCGGCGAAGGCCCACAATATTGGGGGAGTGCACAGTTGCGCGGTTGCCCACAGCCAGCATATAAGGCGGCAAATCTTGAGGAATGCCGGAAGCTCCGCCCACAAAAGCGTGCGTGCCAATACGAGTAAACTGGTGCACAGCAGAAAGTCCGCCTAAAATAGCAAAATCGTCAACAATGCAGTGCCCTGCCAAAGTAGCGTTATTGCTCATCACAATATTATTACCAAGCTGACAGTCGTGGGCAATGTGGCAATAGGCCATAATCAGGTTATTATTGCCAATTTTGGTTACCAGACTGCCTGCTTCTGTGCCGCGGTGCATGGTTGAAAATTCACGGATATTATTGTTGTCGCCGATAATCAGTTCACTTTTTTCGCCGTGGAATTTCAAATCCTGAGGTTCGCCGCCAACCATGGCATAGGAATGGATATGGTTGCCTTTGCCAAGGGTGGTATATTGTTTGATTGAAGCAAAGGCATCAATAATGCAGTTATCGCCGATAACAACATCATCTTCAATATACGCGCAGGGTCCGATCGTGACATTGTCGCCAATTTGTGCACTGGGAGCAATAAAGGCTGCACTGTGAATAGAGTTCGCCATGATATGTCCTTTTAGTTTATTTCTTCAGCTTTTGCTGAAGAAGCAGTGAGGGTAGCCTGAGCAACAAGCTGTCCGTCAACATAGGCCTTTGCGTCCATTTTCCATAATTGCATTTTGTGCTGCAAATTGGAGCATTCAAGCACAAGTTTATCGCCCGGAACAACTGGACGGCGGAATTTTGCTTTTTCAATGCCGGTGAAAAGATACACAATATTATCTTTTTCTGTATTCATATTGAAGGAGTTGGCAACCAGAATGATACCTGTCTGCGCCATGGCTTCAATAATTAAAACCCCAGGCATAACAGGAGTTGAAGGGAAATGTCCCTGGAAAAAATGTTCGTTGAATGTCACATTCTTATAGGCAACAATTTTTTCACCGGGAATAATTTCTGTTACTCTGTCGATTAAAAGAAAAGGATACCGATGAGGCAGCAGCTTCATAATTTCTTGGATTTTTATTGCATTAAAAGTCTTTTCTTCCATAGTTGTTCCTATTTTTTTGAGTCAAGTTCCTGTTCGAGTTTTTCAATTTGCTTTTCAAGAGCAGAAACACGTTTGAATAAGTCTGGAATTTTAGGCTGTAAAATACAGTGACGCATATAGGTGCTGTAATCCATAGTGGGAGAACCGCTCACAACGCTGTTTTCAGGAATGTCTTTGGTAACACCGGCTTGAGGGCCAATGGTGACATTATCATGAATGGTTAAATGTCCTGAAAGGCCAACTTGGCCGGCGAGCGTGCATTTATTGCCCACTTTGGTTGAACCTGCTATGCCAACCTGTGAAATAACTAGGGTTTCTTCGCCAATTTGCACATTGTGCCCAATTTGGACGAGGTTATCAATGCAGGTTCTTTTGCCTACACTGGTTTTTGCAAGGGCAGCTCTGTCAATGGTTGTATTTGCACCAATTTCTACATTATCTGCAATATGAACATGTCCAATTTGAGGAATTTTTTGAATACCAAAATCTGTGCGCACAAAACCAAAACCTTCGCCGCCAAGCACAACTCCGGGCTGCAAGTAGCAGTTATCGCCTAAATGGGTGTGGGACATGAGCACACAATTTGGGGTCAGGGTGCAGTTTTCACCAAGTTCACAAAATTCCCCAATATAGACACCGGGAAAGATTGTGCAGCCATCGCCGATTTTTGCATTTGCTCCAATCACAGCAAAGGGATAAATCGTGCAGTTTTCGCCGATACTTGCGCTTGGGTCAATAAAGGCCTGATCGCTTATTCCCTGAAAAAAGCCTTCTTTTTCTGCAAAAAGTCCCATACAGCGGGCAAAGGCAAAATAAGGATTTGCGCTTATAATTGCATTTTTTACTTCCCCGGCATGGTTAGGACTGACAATAATTGCACCAGCTTTTGTTGTTGCAATTTGTTTGATATATTTAGGATTTGCTAAAAAACTCAGGTCAGAGCCTGCAGCTTCCTCAAGGGTATTGAGTCCGGTAATGGTGAGATCTTCCCCTTGCCAGGTTTCGCCTAAAAAGTCTGCTATTTGAGCTAATGTAAATTGTTTTGCCATAATTTTGGGTAATAAAAAGCCTGCACAAAAATGCAGGCTTTTTAAAGATTAAAGTTTAAATTTGGAGCCTCTTTCCTTCCAAATTTTGTTGACTTCAGCGATAAGGCCTTCTTCAACATTGGCAGCAGAACTTGCGTATAAAACAGTGGCTGCATCTAAAATGATATCGTAGCCATTTGCTTTTGCATAGTTTTCGCAAGCTTTGCCGAGGATTTCCAAGATTTGTTGGTTGATCTTTTGTTCAACTGGAGCAGCCTTCTTGGTGAATTCTTGACGGCGGCCTTCAAGAGCACGAGCTTCTTTTTCTAATTCCTGGCCTTTTTGTTGGCGGGCAGAATCAGAAAGAGCGCTTGCTTGTTTTTGGAATTCTTCAGCCTTTTTTTGGAAAGCTTTAACATCTTTTTCTAATTTTTCTTTATCTTTACCAAATTTAGAGTCAAGATATTTTGTTTTTGCATCGTGGAGACTGCTTTTGTCTGCAACTTGCATAAGTGGAGCAATAGCCACATTTGAAGCTGCCTGAGCTGTGGTTACAGCAGCAAAAACAAGTGCTAATGCAAGAATAAATGAACGAAACATAGGTTTCTCCTTATAAGAATTTGTACATATTTTACTCTTTATTTAAATAATTGCAAGCAAGGCAATCTTATTGAAATAAATGGAAAAATTTTAGGAAAGGCGTCCTTTGAAATCTTCATAGCCAAAATGTTTGAGATCCAAAATTTTATTGGTTCTGGAATCCCACAAGGCAATGGAGGGCAAACGCAGGCCGTTGAACGTGGTTGTTTTGACCATGCTGTAAATTGCCATGTCCTCAAAAACCAGTTTATCGCCGTCTTTCAAAGGCTCATCAAAGGAATAAATCCCAATGGCATCACCGGCCAGACAGGATTTTCCCCCGAGACGGCAGGTGTATTTCTTTTGGTTTTCTTCGCCGGATCCTGTAATCATTGGTCTATACGGCATTTCCAGCACATCGGGCATATGGCAGGAGGCAGAGGTGTCTAAAATCGCCATAGGCATATCGGCTTCAATCACATCCAAAACCGTGCTGATGAGATAGCCGGCTTTCAAGGCAACAGCCTCGCCCGGTTCCAGATAAATTTGTACGGGATATTTTGCCTGAACGCGATTGATGCACTGGCAAAGGAGCTCAAGATCATAATCTTCTCTTGTGATATGGTGGCCGCCGCCAAAATTCACCCAGGAAACGCGTTCAAGCATAAAGGCAAATTTTTCTTCCACAACACGCAAAGTTCTGTCCAAAGCGTCGGAATTTTGCTCGCAAAGCGTATGGAAATGCAAACCTGTAATTCCTTCGAAAAGTTCATCAAGATTTTCACTCGCAAAATCTTTGAGTCGTATGCCAAGGCGTGAGCTTTTATCGCATGGGTCGTAAATGGGAACAGCTCCCTCGGAATGTTCCGGATTAATCCGCAGACCGCAAAGCACCTTTTTTTCATGCCGGGCATTGTATTCTATAATCATGGGGCGGAATTTCTTCCATTGATGAATGGAGTTAAAGGTTATGTGGTCGCAAAGAGTGAGAAGCTCCTGCATGTCTTCACTGCTGAAACCAGCGGCAAAGGCATGGACTTCGCCTTTAAATTCTTCTTTGGAAAGTCTTGCCTCGTCAACAGAACTGGCACAAGCTCCATAGAGAGAGCCCCGCATGGTTCTTGATAAATAGGGAAAACTCTTCCACTGGGCAAAACCTTTGAGAGCCAGCAAAATTTTTGCCTTTGTTCGTTCCTGAACAGTATTTAAGATACGGACATTTTCTTCAAGCTTTGCAAGGTCAGTCACAAAGCAGGGAGAAGGAAAGTCGTTTGGATTCAGATTGTGAGGGTATTGCATAGTTTTTCCTCATTGTTTTGGATAGAAAGAAAAGTATAGCAAGAGCACGGCACAGCCGCAAGGAAAACTTTCGCAAAAAATGCAGTAAAACAGGCAGGAAAGAAATTTTTATCAGTCGAAACCCACAGGGAAAATTTGACTTTATGGTCAGTATCTTTTATACATCTTCTGTTAAAGCTGTGAACGGTGAAATTGGTTAAGTTATGAAAAATGCTTCGTTTTATGCTGGATTGAAACTGGGTCTGCCCATTATGATTGGCTATATTCCTTTGGGCTTTGCCTTTGGCGTACTTGCAGTAAAAAGCGGTATCAGCGCGTTTTGGGCAACTATGCTTTCTATTTTTGTTTTCGCAGGAGCCGGGCAGTTTATTGCTGCAAGCATGCTGGGAGCAGGTGCTTCTATTTTATCCATTGGGGCAGCGAATTTTTTGGTGAATCTTAGGCATGTGCTCATGAGCGCGGCTCTTGTCACGCCTTGGAAACATATTCCTTTTTCATGGAAAATGTTTTTGTCCTTTTTTCAAACCGATGAAATTTTTGCCGCCAATATTTCCCATTACAAGCAGGGCAATGAAGTAACCATTTGTCAGATTTTGACCTTGGCACTGGTAGCGCATTCCGGCTGGATTATTGGCACATTTTTAGGCGCTGTTTCCGGCGGACTGATTACCAATGTGGAAGTATGGGGACTTGATTTTGCCCTGCCTGCCATGTTTACGGCTTTGCTTGTACCTTTATTAATTGATAAACTTCAAATTATTGTCTGTTTGGCTGCCACGGTCTTTTCTTTGTGTTTTATGCAGTTTGGCTTTGAGCGCTGGAGCATTATTCTGGCAACGCTGCTGAGTGCCAGTGTGGGCTTGTGGATAACCTTGCAGCATGAGAAAAGTAAATAATTGCTGATACAGGATACAGAAAATGGATTTTTTTGACGGTGCATATTTATTGGTAATTATGATGATTGGGGTGTATATTCCCCGTCTGCTTCCCATGGGCTTGCTGGCAAAGCGCAATATCAGCAAAAATTTTCAAATTTGGCTTTCCTTTATTCCCGTGGCAATTTTGTCTGCACTTTTGGCTCCTGAAATTTTTATGAAGAACGGGGAACTGTTTCTTGCCAAAGAAAATCTCTTTCTTATGGCCTTTGCGCCTGTGCTTCTTGTGGCATATTTTACGAAAAATTTATTTGCAACCTTGCTTGTGGGCATGATTTTAGTTGCCGGCATGCGATATTTTCAAATTTTTGTATAAGAGCAATGAGGCTGTAATGATAAAACGTTTATTTTTTCTGTCTTTACTCACAATTTTCTTAACTTCCTGTATTCAAATAGGAAATGTTTCGCTTCCTGTTTCTTCAAGTTCAGGCTCCGGAACAAAGGCGAGACAATATGCTCATCCCGGCAAAACGCGCTTTTCTGATAATGATTTAAATAGTTACAGAAAATCAGGCTCTTATTACAAAGCGTTGAATGCCAAGCGCAACAGCAATCTGCCCAAGGGAAAAGCTTATACTGTGCTTGGGAAAAAATATGTTCCCTATGCTTCTGCTGAAGGTTTTGAGGAAATCGGCATTGCTTCCTGGTATGGCCCAGGCTTTCATGGCAAAAAGACTTCCAACGGTGAAATTTTCAATACCTATGGCATGACCGCTGCCCATAAGTTTTTGCCTTTTAATACCAATATTTTGGTTACCAATCTTGAAAACAGGAAAACCTGTGTTGTGCGGATTAACGACAGGGGGCCTTTTGTGGATGACAGAATTATTGATTTGTCGCAAGCAGCTGCCCAGCAAATTGGCATGGTCAAAAATGGAACAGCCAAAGTGCATTTGGAATATCTTGACAGTGACGGCAAAAATTCTGCTGCTTTGAATAAGAAAACTGCCGGCGGCAGCTTGTTTGATGTACTTTTTGGCAGCAGTTCTGATGAAAGGAAAAAATATTCTGATGAAGATAAAAGTGTGAGTGCGGCCTTAGCTTCCCTTGCGGGTGGTTCCATGGCAGCAGGAAATGCAGGATATTCCAATAATCAATCCATGGCAGAAACAAAACCTGTCTATGTGAATACAGCCAAAAAAGATTCTTCACTGAGAGCCCTTTCGTCAAAAATTTATTTGTATTTAGCCATTTATGATAAGCAAAATATTGCGGCAAAGCTCGTGCAGGAACTGCAAAAGCGGAATATTCCTGCAACCATGTTTAAAGATAATGGTTTTTATTCTGTTCATGCCGGGCCTTTCCAAAACAAGGAAATGGCAGAGCAGGTTCAACAATATTTAAAAAAGAATTTTCCAAAATCCTATTTGGTTGTACGGTAGGTGAGTATGCAAAATAATCAGCAAAAAGAACATGGCAATGTTCAGGAAGAGCGCACCATCGCGCGGGTACGGCGTTTAAAAGTAACCTGTATTAATGCCAGGTATGCGCAATACATACAAAAACTCTATCCTGAATTGATTGTTGTGCCCTTTGGAACAGCACTCAAATATAAAAAAGATATTGATGCCTTTATCACCGTGAAAGGGCGCTGGGCGTTTCTTGCCCATTTTCTGAAAATGCCTGTTTGGAATATTCGGGACGGTGTGTATAAACTTCCCGGGGTTTTGCCCACTTCCTTTATTTTAGAGAAAAAAGGCTCATTTCTTGACGCGCGTACGGAATCTGACTGGGAAGACTGCGTCAAGGCAACACCCGTTTTGCTGAATATTTTTAAGAAATTTTCCCTGAATGAAGAAGAGGATATTGCAAAATATTCTTCCATAACCAAAGAAGATACTGAACTCACCTCCTATGCAAAACGTTTTCTTTCCCTTTTGCCCATGTCGTTTCCGGCGCTCAGCCCCTATGGTATGGACGATGTCAAAGAAATTTTAGGGGAAGTTATCAACCAGAAAATAGGTATTGAGCGCTATGTTCTTGACGCTTCTCCCTATAAACTTTTTACGCCGGGCGGCAGAAAACGTGTTGTTATTATTGAACAGGCCCGCAAAACGAAACAGGAATTGAAAAAAGTTCTTGCCACTGAGCAAAGTTTTATGCAAATGGTGCAGGATGCCAAGGAACAGCACCCCGGGGCAGCCTTCTTCCTGCTGCAGCCTCCTTCTGTTTTGCAGGGCAAGAAAAAGGGCTATTTGAAAAAATTTGCTTTGGAAAACGGCATACAAATTATTTCTGAGCAGGTTTCCACCTTTTCTATTTTGGCACAAGCGGATGAAGTGTATACAGTCAGTGCAAGAATTGGTTTTGACGCGGTGCTCCTTGGCAAAACCGTCCATTGCTACGGTATGCCCTTTTATGCCGGCTGGGGACTGACCAAGGATAAAATTGCCTGTGCGCGCCGCAATATCAAGGTGAAAAAGGAAGAACTGTTTGCAGCTCTTTGTCTTTTCTTTACCCGTTATCTGCACCCAATCACCGGTGAACCTTCCCACTTCCAGGCCTTTGTGCGTTTGATTTTATTGCAGGTTCCCCAGCTTTTTGAAAATAAACGTTTTATAGCCTGCATTAATTTTGATGAACGGCAGAAGAGCTTTTTATCCAAAATGTACAAACATGCCAATATTCATTTTATGAAGGAACAGCAAGGTATTGAGGCTGCCTATAACAACAGGGGCATGGTTTATACTGCTCTTGAACCCAATGAAGAGCTTCGCAAAAATTGCGGCAACATTCCGCTTGTCTATGTTCGTCCCGGCGCCTTTGACAGACTCTATAATCAGGAAAAACTGGTCTCATTCTGCTTTGAGGGCGGCCCTTATCCTCCGCTGGAAAAGATTTTGCAAATCAAACCCATGACGGAAAATGATTTGCTTCGTGCTCGTTTGCTGCGTCAATTCTTATTGGAACTTTCTTCTTTCCGTGAGCATTATGATTATGAAAATGTCAAAGAAGACCAGGATGTTATTGTAATTATTGGGAATGCGGACATTGCTCCTCACGAATTTCCTGAAAGCACAGAATTGCAGGGCGGTACAGGAAATCTGGATAAGAAGGGCAGAGCATACCATTCTTTCTCCCTGCCGCTTTCTGACGACGGCAAACTCATTGAATATATCCGCAAACAGCGTCCGGATGCCTATATCATCTATTGTCTGCAAAATAATAATACCAAGGTTGATGTAGAAATTTTGGATTTGGCTGATGAGCTGATGCCTTTTGCGCGCCCTTCTGATTTTGTGCCGCTGGAAATGCTCGGCTTTACTGAAAATCCCTGCGGAACGGCGGGCAATAATGAAGACGATGATTTTG
Source organism: uncultured Mailhella sp. (assembly GCA_910578585.1). Lineage (GTDB taxonomy): Bacteria > Desulfobacterota > Desulfovibrionia > Desulfovibrionales > Desulfovibrionaceae > Taurinivorans. The sequence goes on from CAJTRG010000004.1 coordinate 79,244, forward strand.
AGTGCATGCCCATTGAAGCTGTGGATGATATTGATATTTCCCACTGGGATAAGAAGCAGGTTGCCGCAAAACGCCTCATGGCAAAAGCTTCTGCCATGACCAAGGCAAAGAATGTTTTCTGTAAACTGAATAATTATCCCATTACCCATGTGCAGGGACACAAGCTTGAAATCCATACCTATGATTCGCACCTGGGTATTGATGCGTTGGCTATTCCTTTGGAAGTCTATACCTATGGCTGGCCGTATTACGGCGGCTGGGGCTTGACCCACGACGCCGCCCAGTATTCTCTGCGCAACAGGAAACTCAATTTTGAGCAAATTCTGGCAGGGGCATTTATCACCCAGCCCCGTTATTTTGATACAGAAAATAAAATTTACTGTGAATCAGAAAACGCACCATTCTTGTTTGGGCGCTAAGCTTCTTTTGTAAAGAATTTTGGGAAGTTGGCAAAGCCTGCGAGCAACGGAGACCGGTACTTTGCTTGTGGACTTGACTTATGCTTTTGATAACTGTACTATTTTGCTAAGTATTTAAAGGAGTATGATATGGCTAATACACTTTATATCAGTGCAACTGCAGAAAGATCAGGGAAATCTGCAATTACATTAGGACTTATGCGTTTGCTTATCGGCCGTGTGGGCAAAGTTGGCTTCTTCCGCCCCATTGTTGAAGAATCAACCGGCTTTGACCATGAACTGCAATTGATAAGCGAATATTTTGGTTTAAATTTGCCCCAGGAACAATGCTATGCATTTACCTTAGAAGAAGCTCGCCGTCTTATTAACACAGGCCAAGTGAGCCAATTAATGGATAATATCCTGGAAACCTATAATAAACTTGCAAGCCAATACGATTTTATCCTTTGCCAGGGCACAGACTTTTTGGGCAAACACGGTGCGTTTGAGCTGGAACTCAATGCGGATATTGTTTCCGCTCTTGGTGTGCCTGTTTTACTTGTTCATCCAAGCATCAATAATAATGCTGAAGAAATCCGTTCTTCCGCTATTTCTGCTGTTGAAGTATTTTCACAGCGCGGCATTGAAATTGCTGCTCTTGTTGTCAACAGAGTGGATGCAGAACTTGTTGATATTGACAGCTTGAAAGCAGAAGTTTCTGCTCAGGTTACACAAAAAAATGCTAAAAATCCGCTCGTCTATTTTATTCCTGAAAATAATATTTTAGGCCGTCCGTCTCTTCGTGACGTGGCAAAAAGCTTCAATGCAGAAGTGCTTTTCTGTGAACAAAATCTTGTGGATTATCACGTTGACGACTATTTGGTTGCTGCTATGTATTTGGGTAATTTCCTCAACTTCCTCCAAGAAGGCAACCTTGTTGTTACTCCCGGTGACCGTGATGATGTGCTCTTAGGCTCCATTATCGCAAGTATGTCAAAATCTTATCCAAGCATCAGCGGTATTTTGCTTACCGGTGGCCTCAAACCTTCTCCATCCATTCTGCGCCTTGTTGAAGGTATGAGAAATATGTCTATTCCTGTGCTTGCTGTTAAAACAAATACCACAGAAACCATTGAAAACCTCAAAAACCTGCGTGACAGAATTGCTCCTGATGATACCAGAAAAGTGCATACTGCGCTCGGTAACTTCGACCGCTATATTGATTCCGATGAGCTTGCAAAACGTATTGTAGATGAAAATACCAGCCGTATGACTCCTCGCATGTTTGAATACAAACTTATGGAACAGGCTCGCAAACATCCTATGCGCATAGTTTTGCCGGAAGGAAGCGAAGACAGAATTTTGCGTGCTGCGGAAGCGCTTTATGCCCGCCAAACTGCGAAAATTATTTTGCTTGGTGATGTTGATGCCATTATGCAAAAAGCAAGAAGCATGTCTATTTGTTTGGACGGCATTGAAATTATCAATCCTGCTCAATCACCAAAATTGCAGGAATACGCTGAAACCTATGCAGAACTTCGCAAGAAGAAAGGCATCAGCCTGGAAGAAGCTCAGGACCGCATGCTTGATCCTACCTATTTTGGTACCATGATGGTTTACAAAGACGACGCTGACGGCCTTGTTTCCGGTGCTGTGAACACAACAGCAAACACTGTTCGTCCTGCTCTTGAATTTATCAAAACAAAACCAGGTTTCTCCATTGTTTCCAGTACGTTCCTTATGTGCTTGAAAGACAGAGTACTTGCTTTTGGTGACTGCGCAATCAACCCGGATCCAACAGCAGAACAGCTTGCTGATATTGCGATCACTTCTTCTGAAACAGCAAGAATTTTTGGTGTTGAACCTCGCGTTGCAATGCTTTCTTACTCAACCGGCGCTTCCGGAAAGGGTGAAGATGTTGATAAGGTAAAAGAAGCAACTGCCATTGCCCATGAACGTGCTCCTGAACTCATGCTCGAAGGCCCATTGCAGTACGATGCTGCTATTGATCCTGAAGTTGCAAAGACCAAGATGCCAAACAGCCCTGTAGCTGGCAAGGCAACAGTCTTTATCTTCCCTGACCTCAATACCGGCAACAACACCTATAAGGCTGTACAAAGAGCTGCTGACGCCATTGCGATTGGCCCGATTCTCCAAGGTTTGAAGAAGCCTGTGAACGACCTTTCCCGCGGCTGCAACGTACCTGATATTATTAATACTGTTGCCATTACTGCAATTCAGGCACAAGCAGAAAAGGGCTTCATTTAGTCCTGACAGCTTAGTGTAAACCTTTTATAAGAAATGCCCCATTTTTGGGGCATTTTTCGTTAATTTTTGAGATAAAAAATTTTTCCAAGACCTTTAGAGCATTTCCGAAAAAAATTACAAATAATTTTAATAATAAAGCTTAAAAAGTTTTGTAAAGGGGTGCAGGGGAAGAAACTTTTTCAGCCACCGAAGGCGACGAAGTCGTTTGCGTTTGCGAAGAATGAGCAATTACGCAAATGGACAGCAGAGATGCCACCGAAGGCGACGAAGTTGTTTCTCTTATGTCGAGTTTACGAGACTTAGAGAAATGGACAGCAGAGATAAAGTTTTTCCCCTGCAAGAAATTCGTAAGATTTACCGGAAATGCTTTAGATCCATTATCAATAACTAAAAGCTCAATATTGGGATAGGACTGCGCAATAATTGAATCAATAGTTTCTTCCACATATTTTTTCGTGATTATAAGCTGGTATAATAACGGATACAAGTGGATACCAGAACACGCGCCCCCCGTTTCTTTTCAGGAAAAATCCGTACTGTCGGTAATTTTCTATTTTTAAAGAGTTAATGATAAAATTTTAATGGATTTGCTGATGCACAATAACTTGTGACATCTTCTTTGCACGGTAGCACATATGTTCAATTGCACCGATTGCATCCAGGAAAGAAAGTCCAATGGCAGAACTGCATAAGCCCTGAGCAAGTCTCTTTACGTGCATGTGGCGAACTTCTGATTCCATTTGGCGAACTTCCTGAGAAAGTTCTTCCACTTGCGGGAAAGTTTCCGCTGCACGGGCGTGAGGCAGGCCGATATTTTGAATGGAGATTTCAACAGCGGTATTGGCCTTGTCAAACATCTGCTGTAATTCAGAAAGGGCTTCGTCAGAGAATGTACCCTGCATTTCTTCCTTCTTTTCCCATATGTGATAGAGCATCTTGCACTTATCCCCAATGCGTTCCATATCGCCTGCACTGCTGACATAACTGTGGAGGCGCACCAGTTCGGAGTCTGAAATGCTGTGTCGCATAAGAGCTTGGGAATAATCGTTAATTTCCTGATGATATCTGTCCAGAAGATTTTCAATGGCTGTGAGTTCTTCACGGGTAATCTTTTGGTGCAGGAAATAGAGTTCTTCAATCTTGTCAATAGCTTCGAGGAGAGCAGAGCCCATGGCCAAACATTCGTTCTTGACCGCGTCAACCGCAACAGCCGGGGTAAATTCGATAAGCTTTGGATCGAGATAGGTTCTGTGGTGGATTTCCGGCTTTTCGGGATTGGGAATAATAGTGGTAATGAGCTTTGCAAAAAATCCCACAAAAGGAATAAAGAGAAGAGTGTTGCAGACGTTGAACAGTGTATGCGCGTTTGCAATCTGGTGACCAATGGAGACCGCGCTGGCACGAATTAAATCAATATAGAGAGGTAAAAGCGGCAGGAAAATGAATACCCCAATAATATTGAAGAGCACGTGGGCAAGACAGGCTTGTTTTGCATGGCGGCAGGTGCCGATTGCCGCAAAAATAGTGGTAATGGTTGTCCCAATATTGCTGCCGTAAATAATGGGGATTGCAGCATCAAGGGTGAGCAGGCCCTGAGCGCTAAGCGCAATAGTCAAGCCCAGCGCCGCCGCACTTGATTGGATAAGCATGGTGACCACAGTACCGGCCAAAACGCCGAGCATGGTATTTTCTTTAAACATCAAAAATAAATCTTCACGAGTGCGGAGTATGGCCATGGAGCTTTCCATGGTTTCCATACCAATAAAAAGGAGACCAAAGCCAAACAGCCCGCCTCCTAAATGTTTTTGTGCATTTGATTTTCCTAAAAAGAGTAATGCAGAACCTGAAATAATAAATAAGTAACAAAAATCTTTAACTTTAAATGCGATAATTTGACCTGTTACCGTTGTCCCGATATTTGCCCCCATAATAACGCCAATGGCTTGTTTGAGGGTCATAAGGCCAGCGTCAACAAAGCTGACAGTCATAACTGTGGTTGCAGAACTGGATTGAATGAGCACAGTCACAACTGTTCCGACAATAACCCCTAAAACAGGAGTTTTTGTAAGCATACCAATAAGATTTTGTAAACTGTTGCCGGCTAAAAGCTGCAGTGAGTCACTTATCATTTTAATAGAGTAAAGAAAAATCCCTACTCCGCCGATTAGTTGAATAACATTAAGTAATGTCATGAGCACTCCATGATTTTCAATGTTAAAATGCGTGATGTTATTCCTTGTTGTTTTAATGCCTTATTTAAAAAAATTGAGCAAGTAATTTTTGAAAAAATATTAATTTCACAATGCAACAAATTTTGCCTGTAAAAAATATTTTTTTTTAATTTTATTTGATAATCTCGTTTAAAATAAGGATATTTTTATTGCAAAGAGTTGACTTTTTTGCTAGATACTTTATAATTTTCAAAGTTGAGATTATAATTAAAAATAATAAGTGTTTTCGCTAAGAAGGATACTTTATGATAAAGGTATTAGTTGTTGATGATTCAACATTTATGAGAAATTCACTCACTCGTATGCTTACTTCTGACCCGGAAATTGAAGTCGTTGGGCAGGCTGGTGATGGGATTGAAGCATTAGAGAAAATCAAAGAATTAAATCCTGATCTTATTTCTCTTGACCTTGAAATGCCTCGTATGGGCGGCTTGGAAATGCTCGAAAAAATGATGCGGGATACTCCAAAACCTGTACTTGTTATTAGTTCTTTGACCTATGAAGGGGCAGAGGCAACATTAAAAGCATTGGAACTGGGTGCTCTTGACTATATGCCTAAATATGTCGAGGGAACAACTGTTTTTGCCATTGCACAAAAAGAATTGACAGAAAAAGTCAAGGCTCTTGTAAAAAGTCCAAGCACACGACTCTTCCTGGCAAAACTTCGCATGAAAGCAGTCAAATCTTCTGTTGTGGCTGTTCGCACTCCATCAGCAGCTTCTGCAGAAACTGCCGCTGCTTCTTCTGTTGGTTCTGCTGCTGCGCAGGCAAATGCTGCCAATGCAAAGTTGAGCTCTTTGTCCATCAAAGCTGTTCCGGGACAAGGACAGGCTACCTATGTTCGTCCTAATGAGCCGCTGCCGACCGGACGCCCCAACCGTGACATCGTAGCGATCAGTGTTTCCACCGGCGGGCCGCCAGCTGTACAAAAAGTGCTCACCGCACTTCCAGAAAACTTCCCAGCTTGTATTTTGATTGCACAGCACATGCCGGCTGCTTTTACAGGAGCTTTTGCAAAACGTTTGGACAGCCTTTGCAAAATTACTGTCAAAGAAGCTAAAAACGGAGACCCTATTATTCCTGGTATTGCCTATGTTTGCCCCGGTGCACAACATATCAGCATCACCATTAAAGGTGCTTTGCCGCAAATTAAAGTTTCACCAGAACCTACTACTGAAATCTATAAGCCTTGTGCAAATATTTTGAACCAATCTGTTTCCATTATGGGCAACAAGGTTGTTGGGCTTACTATGACCGGTATGGGAGCTGACGGCTGCGAAGGATCTAAGGCATTGAAAGCAAAAGGCGGCTACCTTATAGCACAAAGTGAAGATACATGCGTTGTCTATGGTATGCCAAGAGCTGTCGTTGAAGCAAAGATTTTTAATGATATTGTAGACTTAGACGATATTTCAGACGCATTAATCCGTGCTTTATATAAATAGAATTCTTTAGTTGGAGATAAAATATGACCGACGATCAAAACGCAGCTGTTGAAGCAAAAATGACAGAAGAAGAAATCTTGCAAGCACTTGCCTCTAAGGATTCCATGGTTGTACGTCAAGCTGCTTTTGAGGCAGCCAATCAAGGTCTGAAGTCTGCATTGCCTTTGCTCGTAAGCCTTTTTGAAAGCCAAAGTATGGGTATTATTGAAGCAGTTGAAGTTGCAGTAAGAAAAATACGCGGCGAAGAAGCTGTGCGGCTTATCATTCCTGTTTTGCGTAATGAAGATGCAACTGTCAGAAACATTGCAATGGATATCTTGCGTGAAATTGCTGAAGACGACGTGCAGTCCATGATTGATCTTGTCTATGATGAAGATCCGGATATTCGTATTTTTGCAACAGATATTTTGGGATCAATCAAAAATGCCAGCGTTGTGCAGGTTCTTTCTGAAGCACTCATTCACGACCCTGAAGTTAACGTTCGTTATCAGGTTGCGATCAGTTTGGGTGAAATCAAAGATCCAAAATGCGTAGAAGTTTTGAAACAGGCCATTGCTGACGAAGAATGGGTACAATACGCTGCCATTGGTGCACTTGCAAAAATCAGAGACACTCAAAGTGTTGACGTTCTTTTGCAGGCTCTTGATACTGTATCTCCGCTTGTTGTTTCTATAATTATTGAAGCTCTTGGGGGTATCAGCGCCGTCAAAGCTGTGCCCAGACTTTTGGAATATTTGGCAAAATGGGACGGACCTATCCGTATCAAAGCCTTGAAAGCCATTATCCAGATTTTAGGCCCGAATGCCTTGAGCTTCCTTGGCGCGCAGCAGCTTACTTCCTTCCAGGAATATATGATTGAAGCTTTGAAAGAAAAAGATGAAGAAACTCTCATGGTTATTCTTTCAGGCCTTTCCTCTGTCGGTATGGATCCAGCTGTTACCAAGGCTATTTTAGACCTTGGAAAACGTATTGATGCCAACGTTCAGTTAGAATTACTCCAAAAAATAATTGATACCTTAAAACTTATTGGTTACAACGAAGAATTGGAAAATGCTCTTTCCTGTGATAATGACGTTGTGCGCAGAATTGCCATTGAAACCTGTGGTGGTTTGCAGGGCAAGGGCGGACGCTTTGTTTTGAAACGGCATTTTGAACAAATGAATTCAGAAGATAAAAAACATGCCATCAATCTCATGGCAACCAATTCTGATGAACATGATATTCCATTCTTTGTCAACCATTTGGAACACAGTCAGGAACCTGAAGTTATCTGTGCTGCTCTTCGTTTCCTGGGCGTAAAACAAAAACATGTGGAATCAGCGCCAACCATGATTAAATTCCTGGAAAGTGAAGATCAAAATATTCATGATGCTGCCCTTGAAGCATGTCTTGCCCTTGAAGATGAAGAAACAGTTTTGAAGATTACTTCTTATAAGGATAATGAACGTGCTGATTTGAGAAAAATGGCTATTTACACCATGGGCTATATCAATGCTGAATTCTTCTTTGAAGATTTGGCAAAAGCCATGGACGACAGTGACTCTTCTGTTCGTAAAACGGCTATTGAAGCTATTGGTTATGGCTTGCCGGAATCAGAAACGAAAAATAAAATGCTCATGTTTGCAATGCAGGACGAAGATAAGGAAGTTCGTCTCAATACCGTTGGCATCATGAGTGAACAAATGAATGAAGAGCTTATTCCTACTCTTGTAACAGCCCTTTCTGATACCGATGATTGGGTAAAGATGAGAGCATTGGAAGTTCTTGGACTTTATAAGATTGATAGTGTTGTACAGACAGTTATCGACATGATTCCAAATTCAGAAAAGCTTGTAAAACTGAAAATTATTGAAACCCTGGCTCTTATTGGCGGAGATCAGGCATTCCAGGCTTTATTAGGACTTGTTGATTCTGACGATAGTGATATTCAGCATGCAGCACAAGTTGCAATGGAGTCTATTACTCGTGAGTTAGGGGAAAATGATGAGTAATTTAAACGATCCAAACAAGAAAAGTTTTTCATCAATGTTCGGCGGGAAGGCTGCTCCAACGACCACAGCAAGCGGCGGGGCTGAACGAGGTTCTTTTTTTAAGAGCTTTGTCAAGGATGACAAAGATGATAAGGCTGCAAAACCTGTCAGTCCTTTTTCTTCTCAGGCAAAACCTGCTGAACCACAAAGAGTTACATTTTCAAGCATGACAGCCGGCAAATCTGCTGAAGCAAGCGATCCGGCAGAAAAGCCTTCCTCTTTTGCTGCAATGCAGGCAAGTGCTGCAAATGCGGTCAGTGCGATTAAAAAGCCAGCATCCACTTCCAGTGTTCTTTCTGATATTGGTAAATTATCTCTGGAAGAAAAACTTGCTGTTATAGAAAAACTGCATGCTGATATTGCCAATGAAACCAAAGGCAATAATCGCTTAATGCAGCAGGCAACCCAGTCTCGTTTGGCAGCGTCTGCAACGCAATCAGCATCTCAGGCAAGACCAACGGCTTCACAGCTCTTTAAAGCATCTCAGCCTCAGCCAAGTTCTGCTGCTTCATCCTTATTTGCAAAAAGAAATGCTGCAAGTGATGAATCTGCCACTCTTGCCAATAACGCCAATGCAATTCGTTCTCCACTTGCTCGTCGTGCTTCCGGGGATGATGCCGGCGGAAATGAAATTAAAATTACCAATGATGAATTTATCATCCTGCGTGACTTCCTTTATGATCAATGCGGTATTTTCGTTGGCGAAAACAGAAAATACCTCATGGAAAACCGCTTGAATACTCGTCTTCGCGAGCTTGGTCTGCATAGCTTCAGTGAATATCATAACTATTTGCGTTATGATAAAAACAAAAAGGCAGAGCTGAACGAGTTGTTCATTAATATGACAACCAACGAAACAAGCTTCTTTAGAAATAATGTTCAGCTTGATATTTTCCGCGATAAAGTTTTGGCAAAACTTATCGCTGAACAAAGAGCAAAAGGCGAAAAGAAAATCAATATCTGGTCAGCCGGCTGTTCATCAGGGGAAGAACCATATACCATTGCAATCATTCTCCTTGATTTGCTCAAAGGTGAAATCAATGATTGGAATATTAAAATTACTGCAAACGATCTTTCTCTTGCAATGCTCAATATTGCGCGCAAAGGGGTTTACAGCGAATATGCTCTCAGAACAACTCCTCCGGAAATGATTGAAAAATATTTTACCAAAGAAGGTAAAATGTACAAAATTACGCCAGCTGCTCAAAAGCTTGTACAATTCGGACAAATCAACCTGGCAAAATCTGATGAGCTTGCACGGGTTGAACGTTCTCACATTGTATTCTGCCGAAACGTTATTATTTACTTCGACGATGCAATGAAAAAACATGTTATCAATGCCTTTTATGATAACTTGCTGCCTGGTGGCTATCTGCTTATTGGTCACTCTGAATCTCTGCATAATATCAGTAGAACCTTTAAGCCGGAACATCATCCTGGTGCAATTATTTATCGTAAACAAAGTTAATAAAAAATTTCAGGCATACTGGAAAAAGTGCAATTAAAATTTTAGTTTAAGGCTAAAGATTTTTTGGGCATAACCGTATAATAGAGTATACATACGTTCTGGTATGCGTGATGATAGAGAAAAAATAATCTTTCAGAAGCGTAGGTAAGTATGAGTAATAAAACTATTTTGGTTGTTGATGATTCCAAAACGATTCGTAACTTAGTCGCATTTATTCTCAAAGCAGAAGGAATGCAAGTTGAAACAGCTGAAAACGGGATTGATGGTTTGGAAAAACTCTACTCAATGCCTCAAATTGACCTTATTTTGACCGATATCAACATGCCAAGAATGGACGGTTTTTCTTTTATTGCTGCTGTGCGTGAGCAAGACGGCTATAAAGATATTCCTATTATCATCCTTTCCACTGAAGGCGGAGAAGATGATATCCAAAGAGGAATTAGCCTTGGTGCAAACCTTTATATGGTAAAACCTGCCCAGCCGGAACGAATGGTTCGTAATATTAAAATGTTATTAGGATAAAAAGGGGTATTTACCCCTATAAGGTGGTAGGTATTATGAGTCAAGAATATTTAGACCCTGAACTTATTTCTGATTTTATTATTGAATCTCGTGAACATCTGGAAACCATCGAGCCTAACTTGTTGGAGCTTGAAAAATCTCCAGAAAACCTGGTTCTCTTGAATGATATTTTCCGCCCCATGCACTCCCTGAAAGGTGCATCCGGCTTTTTGGGTTTAAATCGTATTAATAAGCTTGCTCACAGAGCTGAAAACGTACTTGACGAGCTTAGAAAAGGCACAATGTCTGTCGATTCTACAATTATGGATATTATTCTGGCGACAACTGACGCCTTTAATAATATGCTCAATAACCTCGAAAGTACAAACAGTGAAGGTGATGTACCCACTGAACACCTTATTGAGTTATTAGACAGAATTTTGGCTGGCGAACGTTTATCCAGCATGGAAGAAGCGCTGAATGGCGGAGGATCAGCCGCACCAGCTGTAGAAGCAGCTCCTGCTGAACCAGCTATTGAAGCAGCTCCTGCCCCTGCAGCTCCCGAACCAGCCCTCGCAGCACCAGCCCCAGAACCAGTGGCTGAAGCCCCTGCTCCAGCTCCTGAACCTGAACCAGCCCCCGCCCCCGCAGCTCCAGCTGCTACTCACGCTGCAGAAGCAGCACCAGCAGCACCAAAACCTGCTAAAGGAAAACGTAAAGTTCTTCCAGCCAATGAATGGATTGCCGGCCTTGCAAAAAAAGCTCCATTGACGCTTTCTGCCTTTGGGGAAGATCATTTACGTGACTTTATTGATGAAGCTCTTGATAATATTTCCGGGCTTTATGAAGGTCTCATTGAGCTTGAAAAAATCTCCAATGAACACGAAGATTCCCACGAACTCGTTAATACCTTATTCAGAAATTTCCATAACTTGAAAGGCAACAGCGGTCTTATTGGCTACCATGATTTAAATGCATTGACCCATGAAGCTGAAACCTTGCTCAACCGAGCAAGACAAGGCGAACTTGTTGTTACCAATGATTTGATTGACTTGCTGCTTGTTGTTGTTGATGTTATGGAAGCACTTATCAGAAGCATCAATGTTTCCGGCAACAGTGCAGATGTATTTGATACTTCTGAACTTCTTACTCAACTGCAAGACGCTGTTGCAGGCAATCCGCCTTGTCTGCCTCCTTCTATTTTCCTGCCTGACGATGGACAGGATGAAGAAGCTCCGGCTGAAGAAGCTGCCGGAGAAACTCCGGTTATTCCTGGTGCTCCAGAATTTCAGAAACTTTCCGGCGTTGACATCAAAGAAATGCCTCTTACCTCTATTGGTGCAGGACTTCTTGACAGCGATGATGATTTGGCCTTGTTCCAATCTACCGTAAAACAACAATATGCGGTTATCCAATATGCTTTGAAAGAACTGGAAAAAGATCCAACTGTCAAAGCTCATCAAGATGCACTCTTTAGAGGCTATACTGCAATCCAAAATGCATCCAGCTTTATGGAATTTGCAGAACTCAAAGAATATGCACAAAGAACTGCAAATATTGTTGACCAGGGCAGAAACAGTGATGTTGGCTTTGAATGCTTGATTTCCCTTTTGGATCAAGAAACTGATATTATTGTTGAAATGGCAAATAATGCCATTGAACAAGCTCTTATTGCGAAAAGTCCTGAACTTGCTGCACAGGTTGAAGGACAACAAGCTGCTCAAGCCGCTGCACCTGCTGCACCCGCAGCCCCTGTTGCACCAGCTGCTCAACCAGCACCAGCCGCAGCCCCTCAAACTGCCGCTCAACCAGCACCTGCTACCCCGGCAGCCCCAGCCACAGCCCCTCAAACTGCCGCTCAACCAGCACCTGCTACCCCGGCAGCCACACAGCCGGCAGCCCCAGCCGCTGATCCAAAACCAGCCCCGGCAGCACAAGCCGCACCTGCTGCACCAAAACCAGCAGAAGCTCCAAAACCTGCCCCTGCTCCAGCAGCTTCCGCTGCCCCTGCTGCTAATGGCGCAAAACCTGCTGATGCAGCAAAGCATGATAAAGCTACAACTTCAAGTATTCGTGTTGATTACGAAAAATTAGACCACTTGATGAACTTGATTGGTGAGTTGCTGATTAACCGCAACCGCTATGCCATGATCACCAAGAACTTGGAATCTAATGCAAATGAAATAGATATTGTAAGTGTTGCTCAAGACTTATCAGAAACAACCTATGCCATGAGCCGTGTTTCTGATGATTTGCAGGACACACTCATGAAAGTGAGAATGCTGCCTGTTTCTTCTGTTTTCACTCGTTTCCCACGTCTTGTTCGTGACCTTTCAAGAAAGGTGAACAAAGAAATTGAACTTATCTTCGAGGGTGAAGAAACAGAACTGGATAAGAGCATCATCGAAGCAATCAACGACCCGCTCATGCACTTGATTCGTAACAGTGTTGACCATGGTATTGAAGATGCGGAAACCCGTAAAGCTCACGGCAAATCTGCAACCGGCCATGTTACCCTTCGTGCATATCATAAAGGTAACTCTGTTGTTATTGAAATTGAAGACGACGGTCAGGGCATTGATCCGGAAAAGATGCGTGAAGTTGCTATCCGCAAAGGCATTATCTCTCCAGATGAAGCAAAAGCTCTTACTGACAGAGAAGCTATAGAACTTATTTTTGCGCCTGGTTTCTCTTCTGCTGAAGTTGTTACCGATATTTCAGGCCGTGGTGTTGGTATGGACGTTGTTCGTACAAATATCAAGAACTTGAAAGGTAACGTTACTGTGCATACAGTGCGCAATCAGGGCACACGCTTTACCTTGTCCCTGCCATTGACCCTGGCTATTATTGAAGCCTTGATGATCAAAATGGGTGATCAAACCTATGCTATTCCGCTTGATGCTGTTGCTACAACCACCAAGCTCGAAAGCAATATTTTGACAAGCATCAATGGCAGAAATGCAGTAACCCTGCGTGGCGAAGTATTAGGTATTGTGGATTTAGGTGAACTTTTAGACTTGCCAGAAACCGTAAATAACGATATCATTTCTGTGGTTATTTTACAGGATAACGATAAGCGTATTGGGCTTGTCGTCAATCAGCTCCTTGACAGACAAGAAATTGTTATCAAGCCGCTTGGCATGTATTTGAATAATATTCAAGGCTTATCAGGGGCAAGTATTATGGGTGACGGCAGTGTGGTCTTGATTCTGGATCCACACGAAATTTATACGATGGCATCGCCAAAAGCGATTCTCAATCAATAACTCATAAGAAAAAGGAACAATATGTTCCTTTTTTTATTGGAAAACTATGGCAATAAATTATTTTGATATTTTTGTAATTATTGCAATGGCATTCTTCTTTATTAAAGGTGCGTACAGCGGTTTTTTTGAAGAAGTTTCAGGCATTGTTGCAATTATCTTGAGTATTTTCCTGATACGTATGTACGGAAATACGGTTGCGGATTTTATTGGCAGATACAGTTCCAGTTCCTTTAATTATCCTTTTGCCATTGTTATTATTGTTGTGGGCGGATTTTTGGCAGTTTCTCTGGTGGCAAGACTCTTAAATAAAGTTATGCAGATAACGTTTACAGGCTGGATAAACCGTATTTTAGGCGCGTTGTTTGGACTTGCGAAAGGGCTCCTCTTGACAGGAATTGTTGCCTTTGCCTTGTCTTGGTTTTTGAAAGATGATCCACTGGTCACAGGTTCACAAACTATGCCCTATCTCCTTGATATTATGGGAAAAGTCGTTGATTTTGTGATTGGAAATTATCAACATATACAGGCGGATATATGGAAACAACTAAATTAACGCAAGCAATCCTTGCTATGAATGATGTAATTGAAAAAATTTTAGCAGAAGACGGCGGCTGCCCCTGGGATAAGGAACAAACGCCGATTTCGCTTTCTGAATATTCCATTGAAGAACTCTTTGAATTTGTGGATGCTGTGCGCAAAAATGATGCTGCGGATGCCTGTGATGAAATGGGGGATGTGATTTTTGGGATCATGCTGATTGCGCAAAAATATGCACAGCAAAATGCCTTTGATTTTGCTGATGCACTGATGAAAAGCGTAGAAAAAATGCACCGCAGACATCCCCATGTTTTTGCAAGAAAGGAAAATCAAGATACCTCCAAAGAAGCCCTGCACGCAACCTGGGAAAAAATTAAAAATCAGGAAAAAGCAGAAAAGGGCAATACTGACGGAGCTCTCGCCTCCATTCCTTCTGCTTTGCCGGCTTTATCCCGTGCCTACCGTATTCATGCCAAAGCTGCCAAGGCAGGCTTTACCTGGGATGATGATGAGGATGTGGAAAAACAGGTGGAAGCAGAATGGCTTGAACTTTTGGACGCAAAGGCAGAACCAGAAGACGATCCAAAGCGAGCCGAACATATTGAACATGAACTGGGCGATATGATTTTCAGTCTGGTGGAACTTGGCAGACGCCTTGGTGTAAAAGCAAATATTGCCACTGATATGACCTGCAATCGCTTTGTGAAACGCTTTGAAGCCATGGAAAAACTGGCAAGAGAAAAAAATCTTGATTTTGAAAGCCTGAGCCTTGATGATAAGGACGAACTTTGGAACGAAGTCAAAGAACAAGAAACTAATTAACTTTTAGAGGATTTTTATAACAGCAAACAGCCCACCTTTGTGGGCTTTTGTGTTTAACGGATGAGTTTTTTGTGAGGTGAAACCTTTGTTTTGCTGTTGCTGTCTGTATAACTCGTATTTTAGGTGTGTACTGCATATTGACTTTTTCTCTGCTAAATAATAAAATTTTTATCCTAACAAATGGTATTTTATAACAAAATTTTAATAATACTTTTTATATTTCTTATGTTTTGTGATCGTTACAAAAAATATTTAGCTGTCTTCAATTCAAAAGATTTTTTGTTTATAGGCATTGACAGCTTTAAAACTATTCAAAAAGAATATAAAATTGCATTTTTGCTCAATTTTCTTCTTTTAAATGCAGTGTATCTCTATTTTAATATGAATTTTTTGCATGGCAGCCATGATTGGATGCATCTGCAATATGATCTGGATCAAGAGCACTATATTACCATTGGAAGATTTTCCATTCCCGCTATAAGTGCCTTGCTTGAGTGGAAATATCTTCCTTTTCTGAACCATTGTCTGGGATTTATCTTTTTGTCTTTAACGCCGATTTTTTTGGTAAAATATTGGAAATTGCCTGTTACAATTTTCAATATTTTTGCTCTTTCATCTCTTTTGCTTTTATATCCTCTCTTACCAGCTGTTTTGTATTTTTTACATTTGTCTTATGCATATCTTTTAGCTCCGCTGCTCATTGTTATTGCCTTGATTTTATCTGAAAAGAAGAATTGTCTTCTCTCTTTTCTTTCTGTACTATTGCTTGTTTTTGCCATAGGGGACTATAATGTGTGTCTAAATACGCTGGCTGTTATTTTCCTGGGGAAAATGCTGCTGGAATATTCAAATGGCAACAGTATTTCTGCATTGTTTAAAACCTATTTTCGGACAATATGTATTATCTGTATTTCTTGCATTACATATTTTATTATTATCCAATGGTTAAAATATACAGGCATTTTTGCAGAGAAATATAATACGGCGCTTCTTGCTTCTGATCAGATTTTACCGAGAATTTTTACTGTTTTTGTTGATTCATTCAAACATTTTTATACGACCTATCCTTTTCTGGATTTAAAATATGTTATCCTTTTATCTTTGCTTTTTGTGCCCATGCTTGTGCTTATGGTTGGCGGAGCAATGCAGAGAAAAAGTGCATGCTGTTTATTGGGTTCTTTATTTATTTTCACTGCAATTATTTTTAGTGCAAACAGCATTCACTGCATAACAGATACCTATGTTTTATTTTATACGTATGTAACGTATTTTTCGCTGCCCTATGTGTATACGTGCGCGATTGCCTATATTTTGAATTCGCGCCTGCAGTGGACGAAAAATGTATTTGTTTTGCTGCTTATTCCAATATGTTATTTTAGTGTGATACGAGATTTTGAATGCCAGAAATTTTGGAAAATAGGCCTGGACGGCGATAAAACCATTATTACACGGCTTGTGGATCGAATTGAACAGCAGGATGAATTCTCCTATAAAACATCTTACCATTTTATTTCTATCGGGTATTATACAGCCTTTAATTCTGCTTATTATCAATCACAATATGATCAAAATAATGCTGTTGTGAATAATACTTTTTTCCCACCCAAAAGTTTATGGGCTTTTATCTCACAAATGCCGCGTGTCAAGTGGTTTAAATCTGCATATTTAATTGATGAATCATCACCGGTCGATAAAATACAAGAGAAATTTTCAGATATTCCCAAGGATTGTATTATGAAGCTGAAACCATGGCCGCACAAAAATTCTGTTGCAATTTATGAGAATAAAATTATTGTCTGCTGGCAGGAAGAAGAACTGGAATATGTGAAAAAGGTGCTGGCAAAGCAGCCGGAAAGTCAGAACGGAGAATAATACTTTGTATAAAACGATATCTTTCATCATTGTCAGTTTATTTGGATGCGGCAAATCCCCGATTGCTTCTGGTACAGTAGGTTCCTTTGCGACATTGCCTTTAGCGTATTTTTTGATTTATTTTTATGGCATTTGGGGAATTCTTGCAGGGGCTTTTGTCTTGTTTTTTGCAGGGGTTTTGTTTTCAATAGAAGTGCTGAAATATACAGCTCATGATCCGGCAATTATTGTTATTGATGAAGCAGTAGGGCAGCTGCTCAGCTTTTTGTTTGTAGCAGAATATCTCAAAAATTCATCAGGGCAGATATTTCTTTACCTTGCAGCCTTTTTTCTTTTTCGTTTTTTTGATATTGTCAAGCCTCAGCCGGCAAAATATTTTGATCGGTGTGTTCTCAATGCATGGGGAGTAATGCTTGATGATGTTGTGGCAGGAATATATGCTGCCATAGTTGTTTTTCTTATTTATAGGTTGTGGTATTAATAATGTTTATGGAAGTGCTAAAATTAATTCGCGTAAAGCAATGGATAAAGAATGTTTTTGTTCTTATTCCCTTGCTCTTTTCATTAAAATTTACTGAATTATCCACGTGCATAACTGCGTTCTGTGCTTTTTTGTTGTTTTGTTTTGCTTCTTCTTTTGTGTATGTTTTCAATGATATTGCAGACAGAGAAAAGGATAAACTGCACCCTAAGAAGAAATTTCGTCCCTTGGCTTCCGGCACTTTGTCCGTGTCTTTTGCCTATTTTTTGCTTATTCTATTATTGGCAATAATTACTTTCCTGTTATTAGCAATTTATGATGAAAAAGTTTTTTTAATTATCTGTGTATATTTGGGAATGAATTTTCTCTACTCTTTAAAATTAAAGCATTTAGTGCTGGCTGATGTATTTGTTGTTGCCTTAGGCTTTATTTTACGTGTCTATGCAGGGGCGTATGCCATTGATGTAGAGGTTTCCAGCTTTCTCTTTATGACTACCTTCTTTCTGTCTTTATTTTTAGCATTTTCAAAGCGTAAAGCAGAACTCTCAAAAACAGGAGAAGAAACAAGAGCTGTTTTAAAGAAATATTCTGTGGAAATCATTAATCAGTATATAATAATATCCGCGGGATTGACTATCCTTTGTTACAGCTTGTATACCCTGGAGCCTCATACCATAGAGCACTTCGGCACAAACAGATTGATTTACAGTGTATTCTTTGTAACGTATGGTATTTTTAGGTATATGTATTTATTGAATTTTTTAGAAGAAATTGAAGACCCTACAGAGGCCGTTTATTCTGACAAGGGATTGTTTTTGACATGTTTAGGTTTTTGTTTGTATATATTTTTAATCCTTTTTAAAGTAGTGTAGTTCTATGAAATTATTTTTATTGATGTTTTCCAGTGTGTTTTTATGTTCTCTGGCGCAATTATTGGTCAAAAAGGGAATGAGCATACTGGGCATTTATTCCTTTTCCTTGTCACAATTGGTGAGCCTTGCCATTTCTGTTTTTACAAACATTTATTTGTTTTTAGGCATGTGCTGTTATGGCATAAGCGTTTTATTGTGGATGATAGTTCTTTCACGGGTTCCGGTTTCTGTTGCCTATCCATTTTCCAGCATTGGCTTTATTATTACAATGATTTTCTCTTATTTTTTGTTTAATGAAATGATTACCGTGAATAAAGTAATGGGCATGGGCCTCATTTGTTTAGGCGTATATTTAGTCTTTTCAACGCATTAAATTGAATAGTTATCATAAGTAAGTTGTAAGTGTTTTTTATTGAAAATTGTTTAACCTTCATATTTTTAGCTTTAACACCAATTTTTCTGATAAAATACTGGAAATTACCTGTTACACTTTTCAACATATTTGCTCTATCTGTAATTTTACTTTTACATCCACGAGTATTATATATTATCTATTTTTTACATTTATCTTATGCATATATGCTAACACCTTTACTTATTATTGCCTTGATTTTATCTGAAAAGAAGAATTATAAAATAGCAATTTTATCAATTTTATTTTTTGTATTAGCTTTAGGAGATTATAATGTTTGTATAAATATATTAGCAGTATTCCCATATGCTATTCTAGAGCATTTCCGGAAATTATTGCAACAAATTTTTATAAGAAAGCTTAAAAGGTTTTGTAAAGGGGGGCAGGGGAAGAAACTTTTTCAGCCACCGAAGGCGACGAAGTCGTTTGCGTTTGCGAAGAATGAGCAATTACGCAAATGGACAGCAGAGATAAAGTTTTTCCCCTGCATAGAAAAGTCGCAAGATTTATTGGAAATGCTCTAGTAGTCGATACTGTGGTTATTTTCTTTTGCCCAGTTGCGGAACTGTTCAATCCAGGTGAGGAAGAGGGGGATTTCTTTTTGTTCGCGGTAGGCTTTGTATTCTTCATCAGACATGGAATCTTCAATCTTGGAATCATTATCTGCTTCATCCTGCACAAAGCCGTAAAATACATTGAGTTTATTGTTAAAAGTGGTGTTCATGCTCATTTCGTGCATGAAGCTGGCAAATTCTTCATCTGTGAGCTTTAATTCGCTTTGTACAAAGGAGAAAATCGCGCTTTTTACATCATTGAGGACAATGGGACTGTGCCGGATTTTTTCCATAAGAGGAACTAAATGGGGAACCTGGTTTTTGCACTCATTGTATAAAATTTCCGGAATTTCGATACTGGCGTTGATGTGATCTTCTGCTTCTTCAAAGCAAAAATAGCGAGCCCAATGCTCAAAAAATATAGCGTCCAGAAGAAGTTTTTGTTTGTCCATACTATGTCCTATTTTTGGAGGAGTTTCCCGAGCAGGGAATGCTTTTTGGCGGTGATAATTTTTGCAGGCACAATATCGCCGGCTTTGCAGGTTAAATGATTAGGGATAATGAGGTTAACGGTATTGCCCCAGACATCATGGCCTTGCCAGCTGGTGTTTTCCGTGTCGTTTTCTGTTGTTTCGGTAACTGTTTTAATGGTTTCTACATTGATAGAACTGTCTGTTATTTCTGAATATTTTGGCTTTGCGCTTTTGGCTTCAAGAAGAACTTCTGTTTCCATGCCCACTCGTGAGTCAAGCCATTTTTCCCCCAGTTCGTTTTGCAATTCCATAAGGCGATTCAGGCGGTCAAGCCCTGTCTTGGCTGGAACTTTATTCTGCATTTTAGAAGCTCGTGTTCCCGGTCTGTCGGAATAGACGAAGGAAAAGGAGGAAATAAAATTTGCTTCTTTCATAATACGCAGGGTTTCTTGAAAATCTTCTTCTGTTTCTCCCGGAAAGCCCACAATGAGGTCAGTGGAGAGGGCTGCATCAGGACGGGCAAGACGGAGCTTTTCGACCAAACACATAAAATCCTGGTTGGTATAGCCGCGTCCCATTTTTTCAAGCACGGCATTGGAACCAGCCTGTAATGGCAAATGGATACGGGGGGCAAGCACAGGAAGTTCTTTATAGGCTCTCACTGTGGCATCGCAAAAATCACGTGGATGCAGGGTAACAAGATGAAGCCGTTTCAAGCCCTTGAGTTGAGCAACTTCATAGAGTAATTCCACAAAATGGGGCGCGTCACTGGCTTTATCCTTGCCATAGGCATTGACGTTTTGCCCCAGCAGCGTTAAATCGCAAATACCGCGATCCAGCCATTCCTGACATTCATGCAAAATAGAGGCAAGAGGACGGGATTTTTGGCGGCCGCGGGTATAGGGCACAATGCAGTAAGCGCAAAAATTGTTGCAGCCCTGCATAATATTGACAAAGGCACGCGTATCATTACCCCTGGTGCTTTCCTCACTGTTTCCAGTGGGCAGAAGAGGGATATTTTTGAAATAGTCAAGTTCAGGGGCTCTGTCGGGAAATTCTTTGGTGAATTTTAAATAAGAAAGGCGCAGTTTAGGATTTTTTGCAATCTTTTCAAAAGCTTCCGGAGCATGCTCTATGCCGTCACTGCCCAGCACAAGGCGTACATGGGCATTCTTTTCCCAGAGCTTTTCGCCCATTTGCTGGGCCACGCAGCCAGCCACAGCAACGCTTGCCTTTGGGTTGACATCGCGAATGATTCCCAGCATGCTGAGCACTTTATGCTGAGGTTTTTCGCGCACAGAACAGGTATTCATGAAAACAAAATCTGCTGTTTCCATGCTTGTTTCTTCCCAGCCCATTTTGACAAGACAGCGAGCGACCCAGGCACTGTCGTTAACATTCATCTGACAGCCATAGGTTATGCAGTGAAAAGAAGGCATGCGCTATTCCTAAACTGTGGTGTCAATATTAGATGTGCTTTGTGCTTTGCAGACACTGACTTTTGCAGAACGAAGCAGGCGGTTTTTCAGTTTATAGCCTTTTTGCATAACAGAAATAATATGTCCGGCAGGGATTTCCGGATCTTCTGCCTGAGCAATGGCTTCATGAAATTCTGGATTGAATTCTTCTCCCACCGTGCCAACAGGTTCAAGACCGTGTTTTTTGACCGCGTCAAGGAGAAGTTTTTTGGTCATTTCAACGCCCATGATCGTGTCTTTGCAGGCTTCATTTTTACTGCCGTATTGCAGTGCCAGGTCAAGATTATCAAGGGTTGGCAAAAGATCAGACAAAACAGATTCAGCCACATATGCCATTTGTTCATCTTTTTCTTTTTGCAGGCGTTTTTTGAAATTTTCCATTTCAGCCAGGGCGCGAATGCGGATATCTTCAGCTTCTTTATGTATATTGCAGTCAGGGCAAATAAGCGCTTTGCAGTCTTCTGGATTTAATGCACATTTTTCTGTATTCTCAGCTGTATTTTCAGCTTCTTCTCTTTCTTCAAATTCTTCTTCTTTATGGTTATGCAAATGTTTTTTAGACATATTTGCTCCTTTATCGTTTTTCTAAAAAGTAGGTATGAACTTTGCTTCTGTCAAGGTTTTGGCGCAAAATTCTTTTTCATTTGCTGAGTTTATTGCTGCTGGGGATTGATTTCCATGCCCTGCTTTTGCGTGTGCATGCTTTGTTCAGCACGGGCAGCTAACTGGAGCATTTTGGTAAAGCTGTCCATAATGGATTCAGGCTCATTAATACCTTGCATAAGAAATTCATTGATAGGCTTATTAAATTGAATAGCTGCGTCAATTTCAGCATTGGAGCCCTTGCTGTACGCCCCGATATTGATCATATCTTCAGAAGAATTATAGGTGGAAAGCAAGTTAGTGAGTATACGTCCGGCCTTGACCAGATCTTTTTCAATAATATCATTGCGCAGACGGCTGATGGATTTCAAAACGTCGATAGCGGGAAAATGTCCTTTGTCTGCCAGTTGACGGGTAAGCACAATGTGTCCGTCCAAAATGGAACGCACGGCATCAGCGATAGGTTCGTTGAAATCGTCACCGTCAACAAGCACAGTATAAATACCTGTAATAGTTCCTTTATCAGAACGGCCTGCCCGTTCCAGAAGCCGGGGAAGCTGAGCAAAAACAGAAGGGGTATACCCTTTAGTGGTGGGCGGTTCACCGGTGGCAAGTCCGATTTCACGGGAAGCCATGGCAAAACGGGTGATAGAGTCCATCATGAGCAGAACGTTTTTGCCCTGATCGCGGAAATATTCAGCCACAGCCGTGGCAGCATAGGCAGCGCGCATACGCACAAGAGCAGGCTGGTCAGAGGTGGCAACCACAATACAGGAACGTTCCATACCTTCTTTGCCAAGGTCACGTTCCATAAATTCCAAAACTTCACGGCCACGTTCGCCAATCAGTCCCATAACAATGATATCAGCTTCTGTGTAGCGGGCCATCATGCCCATGAGCGTAGATTTACCAACGCCGGATCCTGCCATAATCCCTACACGCTGTCCCTTGCCCATGGTGATCAGAGAATTGATACAGCGCACGCCCACGTCAAGTGTCTCGTCAATGCGCGGCCGGTCAAGAGGTGCAGGCGGTTCTGCATACAGGGAGATCATGGTTTCCGGATTGATAGGAGCTTTTTTGTCAAGAGGATTGCCAAAGGCGTCCAGCGTTCTGCCTAAAAGTTCAGATGAGGCAGGAAAGAGCGGAGGCAGACTTGAATTTTGGATAAGACTGCCGGGGCGCACTCCGCGCATTTCCCCATAGGGCATAAAGAGCAGGCTGTTATCGCGAAAGCCCACCACTTCCGCCGCAATGGGACTGTCTTTCTTATTTTCAGGAATAATATGGCACACATCGCCTAAACTCGCTTTTAATCCCGTTGCTTCCACAACAAGTCCCACCACTTTGGTTACTTTACCAAAGCTTTGTACAGGATTGCTGTCTTTTAATAAACGAATACAAGTTCTTGGATCAAAAGGCATAGTTTTCTCTTATTATTTATCGTTAAAGCCCATTTCAGCTAAAAGGTCGTCTGCAAGATCCTGAGGCAGGGCATGTCCTTCTTCCTGTTTTGGTTCAGGTTTGCCAAGAAATTCTTCAACCATGTCCGCTGCTTCTGCATGGGCAGTTTCAGCATGCGTTTCAGGCGCGTCAGGCAGTTCGTCAATAACTTTGACCGGTTCAGGATTATCAAAAAGACTGTCAATATCAGCCTGAGCGGGCTTTTGTGCTGTTTGTGATGCCGGATTGTCGAAAAGATCATCAATATCTGCTTGGGCCGGAGCAGCCTGCTGTTTTGGTGCCTGCACTGGTTCCGGCGCTTGCGGAGCAGGCATTTCTTCCTGTATTTCCAGCGCAAGATCCAATTGGGCTTGCTCTTCTGCCTGCAAGTCTTGAGGAATAACTTGTTCTGTATTGCTTTGCACCTGTTCAAAAGCAATATCTGCCATATTTTCAGCCATGGAAATTTCATCTTGAGCAGGCATTTCTTCCTGAACATTAGCCTGTTCCGGCATGATGCTTTGCAAAGGAATTTCTGTGATTGGCTCTGGATTTTGTTCCATGGAATGGCGAATAACAGGATTATTTTGCATTTCATGGTTGAGGCTGTCTTTGAGCTGCTGTTCTAAAAGTTCCTCATCATGATTTTTCGGCAAAATAAGATTGTCTAAAATTTCCTGCACAAATTTTTGGCGTTCATTATGGGAATTTTTGATAAAAACATTATCGCTTTCCAGTTCAAGGCTGCCCGGTTCAAGCTCCTTGCTGGATTCCATACTCCATGCCTTTTCCCGTGAATTTTCAAGAACTTGGGTAATAAGTTCAGCATCAGCAGGATTGACGCGAACAATAAAATTTTTCTTATCTATGAGCTTTTGCACACATTCATCAAGTAATTGCTTTAAAATGGCTTCTTTTTCAGTACTTGCCACCCAGCCTGTGCCCACTTCAATGGCATCGAGAGTTAATTGCTTTAAATCTTCCTTCCAGACATCATAAAATTTACCCAGCTGTTCATGGATGGAGAGCAAAACCACAGCCGTGCTTTCGCCCAGTGCCTGTTGGTTTTGAGCAAGAATTTGGTTTAAATCATTTTGTGCTTTTTGCACTGCTTCGTTATATACATCTTGATAGCGCTGTTCAGCATTACCTAAAACACCTTGCGCTTTTTGCTCGATTTCCTGTGCCTGTCTGGTTGCCTGACTGGTGATTTCCTGGGCATGCAGTTCTGCTTCGTGAATAATTTCATCGCTTCTGCGTTTTGCCTGCAGGAGAAGACCACGTACTTTTTCCGTGGCACGGGTTTTTACGCTTTCCAAATACTCATTTTCAGCTTCTTCGCTCCATTTGACGTCCTTCTTTTGATTGAGAAAAGCATCAACAGAGGTTTCCCTGTGGGCAAGAGGCCCCATAAAAATAGTATTATGTATTTTTTGTTCAGGATTAGACAAAAACATCACCTCCACCACCACGAGCAACAATAATCTTGCCTTGGGCTTCAAGGTTACGAACAGTTTTTACAATACTTTGCTGGGCTGCTTCAACATCAGAAAGCTTGGTTGGCCCCATATATTCCATTTCTTCCTTGAGCATGGAGGCTGCACGTTCAGACATGTTGCGGAAGAACAGATCTTTCATTTCGTCAGAAGCACCGCGAAGTGAGAGGGTAAGGTCTTCGTTGTTGATTTCCTTGAGGATTTCACGAATACCCTTATCGTCAATATACTTGCAGTCTTCAAAGACGAACATAAGGTTACGGATATCTTCAGCCATTTGTGCAGAAGTTTCTTCGATTTCAGAAAGAACTTCTTCTTCAGTGGCACGGTCAACCTGGTTAAGAATTTCAGCAACAGACTGGGTACCGCCCACCTTCTTGCCTTCCTTGCTGCCCATGGCAATAAGTTGGCTTTGCAGAACGCGGTCAACTTCCATAATCATTTCCTCAGAAACGGATTCGAGGCGAGCCAAACGGATAAGAATTTCCGGACGAACGCCAGGAGGAAGCATAAGCAAAAGACTTGAAGCCTGATCCGGTTTCAAGTGACCCAAAATAAGGGCAAGGGTTTGCGGGTGTTCGTTGCGTAAAAGTTGGGCAAGAAGTTTTGGATTTGCGCGGTCAAGTTCCTGGAACGGAATAGGCCCTGTTTCAAGATTGAGAGAGTCAGCAACATATTTTGCTGTTTCAGAATCTAAATTGCTGGCAAGGACTTGTTTCAATGTTTCTTGTCCGCCGGAAACAATATCCAGTCCGTCGACAAGCGCCATGTGGAATTCACGTAAAATTGCTTCAACTTCTTCTTTTGAAACAGAATCAAGTTCCATAATGGCACGAGAAATACTGGTAATTTCCTGGCGTGTCATTCTATTAAATACGTCAGAGGCAAATTTATCCCCTAATGCAAGTAAAATAACGGCTATTTTCTGTGTTCCTGTAAAATCCATGTATCTTCCCTTAATTTGTCAAATGAATGACAGATTTCATGCAATAGATTTTTATGCAAAAAACTTGCCAAAATGCATACTTAGCCCTTTATCAGCAAAGGAATGCCACACGAAAAGATGACAACAGCCTCACACGCTTCGGCAAGGATTTGATTTGTTTTTCCTTGTATATCCCTGAAAAGTCTCGCACTTTTATAGAGCGGAACAATCCCCATTCCCACTTCATTGCTGACAAAAACAAGAGGTTTTTTGCTCTTTTGGATTGTATCAGCAAGTGCTTCAACTTTTTTGAGAATATTTTCTTCATTTTCTTCTAAACAGAGTAGATTGGAAAGCCAAAGACTTATGCAGTCTACTAAAATAATACTGGAATTTCTCTCTTCAGCCATGTTAATGGCAGAAACAATGTCGAAAGGTTCTTCCAGGGTAAACCATGCTTTATCGCGCTGCTTTTGATGCTTTAGGATTCTTGCAAGGATTTCCTGATCTTGTATTTTGTCTTGATTATCGGCAGCTTGACCATTTTCAATATCTTTTTGTGCTTGCGTAAAATTTTTTTGCATGGTGGCAATAAAAGCTCTTTCTCCCTGAAACTGGTTGGCATACATCAAGGCAAAGTCGCTTTTGCCGCTTCTTGTGCCGCCAACGCATAAAAGACTATGGGGCTTGAGACTCAAAAGGTCAAGGCGTTTATCAAGAACAAGACAATTACTCATGGAATAACTCACTTACATCACTTGCAAAATTATCCAGAGTTCCCGCAAAAGCCGCACTTGCAGCAGGATTGTTTCGGCGGGCAAGCCAGAGCGCAAGTTCTAAACAGTTTGGCACTTTGGCAAGTGTTTCATCATAGCTTATGAGGTATTGCCGCAAATCATTTCTAACATTCTTTACCCGCGTGCGAAGCTGGGCTGAACGCACTGTGCTTTGCTTGACATTATCCTCATAGGTGCGGGCAAGAGCTTTATCGTCGCGATTTTGTTCAAAGTTGAGCAGATTTTCTGCAAAATATTTTTCTTCTTTCTTCAAGTCGTTTTCTATGGCAACTAAATTTTGAATATTATCAGAAAGCCGCGGAACTTCTGACAATGTGCGAATTGCATTTGCATAGAGGCGGCACTCTCTGCCATAGGCATTAAACATATTTTTTTGTTCAGAAACAGGCATATTTTTCTTTTCTGCAACAAGTTTCATGGCATTGATAAGCGCAGGAGACAAGTGCTTGTACAGCAGGGGAAGCATATTTTCATTGTAGGCATATTCCAAAACTCCTGCACGCCCTTTGCTGTGTTCCAAACCAATGAGTCCCACGCCATAGCGCTGGTTGAGGCGGGGCAGGGCTGCTGCTTTTCCATGAATGTAATTATTGACAAGATAATCCGCTAAATCATGGATAAAGAAAAGTGTGACAACAGGGTCAAGGGCAGAATCGGGAATTGCAGAAGAAAGCGTTCCCTGCTTGGTAGGAAGGAGATTTTCTGTATCATAAATGCCTGTTGCCTGTTCATTGCGCAGCTCATTGAGCTTTTCAAGCTTGCTTTGGCGGTCTTTTTCCTGAGCTTCAGCAATTTCTTCATCTGTCAGCATTCTGCGTCCAGCTTCAAGAGGGGCAATATTTTCAGGTGGCTCAAGGCTGAATGTTCCTGAATTTTCTTCAGCTGCCAGCGGGGCTGATTCCTCTTTTTGAGACATATCATGTTCAGCAAGATTGTCTTCCGGATTTTGCTCAGCAGGAGAACTTTCTGCAGAAGTCATTTTTTGGTAAATTTCATTGGCTCTTTCAAATAAAGAAAGTTCTTTATTTTCGTTTTGTTTTGGGACAGTGGCGGGAGTGTTTTCTGCTTCAAAAATTTTGCCTGGATTTTCTATATAGGTATTGATTTTTGTTTCAAGATCTTTGGAAAGGAAAGGAAGTTCTATATTTTTATCTGGGAAAAATGCAAGATAACAGCCTATAATGATAGTTAAAATAATAATCAACGTCAGAAGAAGAGAGAAAAAAGAAAAGCCCCTTTTATGGGAAATTTCTTTTTGAGGTTCATGATTTTGGCTCATAAATTCTCCAAAATTTTATAGTATATTGCTTAGTTATCATATATTTTGCCTACTGTGAAGTCTTATTTTAAAAGGAAAAAATTTTTTTAGGATAATTTTTTTTTATAAATTTTATTCAGTGATAAGGACTCTTTTATATTGCTTGCTATTGCTTTTAATCTTTGGTAATCTGTTCGAATATGTTTGTTTTAGAATAAAGAAAGCATATACGGTATAGAGATAAAAATAATCATGGATAAATTTTTAACAACTGTTGTATTATGCGGCGGAAGCGGTACAAGATTATGGCCCCTTAGCCGCGAACTTATGCCTAAACAATTTATAGAATTTTTTGCAGAAAATTCTTTATTTCAAAAGACAATACAGCGTAATAATCCCTTTTCAAAAGAAACAATAATTATTTCCAATAAAGATCATTATTATCTTATTAAAGACCAACTGGCAAAAAAAAGTAATCTTTTAGATTCAATATATATATATATATTAGAACCTATGCCAAGAAATACGGCGGCGGCGCTGGCTTATGCATGTTTGGCGGTTGAACCGGAAACGATTTTACTGGTTACTCCCAGTGACCATTTAATTAAGAATGAAACTGTCTATTTTGAGGCAGTAAAACAGGCAAAAAATATTGCAGAACAAGGATATTTAGTTACATTTGGGATAAAGCCTGTACGCCCTGAAACCGGCTATGGCTATATTGAAGTTGCAGAGGATTTGCATGTACAGACTTTTCATGAAAAACCCAGTCTTGAAACTGCTAAGACGTTTATTAAAAATGAAAATATTTATTGGAATGCAGGAATTTTTTGTTTTAAGGCGGGAACAATGCTGGAAGAGCTTAAAAAATATGCTCCAGAGGTCTATGAAACAGCAAAGATAGCTTTTAATGCCTGTACAAAAAAGGATGAAAATATTTATCAGCTGCCAGAGGAAGAGACAAAGCAAATTCCGGAAATCAGTATTGACTATGCTGTGTTTGAAAAATCTCACAAAGTAAAATGTATTCCAGCAGCGTTTGCCTGGTCTGATTTAGGCAGTTTTGAAGCTTTGTATACAGAATATACAGAAAAATTTGATGCAGATAATACTATAGCTTCTCGGGCAAATTATGTGAATATTAATTCAAAAGGGAATTTTATTTATCTTTCTCCAGAGCAAAAGAAAATGATTGCAACAATAGATATTGATAATTTGATCATTGCAGATACTGGAGACGCGCTTCTTGTGGCGCCTTTGAAATCTTCACAAAAAGTAAAAGATGTGGTTGCAAAAGTTAAACAAAATTCTTCTTTGCACAGAGAGCATAATATTGTTCATAGACCCTGGGGAACATATACGATTTTAGAAAATAATGATGGCTATAAAATAAAGAAAATTATTGTCGAGCCCGGAAAGCGTTTATCTTTGCAAAAGCATTTTCATCGAAATGAACATTGGATTGTTTTAAGTGGTACAGCAACAGTGCAAATTGAAAATAACGTAAAATTAGTTCATCCCAATGAGTCCATTTATATAAAAATGGGAGAACTGCATAGATTGAGTAATGAAGGAATTATTCCTGTTGTTATTATAGAAGCTCAAGTTGGGGAATACACAGGAGAAGATGATATCGTGCGTTTTGATGATGATTATATACGATAATGAGAGGAAAATATGGAAAAACAAAAAGTTGCTTTAATTACCGGGGTAACAGGGCAAGATGGTGCATACCTTGCTGAATTTTTACTCAATAAAGGATATATTGTCCATGGAATAAAACGCCGTGCTTCTTCTTTTAATACGGATAGAATTGACCATTTATTGGTGGATAGACATGAAGAAGATATAAAATTCTTTCTGCATTACGGTGATATGACTGATTCTATGAATATAACAAAAATTATTCAAGAAACACAGCCAGATGAAATTTATAATTTAGCAGCAATGAGCCATGTACACGTATCCTTTGCTACTCCTGAATATGTGGCCAATGCTGACGGCACGGGCACGCTGCGGCTGCTTGAGGCTGTACGTTTTTTAGGTTTGGCGGAAAAAACTAAAATTTATCAGGCATCAACGTCTGAATTGTTTGGGAAAGTGCAGGAAACTCCGCAAAAAGAAACAACGCCGTTTTATCCCAGAAGTCCTTATGCGGTGGCAAAACTCTATGCCTACTGGATTACAAAAAACTACCGCGAAGCCTATAATATGTTTGCCTGCAACGGTATTTTGTTCAACCATGAAAGTCCCATTCGCGGTGAAACATTTGTAACACGAAAAATTACTTTGGCTGTTTCTAAAATTGCTACAGGTTTACAGGATAAGCTGTATTTAGGTAACCTTGACGCAAAGAGGGACTGGGGACACGCAAAAGATTATGTCAAAATGATGTGGATGATTTTGCAGGCACCAAAGCCGGATGATTGGGTTATTGCAACAGGACAGACAAATTCCGTGCGAGATTTTTTAACGTTGGCATTCCGATATGTGGGGATTGAACTTGAATTCAGAGGCAAAGGCGTTGACGAAAAAGGCTATATTGCTTCCTGCTCTAATCCAAAATATCAGGTTCCCCTTGGAAAAGAAGTTGTGTGCGTAGACCCGACGTATTTCAGACCAACAGAAGTAGATTTTCTTCTTGGCGACCCCAGTAAAGCAGAACGGGAACTTGGCTGGAAACGGGAATATAACTTGAAAGACCTTGTTGATGACATGATGAAAAGTGATTTAAAAATAGTGCAGAAACAAAGATACCTCAAAGATGGCGGTTTTGTGATAAAGAGTTATTTTGGGGAATAATTATTTAAATGCGAGATGGACATGATGGATAAAAATAACCGAATTTATGTTGCCGGGCATAGAGGTTTGATTGGTTCAGCAATTTTAAGACATTTGCAGGCAGAAGGATATAAAAATGTTATCACGTGTACTTCTAAAGAACTCAATTTAACAAATCAGGCGGAAACTCTTGCTTTCTTTGAAAAGGAAAGACCTGAGTATGTGTTTTTAGCCGCGGCTAAAGTTGGCGGAATTATGGCTAATCAAACATATCCTGCTGATTTCATATATATAAACACAATGATTGCTACAAATGTTATTCATAGTTCTTATTTGACTGGGGTAAAAAAATTATTGAATTTAGGTTCCTCTTGTATTTATCCCCGTCTTGCTCCTCAACCCATGAAGGAAGAACATTTACTTACTTCTGAGCTTGAAAAAACCAATGAAGCTTATGCTCTTGCGAAAATTGCTGCCATAAAAATGTGTCGTTATTATAATGAACAGTATGGAACAAATTTTATTTCTGTAATGCCTACGAATCAGTATGGTATTGGGGATAATTTTAATATGGAAACAGCGCATCTTCTGCCTATGGTTTTACGGCGTTTTCATTTGGCTAAACTGCTTGCTGCTGATAATTTTAATGCGATAAGAGACGATTTACAAAAATATAAACTGGGTTGGAACATTGATGCGCAAATTAATATGAATGATACTTCTTCACTTGAATGGGCATTAAATCAGGTTGGGGCATACCGCAATAAAGTTGTTATGTGGGGTGATGGTTCTGTTTATCGCGAACTGATGAGCTCTGAAGATTTAGCTGATGCTTGTGTATATCTTATGAAAAATAAAGAGTACAATGAGATAGGTGAATTTGTAAATATTACCAATGGTGATGATATTCAATTAAAACTGTTGTTTGAAATAGTAAAAAAAGTGGTTGGGTTTGAAGGAAAAATTGAATACGATGTCTCTAAACCTAATGGAACGCCTCGAAAAATGATGGATGCGGCAAGAATAAAATCACTTGGCTGGCAGCCTAAAATTTCTTTGGAACAGGGAATTATTGATTTTTATTTATGGTATTGTAATAATTAATTTTTTAAATAAAATAGTTAAATATTTTAATAGAGATGGAAGTTCAAACTTTTATTTGAAAGCTGCAGGTTTATTTTTATGAAAAAGATGAAATATTCAGAAGAAAATTATAAGAACAATAGAAATAATAAAAAATTTATGGCAGGGCGTAGTGATGGCTTTGGTGTAAGAATGATTGCACTCTTAAATGCCATGTATTGCTCAAAAAAATTTAACCTTCCTTTTGCTTTTGTTTGGCCTACTGATTTTACTTTGTATAATTGCGGTGAATCTTTTATGAAAACTGCAAAAATTGATGAAAATAAAGTCTTGGGCGTATATACAGGCAAGCCGGAAGAAATTTTTTCTGAAGATTTTATAAAGAAGTATTTACTGTCTGAGGAGTTAGTAAAGCAGATTGAATTTGAAAACAGAACTGGTTCTGGTTTGTATTGCTTGTTTAATTATAAAAATATAAAAGATTTTCACTTTAACGATTTGTTATATTATGAAAGTGAAAATCCATTGGGCTGGGCAATGCCTTTTTGTCCTTTGTTTCAAATGTTTGAAGAGGACATTGATGCTGAAGAGTTCAGGCAAGTCGTGAGAGAATGCTGGAAAGAAATTGGACTTTCAAAAGAGTTTTGCGAAATTGTAGAACGAGTTGATGAAGCAGCGAGAAAGAAAGGAAAGTTTGTAGCGGTACATGTTCGTTCAGGGGACATTGTTTATCGTTATTGTTCGGAAGCATTTTCTACAAAAGCTTTGGCGGCAGAATTGGCAGTTGAGATTATTGTAAGAGAATTGCCCCATTACAATATTGTTCTTGCCGGAGATGATATTACTTCCCTGGAAAGAATTATAGAATTTTCTTTGCAGGTTTTGAAAGAAAAGAATATTGATTACCATGGGCATTCAGTTACTCTTGCGAAGGATTTGATTGAGAACAATAATTATCAGGATGTCAATTTAGTTTTTTATGATAGTTATATACTTTCAAAGGGAGAGAAAATTTTTACTTCTGAATATAGCGCGTTTTCACGTTTTGCTTCTCTTATTTCAAGTTCAAACGAAGTTTTTTCCTGTTATGAATATTTTTCAAAGGAAGAACAATTTGAAATAATAAAAAGATATATTGAAAGGCTCTATCTTCATCCTGCTCAGCAATCTTTTTCCTATCTTCACCTTATGCTTTTAGCAAGATTATTGAAAAAGCCAATGCCTGAACGGATAGAATATGCCAATAAAATGGTATCCTTATCCAATTTGATTTATGCCAAGGCTAATTATGCTTTTTTCCTTATATGGTGCGGTCAATTTGATTTATTTTATCAATTTACCAATTCCTTATCT
The DNA here is from genome assembly GCA_910578585.1 of uncultured Mailhella sp. Lineage (GTDB taxonomy): Bacteria > Desulfobacterota > Desulfovibrionia > Desulfovibrionales > Desulfovibrionaceae > Taurinivorans. The sequence continues at coordinate 112,091 of CAJTRG010000004.1, forward strand.
TTGGATGAAATAGCAAAATTAGTCAAAGCTTCATTATTTTTATATGGGTATAGATTTCCTGAAGTTGTGATTAAACGGTTTTTCATAGGGATTGTGACAACAGAAAAAGTGCGGAAGGCACGTTTTTTTGCAAAGATACTCAAATCACTTTCAAAACAGGAAAGAATACAGTTAAATCGTTTTGGCTTAAAATTACGTTTAAAATTATTTTATCATGATCTCTTGAATAAGAGGTTACATTCTAAAGGATAAGGAAAACTTAAAAGAAAAATCCGTTGTATTTATTTTTAGATACAACGGATTTTTTGAATTATTTTTACAGCAATTTATATATACTGCATTATGAGCTCAACTGGTACCGGGAGCGAGACTTGAACTCGCAAGGGTGTACACCCGGTGGATTTTGAGTCCACTGCGTCTACCAATTCCACCATCCCGGCACGAGAAATATTTTTATAGGGAAATGTTCTCCTTGTCAAGAAAAACTTTATTTACGTTTTTTATTTGCTTCAGCGCTTCTTTTTTCCCAGAGTTTCATTTCGCGCATTTTCTTTCTTCTTTCGCGCTGCAATTCTTTGCAAACAAGAGGAATTGTTTTTTTGATTCCCCATTTTTCGCGGTAGGAATCAGCGTCTAAACCGTGGGTTGCCAAGTGTTTTTTAGTAATGATTTTGAAGCTTTTTCCGCATTCAAGACAGGTTATGGTTTTTTCCTTGATGGATTTTGCGGGGCTGATATTGAGTGGTGCAGGTTCATCTTGTTCAATGGGCAATTCTTCGAGATTGCGTAAATGATGAGAAAGATTTTTCACCATGGAGGTAATTTCTTCTTCAGACATGATACGTACAGAAGCTTGTGCTTTTACAATTTCAAGGGCTTGTTTTAAATAATCGTCCATAGGATGTCTCCTGGATTTTTGAGGTTGTTTTTCTGTAACTATACAGTTTATTTTATAAAAAGGCAAGCTTATTTGTTAATCCTGCCTTTCTGTTGTTTATTTCTATTTAAAAAGTTTTCCTAAACCTTTTTCAATAAGTTTTTCACCTGCTGACATGCCTTCTTTCGCGCCTTCTTCAGCAGCTTTGCCTGTGTTGAGCAAACTTTTGCCCAGCATTTGCAATTCTTTGCCTAAATCAAGTCCAATATCAGGCTTACTGTAGGTTCCGCCCACTTTGTAAGGGAAAACCATATGTTGTTTTTTGAGTTCAACATTACCATGCAAATTGAGGGTTTGTTTGCCTAAATGGGTTGTTCCATTTGTGTTGGCAAGAATGGAAGCACTGTCAACATAGGTATTGGTTGTTGAAAGCAAGCCATTTTTAATGGAGAAAGGAGCTTTCAAAACGTTAAATTCGTAGAAATCTTCAAGTTTGAGGTTGAGTGATAATAAATTGGTGATAAAAGGAAGGAGTTTTGTTTCAATGGTGATGTGCTTGCCATCGAGTTGTCCGCTTCCGTTCAAGGTATTGAGCGGGTCAGCCGTTTTCAGGCTCAAATTTGAGTGCATGGTAAGCTGCGCATCAAGAGGATTATTGGCAATAAGTCCGGCAGCCCAATTCTTGACTGTCAGCTGAGGAATATCAATATTCGCACTCACAAGGTCTTTTGGGGCAAGCTCAAGTTTAGCAGTGAGATTGATTGGTTCATTGCCTTTGGTCAGGGTAAGAGGCTTGATATCAATAATGGTTTCTTTCCCTGTAATTCTTCCGGAAATAACACTGTGGACGGCGTCAAGCACAAATTTTTCATAGGAGATGTTTTTGGCGTCAGCCGTGAGATTAAAGCTGAAATTGCTGTTGCCTTGAGTCTGTTTTTGGGCATTGCCGGCAGATTTTACAGGTGCAGCCTTGGTATTGGATTTTGTATTGCTGCTCTTTGGCATATAATCCTGAACAGCAAGATTTTCAGCATAAAGGGTTGCGTTCAGATTTTGTTTTGCAGGCAGATAAACACCTTTCAAGCTCACCAGTCCGTTATTGGGATGAAGATTGAAGCTATTAATGGTAATTTCTTCAGCAGAATTTGCAATATTGGCGTCTACTTTCATTTTTTCAGGAAGTTTGTTGAAACTTGTATCAGCTAAAAAACTTTTTTGGATAGCAAGAGGGAAAATATCGCCATCGAGAGTCAGTTCACCTTTTTGCTTGTCACCTTTACTCTTCAAATTGAGTTCGGCAAATGGTGTTTTAATGGTGCCGTTCAATTTTTCAATCACAAGAGGTGAAAAATCCATTATACTTTCAGCAGTAATATCAATAGGTTGTGTGAACGGAAAACCTTTTGTGGGAGTAAACTTGAAGTTTTTGATATCGTATTCAATGTGCTGGCCCATGAAAAGGAAATTGACAGCTGTGGAAAGATTAAAGGCAAGATCTTGAGTTTTGTCTTTGTAGGCAAAACTTCCGTTCAAATTAATGGAAGAATTTTTATTGATGCCAAAGTCTTCAATTTCTGCATTGATATTTTCAAGCTTAACTTCCTGGGCAGTGTCTTTATAAAAAATATTGCTGTTGATAATGGAAATTTCAGCGGGAACAAGAGCCATCATATCTTCAATGGAGCTTGCTTCTTCTTTAGGTGCAGCATTGGCTTTTTCTTGCTTTGGCGTATTTGCGGCCTTTGCAGCGGCAACATATTTGAGCGCAAGCGTATCAAGCTTTACAGAATTAATTTGCACGGTTCCGGAAAGAAGCTTCATAAGAGAAACATTGACGTCTGCGCTATTAAAGGTAACTGTATAGTCCGGGGCAGTAAGAGAAGCTTTGTCAACGCTCACTTTCAAAGAAGGAAAAACACTGATTTGAGGCAGTTTTTTCATTTCCAGTTTAGCGTTGAGATTTTTTTCTAAAATTTCGCTCACTTTTTCAATGATAAGATCACTTTTGGTATTTACAAAGATTGTCAGTCCTCCAAAGAGGAGAACAAGCACGGCAACAATGCCAATCAAAACTTTTTTCATACTTACCTCGATATATTTTGTATGTTGTATGTATTTTTGATATATCCCTTTGCATAGCGTATTTTGGGGCAAGTGTCAAAATAATGCTGTAAAATAAAAGGATAAATTTTTTTAGAGAAGAAAAAATAAAAAATTTGAGAAAAGAAAGATTTTTTGCTTGACTTCGCACGTGGCTTAATATACAAGAAATCTTCTCGTTGGGGTGTTAACTCAGTAGGTAGAGTACCTGCCTTTTAAGCAGAGAGTCGCAGGTTCGAATCCTGCACACCCCACCATGCGAAAAGAAAATGTAACCATGCAAATTGTGTGCATGTTTTAATATATACGCGACAAGCGGGGTGTTAACTCAGTAGGTAGAGTACCTGCCTTTTAAGCAGAGAGTCGCAGGTTCGAATCCTGCACACCCCACCATTTTTTGAGTCACCCATGAGGTGGCTTTTTTTGTATCTTTTTGTAAGGTTATTATCAGATCTTTATTGTTTGAAGTTATCTAAATGTAATACTATGCCAAGTTTGATGAGACAGGCATTCAATGGTGTGGAAGAGAAAAGTTGCTTGTAAAATTTCTTATAGTTATTTTGAAAGAAATATGTATAAGCAGGAAGTTTGAATATAATATGGCGTTTTAGTGAATCTGAAAAATTGATCTTCATAATCGTTTCATAGAAAAGATTAAAAATTTTTTCATTTAATTCTTGAATTTCAGGGGAATCTGACTTTTGAAAATATTGTAAAGCATGCCGAAATCTTTTAAAGAGTAATTCATTATAGAGTTCCGGGGCAAGTTCTGTATGCTTGCTGTGAAAAAAGTTTATTTGTTCCAACACAGCTAAAATATTATGGATATAATAGGTGGAATTTTTAGTGTTTGAGAGTGAGCCGGCTGTTATTATATATCTGTAATATACATCATTGACAAATTCGATACTGTTTGCATAAAACGTTACTTGAAATAAAAAAGTCATGTCTTGTGCTCTATAGGTAGAGCCATAGTGTATAGAATTTTTAATGATAAAATCTCGTTTGTATATTGCGGTAAAATGTTCATAATAAAATGAAAGCAAAAGTCCTGCACGCAGTCCGTATTTTTGTATTTTATTTTGTATTTTGCTGTTTGTCTTTGGATATTTGAGCTTTTCATCAACATAAACTATGCTGCCTTTTATAATATCAGCATGCGTTAACGCTGCTTTTTCATATAATTTTTCATAAAAATTTTCATCAACAATATCATCGAGGTCAAAAAAGGCCAGGTATTCACCTTGAGCATGGTTTATCCCCTCATTGCGTGAAAATCCCGGGCCAGAGTTCTTTTCATTATAGAGTATTGAGATTCTTTCATCCTGAAGAGCATATTGTTCAATTATTGCACGGCTTTCATCGGTGCAGCCGTCGTCTACAAAAATAAATTCAATATTCTTTAATGATTGAGCAAAGAGTGAATTTAAAGATTGATGAATGGTTTCTTGATTTGCTTTGAGATAGGGGATAATCACTGAAAGCGCAATATTTGATGCCATGAGCTGTTCCTTGTAAACAATGTTATGATTGAGCAGAATTATGCAAAACTAAGCACATTTTTTAAACCAAAGCGGCAAGCCTAAAAAATAATATATACAGATATTTTTACGGTTAATTTTTTTCTTGTAAACGGGGATCATAAACACACTTATTTTATATTCTTTTGTATGTTTTGTTATATTAATGAGATACTGATACCATTTTAATATATACGGATTATATTCTTTTGATTCATGTATTATTTTTAATATTTCTTTTGCATGTTCTTTTTGTTCTGTCTGAATATAATTGATTGCGTCGGTGATAGCTTTTACTTTATCACTTTTATTTGTTTTCATTCCATTATTGGCAGTAATGCTGTTCGCACGAATTCTATATTTTAAACAAATATCATTAATTAAATAGAGTTTAGGCAGTGCAGAAAATATTTTGAGAAAGAAGCCATTATCTTCATGGGTAATTTTATCTTCTATAAATAAAAGATTATTCTTTGCAAGAAAGGATGTTTTATAAAGTTTTGAACAGGCAATACATGGAATATCAGATAAAAATTTTATTCCATTCTCATAGGAAACCTGAAAGACTTCCTTATTAAAACGAGAGAGAGCATTGGTCATAGAAGCGGCTCTTCTATTAAATCGTTTATTTTCTTCTTCTGTAAAAGCTTGTAAACGCCCTACAACAATGTCAATATTTTCTTCTTGTGCATAAGAGAGCATTTTTTCAATGGTATTTTGCGGCAAGATATCATCAGAATCCAAAAAATAAAGATAATCACCCTTGGTTTCATGTATTCCTCTATTTCTTGTCCGAGCCAAACCAAGGTTTTTTTCATTATTAATAATTCTCATTCGATTGTCAGCAGATTTTAATTGTTCTAATTTTTGCAGTGTTGAATCTGTGCTGCAATCATTGATACAGAGTATTTCTAAATTGGTGTAAGTTTGATTAAAAACAGATACTAAACATTCTTCAATATATTTTTCAACATTGTAACAAGGTATAATAATTGTTACTAATTCATGCATACGTATCCCCATTTATATGCGTTATTTTTTCTTTATGTATTAATAGTTATTAACAAATAAAATAGAAAGTTATTATTTTTGAACTACATAACGATACAATATTTTTATCCTATTCTATCATATTTGGCAACTCTTTGCGCAAAGATAATTTGTGTATTTTTTGTGCTTATAACGCGTTTTTTTTGTATTGTTTTAATTTGTGTTTTAATATATTTTTTTGTATACTTTTTAATCAAATTAAAGCAATACAGAATAAATATACCAAGTTACAAAAGGCTGAAAATGAAAACAATTCTTGTTACAGGCGGTGCTGGTTTTATTGGTTCCTGCTATGTTCTTATGGCAGTGAAATTTGGATACCGTGTTATCAATCTGGATAAATTAACCTATTCCGGCAATTTGGGGAATTTGCAAAGTTTGCAGGATAATCCCCTGCATGTTTTTGTCCGCGGAGATATTGGAAATTTTGAGCTGGTTCAGTATTTATGCAAAGAATATCAGCCGCAGGCTGTGGTGAATTTTGCCGCAGAGAGCCATGTGGACAGATCCATTCTTGACCCGGAAGCTTTTGTGCGCACCAATGTGCTGGGAACAACCATTTTGCTTCGGGCTGTAAAAGAATGGTATGATGCTTTAGATAAGGAAAGTACCTTGTATAAGGAATTTCGCTTCCTGCATGTTTCAACAGATGAAGTGTACGGAGCGCTGAAACCAGGCGAAAAAGCCTTTACTGAAAAAACTGCTTTTGCGCCCAACAGTCCTTATTCTGCAAGTAAAGCCTCCAGTGACCATTTTGTGCGGGCATATTATGAAACCTATGGTTTTCCGGCACTTATTACCAATTGCTCCAATAACTACGGCCCGCGGCAGTTTCCTGAAAAACTTATTCCGCTTGTGACCTTGAATGCCTTGAAGCGCAAAAAACTGCCTGTCTATGGAACAGGGGAAAATATCCGCGACTGGCTTCATGTGGAAGACCATTGTGAAGCCATACATCTTGTGCTGGCAAAGGGAAACGTAGGTGAAACCTACTGCATTGGCGGAAACAGCGAGAAAAGCAATATTGAAGTGGTAAAGACCATTTGTGCGATTTTAGATGAACTTCGTCCCCATGCCGAGGGCAAATATGAAAATCTGATCCAATTTGTAAGCGACAGATTAGGCCATGATTTCCGTTATGCCATTGACTGCACGAAAATTAAAACTGAACTTGGCTGGCAGCCAAAACATAATTTTAAGGAAGGTCTGCTGGCAACCGTGCAGTGGTATTTGGAAAATGAAGCATGGGTGGAAAATGTGCAAAGCGGCGAATACCGCCGTTGGATTGAAAAAAATTATGCAGGCAGATAGGGGAGATATATGAAAGACTGGGTTGGAATTATTTTAGCCGGCGGGGCAGGCACGCGTTTATATCCCATGACCAAAAGCGTGAGCAAACAGCTTATGCCTATTTATGATAAGCCTATGATTTATTATCCTTTATCTGTGCTTATGTATGCAAGAATCCGTGAAATTGTGATTATTTCAACGCCGGAACATTTGCCCCTTTATCAAGCTTTGCTTGGTTCCGGCAAGGATTATGGCTGTGTGTTTCATTATGTGGTGCAGATTCGTCCAGAGGGCTTGGCTCAGGCATTTTTACTGGCTGAACCTTTTATCAAAGGGAAAAATACCTGCCTTATTTTAGGGGATAATGTTTTCTTTGGTACAGGACTTATTGCAAAAGCTTTGAATGCAAAGAAAGTCGAGCAGGGAGCAACGGTTTTTGGCTATCATGTAACTGATCCGGAACGTTATGGAGTTGTTGAATTTGATAAAAATATGAAAGCCGTCAGCATTGAAGAAAAGCCTCAAAAGCCTAAATCCAATTACGCGGTAACAGGCTTGTATTTTTATGATGAAGAAGTACTTGATATTGCAAAGAGTATCAAGCCTTCTGCCCGCGGCGAGCTTGAAATCACTGATGTCAATAAAATATATCTTGCCAAGAATACATTAAATGTTGAGCTTTTGGGGCGCGGTGTTGCCTGGCTTGACACGGGAACCCATGAATCACTTCTGGAAGCAAGTTCCTTTGTGCACGCGGTGGAAAAGCGGCAAGGCCTCAAAATTGCCTGTATTGAAGAAATTGCCTGGAGAAATGGCTATATTACCAAAGAACAGGTTTTAAAGCTGGCAAAGCCCATGGAAAAGAATGAATATGGGCAATATTTAATTGAACTTGTTAATGATAGAGATGAATAACAGGAATAGAAAATGGAATTTGAACAAACACCCATACAAGGGCTAATTCTTATAAAGCCAAAAGTTTTTGGCGATAAACGCGGGCTTTTTGTGGAAACATGGCAGAAAGAGCGCTATGAAGAAATCGGCATAAAGTTGCCTTTTGTTCAGGATAATCATTCTCGCTCAGTTTATGGCGTGCTTCGCGGTGTGCACTATCAAAAGGAACATGCACAGGGCAAACTGGTTTCTGTTTCCTTGGGTTCTGTATTTGATGTGGCTGTGGATATTCGCCCGGGTTCGCCCACCTTTGGAAAATGGTATGGCGTGGAGCTGACCGCAGACAATCAATGGCAGCTGTGGCTTGAACCTGGGCTTGCCCATGGTTTTGTGGTGCGGAGTGAAATTGCTCATTTCCATTATAAATGCACGGATTATTATTACCCGGAGTATGAAGCATCCATTCATTTTGCTGACCCTGACCTGGCGATAGACTGGGGCATTGATAATCCCGTTTTATCAGAAAAAGATAAAATAGCTCCTTCTTTCAAAGCGTATTGTCAATCCATTGGCAGATAAAAGAGATACTTCAATGTCTATTTTGCCTCATTCTGAAGTTGATGCGCTGACCCAAAAAGTTTTAGACGGCATTTTACTGACAAAAGAAGAAATTTTTTTGCTGGCACAGGCAGATATTGTGTATCTGGCACAAAAAGCCAATGCAGTCAGAGAATTTTTTTGCGGCAAGCGCGTGGATATGTGCTGCATTATCAATGCAAAAAGCGGACATTGTTCAGAAAATTGTAAATTTTGTGCCCAGTCTTCATTTTATTATACAGGAGCGTCTGAATATCCCCTGCTTTCAGAAACGGTGATTGCTGAGCAGGCAAAGAAGGCAGATCTGGCTGGCATTGGGCGATTTTCGCTTGTTTGTTCCGGCAGAAAGCCAGGCTGGCAAGATATGCAGGCACTTGCCCTGTCCATAGCAAAAATCAGGGAAACAAGCAGCATTTCCTGCTGTGCTTCCCTTGGCTTGCTGGAAAAGGAAGACTATCTTTTACTGAAAGAACATGGATTGACAAGAGTGCATAATAATTTGGAAAGTTCTGAAAACTTTTTTCCAAACGTTTGCACAACCCATAATTTTGCAGATAAAATTCGCTCCATACGCATGGCGCAGGAATGTGGTCTGGAAGTGTGCAGCGGCGGTATTTGGGGGCTGGGGGAAAGTCTGGAAGACCGCATAGATATGGCGTTTTCTTTGCAGGAATTAGGAGTTTTGTCTGTGCCCATCAATATTCTGTTCCCGATTAAAGGCACGCCCTTTGAAAGCAACAAGCCCCTTGCGTATGATGAAATTATCCTTTCCCTTGTACTCTATCGTTTTATTTTGCCAAGGGCATATTTGCGCCTTGCCGGAGGCAGAAAACTGCTTGCTGACAAGGGCAGACGCTGTTTTGAAAGCGGGGCAAACGCGCTGATTACCGGTGATATGCTGACAACACAAGGCGTTGGTGCGGAAGAAGATAAAGCAATGTTCAAAGCGCTTGGCTTTTGTGTGGAGTAAGAATGGCAAAGAAAATGCGTGCAGATCAACTTGTTTTTGAGCAGGGCCTTGCTGAAAGCAGAGAGCAGGCAAAACGCCTGATTATGGCCGGGCAGGTTGTTATTGACCCGCAAAGAGAATTGCCGGAAGGCGTCAAGCCAACGCCGGTGGCAAAGGCAGGGCAAAATTATCCTGTTGACACGGTCTTTATGCTGCAGGGCAAAGAACGTTTTGTGAGCCGCGGCGGTTATAAACTTTTGACTGCCATTGAGCATTTTCATCTTGATGTGACTGACTTTGTGTGCCTTGACGCTGGAGCTTCCACAGGTGGCTTTACCGACTGTCTTTTGCAGTTTGGTGCGAAGAAAGTCTACGCTGTGGATGTGGGGCATGCGCAGCTTCACGAAAAAATGCAAAGACATCCGCAAGTGGTGAATATGGAAGGGATCAACCTTCGTTATGCTGATGAAACCTTACTTCCTGAAAAGGTGGATATTATGGTTTCTGATGTTTCCTTTATTTCCCTGACGCTTGTTATTCCGCCTTGTATGAAAAGCGTGAAGAAGGGCGGTTTGATTGTTTGCCTGATTAAGCCGCAGTTTGAAGTAGGGGCACATCAGACGGATAAAGGCGTTGTGCGCGATGAGGCAGTTCGGCAGGAAGCTGTGAATAAGGTTTTGTCTTTTTGCGAAAATTTAGGCTTGGAATGCTTGGGAGTAACACCTGCCATGATTAAAGGACCCAAGGGCAATCAGGAATATGTGGCTTGCTGGCGAAAGGTGCGTGAAGAATATGCAGACAATACATGAAACTCCTCAACATATTCTTGTTATTCAGCAAAGACAGCTGGGTGATGTGGTTGTGACAACACCTGTTTTTGAGGCTGTGAAAAAAGCTTTTCCCGCGGCAAAACTGACCTTGCTGACAGAAGCAAAATGCGTTCCGCTTCTTGAAAAAGATCCGTATCTTGATGAAATTCTTGTTTTTCCCAAGGCCAGAAATATTCTTGTACAAGTAGTCTTTTATTGCACGCTGCATAGAAAAAAGTTTGATGTGCTGGCTGATTTGCAGCAGCTTCCCCGCTGTCAGCTTGCAACTTTGTTTTCAGGGGCAAAATATCGTTTATCCTTTGCTCCGCGGCACTGGTACAGAAAATTTTTGTATACCCATTGTGCTGTTCCGGAAAATACAGCAACTGATTACACGTCCTTTTCAAAAACACGTATTTTCTCACCTTTGGGGCTTGTGCCAACAGAAATGAAGCCAAAGCTTTATGTAACAGACGAAGAAAAGCAAAAAGCCCGCATTCTTTTGGAACACCTTGGCATAACAGAAGGTACTCCTTTTATTACGCTTGATGCCACCCATAAACACCCCAGACGGCGCTGGAAATATTATGAGGAACTGGTGCGGGCTATTCTTGCCAATTATCCGCAATTTAAATTTTTTGTTCTTCGCGCGCCCGGTGAAGATGCGCAGGTCAAGCATTTATCGGAAATTGACCCCAAACGGGTAGTTATGCCGCAAAATCCGCTTTCTTTGCGGGAATCTATGGCATGCATGTCTCATGCGGCCTTTCATATTGGCAATACATCAGCTCCAGAGCATATGGCACTGGCTCTCAATATTCCAAGTCTCATTATTTTGGCAGAAACTGGCGTGTTTTGGCATTTTGACCCAAAAAATCCAGAAAAGGGCACAGCCAGACAAGTGGAAGTTCGTTTGTCAAATGAAGCTTATCAGGCATATATGCGCGGGTTGGAAGCGTATAAAAGCGGCAATAATCCCTCCTTTGTGCCTGAAGAATTTCCGCGTATAAATTGTATAACTGTGGAAAATGCTTTGGAAAAATTTGCTGAATTAGTCAATGCGCCTTTTTATGCATAAAATTTAATCTATTCTTTTTGTTGACCAATAGCGGAAAGCAACGTATATTAACTATCTTGTGTGGATACAAATAATTCCTATGCTTTGGCGGGGTAAATTATGGCAAATATGACTGTTTTTGGCGCCCAATGGGGTGACGAAGGTAAGGGAAAAATCGTTGATCTTTTAGGAGCAGAAGTTGCTTGTGTTGTACGTTATCAAGGCGGAAACAATGCAGGACATACTGTTATTGTCAATGGGCAAAAAACTGTTTTGCACGTTATTCCTTCTGGAATTTTGCACGACGGTACACTGTGCATTATTGGCAACGGCGTTGTGCTTGATCCATTTGTTTTCTTGAAAGAACTCGATGAGTTACATCTTAAAAATATTGATACTTCTGCAAAACGCCTTTTTGTAAGCCCAAAAACACAGCTCATTATGCCTTATCATAAAGTTCTTGATGCTGCTCGTGAATCCATGAAAAGCGCAAAAGGAAAAATCGGAACAACAGGTCGCGGCATTGGCCCTTGTTATGAAGATAAAATGGCTCGTATTGGTGTAAGAGCCGGTGATTTGAACGATAAAGAACTGGTACGCCAAAAAATTGAAACAGCACTGATTGAAAAAAATATCCTTTTCAAAAACCTGTATCATGTGGATGAAATGGATGTTGATGTTGTGTACAATGAAGTTATGGCAATTGCCGACAGACTTCTTCCTTATGTTCAGGATACCACAGCCATTTTCTATGAGCTCCAAAAACAGGGCAAGTCCTGTTTATTTGAAGGCGCGCAAGGCGTTATGCTTGACATTGACCATGGCACATACCCCTATGTTACCTCTTCCAATACCATTTGCAGCAATGCCGGTGTGGGAGCCGGTGTTCCCAATGAATTTATCACGGAACACATTGCCATTGTCAAAGCCTATACAACCCGTGTTGGAGCAGGCCCATTCCCAACGGAACTTTTTGATAAAACCGGTGAATATTTACAGCAAAAAGGCGGAGAATTTGGAGCAACAACAGGCAGAACCCGCCGCTGCGGCTGGTTTGATGCGTGCGTGCTTCGTGAATGCTACCGTGTCTGCAAGCCAACAACCCTTGCTCTTACTAAGTTAGACGTACTGGGCGGACTGGATGAAATTAAAATTTGCGTTGCCTATACTTTGAACGGAAAAGAAATTGCAACACCCCCAAGTTCTGCCACTGATTTTGCTTTGGTTCAGCCGGTCTATGAAACTTTGCCAGGCTGGAAAGAAGATATTTCTTCATGCCTTTCCTATGATGAGCTTCCTGAAAACGCGAAAAAATACGTTGCTCGTTTAGAAGAGCTTATCGGCGTCAAGGCAGGTTTTGTTTCCGTTGGCCCTGATAGAAATCAGACTATACGTCGCTAAAAGTAAAAAGAAAAATCCGTCAAAATTTTTGTCGGATTTTTTTTATGAAAAATATGGCAGAAAAAAAGAGTAAAATCGAAGAAGAAATTCCCAGTAAAGAAGAAGCAGTCAAAGTTTTTGATCCTGCGCTCTCTCCTTTATTTGACAGATTTCGTGAAAAAATCAATAAAATTCAGCAAGATCCTCCGCAGCTTTTGCATATTGAAGGGGGAAGTGCCGATCTTCGCACTGCCTTTGCCCATTATTATGCAGCCCTCTTTTTCTGTCAAAGTCCGGAACATTGCTTTAATGAACGGGAGAAAGCAAGCCTTTATGGCGAAAATATTCAGCCTTGTATCCATTGCCCTGAATGTTTTAAAGTTGCTGCCCATATGCACCCGGATTTATTTGTTTTTGACAGCCGAGAAGCCAATATTGACGTAGATTCCATGCGGGAATTAAAGAAAATATCCACAGAAGCTCCTCGTTTTGCCAGGAAGCGTCTGGTGCTTTTACTGGAAACTCAAAAATTAAGCGCTGTTTCCGGCAATGCCTTATTAAAACTTCTGGAAGAGCCGAATCCCTATAACCAGTATGTTTTTACCATGTCACAGCGGGAAATGGTTTTACCGACTCTGCTTTCCCGCGGTTTTGTGACAACTTTGCCCTGGAAGGATTCTCTCCAGGAATTGACAGACACAGAAAAGGAATGGGAAAACATCTTAATCAAATTCTTTCAAAATGGAACAGGGCTTCTCGATAAGACAGCGGCCAAAGGGGCGATAGATGCAGAACTTGCCAAGCTGATTTGCGGCATTTTACAGAAAAACTTTGCCCATGCTATGGCAGGCAGAAAAAATTATGTGCTGGCTTCTTTGTTTTCCACCCTTTCTTTCAGCAAACTTTTTGAAATAAACGAACGGGTTGTCACGTGTTATGAAATGCTTAATTTAATGGTGAACCCAACCTATGCCATTGAAGCATTGCTGACGGAATTATTTGTGACACTAAAAACAGCAGGTTTAAAATGAGTGAATTTGAAGAAATCATTTCCATCAATACAGATGAATGTGTGCAATGTGAAGGCTGTGTGGAAAATTGTCCGCACGATGCTTTGGAAATAAGCGCAAACGGCTATCCCTACTGCATTGACAATTTGTGCACGCGCTGCGGGGAATGCATTGAAATTTGCCCTGTTTTAGCTATTAGTTTTGAATAGTTTTTGTTTCGTTTTATTATAAAGTTTATTTTATAACAACGAGATATAAAAATTTTTATTTTTATGGGGGAAAATTCCCCCCATACCCCCGCATCGCTTGTTCCTGATGCAACTGTCAGTGAACTCGTCAGAGTTCAAAACTTACAGTTTGCTCAGGTTCACGCCCTGTGCGTCCATGTATATCGAAGATATAAACATGAGTAAGACACAGGGTTTATTTCATAAAAACAAGAAGTTATATTTTATTCGTGAAAAGATTATATTTTTATCCAAGCGATATTTTTTTTATAAATTTCAGGCCTTGGCCAGCACGAGAATATGGATTTTCTCAATTCCGGATTTTTTGAGTTCTTTGCAGGCTTCTTTGAGCGTGCTGTTGGTGGTGGCAATATCATCAAATAAAATAATTTCCTTAAGCCCATTTTCCGCAGCGGTGAAAGAATTTTTGATATTCTTTTGCCGTTCTTTTTTGTGTAAAGAACTTTGCGGAACAGTGTGAACTTTTTTCTGTAGGATATTGGTGTACAAATTAATCTGATAATCTGCATGCCTGTTCAGATAACGAATAAAGAACTTCAATATCTCAAGGCATTGATTATGGCCGCGGTGCACGAGCCTTTTATCATGCAAAGGCATGGGAATAAGGTTGAGTTCCTGCAGGGGATTTTCCGGATTTTGATTCTGTTCCATAAAATGGAGAGCTAAAAGTTCCCCCAGAAACTTTGTGTCCGCGCGGTTGTGATTGAATTTTGCCTGCAAAATAAGTTCACGGAATATGGTATCATATTTGCCAAAAAATGAAAACTCTTCCCAAAGACCAAGGCTGTCCGTGCATTGTCCGCAATGGAGCAGAATTTGTGTTTCATCAAGCAAAAGTTCGCCGCAATGTCTGCAAAAACCAGAAGTCCTTTGTTTGATTTCTTTTGCGCATTCTGAGCAAAGATGCGTGTAAATATGTTTTTCAATGGAATTTGAATTTGCAGCCGGAAAAAAGGGACGTCCGCAGTGTATGCAGCGTTTTTCTTGAAAAATATTCCAGTTTATTTTCATAAAATAGCGTGATTTGAGCATAGGGTATCAAGAATTTGCTGCTGCTTTTGCTGGTTTTTGGCTAAATCATCGGGCTTATTCAATCCATAAAGACAAAGGCTTGTTCCTATATTTGCCCCAATGCACTGCATGGCGTATTTTATGCTGAGCTTTGCCCCTTCAAAAAGTTTATCGCCTTTTTCGCGTGCGCCAATCAAAATAAGGTCAATGGAGAGATTTTTGGCAGGTTTTTGTTCATAGGGTACAGCATACCAGGCCTGGGCCCTGTCTAAAAATGCTTTGAAATGGGCCGGTACGTGATAAAAATAGACAGGGACAATGAAAATCGCTTTATCAAGCTGAAAAAGGGAATTATAGAGCGCGGCAACTGCATCGTTTTTGTGCAGAGCAAGTCTGCATTTTCCCTGCCCATTATCGCAAAATCCACAGGCAATGCAAGGCGCTAAATTTTTTCTGCATGGGAAAAAAGATTCAGCACCTTGAATTTGCCTCATAAGAAATTGCTTATGGATGAGTTCTGCACAAAAATCCGAGTTTCCATTTGCTCTTGGACTGCAGGAAAAAATACCGTATTTCATTGTGTATCAAAGGGTTTGGGCAATGGTATTTCTATGCACGAACAAAGGAATTTTTTATCCGTTCATCGCCAATGGTTGTTTCTGGGCCATGTCCGCAGTAAACAACCGTATTTTCAGGCAATGTATAGAGTTTTTCTCTTATGCTTTTAGCGAGAGTTTCAAAGTCGCCTTTAGGCAGGTCGGATCGTCCCACACTTCGATAAAAGAGCACATCACCCGTGAAAACAATATTTTCTTCTTTGATATAATAGGCAAGGGAGCCTGGGCTGTGTCCAGGAACAGCGCGCACATCAACTTCAATGGAGCCGAATTTGTGTATGCCTTCTTCAAGGGGAACAGGGTGAAACTCATCAACTTTTGGAAGACCATAGCGAGCAGCAGAAGAAATTAAAATATCACTGATTTCAATATCGCCTTGCCCAGCCATAACAGGTGTTTTGACAAAACTTTCAAGCTCGGCACAGCCATAAACATGGTCAAAATGCATGTGCGTCAGTAGAATGCCTTGTATAGTGAGTTTTCTGTTTTTAATTTCAGTAAGAATTTCAACCATATGTCCGCTTGGATCAATAATCAGGGCGTCAGTTCCTTTATAATAAAGGTGGCAATTTGTTTCAAGCGGGCCTAAAGGAAAGGTTAAAACAGGCATACTATTCTCCTTGCGTGCCATTTGGAAGGCAACAGTATAAGAAACTGGAAAGAAAATTTAACAAAAAATTTTTATTCTGTATAGGGTTTAAATATATAAAATTTTTATAAGGTTCATGAGATTATGCAAAATTGCTTGGTTGACATTTAGGAGAAAGCTGTGTAAAAACTATGAAGAAACGCTCTTTGTAACAAAGCAAAATTTTTGTCACGTGCGCGTATGGAGGCCTTATGTATCAATCAAATGATAACCGTATGGAACAAGTTTCCCTGAAACTTGATAATGGCGGTGAAATGAATTTTAAAGGACGTCTTTTTTCAGAAGCTTCTTGGTATGATGAAGACGAAGCCTCTCTTACTACGCAAAAATTGTATGTGACAGACAGCCACGAACAAGTTTATTCTGTTGTTTCCGGTGACAAAAATTCCAAGGAACGCCGCGCGTATAAAATCAATATGCACGGGGATTCCTGCACTGTGAATAATGGCAGCACAGAAATGACTTTGCCTTTTGATATGCTTATGCTTGCAGTGCGTTCTTTGTGCCGTTTGGAAGATGATGCAACGCCAAGTCTTGAAACTGTTGAAGAGACCTTGCGTGCAGCAAATTGCTAATGAGCCGATTTTTATTGAATATATAAACATCTTTTCTTTTATACGATGGCTCGCAAGAGCCATTTTTTTTTATTATTTTTTATTGAGGTAAGTATGCATAAAGATTTTACGCTGTTACGGGAAGAACATTTATCAGAAGTTGGCGGTATTGCTCGGCTTTGGGTTCATAACAGGACAAAGGCTGAGCTGATTAGTGTTATCAACCAAGATGAAAATAAAAGTTTTGGTGTTGCCTTTAGAACTCCTCCTAAAAATTCCACAGGTGTTGCCCATATTTTGGAACATTCTGTGCTCTGCGGCTCCAAGAAATATCCTGTGAAAGAGCCCTTTGTGGAGCTTTTGAAAAGTTCTCTGCAAACCTTTTTGAATGCGCTCACCTATCCTGATAAAACCTGTTATCCTGTGGCAAGTACCAATTTGCAGGATTTTTATAATTTGATTGATGTGTATTTGGATGCTGTTTTCTATCCCCGCATTGATGAAAGCGTTTTGCAGCAGGAAGGCTGGCATATCCATGCTGAAGATCCGGATACCAGCAAGTGGTGCTACAAGGGCGTTGTTTATAATGAAATGAAAGGCGTCTATTCTTCCCCTGATTCTGTGCTTGGGGAGCAAAGTCAGCACGCTGTTTTCCCTGATACTTTGTACAGCCTTGATTCCGGCGGTAATCCTCCTGAAATTCTGCATTTAACCTATGAAGAATTTAAGGATTTTCATTCCCGTTATTATCATCCCAGCAATGCTCGCTTCTTCTTCTGGGGTGATGATCCGGAAGAGGCTCGTCTTGAAAAGCTGGCTGAACTTTTGCAGAATTTTGAGGCTATAGACATTGATTCTGCTGTTCCTTTGCAAAAGCGTTTGCCCTATGAACGGAAAATCGAAACCTTTTATGCGTCTGAGGAAGAGGACGACAATCCGCGCAATGCCCATGTGACTGTGAACTGGCTCTTATGCGAAGGCAAGGACGCCGAAGAAATCATGGTACTGGAAATGCTGGAACATATTTTGACGGCTCTTCCCGGTTCTCCGCTGCGCAAGGCCCTCATGGATTCCGGACTTGGGGAAGATGTGGCTGGCTGCGGCCTTGAAACGGAACTGCGTCAAGCCTATTATTCCATTGGGCTTCGTTCTGTTTTGCCAAATGATGCGGATAAAGTGGAACTTCTCGTTTTAGAAACGCTGGCGGATTTAGCCGAGCAGGGAGTTAGCCAAAAAGTGATTGACAGTGCTCTTTCTGCCACAGAATTTATTTTGCGTGAAAATAATACCGGCAATTTCCCGCGCGGACTTTCAGCTATGTTCCAAAGCCTCAGCACCTGGCTCTATAATGAAGATCCATTCCTGCCTCTTGCCTGGGAAAAGCCCCTTGCACATATCAAGAGCCGCCTTGCCAGTGGCGAAAAAGTATTTGAAAACGCCATTAAAAAATGGTTCCTGGATAATACGCACCGTTCTTTGGTTGTGCTTTTGCCAAATTCTTCCCTTGCGGAAGAAAGAGCAGAACAAGAGCAGGCAACTTTGGATAAAGTAATTAATACCTTAAATGATAAAGAAAAACAAGAAGTTGTGGATTTATCCAATGCTTTGACCGCTGCTCAGGCAAAGGAAGACAGTCCAGAAGCCCTTGCCACAATTCCAACCTTGAGCCTCAAAGATATTCCTTTGCAGGGCAAGGAAAATCCACTGGCTGTGGCGCAAAAGAAAAGTATTACAGTGCTGCACCATGAAGTTGATACCACTGGTATTTTATATGTGCGGATTTTGCTTCCTCTTGACCATGTGGCTGAAGAAGATTTGCCGCTGCTTTCCCTTTATTGCCGCGCACTCACGGAAATGGGCACAAAACATTATGATTTTGTGGACTTGGGACTTGAAATTTCCGCCCAAACCGGCGAACTGGATGCGGATGTTTCCTTTGGCAGCAAAATTGATGAAGATAATCCTTTCATGTACCTGCGCATTTCCGCCAAGGTTGTGGAAGAAAAAATTGATAATCTTTACAAACTGTTAGAGGAAATCTTGCTCTTCCCCAATTTTGCCAACAAAGAACGTTTTGTACAAATGGTTTGGGAAGACAAGGCACGTTTTGAACAAAGCATTATTCCTGCTGGGCACAGCGTGTTAGCTTCTTATATTAATGGCATGTTCTCCAAGCTTGGCAATTTGAATGAAAAAGCAAATGGCTTGCCCTATTGGACTTTTATTCGCCAGCTTGCGGGTTCCGTGCAGGACGATTTTGCCAAAATCGAAGCTCGTTTGACGGCTTTGCATGCAAGTATTTTGACAAAGACCGGGGCAATATTGAGCCTGACAGGTTCAGCAGAGCTTATCCAAAAAGGCGAAAAACTTGCAGACTTGCTGGAAAGTTTTTCTGACAAAGCTTCTGCTCCCTGTGCTCGTGCATATTCCTTCAATAAAAAACCCATGGGTCTGCTTTTGCCTGCACAAGTCAACTATGTGGGACTTGGCACAAACCTTAGGGAAGCTGGCTATGCTTTCCATGGTTCTGTGCATGTGATCACCCGTTTCCTGCGCATGGGCTATTTATGGGACAGAGTGCGCGTGCAGGGCGGTGCGTACGGCGCATTTGTGCGCTATTCAAGAAATACAGGCACATTGGCTTTCGTGTCCTACCGTGACCCCAATGTGGAAAAGACGCTTAGCGTATATAAGCAAACAGCTGAATATTTGGGCAATCTGCACTTGACGCAGGAGGAACTGACCAAGGCCATTGTTGGTGCAATGGGTGATATTGATACCTATTTACTGCCTTCTGCCAAGGGTAATGCCGCACTTTTGGAATATATAACCGGCTATACAAAGAAAATGCGTCAGCAAGTGCGCGAAGAAGTTTTGCAGACCAAACTTTCAGATTTCCATGTTTTTGCGCCTTATCTGCAAAAAGCCATGGAAACAAGCGTGGATGTGGCTCTTGGCGGTCAGCAGGTGCAGGACCATGCTGCCAAAGCGCATTGGGAAACCATTAAACTTTTATAAGAGGGCAGATTTTACTTTTCTGATTAACGCTTCTAATTTAACTCTTTTGACTGGTGGAACATATGATACGAGAACTTTGCGAAGAAAAAGAAAATACGCCCTATGTGGTGCAGGGAAATATAGCGTTTGCAAGCGGCTGCGTGCGTGCAGGCATTGACGCGGTGGAAGGATATCCCGGAACGCCAAGCACGGAAGTTATCGATAAGGGACTTGCCAAGGTGCAGGATAAAATTCATGTGGGCTGGGCAGTGAATGAAGCTGTGGCAGCAAGCATGGGTGTGGGCGTCAGCCTTGCGGGCAAGGACGCGGTTGTAACCATGAAAATTCCTGGAGTTTTTCAGGCTGGTGACGTGTTCACATCTGCCTCCAGTTACAGTGTGGAGCGCGGCGGACTTGTTTTCTATATAGCCAGCGACTTTACGCCCAATTCAACGCAGCATCTCGTTGACCCTCGTTATCTTTATAAAAGTTGTTTTCTGCCAGTTTTTGAGCCGCGCAATCATCAGGAAATGCACGATGCGCCGCGAATCGCCGTGGAAATTTCCCGCGAATTTAAAACAGCTTGTGTTGTGCATGCCAGCGGACTCCTTTGTCACAGTGAAGGGCTTATCCGCCTTATGCCCGATCAAAAACGTCCGGAAGCAAAAGTGGGCGATTTCAAGGCAATGAACTCACTTCCCGGCAATGCCCGCAAATCCTATGATCGGATTATGGATGAACGCATGCCTAAATTACAGGCATATGTTGACGCGAGCCCGCTCAATAAGGAATACAGGGGCGCCGGCAAAAAGGGCGTGATCACCTATGGCTCCGGAGCTTTATATATGGAAGAGTACAGGGCTGTGGTGGACAGTGAAATTGATGTGCTGTCTTTGGCCTTTACCAATCCGCTTCCCATGGAAAAAATTAAAGCTTTTGTGCAGCGTATTCAGGCAAACGGCGGTGATGTCTATGTTCTTGAGGACGGCTACAGATTTTTGGAAGAAAGCTGCCGCATGGCAGGCCTCAATGTGATTGGCAAGCATCCGTATACCAGGAATACGGAATGGAATTTTGCGGGTATTGTGGAATTTTTAGGCGGCAAATGCGAAAAAGTGCAGGCAGATGTTTTGCCTATGCCTCGTCCGCCCATGATTTGTGCCGGCTGTCCCTATCGGCTCATTGGCATTTTGCTGAACCGTCTGCGCAAACAAGACAAGATTGACGCGATTTTTGGGGATATTGGCTGCAATACTTTGCTCTATTTTATGAACGCGTCTGATACGTGCCTTGCCATGGGTGCGAGCGAAAGCATGCGCGCCGGTTATGTAAAAGTAAAGCCGGAAGCACAGGGAAGAGTGGTCAGCCTTTTGGGTGACGGCACAGAATGCCATACCGGCCTTGACGCCACACGCAACAGCCTCTTTCACCATATTGGCGGCTTGAAAATTATTCTTGATAATGAATGGATTGGTATGACTGGCGGTCAGCCAAGTCCGACTTCTCCTGTGAACCTTGGCGGACAGGCTTCCCCCTTCAATCTTGTGGGGGCTCTTGAAGCTGAAGGCGCTGAATGTATTCTTGCTGATGCCTATAATTATAAGGAATTACAGGCAAAACTCAAAGAAGCTTTGGAAAAGGCAAGTCACGGCGACAGGCTGACGGTACTTATTATCAAAGGCACGTGCATACGCAAAGTTCCTGTCACCGAGAAAAAGGCTCGTCCGGAACTTGACCCGACCAAATGCATTTCCTGTGGTTCTTGCCTGATTTGCCCGGGCATCAGCTTTGACAGCAAGAAGAAACCGCAATGGAATAACTTGTGTACCTCTTGCGCCAGCGGCAGTGCTGTGTGCATGCAGATGTGTCCGAAGGGCGCGATCAGTCAGGCAAGTAAGGAAATTTCAGCCAAATGTCAGGGACAGAAAGATGTTGCAAAAGAATGTGCTTTGACTGCACCAGAGGAAATTATTTGTCCTGAACTGCAAAAGACTGACCGTCCTGCACGGTTGAGCCTTGCAATTCGCGGGGTTGGCGGACAAGGCAATTTGTTCTTTGGCAAGGTTCTTGCACAACTGGCTTTCCTTGCCGGTTATGGCGATGAAAATATTGTCAAAGGTGAAACCCACGGCATGGCGCAAATGGGCGGTTCTGTAATCAGTACCTTTGCCTGCGGGCATGCTTGCAGTCCTGAGCTTGCGCCATTTTCAGCAGATTGTCTGATTGCCATGGAAAAGAGTGAAATTTTGCGTCCGGATTTTCTGACTATGCTCAAAAAGGGCGGTACCATTATTTTAGCGGATACAAAGGTTCTTCCGCAAGGGCAGTCCATGGATAATTATCCCAGTGATGAAGCCATTGAAAAGGCTTTGCATGGTTTTAATGTTATCCATGTGGATGTGCTTGCCAAGGCGTTCTCTCTTGGGGATAAGCAAGGCAAATGCGCGAATGTGGTTATGCTTGGCATGCTCAGCAAAACCGCGCCTTTCAGCGAAATTCCTGAAAATGTATGGCTCAAGGCGCTCAAAGGATTGAGTCCAAAACCGGAAATTTGGGAAATCAACTATAAGGCATTTATGCTGGGCAGAGCCTAAAACTTTCCGCAACAAGAGGAAATTATGCAGCAAATACGCCTTGCAGAACCAAAAGATCAAGCCAGTATTGAGGCTATAGCCAATGATGCGTATGCTCTTTACCTTGAGCGTATGGACAAAAAAAGTCTTTTCCCATGCTTGATGATTATAAAGCCCATATTGCGGCAAAGCATATTTATGTATTAGAAGATGATGAGCAAGTACGTCCATTGTCGGCTATGTGGTTTTGCTGCCGGAAGATGATAGCACTTTGCTTCTTGATAATATTGGGGTAAATCCGCATTTTCAGAAAAAGGGCTATGGCAAAAAACTGATGCTCTTTGCAGAAGACTGGGCAAAGGAGCAGGGCTTTAGCCCTATTATTTTGTATACCAATATTGTAATGTATGAAAATCTTGTTTGGTATCTTGCCCGCGGTTATACAGAACCCCACAGAGTAGAAGAAAAAGGCCACAGCAGAGTGTATTTTAAGAAAGAAGTATAATCTTACCAGCTTTTCAGCTAAAATAAAAGTCCGCGATGTGTTGACAGCGCGGGCTTTTTTGTGTCTTTTGTAATAGTTATGCCTTTGTATTCGTATAGTTGCGGAATTTATGCATTAACTTTTGCTGTTCCCGCTTCAAAATTCTTGTTTTCATGAAATAAAACACGCAATGTGGGAATAAGGTATTTCATCCTGAAAAGTAATGGTCTGGAACTTTATTTATTTTCCACTAAAAAATTAATAAATTTTTGGGTGGCAGGGGACAAATATTGTCTTGGCCTATGGATTATTGCGTAATTTCTGCTGGGGAATAATTCGTTCAGCGGGTGCACTTTGACATTAAATCCCGGTGTTTTTGCCTGGAATTCATCCATAATGGCAATGCCGCGTCCCAGAGAAACGTGCATGAGAATGGGCAGGAAAAAGCTTCCATATTGTTCAATTTTTACATCATACCCAGCTTCTTTGATCAGTTTCATCACCTGCAGATCAAAGGGGTAATCTCTCCAGAAAGCCACAAAGGGCAAATGTGCGAAATCCTCTAGTTTTGGGGGATTACTGATTTGAATATCCCAGCCGGCAGGGCTGACCAGAGCCATATCTGCTTTGAACAGGAAAATTTTTTGCGCGTTTTCCGGAACCACGTTTTCCTGAGTAATTAAAATATCCACTTCCGGTGAATAATAGGATTTAAGCAGTTCACTGATGGGCTGTGGCCGTACTTCAATGCTTACATGCTCATATAATTTATTAAATTCACAGATTCGGGGAGGCAAATAATAGGTGGTCAATCCGTAATTTGCCGCAATAACAATATTTCCGCAAATTTCTTCCCCGCTGCTTATTTGGTCGTTGACCTGCTGCAAAAGTGAGAAAAGTTTTTGGCAAAGAATATAAAGTTGTTCGCCGGCAGCAGTGAGCTGCAAGGGTTTTGCGCGGCGATTGATCAGTTCAACCCCCAGTCTTTCTTCCAATTTCTTTACTTGATAGGTAATGGTACTTTGTGAGCGGCCAATAATTTCTGCAGTATTGGAGAAAGAATGGCTTTGAGCCAGTTCGTAGAATGTTTTGAGCCAGGAGATATAGTCGCCGCTAAAGTTTTCAGACATAGTCAATACCTAATCATTTATAAAGATGTGCTCACTATAGAATAAAGTTGCAAGAAAAGATAGTTTAAAATATTTTATAATAATTTCAATATATTATAGAAATATGTCAGAAATAAAACTTTTAAATTTATAAAGCTGTTGACAATTATCTAAAATTTAGATTATAATTCAAAAAAATTGATAATAGAAGTTAATGTTTCAACTTTCCTTGAAAGAAGCAAACAGCTGGGAGGACAAGATGAAAGCAGCTCTAAAAACAATGCTGACTGTTGTGGCTTGGGTTCTCATTATTTATCAAATGGTCATCACGCAGATGATGTTTCAGTCCTATATGCAGAATCAAATTGTGCATCTTGGTCTGGTTGGCAGTTTATTGGCGTTATACAATTGTATAAAAACAGATAAAATTTCCAATAAAGCATTTTGGCTGCTTATTCTTTCAGGTTTTGCTGTCAGCACATCTTATATGTGGCTCAATATTGATGATTTGGAACTGCGTATAGGCTTCCCTGAAGGGTACGACATACTTATGGGAACAGCTTTGCTGGCAGGAGTTTTGATTTGCACATGGGCAGCCTGGGGCAAGGTATTCCCTATTATTTCCTGTATTGCTCTGCTTTACATGCTCTATGGCCATTATCTTCCGGGGCCTTTGCATCACACCAGAATTTCTTTTGAATCCACCATTTCAACCATTTGTTTAGGATTTGGTTCCGGGATTTTTGGTAATATTTTAGGAATGATTGTTGAATTTGGTTTCCTTTTGGTTTTGTTTGGTTCTTGTTTGGAAATCATGGGTGCAAACGTTTTCTTCCTGGAAATGGGAAAACTCGGCAGTAAGATCAGTAAGGGCGGCCCCGGTCAAACCGCTGTTTTAGGTTCTGCTCTTGTTGGTATGGCATCCGGTTCTGCTTTGGCAAACGTAATGATTACGGGCGCTTTCACCATTCCAACCATGAAGCGTTTTGGCTATTCTCCTGAAATTTCCGGTGCTATTGAAGCGGCTTCTTCCACAGGCAGTCAAATTATGCCTCCTGTAATGGGTGCAACTGCCTTCTTAATGGCAGCATTTTTGGGCGTACCATTTCCAACCGTTATGATTGCAGCTTTTATTCCTGCTGTTTTGTATTTCTTATCCATTGCTATCAATGTGGAACTTATTGCAAGAAAATACGATATTAAGGGCATTACCGCGGAAGTGGATATGAGAATGCTTTTTGAACGGGCTTGTGTCTTTGTTATTCCGCTTGCAGTTTTGACTGTGATGCTGATTATGCAGCTGAGCCCTGGATTTACAGCATTTTGGTGTATTTTATTAGTGCTGGGAATTGGTTTCGCCCGTAAGGTTACCCGTCCAAGTTTGAAGGATTTCATTGAGGGCATGACAAATGGTGCTGTGCAGGCGGCGAAGATTGCTATTGTTGTTGCCGCGGTTGCGATTATTGCGCAAGTTGTTGTCAGCACGGGGCTTGGCACAAAGCTGGCACAGGTTATTGCCATACTCAGTAATGGAAATCTCTTTATTACTCTTATTTTGGCAATGGTTTTATGTATTGTTTTAGGCTGCGGCGTGCCAAGTTCTGCAGCGTATGCCTTAGTCGCTATATTGGTTGTTCCCGGCATTGTAAAAATGGGTGTTGATGC
This sequence comes from uncultured Mailhella sp., assembly GCA_910578585.1. Taxonomy (GTDB): domain Bacteria; phylum Desulfobacterota; class Desulfovibrionia; order Desulfovibrionales; family Desulfovibrionaceae; genus Taurinivorans. Next base: position 137,531 of record CAJTRG010000004.1, read on the forward strand.
ATTCCAAATTCATTTCTTCTGTTTCTATTTTGCAGTTATTTCCTGTATTACTCCGCCTGTTGCCGTTGCAACTTTAGGTGCAGCCTCCATTGCTGAATCCAATTACACGAAAACAGGCTGGGAAGCATTGAAGATGGCTGCAACAGGCTTTATACTTCCATTCTTGTTTGTCACCAATGCGGATTTACTCTTGCGCGGTGACAGTACAATTCGCATGCTTATCAGCATTGTAATAGCCGTATTGGCTGTATTATGCTTTTCATATACAGCTTGGGGATATTGTTATACCAACGTAACTGTGGCGCAAAGATGTGTATCTTTAGCCGCATCAATATGCTTTGCCGTATATATTATTTTACAGCAGTCGGCATTTATTGCAGTTGGTTTGGTATTATTGGCAATTTTTCTTTTCTGGCAAAAGAGAACAGCAACAACAATGGTTAGCATATAACCAAAAAACGGAGGGCGTTATGTGTTCATTATTCAAAAAAGCTTTATTTACATGTGCATTAGTATTAGCAAGTGGAGCAACAGCATTAGCAGCAAATGATACTCTCACTATTGTCAGTGCTCCTTTTGGTAAAACAGGTTATGTTATGGGTTCTGCTATTGAAGATATTATCAAGAAATCAGGCTCAGGCATTAAAATTACCCAGGAAGAAGGCTATGGCATGTTCTATAATTTGAAAAAATTACATACAGCCGATGCCGACGCTCGTAAAACCATGATTATTATGGGTACTTTGACATCCATGTGGCAGGCTCAAAACGGCAAACCACCATTCAAAGAACCTATTGCAGCAGATATGCGCGTATTATTCTCCATGTACGACAGCGACAGCTGCTTCATGTCCAGAGATCCAAAGATTAAATCTGTTCCTGATTTAGTAGGCAAAACAGTAGCGATTGGTAAGAAGTCACAAGACGTTTACGGTACATTCCTTTTTGACCACATTGATGCCGGTTATGGTTTAGCTGACAAAATCAATGTTCAATGGGTAGGTAATGCAAGTGCCTTGTCAAGCTTCAAAGACGGTTTGTCTGATGCTGCCGGTGCAGATATTTTGAGCAACCCGGCTACCGGTGAAGTTGCTGCCGGCCCTGCTGCCATTGAAGTACAAGCTTCTTATGATAAGGTAAACTGGTTTGGTTCAAGCAAGGAAGCTCTTGATAATGTTCTCAAAACTACTGGTATTCCTTACACAATCGTAAAAGTTCCAGCTGGCACTTTTGAAGGTCAAACTGAAGAATTTTTAACCTTGGGCACACCAAACTTCTGGGGCGCATCCTTGGATATGCCTGAAGAAGTTGCTTATCAATTTGTAAGCACAATCATTAAAAATGTTGACCAATTCCAAACATACCATTCAGCAGGCAAGCTCATCACCAAGGAAGCTTTATGCTATGGCTTTACAAAAGACCAATTACACCCTGGTGCATACAGAGCATTCAAAGAAGCAGGATTAATGGACTAATTTCCAAAAATAGAGGTGTTATATGTTAGGTAAAATTATCGATCTCAGTTTAACTATTGATCCGGCTCAAAAATTCATTCAATTCCCACGCAAACATTTATGCAATTGTGAAGAACCATTGACCACATTCCATACTTGTTCAACCGTAAAGCAAATGGGCTTCCTTTCCACCAATATTTCCATGACAACCCAAAGCTTTACCCACATTGACGTGCCAATCCACTGCTTTGAAGATGGTTTTGCAAACCACGAACTGCCTCTTCACATGGTAGTTGGTGACGCTGTTGTTATTGACATGACTCACAAGAAACCCGGTGAAGGTGTTACTGCTGCTGATTTGGAAGCATCCGGCGTTGAAGTAAGAAAGGGTGATATTGCCATTATCAGAACCGGCTGGACTGATGAAGCCTGGGGCACAGAACGTTTCTGGAATGAAATGATTTATCTTGAAAACGATGCTTGTGACTGGCTTGTCAAGAAAGGTATTAAAGCTCTTGCTCAAGACTTTATGACCGATATGAGCCCAATGAAACAATCAGGCGGTAAAGCCGGTGCCGGTTATGACGGCTATGCCCACAAAGAATTTTTAAGCCGTGACATTATTCTGATTGAATGGTGCACCAACTTGAAAGCTATTTCAAAAGAAAGAGTATTCTTTGTTTGCCTGCCATTAAAACTTCTTGGTACAGACGGTTCTGCTGCTCGCGTAATTGCTATTGAATCTGTATAAGTTATTGTTGTGCCAGTCAGGATATTTTGTATTCTGGCTGGCATTTTACTCGCTGGAGAGTATGATGGATATTTCAATTAGTTCTATAAAAAAGTTGTTAAAACGGAAAAATATTGAATTTACAATACAGCGCTACGGAGTGGACGCATTAGGTTCCATGGCGCTTGGTTTATTTGCTTCTTTGATTATAGGGCTTATTTTTAAAACAGCAGGAACTGAGCTTGGTATTGAGGCTTTTGTTGAAATTGGAACGCTGGCAATGGCAATGTCCGGGCCCTGTATCGGGGTTGCGGTTGCCTGGGGATTAAAGGCTCCTGCTTTGGTTCTTTTTGCTTCTGCTGTGACAGGCATGGCGGGCTATCAGGCCGGCGGCCCGGCAGGTGCTTTTGTGGCTGCTGTTTTAGGCGCGGAATTTGGTAAACTGATTTCCGGGGAAACAGGACTTGATATTATTCTTACTCCCGCGCTGACTCTGATTGTGGGCGTTTGTGCCGGCTTCCTTGTGGGGCCTGTGATTGCTGATTTTATGAAGGGCTTGGGCAAACTCATCATGACTGCCACAGAAATGCAGCCTATCCCCATGGGAATTTTCGTTTCCGTGATTATGGGAATTACCCTGACCCTGCCTATTTCCAGTGCTGCAATTGCCATTATGCTTGACTTGGGCGGTATTGCGGCAGGCGCGGCAACAGTTGGCTGCTGCTGTCACCTTGTGGGTTTTGCTGTTGCCGGTTATAAGGATAACGGGCCAAGCGGCCTGATCAGTTTAGGCTTGGGCTGTTCCATGCTGCAATTACCCAATATTATTAAAAATCCTAAAATTTGGATCGGGCCGATTTTAACCAGTGCTCTTTTAGGCCCCCTTGTGACCACGCTCTTTCCAATGCAAAATCTTCCGGAAGGTGCCGGTATGGGAAGCAGCGGGCTGGTTGGACAAATCAGTACCTTTGCCGCCATGGGCACAGGGATCGACGTCTGGATTTTGATTGCTGTCTTTCATTTTATCTTGCCTGCACTCCTCGTATGGGGCATTACGCAGGTTTTGCGAAAGTATGACATGGTGCATGCAGGTGATATGAAAATTATGATATAATGGTTTCCCTAATAAGAGAAAAAGCCCGCGAAGTATTTTCGCGGGCTTCTTTGTGGCAAAATTTATGTATTATTGTTGGCTGCTTGTCAAATTTAACGTTCCAGCCAGTCAGCCAAAAGTTCCTGATATTCTTCATCGCTGAAAGTCTTGCTGTCGTACATGCCTTTGAGCTGGCGCTGTCTGCTTGCTTCGCCGAGCAAAAGGGCAGCCGCCACAGAAACATTGAAACTTTGAATCATGCCAAACATGGGTATATAAATTTCACCGTCCACAAGGGGAAAGAGTTCTTCTGAAACGCCGGAGTGTTCATTGCCCATAATTATGGCTGTAGGCTTGGTTAAATCATATTCGCGCAAAGGCTTTGCCGTGGGGGTGCAGTTGGTGGCCAAAACCTGATAGCCTGTATCCTTGAGGCCGGCAATCAGGCTTTCCTTGTCCTTGTGGCGAACTGTATCCACCCATTTTCTGGCAGAGGCAGAAGTCTTTTCACTCAGATGCGGAAAGGGGGTATTGGTATAATATAAATGCACTTTATGTACGCCAAAGGCATCACAGCTGCGATAAATGGCAGAAACATTGTGAGGGTCGTGGATATTATCAAGCACAAGGGTTAAATCTTTTTGACGCCGGGAAAGCACCTTTTCAATTTTTGCACGGCGTCTGTCGGTCATTGAACGCATAGTTAATCCTTTCTAATGGATTGAAAAAAATATTATAAAATAATACTGTTATAATTTACTTCTTTTTGATGTCTAATTGCCAATATATAAATAGAATTATTTACTAAATGATAAAGAATTACATATCCGGTTTCCCCAAAAGGAATAAGTACTTCTCGATGTTCAGGCTCTAAATCATAAGCAGGTCTACCTGCATTAGGAAAATTTTCAAGTAATAAAACTTTTTCACGGATAGTTTTAATTGCCATTTTGGCAACTTCTTTATTTTTTTCTGATAAAAACCTATAAATTCGTTCAAGATTTTTTCGAGCATTAAAAGTCCAATAAATTAAATATGGCATTCAGGCATTGGCTCCTCTTTCCCCTCAATAACTTTATCCATCCATTCAATAACTTCTTGATTGGTTAAATGTAAACCTGTTTGCTGAAAATCTTCCCAAGCTTTAATCCCTTCTTGCCGCCAGGCTTCTCTTTTTTCTTCACGGCTAACATAATTTTCTAAAGCAGTTAACATAAAAGCATGTGAAGATTGATTGCGAACCTTTGCCAAATTTTGAATTCGCTCACGCAATTCTTGAGGCATTTTTATGCTGGTATTGATAATTGATTGTGATTGCATATTTTATTCTCCATTTTGGGATATAATATACTACTTTTTACTACTTTACAAGTTAATACTATAACATCTATCATTTTAAATATATTTTCCCCACAAAAAAGCCCCTCGTGAGAGGGGCTTATATTTTTTGCTGCCTTATGCAACAAATTCAAAATTAGAATTTGTAAACAAAGGTAAGAGCTGAACGGAAGATGTCGTCTTGTTCGTCAGCACCGTCAAGGTTGGATTGGTCAACAAATACATAACCAAGTTCCAAAGTTGCGGAGAAGTTTTTGTAGATTTGGTAAGTAGAGTTGAAGTCTACTTCAACAAAGCTGTCGTCTTCTGTTGGAGTCATGAAAAGATCACGGTCAGCGTCTTTATCATTGGTACCTTGAACATAAACTACACGAGCGGTGTGGCTGAGGTTTTCAAGGAATGAGAAACCTGCGTATTCAGCAATAAGACCCCAAGTACCGAATGGGCTGTCGTTGTTGAACAAGGTATTGTAGCCGTCAACACCAATGATGTTATCGCCGAAGAGGATAGTAGAAGCGCCAAAAGCAGGATCTAAGAGAACGAAGCCATTGTCATTTTTAGCTTCTTCGTCATTACCGGTTGAATACCAGCCGCCGAAGCCAGCGGTACCGTTGCTGAATTTGTAAGAAGCTTTAGCAGCTACATAGAAGCCGTCGAAGCTGTCTTCTGCTCCGGCAGGCATATTGTGAAGTTTTGCATTGCTGTACAAAGCATCAAGAGCAAATACAAATGGATCAAACATATTAAGTTCAGCAGAAGCACCGATTACGAATGCATCAGCTGCATGATTGTCACGACCGAAAAGGATAGAACCTTCAGGTTTTACGGTTTCCAAGCCTTCTTTGTCTGCATGAGCATACATTACCCATGGAGCAACTTTGAAGCCGTCGTATGCAAATTCAGCGTTAAGCATTACTGCGTCTGCATCATCTTCAGAATCAAAGCTTTCGCCATTTGCATCAGAGCTATCAAGACGAGCCCAAGTGAATCCAACATTGATATTGTCGTTGATAGCAGAAGTCAAGCTGATACCGTCTCCACGGCCATCGAGGATTGCAGAACCAAATGCATAGCTAGGAGCTACGAGTGGTTGACGACCCATACGAGCTTTAATGTCTGTGCCAGGAATGGTCCAGTCAATGTATGCTAAACGCATACGGAAGTGGTTAGCACCATCACCTTCATTCATGGTTGGGTCAGCGGTGAAGTCACCTTTAGTGTCGGTACCCCAAGCATGACGATATTGGAACAAGATTGTTGCAGAAAGGTCTTCGCTTGCTACATAGTCGAAACCGAAACGGATACGAGTAGCAGCATTGAAGTTTTCTGGGCTGTCTTTGCCTGAATCACCATAGGTGAATTCTTCAGCAAATTGCAAATTTGGTTTGAATTCACCGGCTTGTGCGCCTGTGAAAGATGAAACTACGAGGCCGGCAGCCAATAAAAGTGTAGTAAGTTTTTTCATTGTATTTTTCCTCACAGAATTTTATGCCTAAAAGGCAAACCATTCTTCTTTTTTAAAAAATAAAACCAATAAATAAAATAAGTTATAGAATTTATATTTTCATATCTTTTCCTTTTTTCATCCTTTAAAAAAATTGTGCTATAGGAGTGCTATATTTACCTTAATTAAAAGAACTGAATTTTTCCTTTACCATTTCTCCTCGTATTATTTTTCTCCACAACAAAGATTTGCAACTGCCGCTGCCATAATCAGTCTTTTATAAAAATGCTTAGCTAACTCGCAAAAACTCAAGAATAAGGAAATATCATGCACACACTTTCTACAATTCCAAAGGATGGAAAACTTTATGCCATTAAAGGATATACAGGCATAAAAATCCGCTATCTCAAACAAAGCAAACATGCTCCGGACATACACGTCCACAAGCAAAATAATTTACGTGAACCCCAGACCATATGCCATGATTGGGCATATTACATTTATTACCGCGTTGGAGGCAGACAGGGAAAACAAATCCTGCAAAAAATTGGAACAAAATCACAAGGCATGTCTATCAAAAAGGCGCAAAAAATTCGCATGCAAAAAATAATGGAGAGTGAGCAGACATTTGCCGAACAACAAAAAGCCCTCACCATTGCAGACATTTGGAAAGAATATGAGCAGCAAAAACAATCAGTCAGTTCTTTTGCCTCAATCAAACACTGTTATCAATATTTAGAGCCTTTTTATGGCAAAACGCCTCTGAATATTTTTACAAAAGACGTGGTCAATTTTCGCCTTGTGCTGGAAAATCATGTCAATCGGCATGGCAAAAAATTTTCTTTACAAACCATTGCCCACATTCTTAAATTGTTAAGAACGCTGATAAATTTTGCTGTCAAAAATGAACTCAGTCCCAAAAATTCCGCGCTCTATTTTGATATTCCCAAAGTGCAGAATACCGTCAACGAGTATTTATCTGAAAAGCAATTAAAACAATATATTGCAGCGTTGCAACAGGAAGAAAACATCTATGCAAAAGCCTTTTTGACAACAGCCCTGTACACGGGCATGCGCAAGAAAGCGCTCTATTACCTTGCCTGGCAGGATATAGACAGCAGGCATAATGTTATTTATTTACAGGCTAAAACCGCTAAAAAACGCCAGTTGGATTTTATTCCCCTGCCTTCGTCGGTAAAACAAATTTTGAAAAGGCTTCCGCAAAAAGGCGAGTATATCTTCCTTGATGAAAATAAAAAGCCCTATGTAAACTATTTTCAGAAGGCAAAAGCTATCAAAGAAAAAATTGGTTTACCAAAAAATTATCGCCCGCTGTACATGCTCAGACATAATTTTGCCAGTATCCTCGCCAATAGCGGCACAAACCTATACATCATCCAAAAACTTCTGACACATAACAGCCCTGCCATGACTCAGCGCTATGCGCATTTAAATGATAAAAGCTTACAGCAAAGTTCAAGGCGTGTATCAAAAATTATACAAAAATATTTTGAAGAATAAAGTCTTGTGCTATAGATGTGCTATATTATGCTTAAAAAACTCAAAAAATTAAAAAAATTTTCCAGAAGGAATAAAATAAAATCCATTGATTTCAATATAATACAAGAAATACAAAATTTTTTACAGAAAAAGTAAAAAAAATTGTATTTAAAATGTAAAAAAAACTTTACAAGCTCCGTTAAATTGTGTACAAGGAATTTGTGAGGTTCAAGAAGTGCATCTTTTTGAACTGATAAAATTTCAAATTTGCCTTTTAGGCATAAAATTCTGTGAGGAAAAATACAATGAAAAAACTTACTACACTTTTATTGGCTGCCGGCCTCGTAGTTTCATCTTTCGCAGGCGCACAAGCCGGTGAATTCAAACCAAATTTGCAATTTGCTGAAGAATTCAGCTACGGCGATGCTGGAAGCAAAGACGAAAAAGAAAACTTCGCAGCTGTAAGCCGAATCCGTATGGGATTTGACTACATCCAAAGCGAAGACCTTTCTGCAACCCTCTTGTTCCAATACGGCGGATACAATTGGGGTAAAGGACATTTCAATGGTGACCCAGTAGTTGAAGGCGATCTCAAAATGCGTTTAGCATACATTGACTGGACCATTCCTGGCACAGACGTAAAAGTTCGTATGGGTCGTCAAGCAATGGTAGCTCCAAGCTATGCATTCGGTTCTCCAATTCTCGACAGCCGTGGTGACGGTATTTCTTTTGTTGCTCCTATCAACGACAACATCAATGTTGGCTTGACCTGGGCTCGCGCTGCAAGAGACGAAAGCACCTTTAATGCTACTGAAGGACGCGGTAAATATGACACTGCTGATATGCTCATGCTCAACGCTGAATTTGCTTATGATGGCTTCAAAGTAGCTCCATGGGCTATGTACATCAATAAACAAAATGATGCTGGCAATAAATACATGAAACCTGCTGTTCCATCAACCACCTACGCTTCTATCCGCAATGCTAATGCTGATGCATTCGTAATTGGTGCTTCTGCTGAACTCAATATGTTTGACCCATTTGTATTTGCTCTCGACGCATTGTACAATAACATCAAATTCCATGACGTTCCTGCTTCTCAAGAAGACAGCTTCGACGGCTTCTATGTAGCTGCTAAAGCTTCTTACAAATTCACTAACGGTACCGCTGGCTTCGGCGGCTGGTATTCAACCGGTTATGACGACGGCAAAAACGACACCGGCTATGTACTCCTTGACGGTGGCTTCTCTGCTTCTCACGTATTGTTTGATGGCAACGTACTCGGCGGCGATGAATTCACCAACGTTTACAACAACGGTGCTGACTCTCCATTCGGTACCTGGGGTCTTATTGCAGAATACGCTGACTTCTCATTCCTTGAAAACCTCAGCCACACTGCACGTATCTTGTATGTTCAAGGTACCAACGACAAAGACAGCGGTATTGATCGCAGCGATATCTTAGGCAAAGGCTTCACCGAAGACGACAGCGCAGTTGAAATCAACTTTGATACAACCTATCAAATCTACAAAAACTTCTCTGCTACCTTGCAACTCGGCTATGTATTCTTTGATCAATCAAAGATCGACAGCGAAGATGAACAAGACGACATCTTCCGTTCAGCTCTTGCATTTGTATACAAATTCTAATTTTGAATTTGTTGCATAAGGCAGCAAAAAATATAAGCCCCTCTCACGAGGGGCTTTTTGTGGCTTTAAATCCTGTGAAATCCTTGGCAGAAGTGCATGCTCTTTTAAAAATTCTTAATTTTTTCAATGGATAACAAATAAAATTCTTGACAATTTTTAAGAAAATTTTTTATTTTTGAGCAAATTTCATTAAAGGAGTTTCTTATGAAATTAAAACAATTCTTGTTCGTTTTTGCTTTTGTAACCATGCTTATTCCAAGTTTGATAAGCCTCGCTTTTGCTGACGGATATCAACGCCCAATGCCAACAAAACCATTGACCTTTGGTGCAACTGTGCTTGGGGGAACTTCTCCTGTTGCGTGTGTTCCGCTGACTGCAATGACAAGAGAAACTATCCTTGAAGAAGCAAAATATGTGGCAGAACTTAAACCTGATATGATTGAAGTGCGTGCTGATTTTTGGGATTTTATTGAAGATACCAAAGCTTCTGTTGCCATGCTTCAAGATATTAATAAAATTTTTGGCGATACCCCTATTTTGTTGACCGTTCGCATTAAAGCCGAACGCGGTCACAAAGACGTTACCGAAGCTGCAAAGTTCAATTTCTATAAGGCTGCCATTAAAGATAAATTGGCTGATTTGATTGATATGGAACTTGCCTATGGTGAAGAAAAAATCAAAGCTTTCAAACAAGAACTTGCTGGTTCCGGAATTGCTCTGGTTGTTGCTCACCACGATATGAGCGCTACTCCAAGCTCTGAAGAAATCGCCGGCATTTTGCAAAAAGAAATTACTTTTGGCGGTGATGTGGCTAAAATCGTTGTAAAACCCAATAAAGAAGAAGATGTTCTTACTTTCTTGAATGGTATTTTGACCTTTAGACGCGCTCATCCTGAATATCCTGTTATCGCTTCCGGCAGCGGTGAAATTGGCCGTATTACCCGCTTGGTCGGCGGTCTTTTCGGTATTGATTTGACCTTCTCTTCCGGTGTAAAGGGCTCAAACCCAACTCAAATGCCCGTGCCTGTTGTGAGAGAATGTCTCTCTATTATTTATCCTAATAAATAGTCTTTGATTGAGTGCAAATTGCACATGATATAATGGAAAAAAAACGAACTGCTGAAATTTTTCGGCAGTTCGTTTTTTTTGGGGGGGCTTATGCCGTGGTTATGACGTGCAGAAAAAATACGTTGTGAAGCGATTGGGCGTATTACTCGCTTCATAAAATGAGGTGATTAAATGGGTATTCGCCTCACTTGTGATATGGTGTTTTATATAATCCATTGATATTATAGTTGTTTTATTTTTAATCGGTATTTGTAGAATGAAAATTTAACTTGCCTGTGAAGCGATTATGCGTTATATTCACTTCATAAAGTGAGGCGATTAATAGGGCTATTCGCTTAACAGTTTGAAAGAATAAAATATTTTTATAGTATTTCAGCAGGTTATAAATTATGGTTGAATATATATGGCAACTCGAAAATTGGACGCAGTTTCCTTATGATGTAGAACGTGTGCTCCCTGTGCTTTCCGCGTTTCGCAAAAAACAAGGCTATTTTTTACGCCATGTATATGAGCTTGGTTTTGAAAATGAGCTCCACGCCTATGCCAAAATTGTGGAAGAAGACGCACTGAAAACTTCTGCTATCGAGGGCATAACGCTGGATAAAGAGGGCGTGCGTTCGTCCATTGCAGCGCATTTGGGGCTTGAACAGGCGGGCCTCAGACAGGCAAGCCATGAAGTGGACGGGCTGGTGACCGTCTTGCTTGACGCTGTTCATAACTATGCAAAACCGCTTGATAAAAAAATGCTGTGCGCCTGGCACAGGCTTCTTTTCCCCAGTGCATACGTGGGGCTGTCTAAAATTGCGGTCGGTAAGTTCCGGACTACGCAAATGCAGGTGGTTTCCGGTGGCTATGGAAAAGAAAAAATCCATTTTAAAGGCCCGGAACCGGAACAGGTGCAGAAACAAATGCAGGATTTTTTTCAGTGGTGGAAAAAAACGCAGAATTCCATGGACGGAATAATCCGCTGTGCTCTGGCGCATTTGTATTTTGTGACGATCCACCCTTTTGATGACGGAAACGGACGGCTTGCTCGCGTGATTTCAGATATTGCCCTTGCGCAGGATGAGGAATTACAGCGGCGCTTTTACAGTGTTTCTGCTCAAATTATGCAGGAGCGCAAACGCTATTATGAGCTTTTGGAAAAAACGCAGAAGGGGGACGGCGATTGCACTGAATGGCTGCTGTGGTTTATTTCCTGCCTTGGGCGAGCGATTGATTTGGCTGCGGAAACAATAGCCACAGTCCTGGACAAGGCGGACTTTTGGCGAAAATTTGTCGATACGGCAGTCAATGAAAGGCAGAAAAAAGTGCTTAATCGATTGCTGGACGCGGGTAAAGACGGCTTTACGGGCGGACTCACAACACAAAAATACATGGGCATGACCAAGACTTCCCGAGCAACAGCCTTTAGGGATATTGACGACTTAGTCCATAAAAATATGCTCCGCCCCCTCGCCAAAGGCGGCAGAAGCACAGCCTATGAAATTGCACTGTGAGCTTGAATACAGGTAACGTATGGAATAAATATTTTTAGCGAAAGATAAGAAAACGTATATTGATACAGAATGAATAAAAAGTTTTGCAGTAAAAAACATCTTCTTTGATTGGAGGTTATATGGACTTATGTTTGGCTGATAATGCTATATATTCTTCCCGTTCTCAACTCGCTAGGATTATGTCCGAAACGTGGATTGAGCAGAATATGTATTGTCCGCGCTGTGGTAATATTTTTCTTCAAAAACAAAAAAATAATACACCGGTTTCTGATTTCATTTGTCCAAATTGTAAAAATGAATATGAGTTAAAAAGCCGTAGTAAATTTTTTGGTTCAAAAATAGTTGATGGCTCCTATGAAAAAATGATCGAAAAAATCAATACAAATAATAATGTTGATTTTTTCTTTATGCATTATTCTATGCAAACAAAAAAAATTTTAAATTTTATTTTTGTTCCTAACTATTTTTTTACGCCGGAAATTATTGAAATGCGAAAGCCTTTGTCACAATCGGCAAAAAGAGCCGGTTGGGTAGGCTGTAATATTTTATTTTCTGAAATTCCTGTTCAAGGACAGATTTCTATTATTTCAAATGGGGTAATAACACCCAAAAGTTCAATCCTTAAAAAGGTTGAAAATGGAAATTTATTGAATTTTCAGAATGTTTCTGCCAGAGGTTGGATTTTTGAAGTATTAAAATGTGTAAATATGTTAAACCAAAAATTCACGTTGGATGATTTATATTCATTTGAAACTAAACTTGCACAAAAGTTTCCATATAATAATACAATTAAAGCAAAAATTCGACAGCAATTACAGTTTTTAAGAGATAAAGGCTATATTAGATTTTTAGGTAAAGGAAAGTATGAAAAGTTATTTAATGATTAGTAATATTTTTATAGCGTAATCATATAACTTTTTTTACTTCCAATTCTTGTTCCAGCGGTTATGCATCCAGAACCATTGTTCAGGGTTGTGGAGGATTTGTTTTTCCATGGCTTTTGTATAGAAGATTGTGGCTTGTTTGATTTTATCTTCATTGGAGCCTGTGAGAGTTTTTGTGTCTAAGGGGTCCTGCAAATGGAGCATGAATTGTTCATTTTCAAGGCGCTCCAAATAAATGGGCCAGATCAGGGCTTCGGCGCGGATTGCCAAAAGGGCAGGCCCCATATTGACATTTGCCATATCTCCAAGAAATGAAAGAGAATATGCTTCATGATCCAAAGTTTTATGGTCAATTAAAAACGCCACAATGCCGCATTTGCGCAAAGCCCGAAGAACAGCAGTGGCAACGGCTCTGTGTCCGACCATGCTTGCGCCTTTGGCTTCCCGCTGCTTGGAAATATAGGCTTGAACAGCAGGATTGGGATATTTGCGCACAATAACCATACGAGGGCGCGGAGCTTGATACACTTGCCCCAAGAGGCTGGCTAAAAGTTCCCAGGAGCCATAATGCCCGGTGGAAGCAACAATGGGGCGCTGGCATTGTCTCAGTTTTTCCCATAATTCGGGATTGGCGATCAGAAGTCTTGTCCCCTGCATTTCCATACCAAAATTTTGGGTCAGGGTAATTTCTGCAAAGGAACGGAAGGTGGATTGAAAACTTTTATAGGCGAGTTTTTGTGCCTGTTCTCTGTCTATATTTAAATGTTCCATAAGGCTGAGTATGGTATTTCTTCGGCGTGAGGACAAAATGTGCCAGGCAGTAAAGGCCAGGCCGTCAGCAAGTTTATAGGTGGTGCGAAAACCCAGCATGCGTATCAGCGCGCCCAGTCCGCAAAGTAAGGAATACTGCACTTTTTGGAATATTGTTTGCATTTCGGAAAAATTTACATCATCACTTTGTCTTTTCATTGTCAGCTCTCTTGTTTGAAAAAAAAATAATAAAGTTAAAATCAGGCAATTGTCAAAGTTTAAATTGGTATTATTCTTTTAAAGACGAAAGTTATAACTTGCTAAGTATAGGGAAGTTCTGTTATAGAGTACTTTTATAGAATGAAATACTGTTTGTATGATATGGCAAGTACCGACAGTTTATATAGCAAGTCCATATCACGGAGGAATCTTGAATACCAATTTTTCAAAAAATCTACTCGTTTGGGTCGTTATTGTGCTTGCGGCAATGACGGTTTTCAATATGTTCAATACGAATCTCACCGGGGGAGCATTTACGACTTCCTACAGTGATTTTCTAAATTCCGTTAACCGTGGCGAAGTTGTAGAAGTTAAAATCCAAGATAAAAATATTACCTATAGAACACAAACCGGGGCAGAACTTTCAACCTATGCGCCTGAAGATCCCGGTCTGGTGGAGCATTTAATCAGTAAAAATATCCGCATTGATGCGGTTGCTCCGGAAGAGCCATCCTTGTTTGTATCTGTGCTGATGTCCTGGTTCCCCATGATTTTGCTGATTGGGGTGTGGATTTTCTTTATGCGTCAAATGCAGGGGGGCGGCGGCAAGGCCATGAGTTTTGGGCGTTCCCGCGCCAGAATGATTGATGCCAATCAGGCTAAAGTGACCTTTGCGGATGTTGCCGGGGTTGATGAAGCAAAAGAAGAACTTTCAGAAGTTGTTGAATTTTTATCCAATCCGAAGAAATTTACGCGCCTTGGCGGCCGTATTCCAAAAGGTGTGCTTTTGGTAGGCCCTCCGGGAACCGGTAAAACTTTGCTTGCCCGTGCTGTTGCCGGGGAAGCTGGTGTGCCATTCTTCTCTATTTCAGGTTCTGATTTCGTGGAAATGTTTGTGGGCGTTGGTGCGTCTCGTGTGCGTGACCTTTTCATGCAGGGCAAAAAGAATGCTCCCTGCCTGATCTTTATTGATGAAATTGACGCCGTTGGCCGTCAAAGAGGCGCCGGTCTTGGCGGCGGACATGATGAAAGAGAACAGACACTCAACCAAATGCTGGTGGAAATGGACGGCTTTGAATCTAACGAAGGCGTTATTTTGATTGCCGCAACCAACCGTCCTGATGTTCTTGACCCGGCTCTTCTTCGTCCTGGCCGTTTTGACCGTCAAGTGGTTGTTTCAACGCCGGATTTGCGCGGCCGTCAGCATATTTTGGCTGTGCACACCAAGAAAACGCCTGTTGGCAAGGACGTGGATATTGAAGTTCTTGCAAAGGGCACGCCGGGATTTTCCGGGGCTGACCTTGAAAACCTCGTGAACGAAGCGGCTCTCCAGGCTGCCAAGAAAAATAAGAATCAGCTCAATATGTCTGATTTTGAATATGCAAAAGATAAAGTCCTTATGGGTAAGGAACGCCGCAGCCTTGTGCTGAGTGATGAAGAAAAACGTATCACTGCCTACCATGAAGCAGGGCATGCTCTTGCAGCTGTGTGCCTGCCCGGTTCTGACCCTGTGCATAAGGTTTCCATTATCCCCAGAGGTCGTGCCCTTGGGGTAACCATGCAGCTGCCTGAAGAAGACAGACACGGTTATTCCAAAACTTATCTTCGCAATAATCTGGTTGTGCTTTTGGCTGGTCGCATGGCGGAAGAACTGGTTATGGATGATATTACCACCGGCGCAGGCAATGATATTGAACGTGCGACGAAAATGGCACGGAAAATGGTTTGCGAATGGGGTATGAGCGATAAAGTGGGCTTGCAGGCCATTGGCGACAATAATAATGAAGTTTTCTTAGGCAGAGAATGGACGCATACAGACAGTGTCAGTCAATCCACTGCTCAACTTGTGGATGCGGAAATCAAATTCTTTATTGATGAAGCCCATGAACGCTGCCGTAAAATTCTTGAAGAAAATATGGATAAACTGCACAGCATTGCCGCAGCCCTTCTTGAACGCGAAACCATTACCGGCGACGATATTAAGCGTATTATGGACGGTAAGGAACTGGATCCGTTTGTGCTTGATGAAACGAAAAAGGCTGATGAAAAAGACAGCTTTACCTGGTCAGAAGAAGGACAGCAGTCTGCTTCCGGCGAAAGTCCGGATCAAGGTGCGCCAGACGAAACTGCCGGTGATGATCATACAGAACATAAGGATATGTAATGCAATATCCGCTGAAATACAGGGGTGAGGCTCTTCGGCCCGCCCCTTTTTATGTTTGGGGCATAGTCAATACAACGCCAGATTCATTTTATGACGGCGGCTGTTATGAAAAAGTTGACCATGCCGTTGCCCATGCCAGACTGCTTTGGGAGCAGGGGGCCGCAATTTTGGATATTGGCGGAGCTTCTTCAAGGCCCGGGGCTCAGGATGTCAGCAGTCTTGAGGAATGGCAGCGCATAGCTCCTGTGATTTCTGCTGTGCAGGAATTTTCTGCAAGGCAAAAGAGTACGGCGGATAAAATTCGCACTGATATTGTGCCCTTGCAATTTGCAGAAAAACCTCTTATTTCTATTGATACATGGCGGGCAGAAGTGGCGGAGAAAGCCCTTGAGAAACGTGTTGAAATTATTAATGATATTTCTGCCTTTGCGTGGGAGCCGAAACTTTTGGACGTGGTTGCCGACTATAAGCCCATGTATGTGCTCATGCATTGTCAGGGCAGGCCGCAAACCATGCAGGACACGCCGGCCTATACGGACGTTGTGCAGGAAGTATATGCCTTTTTTGAAGAAAAAATGAATATGCTTGTGCAAAAGGGGTTACCGGAAGAGAATATTATTTTAGATTTTGGGATAGGCTTTGGAAAAAGTCTGGAACATAATCTTGCGCTTTTGCAGAATATTGCCTTTTTTGAAAGCTTGAAACGCCCGCTTTTGCTTGGTTTGTCACAAAAATCCATGTTTGGGCATTTGCTTGGGCAGGATAAACAAGAGCGTTCCATCAGTACGCAGGTGTGCACAGCCCTTGCCATGGAAAAGGGCATTTGCCATCATCGCGTGCATGAAGCTGCCCAAACTGTGGAAACGCTTGCCCTGACTTATGCTGTGCAGAATATAAAGGCTGAACATACGGGAAAAAACAGATAAAGTAGGATTATATGCTCGGAATTCAACAATTCCCTATCACCATAAAAGATGTTTTGGATATACTTGTTGTCACAGGCTGCTTTTATTATCTTTTGCGCTTGGTAAAAGATACAAGGGCCATGGCCGCAATTAAGGGATTTTTTCTTCTCTTTATCATTTACGGGGTTGCCAAGTATTTTGGTTTATTTACGCTCTCGTGGCTGTTGGAAAACTTTTTTGGCTCATTATTCCTTGTTATTGTTATTCTTTTCAGCGGTGATATCCGCCATGCCCTTGCCGGGATCAGTTTGCGTTCCCTTTTCCGCAAAAAAGCGAAACTCAGCAATAATACCATTGAAGTTTTGATTGATATTTGCGAACTTTTGGCAAAGAAACGCATAGGCGCAATCATTGTTCTGGAACGTGATATCAAGCTTGGTGATTTGCTCAGCCGCGGAGTAAAGCTGGATGCGCTGCTCTCAAAGGAACTTTTGCACACGATTTTCTTCCCCAATACGGCTTTGCACGACGGGGCGGTGATTATCAATAAAGAGGGCAGAATTGTTGCAGCAAGCTGTGTTTTGCCCTTGACCCAAAATCAGGAACGACAGCATTTTGGCACAAGACACCGCGCGGCTCTTGGCATATCAGAAGTCAGTGACTGTGTTGTTCTTGTTGTTTCAGAAGAAAGGGGAGAATTTACTGTTGCGCAAAATGGCCGGCTTTCCAATCCTTTAAACCGTGAACGTCTGGAAAGGATTTTGAATAATGTTCTCGTTTAAAAATCTTTTTATCAATAATATTGTTGCTGAAAATGTTCGCTTGCTCTTGATTGCGTTTTTGCTTTCCTGTGCTTTGTGGTACAGCGTTGTGGGCAGTTCACAGGTGGAGGCTGATATTTCTTTTCATGTGGAATATACGCAATTGCCGGAAAATTTGATGATTACCAAGGGGATGGAAGATGTTCTGCATGTACGGGTGCGTTCTTCCGGGCAGCGGCTCCGCAGTATTTTGAATAATGATTATGTGTATCATGTGAATTTGAGCAATGCGGTCAATGGCGCAAATGTGTATCCTGTTGAAATTGATGAAACATTTTCAGATTTTAAGGGTATGGAAATTTTAAGCGCCAGCCCTTCTTATATTATGATTGAAACCGACACTGTGCTTGAGAAGCGTGTGCCCATTGAAGTGGAATTTTCTGATCGGGAAAATGAGGATTTATATATCAGAGATTTGGATTTGAGCCCTTCCGAGGTGAAACTGAAAGGCCCCAAAGAAGTGCTTGAAGAGGTTTATTCCATCAAGGTTCCCTTTGACATCAACCAGGTGGAAGCTGCCGGGGAATATACAAAGAATGTGCCTCTCTCCTTGCCAGATTTAGTGGAAGCTGATATACCTGTAACAAGAGTAAGCTTTGAGGCATGGTTTGATTTAGTTCCTGTAAATTTAAGCCGTCTTGTGCAGCTTGAGAAAGAAGCCGGCAGTTTCAGAACAGAACCGCGGACAGTGAATATTGAACTGGAAATTCCTCAAAGCAAATTTATTTCCTATAATATTGACCCTGCCTATATGGCACAGGTTCGGGTTATAGTGAAAAACGATAAAGAATATGAAGTTGGGCAAGTTTTGCCTGTAGAAGTGGTACTTCCCAAGGGGGCAAATCTTCTTTCTGTAACGCCTCAATCAGTAACAATTATTGAAAAAGAGCAGGAATAAGTATGAAACGTTTTTTCGGAACTGACGGTATTCGCGGCTATGTCAATACCTATCCCATGACAGCGGATATGGCACTTCGTTTAGGGCTTGCAGCAGGAACCTATTTTCGCGACGGCAAACACAGACATAAAGCCATTATCGGAAAAGATACCCGTCTCTCCGGCTATATGTTTGAAACAGCGCTCACAGCCGGGCTTTGTGCCGCGGGCATTGACGTGTATCAGGTTGGGCCTATGCCAACGCCGGCCATTGCTTTTTTGACGAAGAATATGCGGGCTGATATTGGGGTTGTTATTTCTGCAAGTCACAATCCTTTCCATGATAACGGGATTAAATTTTTTGATAAAAATGGCTATAAACTTCCTGACAGCGTGGAAGATGAAATTTCGCAAATGGTGCTCAATACCGAGTATGAATGGGATTATCCTGATGCGGATAAGGTTGGCCGGGCAAAACGTATTTTTGACGCTCCGGGGCGTTACATTGTGTATTTGAAAAAGAGTTTCCCTGACCATTTGTCTTTGAATGGCCTGCGTATTGTTTTGGACTGTGCCAACGGCGCAAGTTATAAAATTGCACCGCTCGCCTTGGAAGAACTGGGCGCGGAAGTGGTGACCATAGGCACAGATCCCAATGGTACCAATATTAACCTGCAATGCGGTTCTTTGCATCCTGAACATGTGGCTGATAAAGTGCGTGAAGTGCGGGCAGATATCGGGCTTGCCCTTGACGGAGACGCCGACAGGCTGATTGTGGTTGATGAAACCGGCACTATTCTTGACGGTGACCAGATCATGGCTATTTGTGCTGAATATTTGATGAAAGAAGGCAAACTCAAGAATAATACTCTGGCAGCCACCTCCATGAGCAATATGGCACTGGAACATTTTATGGAAGAACACGGCGGTACGCTTATCCGCACCAATGTGGGCGACCGTTATGTTGTGGAAACTATGCGCAAATTTGATTTGAGTCTTGGCGGCGAAAAATCCGGACACCTTATTTTCCATGATTTCAGCACCACTGGTGACGGACTTTTAGCGGCTTTGCAAGTCTTAACCATTATGTGTGAATCCGGCAAAAAACTTTCAGAACTTGCCCATAAACTGGAACTCTATCCACAGGAAATGGAAAATGTTTCCATTACGCAAAAGCCAGATTTAACAACGGTTCCGGAAATTCAAGACGCACTGAAAGAAGCTGAAGACCAGCTTGGAAAATATGGACGCGTTTTGCTCCGCTATTCCGGAACAGAAAATCTTTGCCGGGTTATGGTGGAAGCACGGGATGAAAAACTTGTTAAGCAGCTGGTGAAAGATTTGGCAAAAGTTGTGCGTAACGCATTGAATAAATAGGAGATTTTTTTTGATGAAAAATATTAAAAAGGTTGTTATTCCAGTAGCAGGACATGGTACGCGTTCTTTGCCTGCAAGTAAGAATGTGCCCAAGGAAATGCTTCCTATTTATAATAAACCGGTTATCCATTATGTGGTGGATGAGGCGGTCAGTGCCGGCATTCATGATGTTGTCTTTGTAACCAGCAAAGAAAAGACAGCCCTGGAAGATTATTTTGACCACCATTATGCTCTTGAAGATGTTTTGGAACGGACAGGCAAAAGCAAACTTTTAAAAACCGTGCAGGAGCTTGCCCATTATGTCAATGTTATCAGTGTGCGGCAAAAATGCCAGCTGGGCTTTGGGCACGCTGTACTCACGGCAAAAAGTGTTATTGGTGATGAACCTTTTGCTGTTATGGTTGGTGACGATATTTTGCTTGGCGATCATTGCGGACTGCCGGAATTGATTGCTGTTGCTGAAAAGGAAAACAAGCCTGTTATTGGGGTTATGGAAGTTGATCCTTCCATGGTCAATAAATATGGTATTGTTGCCGGCAATAAACGTCCGGACGGAATTATTGAAATTACAAAAATGGTGGAAAAACCGCGTATTGAGGAAGCCCCTTCCAATATGGCTATTATCGGGCGCTATGTTCTTCCTCCTGAAATATTTAAATATCTGGAAAATGCAAAGCCGGGACACGGCGGGGAAATTCAATTGACTGATGCCCTCAATTTGCTCGCGCAGGAACGGGGCATGCTTGCAGTTCCTGTGAAAGGACGCCGTTTTGATGCCGGGGATTTACTCGACTTCTTATCTGTTAATATTTATTTTGCCCTGCATGATGAAAATATGAAAGACAGAATTATCAGACGCTTGCAAAAGCTTCTTGCAGAATTTGAAAACTAGGAGAATATATGGCTTTAAGTATTGGTATTGTTGGACTTCCAAACGTAGGAAAATCCACGCTCTTTAATGCCCTGACAAAGGCACAAAATGCACAGGCTGCAAACTATCCCTTTTGCACCATTGAGCCGAACAAGGCAACGGTGGCTGTGCCTGACAAGCGTTTAAATGCATTGGCAGAACTTGTTTATCCGCAAAAAATTGTCAATGCGACAGTGGATTTTATTGATATTGCCGGACTTGTGAAAGGTGCAAGCAAGGGAGAGGGACTTGGAAACCAATTTTTAGCCAATATCCGGGAATGTGCGGCGATTTTGCACGTGATTCGCTGCTTTGAAGATGAAAACATTACCCATGTGGATGGTTCCGTAAACCCTGCACGGGATGTGGAAACCATTGAAACTGAACTCATTATTGCCGATATTCAAACTGTAACCAAGAAAATTGAGCGTTTAACCAAGCAGATCAAGGCAGACAAGGAAGCCGGCAAAAGTTTGGAAGAATGCAGCCGCCTCATGGAATTTTTGAATAATGGCAACAAAGCCAGCCAATTTGATCTTCCTGAACACAATGAACATTTCAAACAAATTTGGCATGATTTGAGTCTGCTCACGGCAAAGAAAATGATTTACTGCGCCAACGTGGATGAAAAAGGGCTGGAAGAAGAAAATGCTCACGTCAAAGCTTTAAAGGAACTGGCCCAAAAGCAAGGCAATGAAGTGGTGGTTGTCTGCGCCAATTTAGAAGCAGAACTGCAGGGCTTGTCTGATGAAGAACAGGCTGAAATGCTCAGCTCCTATGGCATCAGCGAAAGCAGCCTTGTCAACGTTATCCGCACAGGTTACCATACCTTGGGACTTTGCAGTTATTTTACAGCCGGGCCTCAAGAAGTCAAAGCCTGGACATTCAAGCAGGGCTGGAAAGCTCCGCAGTGTGCCGGTGTTATCCATACGGATTTTGAAAAGGGCTTTATCCGCGCAGAAGTTATTTCCTATGCGGATTATATCAGCCATAAATCTGAAGCAGCGTGCAGAAGTGCAGGTGTGCTGCGGGTTGAGGGCAAAGAGTATCTTGTGCAGGACGGTGATGTTATGCACTTCCTCTTTAATGTATAATTTGTGCAAAGCGTTAGAGTGAGGTTTTTGTGAATTTTACTGAAAAAGAACGCAAAGTCCTTGGTATTGTGCAGGCAAATTTGCCGGAAAGTCTGACCCCTTATGCAGATATTGCGCGCGAAGCGGGACTGACGGAACAGGAAGTTCTGGAGCTTCTTGAACGGCTCAAAGCTGACGGCACAATCCGCCGCTTTGGGGCAAGCATCAAACACCAAAAGACAGGCTATAACCACAATGCCATGGTGGCGTGGAAAATTGGTGAGGATGAAGTGGATGAAGCGGCTGAATATGCTGTGCAAAATCCGCGTATTTCCCATTGCTATTATCGCCCAAGTTCAGCTCCAGACTGGCAGTATACTTTTTTCACCATGATACACGGCAAAACCATGCAGGAATGTTATGATGTGGTGGAAGAACTTCGCCAAAATACCTGCCTTGAAGAATATGCCGTTTTAGAAAGTATCAAAGAATTGAAAAAAATCTCTATGACCTATTTTGATGATTAACCTCTTGATGATAAAGGAAATAGTATGAATATTGAAAAATCAAAAGAACTTTTTGCAAGCGCCTGTAAAGTGATTCCCGGAGGAGTGAACAGTCCTGTGCGTGCCTGCCGCAATGTGCATTGTGATCCTCTCTTTATTGAATCAGCCAAAGGATCACACATCAAAACAGTGGACGGCAAAGATTTTATTGATTTTATTGGCTCATGGGGTCCCATGCTGCTGGGACATGCTCATCCTGATGTGGATAAGGCTATTTGCGATGCTGCCAAAAAGGGCACAAGCTATGGCGCGCCCACTGAAATTGAAGTTCTTCTTGCTGAAAAAGTGTGCAAGGCTCTTCCTTCCTGCGATATGGTGCGTATGGTGAACTCCGGCACAGAAGCCACCATGAGTGCACTTCGTCTTGCCCGCGCAGTAACCGGCAGAAATAAGCTGGTAAAAATTATTGGCGGCTATCACGGACACGGTGATGCTTTTCTGGCAAGTGCGGGCTCAGGACTTGCCACTTTTTCTATTCCGGGCACTCCCGGTGTTCCAGAAAGCACAGTGCAGGATACCTTGCTGGTGCCCTATAATGATTTGGACGCTGCAAAAGTGATTTTTGAAAAATATGGCAATGAGATTGCAGCCTTCTTTGTGGAACCCTGTGCTGGAAATATGGGGCTTGTTTTGCCGCTTTCAGGCTATTTGCAGGGACTTCGTGACCTTTGCACAAAATACGGCGCACTCCTTGTTTTTGACGAAGTAATCACAGGTTTCAGAGTTTCCTATAATGGTGCGCAGGGAAGATTTGGGGTGACCCCGGATTTGACTACCATGGGTAAAATTATCGGCGGTGGACTTCCTGTGGGCGCATACGGCGGCAAAGCTGAATATATGCAGCGCATTGCGCCTGCCGGGGATGTGTATCAGGCAGGAACCTTGTCCGGCAATCCTCTTGCCATGGCTGCCGGGCTTGTGACTTTGAACATCTTGGAAAAAGCTGATTATGCAGGGCTTGAACAGCGTGTGCTTTCCTTTGTCAAAGAACTGGTGGCTGTTTTGCAGGGCAAGGGACTTGATGTGCAGTATCAGCATATTGCATCCATGTTTACGCTTTTCTTTACGGATAAGCCTGTGCATAATTTTGCTGATGTGCAAAACGCTTCAACGGAGATTTTCGAAAGTTATTATAAGCAAATGCGTGAAATGGGTATTTTCCTTTCACCCTCAGCCTTTGAAACAGCTATGGTTTCTTTTGCCCATACGGATGATGATTTTAACTATACTCTTGACTGTGCAAAAAAATTGAAATTCTAAGCTGTTTTATAAAAAGATTATTTTATGAAAACGCCGTGCTATGTTAACGCGGCGTTTTTTCGTCTGCTGAGTATAAGCAGCATTAAAGCATTTCCGAAAATAATTACAAATAATTTTAATAATAAAGTTTAAAAAGTTTTGTAAAGGGGTGCAGGGGAAGAAACTTTTTCAGCCACCGAAGGC
>CAJTRG010000005.1 GCA_910578585.1 uncultured Mailhella sp.
CTCTGGGCTGGAAAACACCAAATGAAGTCCATACAAAAAATCAAAATACTCTCTTAAAAGTTGCTTGACTTATGGGGGGCATTACAAGTTACTACCCCTTGTGATACTGCAAAATCAAAAATTTCTTTGCCATATTTATCATTATAAAGTTCTAAAAGTTTTCCTTCCTGATACGCTTTAACAAAAGACTGTATTGCTCCGGTCTTATCTAACGGCAAATACGCGCAGGACTTTTCCCAGCGTTTAACTTTCTCTTCATAGCCTTTATAGCCTCTGATATAATAGTGATATAAGCGAATATCCACAGAAGGAGATTTTATTCTGTTGCGCATTTTCGTACTGTGATTACCGTCACGAACACTAATAAAGCCCTTTGTTTTATGAAGAGATTTCATGCATGGAAAATTAACTAAATGCTGATAACGCGGATTATCTGAAATGCCTAATTGTTCTGCTTCAAAATTCAGAAAAGGCTTTGTGACAAAATAAGAGGATTTTAAAAAGTCCTCATCATTCCCGTATGGAAAATAGAAAAGTGAATCCAGCCAAATCATATTTGCCCCTTCACTTTCTGCAATTCCTTTTTTCAAATTCAAACTTCTTGAATAAAAGAATTCATCCGCATCAGCATTGATAACCCAATCAGCATGATATTTATCCCGGGCAATCTTAACCATATCATTCACCCAAAATCTGTGTTTATGATCAGGAGTATCTTTATAAATAATTTCTTTGACAATATTTTCACGTTTTAACTTTTCCAGAATGGCATTTGTATTATCCACACTGTTATGGGATGTCACAATAAAACCATCAACGCCCATGGCAGCATGAAAACGAATATTTTGTTCAATAATATCATCTTCATCCCGCACTACAAGCGTCATAAAGAGCGTAAACTGAGCCTTTTTATATTCTCTGTACCGTTTTCTTGCTTTATTGGATAATAGTAAATCAAATATGTTAAAATCCATTTCTCCCTCCCTGTGGATTAAGATATACCCTATTTATTAAACAAAATATATACTTTAAATAAAATAGAATTTTTGTTATTATTTTACAATGTTATAAAACAGTACAAGCAAATATAACTTGACAATACACATAATTTTATTAAAATTTTTTCACTTACAGGTTCTGCATCCGCAGGTAAATGGGAAGTTAAAAACGCTAGACCGTAGCCGTGAAAGGATACTGTTTTATAAACGCCACTGTGAAAATGGGAAGGCATAAAACAGGCCAAGCCTTGAGCCGGAAAACCAGCCTCTAAGAAAATTTCTGTGTTTACGGTTTCTAAACAGGAGTTCTTATGAAACGCATTCTTCTTTCTGCAGGCCTTGTGCTTGCGTCTTTTGGTTTATTCTTTTGCCCGCAGCATCTTTCCGCAAAAGAACTGACTATCTTGGCCGCTTTCGGCACCAGCGACAGCGAAGCCCAAAAATCCCTCAATGCAATCAAGTCCGCCTATGAAAAACAGGGTGATGAAGTAATTTGGGCATATTCTTCCAACATCATCCGCGCCAAACTGAACAAAGAGAAACAGGTAGTGTATTCCATTACCGAAGCTTTGGACTATGCCCAAAAAAACGGCTACAAGGATTTGAAAATCCAGTCCCTGCACGTGGTACCTGCTGAAGAATACATGAAAATCTGTCGTCTTATCAGCCGCTATATGGAAGTAAACGGTAAAAATTTTGATTCTGCCGTAATGGGCCACCCCCTTCTTTCTTCCTATGCCGACCTTGAACAAACCATAAACGCCGTATTTTCCGCTTTCCCCAAGGAACGCACCGCAAAGGACGCCGTTATTTTAATGGGACACGGCAATGACCGCGGAACAGGAGATTTAAGCCTCATTGCCGCTGCAGGCGCTTTCCATAAAGCCGATCCGAAAGTATGGCTTGCCACTGTGGAAGGGGCACTCGCCTTTGACAATGTATTGGCAGAACTCAAAAAAACCGATGCCCAAAAAGTATGGCTCATGCCCTTTATGATTGTGGCAGGCGACCACGCGAAAAACGATATGGCAGGCGATGAAGAAGATTCCTGGAAAACTGTCCTCACCCAAAATGGCTTTGAAGTGCACACTGTTCTTGAAGGCTTGGGCTCACTTGCCGGCATCCAGGAAATTTTCATGGAACATACTAAATTGAGCCACGATAATGTTAAAGATAATACCATTATTTCTCACAAAAAATAAACGCTGTTTTCGGCGATTTTCCGTATAATCATGCATAAGAAAAAGAAAAATCAATACCCCTGGCAATCACCGCTTAAATGCGTATTTCTTTGTGCAGCGCTTTGCTTTGCCCTCTTTTTGACTCTGAACATGCCCCACAAAGATTTTGCTGTTCATGCCAATACAAAGATCACGCAAAACGAACGGGCAGAACTGGATAATGCAAAAATATATCTTGAAAATCAGCAAGTTACCACAGAAGATAACGAAAAAGGCAAAACAAGTACAAAAATAAAGAAAGAGCGAAAAAAAGCAACTGCCTTTGAAAAAATCCTTGCCAAGCTCAAAACTATCGGACGTCTTTTCCTCATGGTGGGTATTGCCGGATTTTTTGGAGCACTTATGGAAGCAAGGCTTTGGTATCGCTACTTGGGCAAAGGGCTCATAAAAATTACCCAAAAAGCACGCCTGCCTGAAATTATCGGCGTTGCCATGCCCATTGCCCTGTATTCTTCCGTGGGGGCAAACAGTATGCTTGTTGCCAGCCATAAAAACGGTGAAATTCCCACCTCTGCCCTGATCACCGGCGGCATGGCAAACAGTTATTTAACCCATTTTTCCCATTCAGTGAGGGTAATGTATCCCGTTATTGCCCTGATTGGCCTTGCTGGTGTGGGATTTTTTGCCGTACAGCTGCTCGGCGGATTTTTGCTTATTTGCGGCTGTTTCTTTTTGCATTGGTATAGCAGCAAACAAAAGGAACAGGATTTTTCTCATTTAAAATTGGAGCAAAAAGAACCGGTTCCCTGGAAAAAGGCTATAAAACAGGGATTACTCAGAACCCTCGCCATACTTTTCCGCATGGGCTATATCACTATTCCGCTTATGCTCGGCACAGAATGGATTATCAAATCAGGCATGCTGGATTTTTGGGAAGAAGCTGTGCCCTATCAGGTGGCAAAATTTTTTCCAGCAGAACTTATTGCCATTGTAATTGCCCAAATTGGCGGGCTTATCCAGTCTGCCAGCGTTTCTTCCCATTTTCTGGCTGAAAACATGGTCAATCATGCGCAAATTCTGCTGGCTATGCTGGTGGCAAGCGCCATTGGCAATCCCATCCGCACCCTGCGCCGAAACTTGCCCGCTGCCCTTGGCATTTTCCCGGTATCTGTTGCTCTGATTATTGTTTTTTCCATGCAGTTTGCCCGCCTGCTCATTACTATTCTTGGCAGTGCGCTGGTTGTGCTGTATTTGTATTCGACAATGTAGCCCGTAAAATCATAAAAAGGATTGAGAAGAGCTCATACATTGACTTTGTCTTTAAATCTATATATATATATATATTCGTAAACTATATCAACACGTTTACTCTTTTAGGAGGCATATATGAAAAAGCTTTTATCATACTTGGCAGTTTTTGCTGCACTCTTTTGCTTTGCAGGTGTATCTTTTGCAAAAGCTCCACAACTCAAAGAAATGGGCGGACAAAAAGTGGAAACCTCATTTTATCAGGTTGTTATCCCTTCCGGCTGGAGCATGCCAACACCTGTACAAACCGCTCCCAATAACGGGGTTACCGCTCTTTTTGCCAGCATGAGCCAAAGCCCTGCCATTTCTATCTCTGTTATGCAGGCACCTGCCACAGCAAAACAAATTGGTGAAATGACCCTTGCAAACATGGAAAAAGGCGGAATTACCCATACTCCGCTTGAAGAAAAAGACGGCTTGCAGCATGCTATGCTTTCCGGTAAAGGAAAAGGCTCTATCTGGTTTGGCGAAAATAACGGCATTGTTTCTGTAACCATTATTACCGGCGACAATATTGAAAAAGCAGACGAATTCTTTTCTGTTTTTGAACCAAAAATGGAAAACCTTTTCCCAAAAAAGGCTCAATAAAAGACAGCTCAAGAGCTGAATAAAATCTTTCCAGGAAACGTTCAAAAAGTATAAACGGAGAATTTATCATGCGTTTTATCACTTTTTTAAGCATAGTTCTTGCGCTTGCTGCGCTGACTGCTGCTCCATATGTTTCTGATGCTCGTCCTCGGCATATTCCCACCATGCACCATGCTAAAAGCCAAAATGATCAAAATACAGCCCAAAAGCAGCAAACAACAGACATTAGAGAAGTGCAGAACAACTTCTTTTCTGTCAAGCTGCCAGAAGGCTGGAAACTGAAAAAGCCTGTTGTGCCTGTTGCAGACCGTGTTTCTGCTGAATTTATGAAAGGTGATTTTGTGAGAATTTCCATGAATATTTTCAAAATTCCTTTCACTAATCAGCTTATGGCAGAAAAAACGGCAGAAAATATGCGTAAACGCGATATGGAAGTTTCTCAGCCAGTGGAACAAGGTGACTTTTACGTTATAGATATTGCGAAAAATGGCGTAACCGGCAAGGGCTGGTTTGGCAAAAATGGCGCGTATGGTGCTTCTACCATTATTTTTGCGCCGGATTTGACCGAAGCCAATGAACTCTTGGAATGCCTGAAAACCTCTACGCCGAATATTGTACCTAACCGCGTGGATTAAGCTTTTTGTAAAAGTTTATTTTCAAAAAAATCATTACAAAGCCGTTGTCTGCTGCTGACAGCGGCTTTTGTATTATTCATAGTATGTTATTGATAAATTTTCATTAACTTGACCCTTGGGCTTTGACTTGCTATGTATATAGAAAAGCATAATATATGAGACTGTTATGGAATATTCATATCAAGGCTTCTCCGCCCAAAAACTTGAAGAACTTTGCGATAAAGAACACCGCATGGCTGCTCCCTGCCCTCCTGTATATCCCCTTGTGGAACAATATTCTCAGGGGCGCATTTACCGTGAATATGCCCGTTTTCCCTATGAACTGCCTCTGTACATTTATTCTGACCACGGCATACATTTATCCACGGAACTTCGCCCTGATGAGCGCGAGCAAAAAGCCTATGCCATGTTCAGCTACAGCAGAAGCCGTTTTCCACTTTTGCAGAAAAGCCTTTCCATGCCCTGTTATCGCGTGCCTCATCCCCTTATCTGGTATCGCCATGAGCATAATATCAATCAATCCGAAACTGCCAAAGGAACCATTTGTTTTCCTGCCCATTCTGTTTTAGGCAAGACTGCCATTTATGATATTGCGGCTTTCTGTCAGCAGCTTAAGGAATTGCCTGACGAAATGCAGCCTGTCAATGTATGCCTCTTCATGACCGATATCCACCGCGGAGCGCATTTGAAATATCTTGAACAGGGCATGCCTGTGGTCACAGCGGGCAGTGTTTGGGATTTTCGTTTTGTAGACAGATATTATGAGATATTAAAACAATATAAATATGCCATTTCAAACTGCATTGGCGCATACACCTATTACAGCGTTGAAATGGGCATACCCTTTTCTTTTCTGCCTACCGACTGCGAATATCGAAGCCCTGACAACAAGGAATTGCCCGATGAACGGGCTGAGAAAAAGGAAGTGGAAAAACTCTTTTGGGGCTTACACAAAGAAATTACCAAACAGCAAAGAAATTATATTAATTACGCTTTTGATACCAAAGAGTGCATCAGCCGTGAACAAATGCATGAAATTTTGGTCAAAGCCTTTGCCAAATATAAAATTGACATGGCTGAAGGCAGAATTTAATTTTCTGTATACTATCGCTTAAACGAAAAAAACGAGCTCAAAAGAACTCGTTTTTCGGGAGGTTGTGCCATACTGTAACGGTAAAGTATGATCAATGAGGCAGACAAAAATTTTTACGTTAAGGTATTTTTATCTTAAAAATTCATTTTTTCTTATAAATTTTGCACTAAATTTTCAACCCAAGCAGCAATTTCTCCTTTATTTCCGGCAGCATCACCTTCAAGGCGAAGTCCTTCGACAGCTAAAACCGCGCCAGTACTTTGCAAGTGTTCTTCAATAAAATCAACACCTCCGCAAAAATGCTCAAAGGAAATGTCACCAGAAGCAAAAGCCGCGCACTTTACACCCTTGAGCCCCATGATTGAAAAATCTTCGGCAAAAGCTTCAAAATCGCTTTGCAGTTCAATCTCATCAGTTCCCCAAACAGAAGTACCCAGCAAAACTATATCAAAGCCAATACCAATCCCCTGCGGAGCTGTATCACCAGCGCTTTCACACTGCACGGCATGTCCTTTTGCAGTCAAAAGACGGCTTAATTCCTCGGCAATAGATTTTGTATTGCCAGTTTCAGATCCATAAATAATTCTTATTTTCGCCATATATTTTCCTTGTTTTTATTAAACATGATGATTTTTACAGGTACAATTTTTACATTTTCCGCAGCAGCCGGTATGAGCTTTTTTGTCCCGTTCCTTTATCAAGAGCAGTTTTGAACCATTGGGACCAATATTTCTTCCTTTCTCGCCTTTGAAAAACAAGATTGCTGCGGGGATATTAATGGCTGCAAATGCGGACTTAAAATATTCTGCACCGCTTTCCGCAATAGAATTAATTTTCACCGTATCAATAAAAATTCTGCCGCTGCCTGTATAGGCGCTTTGCAAAATTTCAAGAATTGCCTCGGCTGTATTTTGGTTAAATTCACCGCTCACATCCACGTGCATATTGCCATTGCTGTGTCTGAAATCCACACTGTACGCAAGAGAACTCATATTCACTCCTTTTCCAAATTTTCCTTTTCATAAATTTCTTATCAGCGTTTCGTTAATTGCATAATGGCTTAATTGAAATTGAAAGTCAATATCAATTTCAAAAAAAGTTAAAAATTTCTAAAATGTTACTTAAATTACATCCAAAAGAACAAAACTTTCGATAACACTGTATTTTTGATTGCAATATCATGTTTCTCTCTTTATAAAGAGTGCAGAAAAAATATCCTATCTCTTTAAAAGACAAATACTATGAGTAAATTTCAAAATATTTTCAAGCCTGACGCCAAATACAAACCTTTTTTCCTGTCTATGCTTATTTTTGGTATTGCCTGTGGTTTGTATAAGGGCATTCTTGATAACTATCTGGCAGAAATTGTGGCAATGACGGAATTTGACAAGGGCGTGTCTGAATTTTTCCGCGAACTCCCCGGCCTGATGTTTATTTTTATTCTTGCTGTCCTCTACATGTTTTCTGCTGAAAAAATATACAAAATCGGCGCAATTATCATGCTGATAGGCATGTGTATGCACGCCATTGTTCCCCCTTCAATTGCTTTGGTTATACTTGCCATGTTTGTTTTCTCTCTTGGTGAACACATGCTGATAGGCATGCGAAACACCCTTTGCCTGGAATACGCGAAAAAGGATCATGGCGGCGAGGCACTGGGACTGCAAAATTCTACCTTTCAAATCGGCAATCTTGCAGGTTTTGCGGTAATTATTATTGTCTTTTCTATTTTTGCGAGCACCGGGCAATTATTCAGTGCAGTTTTTTGGGGAACGGCTCTTGTTATGCTTTTAGGGGTTGCCTCCTCACTGCAAATGACAGGGCACAGTGCAACGGATGAAACAAAACGCAGATTTTATTTTCGTAAAAAATACAATAAATTTTATATGCTGGAAGTATTTTATGGCGCAAGAAAACAAATATTCTTAACCTTTGGCCCCTATGTGCTGGTTTTATTTTATGATGCAAACGCCATGGTTATGAGTTTATTGTTTGCAGTTTCTGCTGTTTGCTGTTTCTTTGCTTCGCCTGTCGTTGGAAAAATCATTGACCGCATCGGCTATAAAACCGTGATGATTGCCGATACCTTGATTTTGGTAATTGTGTGCTTTTTCTATGGCTTTGCCCACCACATTTTCCCTATGCAGATTGCTTTTATTATTTGCTGCGTGAACTATGTCCTGGATTCTGTTATCTCTCTGGCTTCCATGGCTACTGCTGTATATGTGCAGGATTTATCTGAAAACACTGACGAAGTACGGGCAACGCTTTCCACTGGTCTTTCAGTTAATCACCTGATCAGCGTCCTGATTGCCCTTTTTGGCGGCTGGGTATGGAAAGTTCTTGGCATTGAAACCTTGTTTGTTTTATCTGCACTCCTCGGCCTCGCCAACAGCGCTTATGCCGCAACAATTAAAGTCAAGAAATAAACACAAAACAATATAAAAAAGCAATGCTCGGGCATTGCTTTTTTATTATTCTCTTCGTTATTTTGTTCTCTTAGTTTGCACCGCAAACTTTTTCCACGGGCAGAACTTTGATATTATGTTCTTTCAGGGCTTCAAGGGCAGATTCTGTTCTGTCCAAACGGAAAATAAGGGTTGCATTTTCGCTGTTTTTCTGCACAAAAGCGTACATATATTCCACATTGACGCCTGCGCCTTCAAAAACTTCCAAAATAGCCTGCAAGCCGCCGGGATGATCGCCCACTTCTACAGCAACAACGCCTGTTTTGCCAATGGTAAAACCTTTGTCTTTGAGCACGCTTTGTGCCTTTTCAATATCATCAACAATAAGGCGCAAAATTCCAAAATCAGAGGTATCGGCTAAAGATAAAGCGCGGATATTCACTTTGGCTTCAGAAAGAGTTTTGGTCACTTCCATCAAGCGGCCGGCTTTATTTTCAAGAAATACAGAAATTTGTTCAACAATTTGCATAATTAGCCTTCTTTATTTTCAGTTTTGGTTTCTTCATTTTTCATTTCTTTACCAGGAGTAATATCGATTTCATCAGGTTCAGAAACACCTTGTTTAAAATTGCGGATAGCCTTGCCAAGTCCGCTTCCTAAGGCTGGGAGGCGTTTTGCACCAAAAATGACAAAAATCAAAATAAAAATAATCAAAAGTTCCTGCGTACCAATTCCAAACATGCGTACCTCCATACAAGACATTTTTTTCTATGTATATCTTTCAATCCCGCGTTGGTCAAGTTTTCATATCGGAAAACAAAACAGGCAAAAGCAAAAAATACTTGGCAAAAGAGAGAAAAAATTGGCTCTATTCTTCTAAATAAGCAAGGCGCTGTTTTCTTTTTTCTTCTTTATAGATAGCCAGCATTTTTTCAAATTCATCCTGCCCTACCATAGGGACTATTGAGGACAAAAATACTTCATCAATGGGCAGAAAAACTTCAAAAGCCTTTGCCTCTGCTGTTTCCCCCTCACTTTGCAGACGAAGCACTTCTGTCAGGACACATTCACCTAAAAATTCCATTTCATAGCTCATGCCCTTGGCTTCTTCTTCCATAATTTTTTGGGCAAGCTCTTTGCGTTCTTCTTTTGTCAAATCAAAACCTCATACTGCTCTGGCGAATTTCCATCGCCTCATTTGTTTTTCCCTGCATTTCAAGAGCCCGTGCCAGTTCCGCCCATGCCACGCGTCTGAAAGGCAAAAGCGCAATGCTTTGCCGTGCAAGCATTTCAGCCAGCTGCGCATCTTCATGGCTGTCCAGATACAAGCCTGCCAAAAGCTGCAGACTGACCGCATCCTCACTGTTCTTATGCAAAGCTTTTTGCAGATATTCACGGGCTTTATCAAAATCCCCTTCCTGTAAGAAAATCTTGGCAAGACAACGATAGGGCACGGAACTTTCAGGGTCAACCTGCATGGCAAGTTCATATTGCTCGCGCGCGGCTTCCAAATCTTTTTCCTTTTCCGCAATTTCGCCGAGGCGTATCCTGGCGTAGAGGTGGTCAGGCTTTAGGGCAAGGCTGGCAAGGAAAAATTCCTTTGCTGTTTTCTTGTCTTCCAAAGCAAGGCAGGTTGTACCAAGATTATAACAGGTTGTAAAATCTTTATTATTTTTGCTGTAGGCAATTTCAAAAGCATTTTTTGCTTCCGCATGCCGCCCTAAATCCGCAAGGCAAACCCCGAGGGAGTTCCAGGCCAAAATATTGTCAGAATCCGCCAAAAGTGCCATACGATATTCTTCCACAGCCCCAAAGGTATCACCCAGACTGAATTTCTTATCCGCACTGATATTGATTGCCAAACTATCCAAAATACCAATATGGGGTTCAGGCAATAACAGCGCGTAATTGAGAGCCTTTCTCACGCTCTCCCACATTTCCGCGGGGCTGTATTTCAAATAGGGGTAGGAGCATAAACCAACTGCTCCGCGCATATTGAATTTCTTTTTGATATATTGCAGCGCGTCTTTATAGAGAGCCTGCAGCGCCTCTGCCTGAATATTTTTATGATAGACTAAAATGCTATTAAAGCTCAAAAAGCCAAACTTGGGCACTTCCGTATAGATATTCTTTTTCAAACCATGCTTTTGCAGATAGAGAGCAAAGGTCTGCACAATGCTTTTCATCTGGCTTTCATGCTCTTTGCCAAGGGCTTCCTCGGGCATTTCGTTCCACTGCAGAAAGAGCAGCGCCAAACTAAAGACAGGATTTTGCTCTCTGGCTATATCATCATTGACCACATTCACAAAATCACTGTAGGCATAACAGCGAGTTTTCTTATCAATATCCATGGTGGCAAAAGAACGCTCCGCAATATAAAAAAGTCTGTCTCCCACACTGATATTGATAGTAGGGTCTTCCAGCAAAAGAACCTCTGCCTCAGCAGAATCCTTATACACTTTGCGCAAAATAATTTCGCCTTTGCGCGCTTCCAAACTTTCCCCAACACTAAAGCACATGCCCTCATAAGCGCCGCTTTCACGTCCCAAATCCACTTGAATTTGCGCATAGGGAAGTATGGCTGTGACAGATCCGCCATGCAAAATAATTTGCCGATAAGCGAGACTTTGCATGCCGGCAAGGGCTGTTTGCTTTTCCCGTGCTTCCTGCAAGCGTTTTGCCGTAATTTTTGCCTTATGCACTAAAAGGTGTGGCACTTCCTCCACAGCTCTGGAATCAGCGGATCCGTCCCAATCCTGCGGAAAAAGCGCATAGCCTGCGCAAAAAGACAATTTGGCATTTTTCTCCTTCAGATAGGGACGCTTATTGATATCAAAAGGCACATATTCTTCAATGGCAAGACAGTCGTGGGCAAGATTATCCATCATTTTTCGGCTTGCCCCCGGAAATAACACCGCGAAATTATCTTCATCCAGAAGCGTGCAATAGGCATCACTGGGAATGCTTGCCCGAATCTTTTCCGCCAGCACAGAATAATACAATTCTGCACTGTGATAGCCCATAACTGAGCGCACCTGATTTATGCCAATAATGGGCAAAACCATGAGTCCAATGGTACTTTGGCGGGTAAAACCGGAAAATTCCTGTTCATTTGCTGGAAAATCAGCAGAAAAATTTGTTGAAGAAAGATTGGTCACACTGGTAAGCGGAAATTCATTTTCCTGTTTTTGCATATCGTGCTGCATGGTGCTTTGAAAATAGGCATTGATGCTTTGTACATCTTTTTTCAATTTTTCCATAAACACACGAGGCCGCAAAAGTCCGCTCTTTTCATCCAGCCGTTCTTTTT
Source organism: uncultured Mailhella sp. (assembly GCA_910578585.1). Taxonomy (GTDB): domain Bacteria; phylum Desulfobacterota; class Desulfovibrionia; order Desulfovibrionales; family Desulfovibrionaceae; genus Taurinivorans. Next base: position 11,522 of record CAJTRG010000005.1, read on the forward strand.
TGTATAAATGGATTTTTTCAAGACAAAGTCTGATCACAGAAGGCAATGAAGAAAAAGATTCCTGACTATTTTTGACATCTTTCAGCAGTAAAATTCCCAGCAAAAAATCCTGATAACGAAGAGGCAAAAGAAGCTTTTTTTCCTCAGGAATATATTCATAGGCTTTGAGCTCATCAGCCACGGGGAAATAGAGCGCATGGCTGCCAAACTCAATGAAGGAGCGCAAATCATTGCACAACCTGTCTTCATAGATGAGTAAATCCCGCCGTGTGAGCTGAGCGCGCGTTTTTGGAAAAAGGATTTCTTCTTTTATTTTAGACATAAAAACCTCTTATAAGGAACGTAAATATAAGACAAAAGGAACAAGAAAAGGAACTGCCAGCGTCAAAACCACTCCTGTAAAAATTGCAATAATAGCATAACGCTCTCCGCAGAATTTTGCAATAATGGGCAGGGAACTATCGTTGGAGGTTGCCCCGCCGGCAAAAAGAGGGCCCAGCAAACCAAAAAAACGCAGCATAATCGGCGTAAACACTAGGCATGCAACTTCGCGCATAATATTGGATAAAAGCGCCACAGACCCAAGTGCGGGACTCACTTCCTGAGAAATAATGGTGGAGGATAAACTGTAATAGCCAAGCCCAACGCCCACAGCCACAGCGTCAAGCAAAGCCAGATTCGGCACCAGCAAACTTGCCAGCATGGATCCTAAAACCGTGCCCAGCACCGTGGCAAGGGGGATAATCAAAATAGTGCCTTTCAGTTCCTGAATAATTTTAAAGGCATGCAGATCAAAGCCCACGCTCATGCCGGCTAAAAAGAGCAAAATATACAGCGTCCACAAGGCATAAAAGCCGCTGCTTATTTCAGCAGGAAGCACATGGAAATAACCAAGACAGATTCCGCTGAGGAAAAAACATAAAACAATACAGGAGCTTTTAATCGCTGTCCATTTGCTGTCGGCAATTTCAGCATCATTTTTGTGGCTGACAGTATTCTTTTGCGGACTGAGAGCTTCCTGATACCAGCATTTTGCCACCATCCAGGCAAAAATGAGCGAACCCAGCACCGCAAAAAAGGTAATACAAAAAGCCTGCACTCCCAGATTTTTGATTTCTGCCATGAGATTTTTATCAACGCCCAGCCCAATGCCCAGCAAAAACAATAAAATCCATACAGAAAGCGTTAGTAATTTATCTGTCCAAACCACTGCACGCCTTGATTTTCGAAGCAAAAATCCAAGAGGAATACCTGCAACAAGCACATAAATAGAAGTAAACATCTATACTTCGCCCTTTACAATACCATTATATAAATATTTCAAGGTGATATGCTGTGGCAAATTTTTCTTCACAATCAAAAATCCCACCACCAGCAAAGAACCATACATTAAAACACTGAGAAGTACTGTCAAGCCATTTTCTGTTTTTCCCGCACTGCCTAAAAGTGCAAAAATAATATTTTGCGGAATATAACCAAGGGCAGATCCAGCCCAAAACTTCCAAAAAGGGATTTTGGTTGCGCCCACCAGCATATTGAGCAAGGTATTGCAGCCAATGGGCATAATCCGTATCCCCAGAGCAATGCCAAAAGTGGATTTGGTAAAAATATTTTCAAGACATTTAATGCGCTTGCGCATTTTCTTTTGAAAAAATTTTTTCGCCAAAAAATTTCCATAGCCCATGGAAAAGAGACAGCCAAGCCCTGCCCCGCAGGAAACAATACAAGCAGCTATAGGCACGCCATAAAAATATCCAGCCACAAGACTGAGCATCTGTCTGGGCACAAAGAAAAAGGTTCCAAGGGCACAAAACAGCAAAAAGCAAAAAATCCCCACAATGCCGAGCTGCTCAATATATTGTTCAGTCAACCTCCTGAATGAAGCAACATCAACTTCCACATGCTGAAAAAGAAAATACAGACAGATCAGGAAAACAAGCAAAGAACTTGCCTTAATAAAAGGAAGAAAAAATATTCGTGCCTGCTTCAAAAGTTTTCTATTCTTCACGCTGTTCCTGCTCACGTTCTTCATACCCGCGAGAAAGGGAAATCCTGAACCACAAAATTACAAAGAGCACAATTTGCGCCGCAAACAAAACATAATCATGCTGCAAATACGCACTGACGGCAAAAACACACGCCCCAATACACAGCAAGAAACGCCGCAGGAAAAAGGTATTATACTTTGCAGAAAGAATTTTGCGCGCCGCTTGTTCACCTCTGTCGTCCTTTCCGGAAGGGCGAAGACCAAATTTTCCCCCGGCTAAAATCCAGGCAAGAATTTGCAGGACAAAACCAAAGCAAAAAAGGATATTTTCAATCATAATCGCCTGCTTGTAAAATTTTCAATTTCTTTTATACTAAAAAACGAATTTTTCAAAACGTTCTTCTTTGTATCTATAATTAGCGAAAGAGTAAAGAAAATTATGCAGATAGAAACACTTGAACATATCTTTAGAGAATACGACATTAGAGGAATAATAGATACGGAAATCAATGATGAATTTGTCTATGCCCTTGGCTTTGTACTGGCGGACTTCTATGCGGGCGAAGGTCACAGCCGCATTCTCATTGGCTATGATACAAGAAGAAATTCTGCCCACTATCACAACATGTTAGCCAAAGTGTTTTCAACTAAAAATCTGCATGTTGTAAGCCTTGGGCTTGTGCCTACGCCCTGCCTGTATTTCAGCGTGCACCACCTTGGTATTTTTGCCGGCATTGAAGTCACCGCAAGCCACAATCCGGCTGAATTTACAGGCTTTAAACTTTGGAATAAGAAAACAAGCCTTTCCGGAAAAGATATCCAAAAACTCTATCAGCACATGCGGGATTTCTTTGCTTTTCTGCATGAAAAGAAATTGACGGCAAAAGAATATTTGGCACAGCTGGAACAGGAAAATCCCTCAAAGGGCTTTATTGGCGTTTATGATTGCATTCCAAGTTACTCCGAAAAAGTGCTGGAAACTATTTCGCAGCTTTCCTGTTCTGTGATTGTAGACGGAGCAAACGGTGCGGCAGGAAAAGTCTGTGCTGACCTGTTCAGGAAAACCGGCGCTAAGGTGATAGAACTTTTCTGTGATGAACAGGAAGATTTTCCCAACCATGCCCCTGACCCCACCAAGAGAAAGAATTTGCAGGCTTTGTGCAAGGCAATTTTGGAACACAAGGCAAAATACGGCATTGCCCTTGACGGAGACGGAGATCGGGTTGTACTGGTGGATAAAAATGCCCGCATTTTGAAAAGTGACCAACTGATGAGCATTTTTATCAATGAAATCAGTACAAGAAAGCCCAATGCGCTCTTTTTGCTGGACGTCAAATGCTCTCAGGAACTTATCAAAGAAATACAAAGTCTGGGTTCAAACTATCAACTTACCCCCACAGGGCACTCCATGCTGAAAAGAAATATGCTGCATACCAATGCAGACTTTGGGGGCGAACTTTCCGGACATTTCTTCCACAGTGAAAACTGGTATAAAACCGACGACGGAATTTTAACAGCTCTGCGCGTTATTGACCTCTTGGAAAAGAATCATCTGGATTTAACTGCTCTTCCCAACTGGGAACATATGTTTACCACTGAAGAAATTGCCATACCCTGCACAAAAGAACAGAAAAAACATATCAATAAACATCTTATTCAGCATTTTAAACAAAAATATCAGTCTGTTGCAGAATGTATTTGTATTGACGGCATACGCTGTGTTTTTGCTGATTCCTGGTTCCTGGTCCGTGCATCCCAAACCAGCGAACAAATTACCCTCCGCTTTGAAGCCAAAACAGAAGAACAATTTAATGCACTCAAACAAAGCGTTTTATCCGACCTTGAAAAAATACTCCAAGTCTAAGAAATACTTTGACTAGCCAGCCCTCATTTATTATACTGGTAAAGCAATAAGGGATGAGCATGTCAAATAACAAGAGCACAGAAGAATCAAATATTTCTTATAAAATTGAAGGCTTAGCCTACGAACCCTTAGGCATGCCCACAGAACGGGTTATCCGTTTGAACGCGAAGTTTTCTAAAAACGATCCCGACTATTCCCAAAGACAAGAAATTATCCGCCATTTGATTACGCCTGCGGAGCTTATGCACAGAACACAAAAGAGTTCCCCTTTTGCGAGTGCTGCCAATCCCGCAAAACCAAATGAGCAGGCCGATATATATGCCTATTCCCGTAAACGCATGGTCAAAGAACAGCTCATTGCCCGCGGTATCAATGATGAAAATGTTTTGCGAGCCATGGCAGCTGTGCCTCGCCATCTCTTTGTGAACGAAGCGCTGTACCCCACGGCTTACGACGACAGACCCCTGCCCATTACCTGCGGACAAACCATTTCACAGCCCTATACGGTTGCGCTCATGTGTCAAATGCTCATGGCTGAAAGAGGTATGAAAGTGCTGGAAATTGGAACAGGAAGCGGCTATCAGGCAGCAGTGCTCCGTGAAATGGGACTGAAAGTTTTTTCTGTGGAACGGATCAAAGAACTCTACACAAATACCAAGTCCCTGCTCACTACAAAACTTGGCTATTATGATATGCAGCTCTTTCTTTCTGACGGAACACTGGGCTTGGATCTTTTTGCTCCTTACGACAGAATTATTGTGGCTGCGGGCGGCCCCAGTATTCCCGAAGCCCTGAAAGCTCAAATGACTGATAACGGCATTATGCTGATTCCTGTGGGCAGGGAGAAAATGGCGCAAAATTTAATTCGGGTTTTCAAAATAGGCAATACATATCGTGAAGAAAACCTCGGCACAACGACTTTCGTTGATTTGATTGGAAAACAAGGCTGGTAATATAGGAATGAAACGCCGTTTATACGATTATACTTTATGGAACTTATTTCTGCTGACGATTGGAGCCGGCTTTGTGACCTTTGCCGTACAAAACGTTGCTGCACCCCACGGCTTTCTGACCGGCGGCGTTATGGGGGTCAGCCTTTTATGTACGTATATTTTCGGTAATTTTATCACTGCCACCACTTGGAACCTGCTTTTCAATATACCGCTCATGCTCTTTAGCTGGTTCAATATCAGCCGCGCTTTTGTTATTTACACCACCTACGGCACCTTTGCCATGTCTGCCTGGGGCATTGTTTTGGAAGGAATAACAGTTCCTATTCAAGATCCCCTCTATGCCTGCATTTTATCCGGCGTGCTGTATGGCGTTGGCTGCGGTGTTATGCTCAAAACCAAGGGCTCAAGCGGCGGTCTGGACTTTATTGCCGCCTACCTCAACCAAAAATGGGGCGTGCAGTTCGGCAGTTTCTCCTTTGTGTTCAACTGTGTTATCTTTATGGCGTCAGCCTTCAGCATTACCCCGGATTTAATTATTATTTCCTTTATTCAAATTTTCATTGTCGGCCAAGTAACCAACTATGTTGTTGCTATGTTCAATCAGCGCAAAATGGTTGTTATTATTACCAATAAAGGACAAGAACTTTGTCAGGAAATCACCAAGACAGGCGGACGCACAACGCTGCTTCCTGCCTATGGCGGTTATACCCACGAAGCAAAGGAAATTGTTATTACCATTACCACAAAGACTGCAATCAAGTCTCTTGAAGAACTTGTTTTCAGGCACGACCCCCACGCCATGTTTACGGTGGAAGACACGTTTTACGCTGTGGGCGGTCAATACCGTCGTATATCCAAATAACCCAAAATATAAAAAGGAGCTATCATGTCCTGTCACACCTGTGAAAAGAAAGCACTCCCCATTGAATATTATGGAGAAAATGTTTTTAATGATAAGGCAATGCGTCAGCACCTGCCCAAGAATGTGTATAAATCCTTGAAGCAAACTATTGAAAAAGGTGAACAGCTTGACCCTGCCATTGCAGATGTTGTTGCTTCTGCCATCAAGGACTGGGCAGTCAGCAAAGGAGCAACCCACTATACCCACGTTTTCTATCCTCTGACTGACAACAGTGCAGAAAAACACGATAGCTTCCTCACCCCTGACGGCAACGGCGGCGCTATTGCAGAATTCAGCGGCAGCAACCTTGTTCAGGGTGAAGCGGACGGCTCCAGCCTCCCTTCCGGCGGACTTCGTTCCACCTTTGAAGCCCGCGGCTACACTGCCTGGGATATCACCAGCCCAGCCTATGTGATTGAAAATGCAGGGGGCATGGTTCTTTGTATTCCTACGCTCTTCCTCTCCTGGACGGGCTTAGCTCTTGACAAGAAAACCCCTCTTCTGCGTTCCAATCAGGCAGTCAGCAAACAGGCAAAACGCGTACTCAAACTCTTTGGCGTGGAAACCAATTTGCCTATCGCTGCCAACGGCGGTCTGGAACAGGAATATTTCCTTGTTGACCGTGACTATGTAATGAAACGCCCTGACCTGCTCATTGCCGGACGTACCCTCTTTGGCGCAAAACCACCAAAAGGTCAGGAATTTGAAGACCAATATTTCGGCGTTATTCCTGAACGTGTTTTTGCTTTCATGATTGAAGTGGAAGAAGAGCTCTATAAACTCGGCATTCCGGTCAAAACCCGTCACAATGAAGTTGCGCCCAGCCAATACGAAATTGCGCCAATTTACGAAGACGCAAACCTTGCCACTGACCACAACCAGCTGATTATGACTGTTCTTCGCCGCGTGGCAAGAAAACATAATCTTGTCTGCATTCTCCATGAAAAACCTTTCCAGGGCGTCAACGGCTCCGGTAAGCACGTCAACTACTCCATTGGCAACAAAGAAGTGGGCAACCTCTTTGACCCCGGTGAAACTCCCCACGAAAACGCGCAATTCCTAGTTTTTCTTTGCTCTGTGATTCGTGCTATGCATAAATACGGCGCATTCCTGCGTGCAACTGTTGCCTCCGCTTCCAACGACTTCCGTCTGGGCGCCCATGAAGCTCCGCCGGCTATTATGTCTCTTTTCCTTGGCGACCAACTTCAGGAAGTGCTCGACCAGTTCAGAATCGGCAAAGTCAAGGGCAGCCGCAAAAAACGCATGATGAATATCGGTATTGATATTCTTCCTCCCATTCCGGCAGATCCCGGCGACAGAAACCGGACAAGTCCTTTTGCCTTTGTAGGAAACCGCTTTGAGTTCCGTGCTGTAGGCTCATCCCAAAACCCGGCGGGATCCATTGTTGCCCTCAACACCATGGTGGCAGAAAGTCTTGATTTTTCTGCAACATTCCTTGAACGTGAATTGCAGAAAAACAACAATTTGGGTGCAGCTGTACAAAAACTCGTTGCCTATATTGTGGAAGAACACAGTGCTGTTCTCTTCAATGGTGACGGCTATTCTGAAGTATGGCACAAGGAAGCAGAACGCCGCAAACTGCCTATCCACCCCTATACTCCGGATGCCCTTCCTGCCTTTACCTATCCGGAAGTTATTGACCTTTGCACCCGCTACAATGTGCTTTGCCGTGAAGAACTTCGCTCCCGTCAGGAAGTGTATTTTGAGCAATATATCAAAACCACCCACACAGAAGCAAAGCTGGCGATTAGAATGGCTCGCACCAATATTTACCCTGCTGTGCTCCGCTATCAAACTGAACTTGCCAAAAACTTCAAGGTTCTTGAAAGCCTTGGCGTGGAAAATTCCAACAAATTGCTGAAAGAAGTCAGCGAACTGATTATCAAACTGGATAACGCAATTCGTGAACTGCAAACACAAGTAAGCATTGACCCGGTTGACGAAAAAGACCATGCCAATGCTGCGAAAAATCCGGGACTTGCTTCCAATATCCAAATCACAGAAGCTGAACACTGCCTGCACAAAATCGTGCCTGCAATCGAAGCACTGCGCAATATTGTGGATACTCTGGAAGTTATGGTTGCCGAAGACTTGTGGCCATTCCCAAGCTATCAGCATATGCTTTTTGTAAAATAATAAGGATAAAATCCTTCTATAACGAAAGGGTGTGCAAGGGTATAAAATAAAAGCTCTTGCGCACCCTTTGCTATAATGAAATTAAATATCAAAATATGGAAAATGATTTTCTCAAACTTTTTGACACAGTAAAATGGGGCGGCACACTCAACAATACTGACTCCTCAAAAGTATACCAAACACTTGCGGATTGATATGCTTAGTACTTCTATACAATGTTTAGGGCAGTGTGCATATAAAAATAATTCTGTAAAGTTAACTTGTCTCTATGATAATTTCTGCAAAATTTCAGCAGTGCCGCGCAAAGAAAATGAATTGTATAGTATTCTTGAAACTTATATGGCGCCTTACAATATGCCATATGGGGAGATAATTTCACAGTAAAAGAACGTTACCAATGCGCCTGCCAGAATCTGTGTAGCAGCCAAACAACTGCCTCTGCCTGATTTACTTTGCGAAATTGAAGCAATTGTTTATCTGAAATAAATACTTTTACCTTATAAAAAGCCATTGCCACAAAAAAAACGTCAATCATTTCAGTGATTGACGTTTAAAATATTAAAAAGTTTTGAAAGAGATCAAGGAGAAAACTTTTAGAAAAGTTTTCTCCTTGAAAATAAAAGTTGGCAAAACTAGAATGGTGAAATCATTTCAAGGAAACGGGTCAGCCAGCCGGGCTTATTCTTTTGACTCAAGACGCCTTGGCCATAGTATTCGATTTTAGCATTGGCGATTTGTGTTGAAGCAATGGTATTATTGGCAGAAATATCGCGGGCGCGGATAATACCGGTTACCACCATGTACTGTGTTTCATTATTGAGGGTGACTTCGCGCACTGCTTCGATCTGCATGTTTCCATCAGGAAGAACATTGATTACCCGTGCCGCAAGGGTTGCCGTAATGGAGTTATTTCTTGTGGTTTCAGCATCGCCCTGAAAATCACTGTCGCTTTCTCCGCTAAAGAGCGGCATTTGCGCACCAATAGGAATACCAAAAAGGCTTGAACGTTTTCCCAAGGCATTAAAGGTTGCTGAGGTTCTGTTGGTTCTGGTGGCGTCGGTCGTGACTTCCTGTGTACCAGCCTGTCTTTCCACAACATTGATGGTCACGATATCGCCTACACGTCTTGCTCTTCCGTCCTCATAAATGGAACGGTATTGATTAGGATTATAGAGACTTCCCGGATTATACGTCTGCACAGGCTCTTGATAGTTTGAAGGCTGATAAACGGGCTCGGTAATTCTGGGAGCCTCTTTTGAAGCTGTACAACCTGTTATACATGCTATGCCAAGCACTGCCACAAAAATATATTTTTTCATACTATCCTACTTTGCAAGAAGTGTATTTTGATCTTGCACTTTTCCATAAATTTGTTTTTTTGAATCAAGATTGCGCACTAGAATGGTATCGCCAAGGGCACCGTCTTCCATGGCTTCCACGAGCACAGAAAGATGTATGCCGCTTTTCTTATACACGAGAGTCACTTTATCGCCTTTTTTGATTGCAGATAAAGGCTTTAAATCCGTTGTGCTGATAGGTTCGCCGGCACCCATTGGACGTATCACCTGCCAGGGGCCGCCTTTGCCGTCCCACAGATCTGCCCGTTCATAGGCTAAATTCACGCTTTTATAGGCAATATCCTGCTGATAAAGAGTATCACCCTTTGCCAGCGGTTTTGCTGTTACAGGCGTATCCGCCCAAACATTTAAAAATGCCGTGCCTGTAAAGCGCTGCAGCACTTTGCCGTCTATTTCCTGAATGGCAAAGCGAAGCGCTATGCGTCCGGGTTCAACCACAGTTTTTTCAAGAACAAGTTCTTGTGAACGGCTGCTGACAAAAATATAAGGAGGCAGGCGAAAATCCGTAAGCTCACTTCTGCCGGCAAGCTTATTCATTTGCGGCGTCAAATATTGAACTGCCATTTGACGCAGTTTATCTTCGCGCACAATTTCCCCGCCCTTTTGCAAAACAAGGGAATTAGGCAGCAAGCAGGAATCTGCATACATGCCAAGGGCAGACTGCAGCGCGTTTTTCAAATTTGCTTTACTGATTTTATAGGCTTTGCCAAGAACAGGCGGACTGTCCCACAATTCCTTTTTCGCAAGCTCATGCCATTTTTCCGGGCTGATCGCGCCAAGAGGTTCAGCAATTTCACCGAGCAAAACTTTATCACCGCGCACAATAGCGGCTTCATAAATTTTCAATCGCCAAACATCCTTGCCTAAAGACTCTTTCTGGCGTTGTGTCTGCACGCTTTGAACAGAACTGTAAGCTTGCACCGCATAGGAAGGACTTGCCAAACACAAAGCAAATAAGGAGAAAATCAGCCAGAAAAAGCATATGTCAATTTTGTGACTGTATGATTTTTCACGACTTTGCAGCCCAATTCCGCTTAGCATGATTTTCCCCTTATTATTTTATATTATGCTCTTATTGACGCTTTACGTTAATTGCTGTCTGGAGCATGGAGTCAGAGGTTTGAATTGCTTTTGAGTTCATTTCATAGGCACGCTGTCCAACAATCATATTAACCATTTCTTCAACAACTTCAACGTTGGACATTTCAAGAAAGCCCTGAGCAATGGTACCCACATTATCTTCCCCCGGCACGCCTTGAATAGGATCACCGGAAGCTTCTGTCGGCATATAAAGGTTTCTGCCGCGTGCATCCAAACCTGCATTGTTCACAAAGGTATAGAGAGGAATATCGCCGCTGGCAATAATATTGGACTGACCGTCAAGACAAACAATTTCACCGTCTTCAGAAACCGCAATGGAGCGAGTGTCAGAAGGAACAGTAAATTCCGGCTGCAAAACATAGCCGTTTGCCGTTACAATAACACCATCAGAATTGAGTTTGAAAGCCCCTGCGCGGGTATACATCAATTCATCTCCCACTTGAACCTGGAAAAATCCATCACCTTCAATGGCGAGGTCAAGGGAGTTATCTGTATTTTGCAAGTTGCCTTCTGTGAAGAATTTATGCACAGAAACAGTACGCACGCCCAAGCCAACTTGAATGCCTACAGGCACTTGCTGATCATTGGGGCCGCGAGAACCTGCAATACGCATGGTTTGATACATCAAATCTTCAAATTCTGCTCTGCTCTTTTTGAAACCGGCTGTGTTTACGTTAGCCAGGTTGTTTGAAATAACATCAATATTTGTTTGCTGTGCATGCATACCGGATGCAGCTGACCATAATGAACGCATCATATCGCTATCCTCACTTTATCTCTTACCGAGGCTTACCAACTGTTGTAATTACTTGTTTGTCCACATCATTAGCTGTGGTCATTACTTTTTGTTGAGCTTCAAACATTCTTTGTACTTCAATCATATTAACCATTTCGGTTACCACATTGACATTGGCGGCTTCCGTGTAGCCCTGGCTGACCATGGTCTGCCCCGCAAGAGCATTGCCAATCTCAAGATCAAGATCTTCGGGCACGTGATACAGGTTGTTTCCCACTTTGCGAAGCAGCTGCGGTTCATCCACACTTACCACTGCCAGCTGGCCAATTTGGTTGCCGTCCGCGTACACAGCACCGTCAGGAGAAACATGCACATTACGTGTATTGGGCGGAATAACAATATTTCCGCCTGTGCCCTGCACAGGATAGCCCTGTTTGGTCATAATTGTGCCGTCAGGCCCTTTTGTGAACGCGCTGGAACGTGTCAAATATTCTCCATTGGGAGTTTGCACACGGTAAAAACCATCACCCACTATGGCAATATCCAGCTGATTGCCTGTAAACTGCATACTGCCTTGTGAAAAATCTGTTTGCTTAGTGGCAATACGAGTTCTTGCTCTCAGGCACTGTTCTGGAAATAATGGCTCAGAACGTAAATTTTCCAGAGGTTCACGAATAAAATCATGAGCCCAATGTATCATTGTATCCTTGAACGCCAATGCGTCGGCTTTGTACCCAGCAGTGTTTACGTTGGCTATATTGTTACTGATCATAGCCATTCTATGTTCTGTTGTCAGTGACGCAAATAATCCAGTATAAAGTGAATTTTGCATACAAACTCCTTGCCGTTAAAAACATCTGTCATAAATCTGACAAAAAACTTAAGAATTTTATTTCTTACACACTATTAAGCAAAGAACGTGCCAAAACAAAAATCACTGTTGTTCCTTGTCTTTGAACACTTTTCCAATACCGGGCAAGGATTATTTCAACGTGTCCCCATCCTAACACAAAATAAAAATAAAAAAAAGAGAGCAACTATGCCCTCTTTCAGATTTTTTGCAGGGGAAAAACTTTATCTCTGCTGTCCATTTGCGTAATTGCTCATTCTTCGCAAACGCAAACGACTTCGTCGCCTTCGGTGGCTGTAAAAGTTTCTTCCCCTGCACCCCTTTACAAAACTTTTTATGTTAATTTTCTCATTTTTTTTTAACTACTTAAAAAATTTATCCCTAAACAAAACCGTTATAGACAACGTCTATAACGGTTTTGCGAACAGGGGGATTGGGGGAAATGATTTCCCCCAAAGAAAAATTTATTTTGAACGCAGATCCATATACCATTGTCCGGCTTTTTCCATAAGCTTGAGGCTTCTTTGAGCCATGAGGAACGGATCGTTCATATAACCGTCCAGCAAAATGGTATTATCAAAAATGCCCCAGACCATTTCTTCAAAAAGTTTTGAGCGACTGTCGTCCTTATAAATAGCCAGCAAGGAACGGATAAGCGCATGATCAGGATTGATTTCCAGTACTTTTTGCGGAATGCTGTCGTCCTTTTGGAAAGAGCGCATTAGTTTTTCCATGGTGGAGCTGACGCCGTCCTGAGAAGCCATACAGGCCGGACTGCCGGACAATCTGTCTGTGCTTTTGACATCCTTGACTTTATCGCCAAGCACTTCTTTCATGCGTTCCAGCATTTGCTCAAATTCTGTCTTTTCCAGTTCAGAAAGCTTTGGCAGTTCTTCTTCCGTTTTTTCCACATCAGCAAAAGAATCAAGCGCATGAGCATCTGCTGCTTCAATATTTTTAAAGGCAAAATCATTGAATTTTTGCAGGCTTTCAAGGGCAATTTCTTCAACAGGTTCAAGCAGATATAAAACTTCCAGCCCTTTGCGGGTAAAGCGTTCCAAATGAGGATTAAGCTTTGCGGCTTCCTTGGAAGAAGCACTGACATACCAAATTTCCTTTTGTCCGGCTTTTGCTCGGCTGATATATTCTTCAAGGCTGAGCAGATCATCAGATTGAGAAGAAACAAAACGCATGAGCTTTGCAACACGATCGCGGTAGACAAAATCATTGAAAGCAAATTTGAAATATTTTCCATGATTTTTCCAGAAAGTATTATATTTTTCTTTGTCCCCTGCTGCCATTTTTTCAAAATGGTTCATCAGCTGACGCACAATGGTTTGACTGATCTTTTTCAACACAATATTTTCCTGCAAAGTTTCACGGGAAATATTGAGCGGCAAATCTTCTGTATCTACAACGCCTTTGACAAAGGCAAAATAGTTAGGCAAAAGTTCCTGTCTGTTTTTCTCAATGAGCACGCGGCGAACATATAAATCCAGTCCCCATTGATCTTTTTGGTCCAGAAAATAGTCTTCGCTCTTTTCAGGAATGAAGAGCAAAGCATTGAACTGTACCGGCGCATCCACAGACAAATGGATAACATCAAAAGGATTTGCCGTATCATAGGTGAGGAATTTATAAAATTCATCGTATTGCTCTTTCTTAATGCTGAATTTTGGCTCACGCCAGAGAGCGGAAATCGTGTTAATCACCTTATCATTCAATAAAATTGGGAAGGGCAGGAAATTGGAATGGCGGCGGATAATATTTTCAAGACGATATTCTTCAACAAATTCCTTTGCATCTTCTTTCAAATAAATTTTGATCATGGTGCCGCGGGAAAGACCTGCAACTTCTTCAAGAGGGCTAATAGTAAAGCTGTCTGAACCTGTGGAAGTCCAAACATGAGCTTTTGCGCCGTCTTCATTCTTTTCGCTTTCAAGAGCAGGAACAGAATAGACTTCCACTTTATCAGCAACCATGAATACTGAATAAAAACCAATCCCAAAACGACCGATAATTTGAGAAGCGTCAGTGTTTGCACCGTCTTTCTCTACAATTTCTTCTTCAGCATAGGGATCAATTTTCACCTTGCTGCTGTCACAGGACGTATCACCTATATCTTTCAAGAACTTTTCAGAACCGGATTTAGCGATAATCCCCAGATTATCCTGCATTTCCTGCTTGGTCATGCCGATACCGCTGTCCTGAACAGTCAAAATATGTCCGTCTTTATCTGTAGAGATCTTAATTTCTAAAGGAAGTTCAGGCGCAATAACACTTTCCCCTTTATTTTGCTTGAAACGAAGCTTATCAAGAGCATCAGAAGCATTGGAAAGCAATTCGCGTAAAAAAATCTCACGGTTGGTGTACAGTGAGTGGGTCAAAATATTTAAAACCTTGTGGGTTTCAGCTTTAAATTTATAGGTTGAAGACATAAAAAAACTCCTTATCTATTATTCACATAATAAATAAGGAGCAAAACAAATTAGTCAAGATATACGGCGTAAATATTTACTTCTTTCTTTCTGCTAAGCAGGTAAAATAATGCGCTGAAGGCAGATTATTTTGCCGCGAGAGAACATAGCCGGCAATATATTCAGAATAGGTCAGCATATTGCCGTAGACAGGAAATTTTGTGTTTTCATCAATATAAGACAAATGAAAGAATTTTGCCACAGAATGGTGGATGGGCATATAATAATCCTCATCACAGCTTATATTGGGGATAAGACTGTCAGGAACATTCCTGTAGCCAATTTCTTCCAAAACCACTTTTGCCGCCAAATTGAGCAAAGATCCATAAGGGTGGTTAAACGTGGTAAAAAGTTTTCTTTTAGAAAAATTTTCTTCAATATAATCGCAAATTTCACTGCAGCGTGCATAGCCTTTGTTTCGTTCAATTTCCATGGATTTTTCATACATAGACTGCAAATCATAATGCTTTGAAAAATCTGCCTTTTTCACTAAATAAAGGATTTCATTCAAAGATAAGCCCCGCTGCATAAGCTCATCAATATAGGTCTCATCATAGGGATTGGATAAATTCCCTGTTCCCTTGGAAATAGGCCAGAGGGTATTATTATAAATATTGGGCATGCACACAACTTTTGCTTTTGGGTTGACATGCGCAAGCAAATATTCTTCAGATATCTCATTCCAGCTCGTTCCAAGCTTTTGATAAATAAGCAAATTACAGGTTTGCAGTTTTTCTAAGGGGATAATTTCTTTTTTAAAATTGATAAAATATTCAGGATAATAACTTTTCTGAAAAGGTTTAAATGCCAATAATTGCTTGATTAAAGGAACTCCCTGGCAATTAGCTGACACTAAACAACTGAGCATATTATCCTCTCTGTACTTGCTTTTTGATAAAAGAAAAAGGGGCTAACCCCCTTTTCTTTAATATTTCCATTGACCTTGTTGGTATTTTGGAACTTCGGTCACAAAACGCTTTCCAACAAGACTAAAATTACCTTTTAATGCAGATTGTTTGCTTTCTGCTCTGCATTGGTATTTATCTTCACGATAACGAACTTTAGCTAAATAACTGTATTTTCTGTGCGGCGTTGGAATAATTTCAAGACTTACGCTTTCCGGGTCAAATTCAACATAGCTTGCCACATACATGTTATTTTGTTTTTCTACTTTTGGGGAACGTTTATTTGGAATAATCTGCGCATTGCATTTCACAACGTGGTTGCGGGCAAATTTTTCTAATTGTTTATAAACAGTTATTTCATCCTCAGATAAGTCAGCAGCCGTTTTTACTTCAAGTGTTGGTTTTTGTGTTGCTTCTTTCACTTGTACATTTTCTTCTTTTGCAGAAGTACAAGCCATGAGTAAAGCAGACAAGGCGAGAACACTAAGAACTTTTTTCATATAATCACTCCGATAAATACGATTCACCCTCATAAAGGCGTTGTCAGTACTTTTAATCGGACAAAGGCTATTTATTAATAGATAATAAATAGCCTTTGTTTAATTTTTAATTAATTTTCTTTATCACTACAATAAATACAATTAATTTGGTAAGTTATTTATTTTACAACAACTTCTACTCGACGGTTCAAGTAACGGCCATCAGCGTTGGAGTTATCATATTTGAAGGATTTACCCATACCCTTAGCTTCGATCATTTTAGCATCAAGACCTTCTTGAACGAGGTATGCTTTTACAGATTCGGCACGGCGTTGTGACAAAGCTTTGTTGTAAGCGTCAGCACCAACACTGTCGGTCCAGCCTTGCAATGCTACACCATTAGAAGCGTCTTTGAGGATAACAGCAACGTCACCCAAGATTTCTTTAGCTTCATTGGTAAGGGTAGCTGAATCAAATGCGAAGTTTACGCCGCGGAGTACGAGAGCGTCGTTATCAAGACCAGCATAGAATACTTTTTGTACAAAGTCTTTCAAAGCAGCATCGTCTTTGTAAAGGTCAACGCCATTAGCCATAACTGTGCAATCGTTGATTTTTGCGATTTCATCAAGAACAGCTTGACCTTCAGCAGAATCAGCAAAAGAAATAATATGGAAGCAAGCGCCAATATTGTTGTCAACAATAGCTTTAACTGGTTCTACACCTGCGTTGTTGAGGCCATCACTAACCAAAATGATAGCGGTTGGGCGAGCCATTTGGTCGTACTGAGGAGCAAAAGCAGAGATACCAGAACCTAAAGCAGACTTTCTGCCGAAAATTTTATGATCAGACTTCAAACCGTTAACAGCGCTTTCGAGTGCTGCTGGAGCAAAATCGCCATAAGAAACAACTTCTTTAGCAGGAGCTAAAGTGTGCATGCTTGCTTTGTAGCCAAGATCAGGAATTGCATTGGTGATTTTATTCAAAACAGCTTTTGCAACTTCCATTTTTGGCATTTTTGTTTCTTGTTCGGTCATCATCATAGAACCAGAATAGTCTACGAGATAGTCAAAGCTATCAACGGTGCGAACAAGTCCTTCAGCATATGCAGAAGTGCTCATGCCGAGAACCAATGCAAATGCAGCAACTAAAGATTTTAATTTCATACTAAGCCTCCATAATGTGCTTTTAATCATTATACATATAAATGAATATCCATATTTTGATATGGATATACAATTATTGAAGTTTTATGATACGCTAAATATAAATTTTGTCAAACTATATAAATTAAAAGTTTAATAAATAAAACAGTATGATATATAAAAAATTTTAAATAAAATCCATATTTTTAATTTAATATTTTTAAAAACATATTTTCGCGCAGCATCCTATTAAGTTAAATAATTACAAATGATAAAATGTAAAGGGGGGATTTTATTTTTCCCATACCAATTGCTTTTTATTTTTTGCGCAGTCCTTCAAAAAGGAATTAATCAAAGTTTGATACGGTATATCCAGCTCTCTGGAAAGAGATTTAAAATATTCTAAAACCTCTTCATCAAGCCGTATGGTGATATTGGTTTTATTTTAATTGATATAAGGATTTTTTACAGCATTTGAAAAATCATACTCATCACGCACAGGATTCTCCTATTATTTTTTATAATTACCTTGTAAATATATTTTGTTAAAAATCAACTATCTTTTTGCACATACAACCCATTATTATTTTGATAAATTATTTACTAATTTTAGAATATTATAAATATGTTAAGGTTACACCCATAACACGTTTTTCAAAGGGGAGAACTTTAAAGGGGCAAGCCCCTTTAAAGTTCTCCCCTTTGCATCCTTCTTCCTCAATCCCCATAGACTCACTTCTCGAAAGAGAATTTCATCCTATTTCCCGGAGTTCGTCCCAAGTTACACTTTGCGAATTTTTCAGCAAGTTGTTTCTTGCATAAGATAAAGTTTATTTTTGCCGTACTGCTGACGCAGGACGGCTTTTTATATACTATTGCTTTGTTCTTGTTTTAGACTGACTTTATAATTACTAAATATACTTACAAGTTTTCATTGTTTTATTGATACCGACTAAAAAATATCAAGCGATTTCAAACAATTTATTTGTTCATTAATCTATTAAAAAAAACAAAACATATACTATTAATCAGCAAAAAATATTTATTTAAAAAAGAAAAGGCAGGAACTTTCGTTCCTGCCCAAACATTTGAATAGTAAAGACTATACGCAGCCAGTTGGTTTAGGAAGACCAGCCATTTTGCAGGCTCCTTTACCAGGACCAGATGGGAATAATTCATAAACTTCTTTCAATTTGTAACCAGTGTTTTTAGAAAGAATACGAACCATTGGTGCGATACCGTTTTTGCGGTAGTAATCTTGAAGGAAGTCAAGAATTTTTTGATGGTCTTCGTTGAGTTCTGTGATGCCTTCAGAGTCTTTTACATACTCTAACCATTCTGGGCACCAGTCGTCGAAGCGAAGAAGGAAACCGTCTTCATCTACTTCAAAGGATTTTCCTTTGTAGGTTACTTCTGCCATGTGTGGTCCTCCTCTTGGACAATATGGACATTTAGTTTTTTCGTTTCAGTCAACATCAACTAAAACAATGTTAATATTTGAATCGAACAGGATTTTATCCTTTTTATTTTTTTGCCATAATTATCAAAAAAAAGCAAGCTCCAATTCAATAATTATTCAAATTTTCTTTCGACCCATATCTTTCACTCGAAAGATTTATATTGAAATTAACATATGCATAAAAATTTATTTTGTAAAGTGTTTTTCGCAAACTTTCTTTTGCTTTTTCATGCGTAAAAAAGAAAACTCACACTATTACAAGCAATTACTCTACCATATGAACTTTATCTTTTACCCAATACACAACCTTGCAGGCTGCTTTCATCTTTTCAATGAGCTTATTTTCCGTTTCTTCATCCATGGGCTGAAGACGAATGAATACATCACGCATGGTATCGTTTTCTTTATAGCCGCCGGTGAGCACAGAAACAAGACGCCCGCTGTTTTCACGGATTAAATCAAGAATAGGAGGCAGAGAGCCCGGCTCTTCTGAAAGTTCCAGCGCAAATTGGATACCGCCGCGGCGAACTCCGGAAATTTCCGTGAAGATTTTGAAAATATCTGCTTCTGTGATCATGCCCACAAGCTTTCTTTCCCAGTCAACAACAGGAAGACCCGTCAATTTCTTTTCAAGCATGATGAGAGCAACTTGTTCAATGGTATCCATTGGGCTGACAGAAACAGGTTCTTTTGTCATGATATCTCTGATTTTAAGTTCAGACAAAAGATAGGAAAGTTCGTGCATATCCAAAGTTGTTGCTTTTGAAGGTGATGCTTCTTTAATATCTCTATCAGAAACAATACCAATAAGTTTCATCTCTTCATCCACAATAGGAATACGTTTAATGCTATGCTCCTGCATCAGTTTTGAAACTTTGAGCATGGAAGCATCTTCCTTTGCATAAATAACAGATGTTGTCATCCATTCACGAATAAGCATATACACCTCCCATGGAACAATTCCATGCCTGAAAAATACTCTAAATTTTTATTTTAAGCAAGTTGTATTGCAGTAAAGCAATTCTGGTATCTCTATGCCTCTCTGCCGCAGCATTTTTTATATTTTTTGCCGCTGCCGCAGGGACAAGGATCATTTCTGCCGATTTTTGGCGTTTCACGGCGCACCGGTTCTTTTCCATACACAGTGCCGTCCACATAATACCAGGTATCGCCTTCTTTACGGAAAAAGGCATCTTCGCGCAGTTCCTGAGGAAAATCCTTAACAGTATAATGGGCACAAAAACTTACTTCACCGGTTGTATCATTTTCCTGACCGTCTTTAGTTTCAAGAATTTCCAGAGATTGCCAATCCATAAGAGCTGACCATTCTTCAATTTCTTTTGGGCTGACATCATCACGAAATTCAGGGTGTGCGCTTTCAACCAAAAAATCATATTTCTTCAAAGCATGAGCAGTATATCTTGCGCGCATCAAAGCTTCAGCAGTTGGAGCTTTTTTTGTGCCTTCCAAAATTGGCAAACAACAATCTTTATCTTCTAATTGAGAACCACAAGGGCAAAGACTCATAGCGTCCCTCCAAAAAATTTTCTGTATATTGCACTTTCTTTTGCTGATTGACAAGTTTTTTTTAAAAAGAAAAGCCACTGCAATATACACTATCACAATGGCTTTATTAGGGGAGATAAGAAGTACATTACTAATAAAGGGGAAGTAATGCTTCATTTTAGAGAGGTGCTTTTAACAATGCAAAAAGCATACCTGAACATATCATATTGATATTCCAACATTTTTATATTTTATTCCTTTCTTTTCTGTCTAATTTTTATGCAAAAATTTTTATCACCTGTACAATTTTTACACAGTGTATAGTTCTTTTCTCTTTTATCCTTTTATCAATCCCAATTTCTTTAATATTTTTAAATATCTGCTTTTTTTCTTGACTCAATACTCGTTTTCAAGTAACGCTAATTAGCTGCTCGCATTACGGGTATTAAGAATAGGAATATATATGTTTGAAAGCTTAACTGACCGACTTTCCGGAGTTTTTCGCACACTGGGCGGACGTGTTCAACTCACAGAAGAAAACATCCAAGAAGCAATGAGAGAAGTGCGTCTTGCACTTCTGGAAGCTGATGTTAACTTCAAGGTTGTCAAAGAATTTACCGACACAGTCAAAGAAAAAGCCCTTGGCACACTGGTGATGAAAGGGGTTAGTCCGGCTCAGCAAGTTATTAAAGTTGTTAATGATGAACTTGTGCGTCTGCTTGGCGGTGAAAGCACGGAACTAAAATTACAGGGACAGCAACCTGCTGTTATTTTAATGGCAGGCTTACAAGGTTCTGGTAAAACCACATCCTCAGGTAAGTTAGCCCTTTTGCTTCGTAAACAAAAAATGAAGCCCTACCTTGTTCCTGCTGACGTATACCGCCCCGCGGCTATTGAGCAGATCCGCACGCTCGCTAAACAACTTGATATTCCCTGCTTTGATTCCAAAGCAGACATGAAGCCTGTTGATATTGTAAAAAATGCTCTCTTGGATGCCAAAGAAAAACAATGCACTGTTGTTATTCTTGACACAGCAGGCCGCCTCCATGTTGACGATACCCTGATGCAGGAACTCTCCGCAATTAAAGAAATTGCAAAGCCTCAGGAAACTCTCTTTGTGGCAGACGCCATGACAGGGCAGGACGCTGTGACTGTTGCCGACGCGTTCAACCGGCAAATTGGCATTACTGGTGTGGTACTGACCAAGATGGACGGTGACGCAAGAGGCGGGGCAGCCCTTTCCATTAAATCTGTGACAGGCGCGCCTGTAAAATTCGTCGGTATGGGCGAGAAACTTTCCGAAATGGAAGTCTTCCACCCTGACCGTGTTGCAGGCCGTATTCTTGGCATGGGCGATGTGCTCACTCTTCTTGAAAAAGCACAAAGCACCATGGAACAGGAAGAAGCGGAAGCGCTTGCCAAAAAAATGCAAAAAGCCAAGTTTGACCTTGAGGACTTCCGCACGCAAATGAAACGGATACGCTCCATGGGGTCTTTCGAATCTATTTTGAAAATGATTCCAGGCCTTGGCGGCATTGCAAAACAACTGGGCGAAATGAAAGGACATGAAAAAGAAATTGCCAAAACAGAAGCAATTATCAATTCCATGACCATGAAAGAACGCCGCAACCCTGATATTATAAACCCTTCACGAAAAGTTCGTATTGCCAAGGGTTCCGGCACACAGGTGCAGGACGTCAACCAACTTTTGCGTCAATTTGAACAAATGCGCAAAATGATGTCAGGCATGATGAAGGGAGGCAAAGGCAAAATGCCCCCAATGCCCAATATGAACCAATTAGGCGGTATGAATAATCTTGGCGGCATGGGCGGACTTGGCGGTCTCGGCGGCTTTGGCGGCGGCATGAACCCCTTCGGCATGCCCGGAAGCGGAAGAAACAGTTCTGCAACCAAGAAAAAACGTGATAAAGATAAAAAGAAAAAGAAAAGAAAATAAATCATCCATCAAATACATAGGAGATTACAATGGCTGTAAAAATCAGACTTACCCGCAGCGGATCCAAAAAACTTCCTTTCTATCGTGTTGTTGCTATCAACAGCGAAACACGCCGTGACGGACGTCCTTTGGAATTTTTGGGATACTACAATCCTCATAAAAACCCAGCTGAAGTAAAGATTGATCTTGAAAAACTTCAAGAATGGGTAAACAAAGGCGCAACCATGTCTGACACCGTAAAAAGCATTGTGAAATTAAACAGTAAATAATTTCAAGGGGCTTATGCCCCTTTCCATGCTTTTTATTTTCAGAATACAAAAGCACCAAGCATATGTAAGGTGCTCTTTGTTGTTTAAAAAACATTTTTTTCAAGCAATTGCCCATAATTTCTGAGGATAAAAATAAACAAGAAATAAAACAAAATAATGAAAATAGACTTATCCACGATTGTAAAAGGATTGCGAGACTTCAATATTAACTCTGCTGTAGCGGCTTTTGCTGTTGGCTTATTTCAAGATGACATTAAAGGTTTTGCTCTTACAGCTTGCTTTCTTATTGCTTTTGTATTATTATCATTAAAAAGAAAAGAAGGAGAAACGAAATGAACATAGCATTTTTGATCGCATTTGCATCTATCGCAGTTTCTTGCTTTTTGACCTTTTATTACATCCCAAAGCATGAAAATGATGAAAAGAAAAACAAATAAAATATATCGAAACTAAATAATAAAGAGCAGCCGTGAATGGCTGCTCTTTTTCATTAAGCAGAACAAATTTAATTCTTTTCCTGCACCTTGCAATTTTTCCAAAAATTTATAGAATACATAAAGAATACAATACATAAGGTGAATATATGCATTTTGAATTTTTGCAAGAGCTTGTTGCTATTTTTATGATTTCCATTGTGGTTATTCTGATTTGTTCAAAATTCAAAATACCCAGTATTGTTGCCCTGCTCTTGGCAGGGATTATTTGCGGCCCTTCTGCCTTAAAACTTGTTTCCAATACGGAAGCTGCCAACCTTATGGCAGAAGTTGGTGTTGCCCTGCTCCTCTTCACCATTGGTATGGAGCTTTCGCTTAAAGATTTAGCCCGTATCAAACGACCGCTTTTAATTGGCGGCTTTGGCCAAATGACCTTTACCATTTTGCTGATTACCGCAATTTTTTCTTTTGTGGTGCGCTGGCAAAATGCCGTTGCCTTTGGCTGTCTTGTCACCCTTTCATCCACTGCCATTGTGCTTAGTCTTTTTCAGCAAAAGGCCCAGGCCGACTCCCCTCACGGCAGAATTTGTCTTGCTATCCTGATTTTCCAAGACCTTATCATTGTGCCTATTATGCTTCTTTTCCCGCTCCTCAGCGGAAAACTGGAATTATCCCTGCAGGAAAGCCTTATTTCTCTTGGCAAAAATTCCCTTGTTATTATCGGGATTGTGCTTTTTGGTAAATTTGTTTTGCCTCGCCTCATGTTTGCAGTAGTCAAGACCCGTTCCCGTGAGCTCATGCTCATGACCACGCTGGGTTTCTGCTTTCTGGTTGCACTGATTACCGCCTCCATTGGTTTATCTCTTTCCCTCGGTGCCTTTATTGCGGGTCTGCTCCTTGCAGAATCTGAATACAGTATCAGCATTATGGAAAATGTTTTACCTTTCAAAGAAATTTTCACCAGCATTTTCTTTATCACTGTGGGCATGCTGCTCAATCTTGAATTTTTCGTCAGCCACATTTTTATGGTACTTTTTGTAGCAGTGGTTATTTTTGTAATCAAATTTACCACCATTATTCCGGTTATCAAAATGACGGGCTATTCCATGCGCACCGCCCTTATTTCCGCGTTCAGCATGTCCCAAATCGGGGAATTTTCTTTCGTGCTTGCCGGCCATGCCGTGGCTTTTCATCTTATGGACAGTGACGGTTATCAGACTTTTCTGGCTGCAAGTATTTTGACCATGCTCCTGACTCCGTATTTTATCAATAATGCCCCTCAATTTTCCGCCGCAATTTTGCGCCGTTGTTTCAAAAAATATGAAAATGAAACAGAAGATGTTCTGCCTGAAAAGCATACTGAATTTAAAGATCATATCATTATTATTGGCTTTGGTATCGGCGGAAAGAGCCTCGCTAAGGTTGCCAGGGAAAGCGGCATTTCCTATGCTATTTCAGAACTGAACCCTGATACCGTCAAACGCTATAAGAATATTGAGCCCATTTTCCACGGTGATGCAAGCTATCCCCTTGTTTTGGAACATCTTGGAGTTGAAAAAGCCCGTGTGTTGGCAATTATGGTTTCAGACCCCATGGGCAGCCGCGCGATCATCACCAATGCAAAAAAATATAATCCTCGTTTGCATATTGTGGTGCGGACTCGTTTCTTGTCTGAAATTGCCAATTTAAAGCAAATTGGCGCTGACGATGTTATTCCGGAGGAATTTGAAACATCTATTGAAGTTTTTGCAAAAGTACTCAATTATTTTCTTATTCCCCGGCAGCAAATCGAGCAGTACATCCAGCAAATCCGTAAAGAAGTGTATTCCGGCGCACGCACAACGGAAATCAGCAGTAATTTGCAGGCAATCAAAAACGAACTGCCCAATCTGCAGTTTGCCAGCATAAAAATTGAGGCAGGGGCAAAACTCATTGGCACTAAGCTTGGTGACGGAATTTTGCGCAATCAATACAAAGTCAATGTGGTTGCCATTCACCGCGGAGCTGAAGATATTACGGAACTCAATGCCCAAACAGAATTTTTTGAGGATGATATTATCTATCTTTTCGGCACCCAGGAAGCCATTATCAGTGTACAGGAAGTTTTCCTGAGCCCAAAAGAAGAACAATAATTATCATTTTATTTTTTCTTTGGGGGGGATTATCCCCCCCAAACCCCCTAAACGCAAAACCGTTATAGACTTTGTCTATAACGGTTTTGTTATTATATGCTTTGTTCAACTATTCTGAACAATCCGTATCGACTTAAACTCTTACGAATTGTCGAACGGCTGTATCAGGAGCGGCGAGGGGGAACTTACTCTTCACAAGGCTTGTTTGCATCACCGCAAAGTTCATTTTCCTTGCCAAGAAGGGAATTTACAACTTGTGCATCACTGCGGATCACCGCGGATTGTTCCAATTTAATAGGCTTATCATATTCTTTAGGCACGCCAAAGACTTCAATATAGGGCACAACGCTGGTTCTGCGTCTGACTATGGCTGTATTTTTCCAAACCTTATACTGCACAACAAAATACTTCCAGCGCAGCATATCCATAAGTTCAATTTTTTCTTCCGGTTTCTTTTCTTCAGCTTTTACAAGGGCTTGATACACAGTATCTCCGGCATTAATCCGTTCCTGCATAAACATAATACGCCAGATATCATTTTCATTTTCTTCCACAGGGAACCAGGCAATATTTTTGTTCTCTGCTTCAGCCATAAGAATTTTTTTACAGGCGGGACAAGAGGGTGAAAAGAAAATATTGGTGCTGGGATTTTCAACCTTTGCAAAAGAAATACCCTGTTGATTGGCATTGATACTGGAACCAAGCAAGAGCACAAACAAAATGCTCCAAAGGTTTAACAATACTGTTTTGGGATAGGGCTCAAGGGGGCGTCTGTTTTCATAGCGCACAGCATAATAGGAGCAGGCAACTAAAATTCCCGCGCAAATACAAAGCACGCACAGGGAAGTATTGAGCATAACAAAGAGCAGGCAGATATCCACAGTCAGCGCAATGGCAGTCAGCAAACGAATTAAATACGCAAAACCAAACAAAGACAATATCAAAATGAGCATAAAGAAGAATGCGCTGAACCACCACAGGGAAACGCCCATAATCGTAAAATTCGCAAAAATACTGCAGCTGTCTGTGCAGGTCTGTTCGAAAAAGAGCATACTCAAAATTTGATACACAGAAAAACATAAGCCTATCACACTGATTGCAAAGGAAACAGGTAAAAATTTATGTCGCAAAGGATTCATACCCCACCCCTAATTTTTCGTTCTGTCTAAAGCACGGCACTGTATGGCAAGTGCAATATGTGCTGTTGAAATTTTTTCTTGCCCCTCTAAATCTGCCACTGTTCGCGCCACCCGCAAAATCCGCGTAAAGGAACGAGCAGAAAGCGCCAGTCTATCCACCGCCCTGCTCAAAAATTCGCGCTCTTTGGGCTCTAAAAAGCAATGTTTTTCCAGCATTGCCCCTGTCAAATCTGCATTGGTGCGGCAATTGGTGCCTTTATAGCGTTTTTCTTGAATGGCTCTGGCACTTTCCACCCTTTTCTTCATGGTGGCAGAATCTTTACCTTTAAATTCTCCGTGAAAATCCTCAAACTGCACAGCAGGAACTTCAATATGCAAGTCAATCCTGTCCAGCAGCGGGCCGGAAAGCTTTGCCCTGTAGCGCGCGAGCTGCTGGCTTGTACAGGTGCATTCATGCTTTTTATCGCCATAATAGCCGCAGGGACAAGGGTTCATAGCAGCAATCAGCATGCAGGATGCAGGATAGGTCAGACTTTGCGCAGAACGGGAAATCGTCACACGGCCGTCTTCCAACGGCTGTCGCAAAACTTCCAGCGAAGAGCGGGAAAACTCCGGCAATTCATCCAAGAATAAAACACCTCTGTGGGCAAGACTCACTTCCCCGGGTTTGGGATAACTTCCGCCGCCAATCAGGGCAATTTCAGAAACAGTATGATGCGGAGAACGAAATGGACGGGTGGTTATCAGTCCTTTGGAAGGCAGTTTATTGGAAATACTGTAAATCGTGGTTACTTCAAGCGCTTCTTCAAAAGTCAGACTGGGCAAAATAGTCGGAATACGCTTGGCAAGCATGGTTTTGCCGCTGCCGGGAGAACCAATGAAGAGCAGATTATGCCCGCCGGCAGCTGCAATTTCGAGGGCAAGCTTTGCTTCTTCCTGACCTTTGACTTCGGAAAAATCCATATCATAATGCTGCCACTCAATGCCGTGTTCATAAACAGCAGGCGTAAAACTTGCCCTTTCGCACACAAAATCAAGCACATCCGTCAAAGTATCCAGTCCGTACACAGTCAGCCCGTCCACAATACTTGCTTCCATGGCATTTTCACGGGCAACAATCATGGCATCCATGCCAAGGGAACGCGCCAAAAGGGCAAGAGGCAAAACACCGGTCACCGGCCGCAGCGTACCATTCAGCGATAATTCCGCAGCAAAGAAAATTTTTTCCAGATTGAGTGTTGGCTGAATATTGTGTGAAGCCGTCAAAAGCCCCATGGCAAGGGGTAAATCATAGGCAGTGCCCACTTTCTTTCTGTCCGCAGGCGCAAGGTTGACCGTGATTTTAGCAGGCGCAAGTTTAAAACCGGAAGCTCTCACCGCTGTAAAAACACGTTCCTTTGCTTCTTTGACAGCGCCTTCCGCAAGCCCAACCATCACAAAAGCAGGCATACCAGCCTTTGTATAGTCAATTTCAAGCTCCACTTTATAGGAGTCAATGCCCTGCAGCGCACCGCAAATAAGCCTTGCTATCATCTTAAAATCCTAAGCCAAGAAATTCAATATTTAAACTTATTCGTTCTTCAATAGGGTCTTTATTGTATTCAGTGTAGAGATATAAACATTGATGTCTATAGCCCACCCCAAGAGCCCGTTCATAATTATCCCCGGTATCTAAATTCATTCTGTCCATAAGATAGAACTGCAATTGCGGACTTGCTTTAAAATGGAGAGTATTGGTGATTACATTGATTCTTTGACTGGGAATAATATCGTCAATATTATCATAATCGACAAATTTACGATAGTTATAATTGGGTTCACGCTGGCTGTAACTGGTGGAAAATGAGCCATAGGTTTCATGGAAAAGCGTTGTTCCAATATCCACACGGTTCAGCTTATGATCATAAAAGGAATAAAACGTATCGCCATTAAAGCTTATCCATTTTCGCGGCGTGAAAACAAGCCGAGCCCTTAAATCATGCCATGGTCTGCGTTCATACTCTTGTGAATGTTTTGTACGATTATCTTCTTTAAAATCATAGCCCGTGCTCAGTTGCAGGCGAATCAAATCAAGATAGGAAGTCACATTTTTAATGCCGTCTTTTTGCTGAACGGTAGAACTGTACTTTGTTGTCAAAATATTATCTAAGCGAAAAATAAGATTATTTTGTTCCTGAATTCTATCCTCAAGCGTAAAAAATGGTTTGTCTTCCTGGTCAACTTTATCTATCCATTCATAGGAAATACGCGGCTGAATACGGTGTTTTAATGCCACAATCTCGCGCTCGCCCACATTGGCGGCAACGGGAGCGTTTTTCTCTCCAAATTGCCATACACGTTCAGCCTGGGTATAGAAACTGGTGCGAAATTCAGGAATAAAACGGGTATCACTGCCCTGTCTTTGTCTTTCGCCTCTATCGGTCAGCAGGGAAGTGTTGCTGCTGGAAATCCCTGTATACATGGTTCCGCGTCCGCGTCCTGCTACTTCCCCGCGCAAAAAGCCCACACTCACAGGAAAGACAAGTTCCGGATAAATTTCAGCTTTTGCCCCTTTTGTTCCTGAACGGCGGTAATAATAGCCGGCGCTGGTCTGCATATTCCATTCAATGGGCAAGTTTTCTGCAAATCTGTCTCTATTCCAATATAAGCCAAGTTCAGGCAAATGCTGTACTGTTGTATCATATTTGCGGCGCTGGTTTCCATTGCCAAAACTGGGATCCTGCGTATATTTCATGCCCGCTGTCAGATAAAACTTTTCAAAATTTCTATAGGCAAACCCCTGGGTAATTCTGTTTTCATCAGCTTCAGTAAAGTTTCGCCCAAACATGTGATAACTTTTCTCTTTGGTATAATCAAAACCCGTCATACGGTTGGAAAATTCACGAATAAAGTTTTGGTCTGAAACATAATCCAAATTATATTTGTATCTCCAGTCACTTTCAAACACATCACCATTGCCCATGGCTCTCAGCCAATAACGAGCCCGGTTGGTGCGTATATTGCCGTCGTGTTTATCCACTTCATCCTGGCCTTCATGCATAACTCTGGTATCATCATACAGAAAATCAAACATTGCCCACATTTTTTCATTTTCTTTGGTGTGGGAACGGTATTCAAGGGAAGGCATAAAGCCCTTTTCCGTCAGCACCGTGCCGTAAACCGTTAAATCCCGGCTTTGGTCAATTACATGAAAATAGGGCTGTGTATAATAATATCCCTGAGTAGAGCTGTAACCATAGTTTGGCAAAAGCAGGCCGCTTTGCCGTGTTGTTTTGGTTGGAGCTACAAAATATGGCGTATAGAGTACCCCGTGCTCTTTGACATTGAAGACAACATCATAAAAATGAGCATAGCTGTCCACTTCCAAATCTGCTTCTTTAGCGTCAATTTTCCAAAGAGGAACATCGCCGTCACAGGTTGTGGCTGTTGCTTTGACAAGAGAATAACGAGATTCGCCCTTCTTATAAATTTCATTACTTTTAAAATACATGTGCGGGCCGGCAAGAAAAAGCTTTGCATCCTTGAGCCAGCCTGTGCTGTTGGTCAAATCAAATTCAGCCTCCGCGGCTTCCACTTCATCCGCGCCAAGCTTTGCATAGACGTTGCCCTGCAGTAAAATCCACTGTGTATTGGTATAAAGTCTTGCGAAATCAGCTTTTAAATAATCTTCTCCGCGCACCAGCAAAATATTGCCCCGCCCCTCAATCACAACGCCGTCGTTGACGCTTACAAGGGAATCCGCATAAATCTTCCAGGGCAAATTATCATTCGTTGTCAATGTGCCGTCGCTGGCAATAGAATTGGGCAGTTCCGCAGCTGAAACAGGAGCCGAAAACCCTAAGCAAAAAAAACTAAGAAAAACAATATACAAACTAATTAATCTCATTCGCAAATCCATACTGTCAACTATCAAAGTATATCTATAAATTTTATCACAAATCCATAGAATAATAAAGGGGATAATTTGTGAAAAAAAATATTTTTTAATTTAAAATAACATATTGAAATTACTAAATAAATCTTATCTTGCATTTTATTCAATTCTTATTACAATACAAAAATACTATTCAAGGACTGACCATGAAAAACGCTTTTTGCAGAGTACAAATTGATTTTGACGCATTGCTCTATAATTACAGACAAATTAAAAATCTTCACCCTGAACTCATGCCTGTTATAAAAGCGGACGCCTATGCCCACGGCGCCATAAAAATTGCCCAATTTTTTGAAGATCAAGACGTCAAATATTTTGCTACAGGCACTATTCATGAAGCTCTTGAACTTCGTAAAAACGGCGTGACCAAAGAAATTATCCCCTTGCTTGGCGCCCTCACCGAAGAAGAATATAGAAAGGGCGAAGAACAAAATATTGTCAGCCTTGCCCATGATAAACAGTCTTTAGACAAAGCCCTGACCTATTCCAGCAAAATTGCCATTAAAATCAATTCCGGCATGGGCCGTCTCGGCTTTTTGCCCGAGGACATGGCCGATGTAATTTTTGCTCTTAAAAAGCACAATAAAACAGCAAGTTATGCACTCACCCACTATGCCAGCGCTGATGTTATTTCTGAACATGGCTATATGCAAACCCAAGCCGAACGTCTTGCTCCTGCTGTAAAAGCACTGAAAGATGCTTTTCCGGACATGAAAACCAGTTTTGCCAACTCTGCCGCTTTGGTTGCCTATCCTGAATATATCGGCGACATTGCCCGCATAGGCAGAATTTTTTACGGCGGCAATCCTTTATACGGCACTGAAAAAGGACATCTTACACCCCATTTGAAGCCAGCGCTTAGCCTTACCGCGCCTATTTTGAGCATCAATCACATGAAACGCGGTGAAAGCCTCAGCTACATGCAAAGCTTTACGGCTGAACGCGATACTGTTGTGGCTTGGATCGGCATTGGCTATGCCAATGGCTACCGCCGCAGCAACCGTGTTTTCAGTGAAGACAGCAGCTTTGTGCCCCATGTCAATCTTTTCGGGCATCTTTGCCCCACCCTTGGCTATATCACCATGCAAATGACTGCCATTGACATCACGGATATTTACGACGGCAGCAATATCAATATCGGCGACCATGTCTATGTGCTTGGCGGCAAAGAAAATCCCATTACCCCGGAAATGCTGGCTGACTGGTGGAACACCATTCCCCATGAAGTAATCACTTCTCTGGGATTTTAATTTTTCTGTTCTTTTCCGCGAAATATTTGCAAAATATTAATTTCTTTAAGCAGGGCTTTAATCCTTGCTTATTCTTTAATTATCCTTTATACTAATTATCTTATTATGCCGGACTAAGCATTTATGCTTTTCCCATAACATTTCAACGTAGCGAGGGTCTTTTATGACTTCTATTTCATTATTATTGGTTTTTGCTTGTGCAGCATTTGCTTTGTACTACGCATTCAAAACCTCTAAAACTGTGCTTGCTGCAAGTACAGGTAATGAAGACATGCAACGCATTGCCGGCGCTATTCAAGAAGGCGCACAGGCATACCTCAATCGTCAATATCGTACTATTGCGATTGTAGGGATTGTTGTTGCAGTATTACTTCTTTTCTTCCTTTCATTCCTTGTAGCACTTGGCTTTGTAATTGGTGCTATTTTATCAGGCGTTGCCGGCTATATTGGTATGAACGTTTCTGTTCGTGCCAACGTGCGTACTGCTGAAGCTGCACGCAATGGACTTACTCCTGCTCTCAACATTGCATTCAAATCCGGTGCAATTACCGGTTTACTTGTTGTAGGTTTAGGTCTTTTAGGTGTTTCTTTCTACTATGCACTTTTACAAATGTTCCATGTTGAAACAACTACCCTCATGCAGGCACTTGTTGCACTTTCCTTTGGTGCTTCTCTGATTTCAATTTTTGCCCGTCTTGGCGGTGGTATTTTCACCAAAGGTGCTGACGTTGGTGCTGACCTTGTTGGTAAAGTTGAAGCAGGTATCCCTGAAGATGACCCTCGCAACCCTGCTGTTATTGCTGACAACGTTGGTGATAACGTTGGTGACTGTGCCGGTATGGCAGCTGACCTTTTCGAAACCTACGCTGTTACCATTGTTGCCACCATGCTGCTTGCTTCCATTTACTTTGAAGGCGCCTTGCAAAACCTCATGATTATGTATCCGCTTCTCATCAGCGGCGTATGTATTCTTGCTTCTGTTGCAGGTACCTACTTTGTAAAACTCTCCAGCGACAACAAAATCATGAAAGCTCTCTATAAAGGTTTCCTCGCAACAGCGCTTATTTCTGCTGCTCTTATTACCTTTATTACCATGGCTTTCTTCTGGGGAACTCCAGAAATGGTTATCGGCGACAAAACCTTTACCAGCGGCAACCTCCTCCTTTGTTCCTTCACTGGTCTTGGTGTTACTGCACTTCTCGTTTGGATCACCGAATATTATACCTCTACTTCCTACCGTCCAGTAAGAAGCATCGCTAAAGCTTCCACCACAGGTCACGGCACAAACGTTATCCAGGGTCTTGCAGTTTCCATGGAAGCTTGTGCTCTTCCTGTTATCGTGATTTGTGCAGGTATCTTGTTTGCATACTTCAATGCTGGTCTTTTCGGTATTTCCATTGCTGCTACCACCATGCTCGCTCTTGCCGGTATGGTTGTTGCTCTTGACGCATACGGCCCTGTTACCGACAACGCCGGCGGTATTGCTGAAATGAGCGGTCTTCCTGAAGAAGTTCGTGAAGTAACCGACGCACTCGACGCTGTGGGCAACACCACAAAAGCTGTTACCAAGGGTTATGCTATTGGTTCTGCTGCTCTTGCTGCTCTCGTTCTCTTCTCTGCCTACACTGAAGACCTTTCCCGTTACTTCCCGCTTTCCAACGTAACCTTCACCCTCCAAGACCCATTTGTTCTCATCGGTCTCTTCATTGGCGGTCTCTTGCCTTACCTCTTTGGTGCTATGGGCATGATGAGCGTTGGCCGTGCCGGTTCTGCTGTTGTTGTGGAAGTTCGTCGTCAATTCAAGGAAATTCCTGGTATTATGGAAGGAACTGCTAAGCCTGATTACCATGCGGCTGTTGATATGCTCACCAAAGCTGCTATCAAGGAAATGATTGCTCCTTCATTATTGCCTGTTCTTGCTCCAATCGTTCTCTATGGCGTTATTTACGCTGTAGCCGGACAAGATGCTGCATTTGCAAGCCTTGGCGCAATGCTCATGGGTACTATCGTTACCGGTATCTTCGTTGCTATCTCTATGACCAGCGGCGGCGGTGCATGGGATAACGCTAAGAAGTACATCGAAGACGGCAACTTTGGCGGGAAGGGTTCAGATGCTCACAAGGCTGCTGTAACCGGTGATACAGTTGGTGACCCATACAAGGATACTGCCGGCCCGGCTGTTAACCCAATGATCAAGATCATTAACATTGCTGCTCTTCTCCTTCTTATTGCTCTTGCATAAGAAAGTGAACGCATAAAATATGAAGCCCTGCACGAAAATGCAGGGCTTTTTGTTTGTATACGAAAGCATATATGTGAGTAAAAAGGTAACTCTAAAGATATTTTTTGTGCATTTAATAGACTTTTTTACACACAATGAGAATATCCAAGAATTAAATAATCAATAATTTCAATATATTTTACATCTGGCATATTTCTTGCTGCATAAGAGGATAAACGATAAAAATTTTTCAGGAGTAAACAATGAAAAAAACTCTTTTTGCACTGGCAATGATGTTTGCAGTATTATCAGGAACTGGATTTGTCCACGCATACAATGAAACTGCAATGGACAGCACAAGTATCGAGCACCACTACAATGGCTGCGGTGACTATCAGGGACATGGGCACGGTCACGGCCACGGACATGGCTGCTAAAAATATAAAAACGAAAGAATCCTCTCGCAGTAACAAGCTAAAATAACCAAGAAGAAAGACTGCATAGAGATAGAGAAGCCCTGCATGAAAATGCGGGGCTTTTCTTCTATTAAGAGAAAAACTTCATCAAGTGTAACTATTTTATACATATGTTTCATTTTTACCAAACAGAGAGATTTCACCCGCTCGACACTCTAATTGTTATTATATCCCATTGATATTACAATAAAATTTATAAGCAATTGTTCTTTATTCTATTCATTTCAAAATGAGTAAAAAAGTAACTATATGAATATTTTTGTAACATTTTAGTATACTTTTTTATACAACTAAAGCGATCGCATAATAAAATAATCAATATTTTCAATGTGTTTTACTATTTGGCACGCTCCTTGCTATATACAAGGCATAACGAGAAAAAGTTTAGGAACCAAAACAAAACATATCCCCTCATCAATAACAATAGAAATAAGAAAGGATTGAGATATGAAACTGTAAATAAACATAATCCCCTCAAAACAATATAAAAACAAAATCAAAGAAAGGAAATAACTATGAAAAAAAGTACAATTTTTGGAACTCTCGCAGTCATGGCAATGGCAGTAACAGGTGCAGGCTATGCACAGGCTTATCACGGCGGTGATTATCACCACAGAGACTATCATCACACAGAATACAGACACGGCGGCTGTGACAATTACAGACAGCATCACAATTTTCATCCCGGCAAAGGCTTCCGTGCATGGCAAGAACAAAATCTGACGGAAGAACAAAGAGTAAAATTAGGCGAAATGCGCAAAGACCACTTTAAAACCATGAAGCCTCTTTTTGATGATCTTCGTCTGAAAAGAATGCAGCTTGATGTTTTCCGTGACAACCCCAATGTAAAACCTGACCAGCTCGACAAGCTGATTAAAGACATCATTGCCCTTGAAAACAAGGTTGATACGGAAAAACGCAGCTTCCGCAGCCAGGTGGAAAAGGAATTTGGCATTGATTTTCGCCGTTCTATGCCTCCAATGAATCAGCCAATGCCTGTACCGGCAGCAGAAGAACCTGATGAAGAATAAATAATACCTTCATAAAACCAAAAAATCGGAGAAATTTTCTCCGATTTTTTGGTTAACTTCGTTATATTTCAGCCAAGATTATTTTCGCTTTATTTCCCAGATATTCACCCGCGCGGATAGAATATGTTCTGAAATTTTTGGACTCAGTTCTGCATAGACTTTTTCAATAGTCAGGGGAAAATTTTTAACTTCCTCAAGAAAATATTGATAAATCGTTCTGCTGGGCTCGGCTATCCAAAAAACGCCGTCTACCGTCAGGGCATAATCCAAAAACTTTAAAATTTCCGGCATAAATTTGCGCTCATAGGCAATATCTGCAGCCCAAATAAAGGAAAAACTTTTTTCGGAAATACTGGGCTGCCGCCAATCCAAATACAACGGAAAAAGCACAGGAACAGGACTTGCCCAAAAATCCTTATATTCTTTACAAAGCGCAAGAGTATTTTTTTGAGCATTAAATTCTGCCAACTCAAGCGCCCTTTGCTCATAATCACAGGCAAGGACTTTTGCGCCTAAATGCACCCCACAAAGAGCCGTAAAACCCAGTCCACAGCCAAGATCAAGACAAGCCTTTCCTTTGATATTTTTCTTTTTTTGCAGAAGCCAATCAGCAAGCCCAAAACTGGAAGGCCAAAGTTCAGCCCAATAGGGCAAGCGCTCATCATCCTGAAAAGCCTGCAAAGCCTCCTGATCTTTTTCCATATTTTCCCACAGGCTTTCCATATCCGCCCGGTAAATATGCCAAAATCTTCCTATATGCTCAAACTGCACACTGTCCTTTTCCAGATATTCCACGTCTTACTCTTTCTCATTTTTCTTTGTTTCATCATGCTCTGCCAAGGGGTGGGCTCTATCATAAATCCGCGTCAAAGCATCCATATCTAAATGCGTATAACGCTGGGTAGTGGCAATTTTACTGTGCCCCAAAAGTTCCTGCACAGAACGTAAATCCGCGCCACCTTCAAGCAAATGGGTAGCAAAGGAATGGCGCAAATCGTGAGCAGAAACTCGGGTGGCAATACCTGCTTTTTGGCGGTACATCTCAATAATTCTGTTGGCTTCACGGCGGTTGAGCCTTTTCCCGCGCTTGCCCACGAAAAATGCTTTCTCACCTCGTTCCACAGTAAGCGTATTTCTCTTTTCAAGCCAAGCCGCAAGCGCTTTTCGGCAGGTATCAGAAAGGGGTACAATACGCTCCTTGCTGCCTTTCCCAAAAACTTTTATGGTCTCACCTTCCCTATTTACATCCTGCACATTCAAACCAAGCGCCTCGGAAATACGCAGTCCTGAGCCATACAAGAGTTCCAAAAGCGCATTATCCCGATAATAAAATGCACCTTCCTCCTCTGCATTTTCTTCATCCAGCATACTGAAAACCTGATCCACATTGAGCATGGTCGGGTGATGAATTTCCTGCTTGGGATTGCGCACACCCAGCATGGGATTTTCCGTTATAAATTTTTTTTGCAGCATAAAACGGAAAAATGAACGCAGACAGGAAAGCTTGCGCGCCATGGAGCTCTTATGCATTTTCAGGGTATACAAATGTACAAGAAATTCCTGAATATCTTTTTTCTGAATTGCTGAAAGCTCTGCAAGAGATTTACCTTTTTGCTGTAAGAAGCTTTCAAATTCTTCCAGATCAGTCCGATAGGAACGCACCGTTGCCGCTGAATAATTTTTTTGAAATTGCAAATGCGCGGCAAAAAGCTCAATATTGGCACAGGAGGCTCCGGGCTCAACTGATTGTTTATTCACTGTTTTCTTCATAACAAGCTATACCATGCCCCTGCTTCTTTCACGATCTGTCCTTCCACTTCCAGCATAAGCAAGGCAGAAGAGAGACTTGCCATATCCATATCTATTTGCCTGTCCCGCAAAAATTGCAGAATTTCATCAGCACTCAACTGCTCATGGGAACACAAAATTTGTACTATGGGATCGTCACTGACGATTTCTTTTCGGACTTTGTCTTTATGGGTTTCTTTCAGAATTTCTTTTTGGACTTCTTTTTGCTTTGGCAGCGGTTTTTCAGCAAGAGAATTTTTTTTCTTCTTTTGTATTTTTTCAGGCTTTGCAACTTCTTTCAAGACGTTTTTTTTATTTAAAATAGATTGTGCCATTTCACCGAAGTCTAAAGCCATGGGCGTCAATTCTTCATCAATTTTAGGACGTTCAAGTATGGCATGGGCAGAATATTTTTTCTTTTCGCTAGAAGATACAGGATAAATATGTGTTTCCTGTTCTTGCGGCTCTTCCTGTTTTGTCTTGGCTTGCTGCAGTTTTTTCTGTTTCTTACCCTGCTTTTTCATATTTTCAGGATTTTCTGTGCCTGCCTCTTCATCTGCCTGCACATTCTTTTTGCGTAAATTTTCATACTGTACCGATAAATTCGGCACTAAATCCGCAATAATGGCATAGGTATCGTCAACAGGCAAAGCGCCTTCTTCCAAAAGCTTTTGCCCGCCCAAGCTATGATTTATGCCCAGAGGACGGCAAACATAAACATTTTTATTTTGCTCCAAAGCCAGACGCGCGGTGATTAAACTGCCGCTTTTCAGCGCAGCCTCCACGATCAGCACGCCTTCGGATATACCTGTAATCAGCCGATTTCTAATGGGAAAATTATGAGCAAGCGGTTTGGTGAAAGGCGGAAATTCACTCATCAGCAGCCCTTGTTCGGCAATTTCCTGATATAAATCTGCATGCTTTTCAGGATACACAACATTAATGCCAGTACCAAGAACAGCAATGGTTTTCCCCTCTTGCGCAAGAGCGCCGAAATGGGCAGCCTGGTCAATGCCCAGCGCCATGCCTGAAACAATCGCAAGCCCAAGGCTTGCCAGCTCCCCGGCAATTTCTAAAGCTTTTTGTTCGCCCTGAACTGTGGCTTTTCGAGCTCCCACAATAGCAAGAGTTGGATACGATAAAAGCCCCACATCTCCTTTCGTGTAAAAGAAGACAGGGGCGTCAATAAGTTGTTTTAATGCAAGAGGATAGCGATAGTCAGTCCACAAAATCACTTCACAGTCTGTTCTTTGCGCATCCTGCCATTCCTGCATGGCACGACTTCGCCACGCACCATTTTTCAAAGCTTGACGAAGCGCAGAAGGAATTTTTTGCGCAAAACTATCAAAACCGACAATCAGCTCTTTGGAAGCAAGTGCCTGATAGGCAAGAAAGGCTGAACCATAATGCCGTAAAATCTTCGCTAAAAGCCGCGGACGCATGCCCTCAGCATAGCGCAGAGCAAGACTCGCCCAAAAGTCCTTTTTAGCGTCTTCAGAGAGCCTTTCCAAAACATGCATGAATTATTGTGCACCCATAGCCCGTGCTTTTTGTGCAGCAGCAGATTGCGGCCAATCTTCCAAAAGCACAAGATAATGCAGGCTTGCGTTTTCATTATCGCCAAGCCGTGCATAGGACATGGCAGTTTTCAGGAGTGAATCCGCAGTCTTGGGGTGCTTTGGATAGCGGGTCTGCACTTCTTTGAAAGCAAAAATTGCCTGCGGATAGAGAGCCCGCGCATAAAGGGTTTCGCCTTTCCAATAAAGGGCATTGGGCGCAAGCACATCTTGAGGATATTGTTCTAAAAAGGCGTCAAATGCCATTTCAGATTGTGCAAATTGCTTTCTTTGGTATAAATTATAGGCATTATCATACAATTGCTTGCTGGATGTTGCAATTGTGGAAACTTGTTGTTTGGATGCGTCAGATGCCTGCTCTGCTTTTGCAGCCGGCTTTTGTTCCGGGGCTTGTGCGGTTTGCTGTGCTGCATCTTTTGGTTCAGCTTGAGCAGCTGCAGCTTCTTTGACTGGAGCAGATGCCTGTTCAGTTTGTCCAGTTTTTGCTTGAGCTTCCTGCTTTGGAGCTGCTGAGTGTTTTGCTGTTTGGTCGGCTGCCTTCTTTGTCTCTTCAGCTGTTTGCTTAGGTTCAGATTTTACTTCCTGTTTAGGAGGCTGCACAACATTTTCTTTGACTTGTTTTTGAGTTTTTTCATCAACTTTAGTCAAATCCTGTCCGGTAAGAGCTCCCACTTCACCGACAGGCTTTACTTCCTGCACAGGCAAATTTTCAGGATTGATTGCAGCATGGGGAGTTCCCGCATTGGCAACAACGTAATTATGCGGTTTTATGCTGTCCACTGAAACAATTTTTTGCGGAACTGGCACTCCGCGAGTCTTCGCATCTTTTTCCATTTCAGAAATGCGAAGCTCATTATCCACTAAAATATCATAGGTTTTATTATTATAATCTAAAAGCGCGTCAACCTTTTCTTCAAGGCTTTCCAAACGTTGATTTTGCAGGTCAATATTTGCGGAAGAACACGCTGTCAACAACACAACCGGCAAGAAATAAAATAATTTTTTCATATGCATATACACTACCTATCTGCTTTTTTTCATAAAATATCGCACAAGCACAAAGCTGTCAAATAAAGAAATAAAATATC
Source organism: uncultured Mailhella sp. (assembly GCA_910578585.1). GTDB lineage: Bacteria > Desulfobacterota > Desulfovibrionia > Desulfovibrionales > Desulfovibrionaceae > Taurinivorans. The sequence goes on from CAJTRG010000005.1 coordinate 50,693, forward strand.
ATACAAAAATAGAACGGCACATTCATTTATAAAGACAGCAAGAGCTGCAAAAACCCAACAAAAAAGCCCTCACTTTGTGTGAGGGCTCAATTTTGGAATACTCATATATTAAACAATATGATTGATACGTAAAAATGAGAGCCAGTGCTCTTAAAAATCTGTCAAATCAACCGTTTAATTATGCATTAACGTTTCTTGGGCTAGGTTTGCGAATAGCGCCGGAACGAATGCAGCGAGTACAACAAACAATAGAACGAACAGAACCGTCTTCGAATTGGTGACGAACTGTTTGCAAGTTTGGATTAAAACGACGTTTAGTTTTAATATTTGAGTGGCTGACCAAGTTGCCAACTTGAGCTTTTTTACCGCAAACTTCACATTGTTTACCCATAATATTCCTCCAAAATCTATACCTGATGGTATTATCATATTTTTTGCCAAATGGCGAAAGTTCATTCCTCAATTACCGTAAGGACTGTTTATATTATACATTTAATTTAATAATTGCAAGCAATATTTAATGTTTTTTTAATTTTAATTAACGAGTTAAAGGATAAAGCTGTCTGAATACCACCTGATTATCCATTACAATATCCACAACTATTTGAGCTTTATCACCAATTTTCATACCGGCAATGGAAGCTGTGCTCTGCACATTCTTTAAATTGCGTATTCTAAAGGTGGAGTCCGTTGTTCCTGATAATTCCTGCAGCGCAAATTTACCGTCTATCTGGCTGCTCAAATAATATTTTTGTCTGCCTTCAATCTGGGCTTTCTTGCCCACATTCATCAGCTGATAGCGAATATCTATGGATTGAGAATAAAGCCTTGCATGGAAATTGCCTATCTCAATATAGCCCAAGTCAACTTTTTGCGTAATGGAACTTTCCTGGGCTGCTGCACTCAGTTCCTGAGCTTTTCCTTCTGCAGTTTGTTCCTGGGCGGCTTCTTTGCCTGTTTCTTGTGTATTTTCAGCAATGGCAGAAACATCACTTTCTGATTTTTCTTCTGCCTTTTCCGTTTCAGCTGCTTTTACGGATTCTGCGGGCTGTTCCTGAACTTGCGCGGCATCTTCTTCTGCACTTTCAGAACTGGTTTTATCAGCTCCCTCTTTTTCAGAACTCTTTTTCTGCCCGGCATTTTCAATTATATCAAAGCTCATATGTGCCCCGGTCAAACTATCGGCAAGTTCACCCATAAGCACACCTTTATCTCCGTCAATTACAGGTAAATTGGAAGAATCCACATCTTCTGTCGGAACAAGGAGTCCCAGCATATCCGGAGAATATTTTTGTAAAAATCGTTCCAGATTTGCAAGTCGTGTTACTGTTTGTTTATTATGCTCAATAGCCTGTTTGAGCCCTGCTGTTTCTTCAAGCACCGTGATATATTTGCTGTAACTGGATAAACCAAACCAGATACTGGCAATAAGAAGAACAGGAACAATAATTAATAAGGAAAGAGCTATTTTAAATGTAGTTGGAGAAAAGCGAAAGGAATGAGATCTCCCTCTATCTCGCATGATAATAACACTAATATCACTCATAACTCACCATAAAAACAGTATTTATCCCTCTCTTAATTATTCTCTATATACTCTTTTTCTGAAAACGACAATATTTTTTATCAATAAATTTAATTTTTATGCAAACTAACCGGCTTGTTTAGTTTATGTTTTACAAACGACGCCACCATTCTTTAGAAATAATCCAGCTGTCACCTTTTGGAATCATGGTCAAAACTTTCATTCCTTTATCATGATAGCCGCGGTTATCTTCATAATCCTGCACCATGCGTACAATGAGACCCTCTTTTTCCATGGACATGGTTATATTGGAAAAATGAACCTTTGTAGGTTTTTTCATACTCCAAACTTCCTGCTTTTGGGCAATAATCTGGTCTAAGCCGCGGCGTGTATCCTGAATTGCGTGCTCTGTATAGAAAGAGGCATAGGCATTGATATCTGCCTGTTCCCATGCCAGACGCCATTTTTCAATAAAGGCAGGTGCATCTTTTTGGATTTTATCAGTCAAAGTATGCTCTAATTTCACAGCTCTTGGCAGCCATTCCATAGCGCAAACCTTATACGCACCGGTCTCATCCTTCATCCAGTACAGGCGGCGTATGCCTTCGGTTTTATGGTTAGGCGCAACATAATATTGTTTAAACCAGGAAACAAAATACCCGGGGCCTTCTAAAACCTCCACGTCGTCAACAGCAATGTAAATCCATGAAAGCGTTGAGAAAAGCCCTTGTTTTTGCGCTTTGAATTTTTCAAAACTGCCGGATGTTCTGGAATATTTTTCAGTGTCATAAAAATCGAAAAACTCTTCTGAACGATCAGCCCAGGCATTATTCCAGTCAAGAGTAGCTTGACGGATAAAATCCATATCCTGAGAATTATCAGCATACACTGCTTCTTCCTGCGCAGCAGCTGGTTTTTGAGTCTCTTCTGTGGGCTCTTGAGCAGCAATTACAGCCTGCTCTTCATCCTGTGCGCTTTGCACTTCTTCTGTACTTGCTTCGCTGCTTTCGCCCTGTTCCTTTTGTTCATTCTTTGCTTCAGCATTTTCTGAACTGTCAGAAGACATAAAGGAATTCAGCAGTTGCGAAAAATCCTGTTCTTTTTCTTCCGCAACTTCCAGCGCATTGGCACCAAGACTTCCAGCCTCAGCAAGTTTTTCAGCTTCTGCTTCACTCAAAGCAGGAGCTTCGCCATGTTCTTTAGCTGGAGATTCAGGAGCCGGGCTTTGCACCTCTCTTCTTTCAAGCTCTTTATCCTTATGAAAAGAGCTTTTAATACCCTGAGCAATGAGTACCGGCGTTCCAGCCTGCAAATACTTATCAAGGGCTTTGATATCAGCTAAATCAATGGCAACACAGCCCTGTGTTACCTGCCCTGCAATGGGATTGCCCTTACTGTGTATCCAAATTCCTCCGCCTGTCTTTCCGCGCAAGACATCAATAGGGTTGGGATAATTGAGCGGATAGGCATGGTCTCCATACATTTCAAAATCAAGGGGAACCTGAATTTTTCCGCGCACAAAATACACACCCTCAGGAGTTTTTAAATCCCCCTGAACCTGTTTATCCCCCTCTTTTTCACCGTGAATGCTGGGATAATGCAGGCGGGTAATTTCATTGCCGTGTTTTTCTAAATAGAAAAATTCATCCTTGCCCTTATCCACCAGAATTAAACTTTCATCCAAAGCAGATTCAGGCAAATGGACTTCCCATGCGTTGGCGCCAGCAGAAACAGAAAAGACAGTCAGAATTGAAAGAACAAGTGTTTTAAACTGCATAGCTGCTCACAATACTAGCTTCTTGCCAGAGCAAGCAATTCACTGCGGCGGAAAATAGAATGCAGTTCATAACCGGCGGCTTTAATCGCTTCATTGCCGCCTTCTTCACGGTCAAGCACAGTGCAGAGCATGCCAATGGTAAAGCCCGCTTCCTTCACGCGTTCACAGGCAGTAAGGAGTGAACCGCCGGTGGTAACAACGTCTTCCAGCATGGCCACTGGTTTTCCTGTTTGCAAATTGGACAGACCTTCCAAATATTGGTTTGTGCCGTGTCCTTTAGGGCTTTTGCGCACAATGAATGCAGGAAGCGGTCTGCCAAGCTGATAGGAAATCACGCTTGTTGCAGTGACCAAGGGGTCTGCCCCAAGGGTAAGTCCGCCCACAGCAGTAATGTCCTTATGATCTTTTATTATATGGTTAAAAAGATGTCCGATCAGAAAAGCCCCTTCTGGATGCAGGGCAGTTTGTTTTCCGTCAAAATAAAAGTCACTTTCACGGCCGGAAGTAAGGATAAACTTTCCTTCTTTGTAAGAGCGTTCATACAATAATTTTGCAAGACGCACACGCATTTCTTCAATACTTAAATTCTGCATACTTCACCTATTCAAAAACACGGTCTAAAATCATTTGTTCATAACGGGTATAATAACTCAAATCAAATACACAGTCCAAAACTTCGTCAGATAAGAGTGCAGAGATCTTTTCATTACGGCGCACAATGTCAGGGAATTTTTCTTCACTTTCCCAGCTTTGCATAGCACATTCCTGCACCATAACGTATGCTTCCTGACGAGGCAGACCGTGGTCAACCAAAGCAGTCAGCACGCGCTGAGAGAAGAATAAGCCATAGCTTCCCCATAAGTTTCTTTCCACATTGCGGGGGATAACGCGCAAGCCGTCAAGAAGGAAAATTAAACGATGTAAAACATAATCCATCAAAATAGTGGAGTCCGGCATAATCACGCGTTCTACAGAAGAGTGGCTGATATCTCTTTCATGCCACAATGCCTGATTTTCCATACTTGCCAAAGCATTGGTACGGATAAGGCGTGAAAGCCCGCACATATTTTCAGCAGAAATAGGATTTTTCTTGTGCGGCATAGCGGAAGAACCTTTTTGTCCTTTGCCGAAGCCTTCTTCCACTTCGTGTACTTCCGTTCTTTGCAGGTGGCGAAGTTCAGTACAAATTCTTTCAAAGCCGCCGGCAGCAAGAGCAAGAGCTGTAAAATAATGCGCATATCTGTCGCGCTGCACAATTTGAGAAGAAATGGTGTCAGGACGAAGACCTAAAATTTCACAGGCACGTTCTTCAATATCAGGAGATAAAACAGTATAGGTACCAACAGCGCCGGAAAGCTTGCCTACGCGCACATCTTCAAGGGCAGCTTCAAAACGTTCTTTATGGCGTTTAAATTCTGCATAGAAACCGGCAAATTTCAAAGAATAAGTGGTTGGCTCCGCGTGGATGCCATGGGTTCTGCCCATGCAAATAAGTCCGCGGTATTTTTCCACAAAATTTTTCAAAGAAGCTAAAAGGGCATCAAAGCCTTCCAGAATTCTTTCCCCTGCTTCAACGAGCAAAAGCGCATTGGCAGTGTCAACAATATCAGAAGACGTGCAGCCTAAATGGATAAAACGAGAAGCCGGACCGACTTTTTCTTCCAAAGAGGTAAGAAACGCAATCACATCATGGCGGGTAACTTCTTCAATTTCCGCAATACGATCCACATCAATAGCAACTCTTGTGCGGATTTCTTCCATGCTTTGGGGATCAATACGTCCTTTTTCATACCATGCTTCACAAACAGCAAGCTCAACTTTAAGCCATGCATTATAGCGATTTTCCAAAGACCATAACTCTGCCATTTGGGCTCGACAGTATCTTTCAATCATACGCTTATCCTATTTTTTCTTTATTTTTATATCATTATTGAAGCGCACTCGAACAAATATTTAAACACATTTGTTTAAATACAAAAAGTACACCTCAAGTACATACTTTTGGTATTTTTAAGAAAGAAAAAGGTTTTGCCCACAAGGAGCAAGACCCTTTCTATAAAAAGACTTATTTCTTTGCAGCTTTTTTTGCTTCACGAATACGTTCTTTTAAACGTTCTGCACGACGATGACGACGGCGATCTAATTCTTTTTTGCGTTCAACTTTTTTGTGAGCCATGCTAAACCTCCATTAAATTTCAGTTATCCTGTCTTTTGAGTATAATCAAAAAAAACTGTACATGCAATACAAAGATTTTTCTTTTAAATAAATAAATAATTTCAAAATGTTAACAATTATTTTTAGAATATTTTTCCGCTGCCTGCAAATTGATTGGCAATAAATGTTGCGTAACTGTCTGTCATTCCTGTAATAAAATCTATAACCACCAAATAGGCTTCATAGAGTGTATATTCTTTTTTTAAAATATGTTTGCCCATAAGCGATAAAGCCCGCTCTTCCCGATAGGACGGTGTCTTCCCGCACACAAGATTGTGTACAGTGGGAATTAACACATCCAGAAGCTGTTTATAAATATTGTAGGAGCCTATTTCAATGCTGATTTTTTGCGGATGTTTTAAAATAATTGTATTAAAACAATCCTTGGCATTTTTCATATAGGCTTTGACGGGCTCGCCAGCATAATCCAGATAAGGCAAAATATTTTCTCCCTGCATCAGCGCGGAATATTTTTCTTTGCTGACGTTAAAAACATCATCCACGGCAACCCTGATCGCAAGGGAGCGCAGATAACTCATGCGTGCACGGTCAGAATACATGGCGTCCAGACGGTTTTTATCTATTTGCATGCGTTCCCAAATGGGGGCAAACACTTCTAAAATTTCTCCATAGCGCAAAATGCCCAGCTCCCTGGCATCTTCCATATCAATAATTCGGTAACAAATATCATCAGCAGCTTCCACAAAATAGGAAAAAGGATGGCGCAGAAAAACAGTTTTCCCCTCTTCCTCTTTTACGAGCCCAAGTTCCGTGAAAACGTCTGCAAAGAACGCACGTTCCGCTTGATAATAATTGAATTTTTTTGAGCCGTTTTGCCTTGCTTCCAAAGAAGTGCGGGGATATTTGACCACGCTGGCAATGGTGGGATACGTCAGGCGAAAACCACCCTGCTCCCGCTCGTTTTCCACCACATTAATCACGCGAAAGCCCTGAGCATTGCCGTCAAAAGTCTGAAAATCCACAAGTTCACTGTCTGACAGGCCATAACAATACAGCTTGTTTTTCTCATCGCAAAACCATTCCTGAATAGCAAATTCGCCCGCATGCCCAAAAGGAGGATTGCCAATATCATGGGCAAGGCAGGCAGACTGCACAATTTCACCAATATGGTAAGGCTCAATAAAATCCGGCAGATCACCCTTCTCCTCCAAAAAATACCCATAGCGAGTGCCAAAGCCTCTGCCCACAGAAGCCACTTCCAAAGAATGCGCCAGACGAGTATGAACATGATCGTTGGTGGAAAGCGGGTGTACCTGTGTTTTTCCTGCCAAACGCCGAAAAGAATCAGAAAAAATCAGCCGATCATGATCCATAATAAACGGACTGCGCGCCTTATCTATTTCCTGCACTTCATTTTTACCATAACGCTTTGGCAATAAAAGCTTTTTCCATTTTTCCTGAAATTGTCCCTGCATGCTTTTTCAACCTCATTTCACACGAATATCTGCATACGAATTACTTGCATATTTTATGCTTTCGCCATAGAAATAGCTTAATCTTTAATTTTGAGCAATACTAAAAAGGAGTTTATATGCCAACCATTCTTTCATTCTATCAAGGCAGCTTACGCTGCCAAAGTACCCACGTGCAAAGCAATTCAACGCTTATTACCGACGCTCCCGCTGACAACGAAGGCAAAGGCGAAAACTTTTCCCCCACTGATCTTGTTGCTACAGCCCTTGGCACCTGCATGATGACCATTATGGGCATTTATGCCAATAAAAATGGACTCAATCTTGACGGCATGCGCATGGAAATCACCAAGAAAATGAATATTTCTCCCCGCCGTATCGGCAGAATTGATATTGTTATTTCCATGCCTCATATCGAGCTCACGCCCATACAAAGAGCAGAACTGGAAGAAATTCCTCATACCTGCCCTGTTTGTCTCAGCTTAAATCCTGAAATAGAAAGAAATATTTCTTTTGTTTGGTAAAATTTACCAAAAACGTATAAAGAGTAAAGGTAAATTTGCCCAAAAGAAAAAATAAATTGTACAAAGACAGGAGGTTAACAATTAATGTACAATTTTTTCAGTTCCACCAAAGGAATTATTCTAACAGGCTTATTTATCGGAATTGGCGCATTTTTGCTCCAATTTTTAGGCAATCCAGCAAACATGGGAATTTGCGTTGTCTGCTTTACCCGTGACACAGTCGGCGGACTGGGCTTGCACAGAGCTGAAATCGTGCAGTATATCCGCCCGGAAATTATCGGTTTTGTTCTTGGTTCTTTTGCAGCAGCCCTTGCCACAAAAGAATTTCGGCCCCAAAGCGGCTCTTCTCCGCTTATACGCTTTGTGCTGGGCATGATTACAGGAACAAGTGCACTGGTTTTTCTTGGCTGCCCCTGGCGTATGGTTTTACGCATTGCCGGCGGTGATTTGAATGCCATTGTCGGGCTTTTCGGCTTTGCAACCGGCATTTTCATCGGCACACGCTTTTTCAAACATGGCTATACGTTGGGAAAAAGTATGCCCATTTCCAAAAAGGCAGGTCTTGTTTTCCCCCTGCTCATGCTTGGTTTGCTGGTTTTATTAATCTTCAGCCCTGAAAAAGATGGTTCAGTCTATAACGGACTGATTTACTATTCTCAAAAAGGCCCCGGTTCCATGCATGCACCTTTGCTGATATCTCTTGGCATTGCGTTTCTGGTGGGCATTTTCGCGCAAAGAAGCCGTTTCTGCACCATGGGAGCATTCAGAGATATTTTCCTTTTCAAGGAGCTGCATTTATTTTCCGGTCTGTTTGCTTTGTTTATTGCTGTTTTCATCCTCAATCTTTTCGCTGGAAAATTTGAGCTGGGATTTGAAAATCAGCCCATTGCACACACAGACCATGTCTGGAATTTCCTGAGCATGCTGACTGTTGGCTTTGCTGCTGCCCTTGCCGGCGGCTGCCCCGGACGTCAATTCTTCTCCAGCGGGGAAGGAAATAACGACTCCACGACCTATGTATTAGGCTTGTTTGTAGGCACTGCCTTTGCCCATAATTTCGGCATTGCAAGTTCTGCAGCGCAAATCGGCTCCCACAGTATTTTTGCTGTGCTTTTTGGTTTAGTGATTTGCTTTGTGATTGCCTTCAGCCACATCAAAAAAGGTGCATAATTCACCAACACAAAAAGGATAGAAAATGAAACAAAAAATATGATTAAGATTCTGCATTTTTGGAAAAATGCCTGATCCCTTGAGCTTGCTTATGAAAACAAAATAAGGCATACTTGAACAAGTTTTTATAAGCGAGCTTTTTTTATGAAAATTTCTCTTCCCAATAATACAGCGGTTGTTTTTCGTCTGAGCGCCATGGGTGATGTGACCCTGCTTTCCGGGGTTTTAGCTTATTGGCACGAACAGTTCCAAACCAAATTTATTTTGATTACCCGTAAAGAATTTGCCCCCTTATTTGAAAATCACCCTGCCATTGCCGGCATTGAGCCCCTTTCCAAAGAAAATTTAGCCTATAAAGACTATAATCAAATCTGCAAAAAACTGGCTGATAAATACGCGGATTTTCCGCTGCTGGATTTGCATGCCTCCACCCGTTCCCGCCTTTTGGCCCGTATCTGGAAAACAAGCGTGTACCGCTATAATAAAATGCCCATTTTACGCCGTCTCTTTCTTTGGACTAAAGGGAAAATCGGAAAATCTGCCCTGCTTGAAAAAAATGTTTGCCAGCGTTATGCAAGCCTTTTATGCGAAGAAAACATTGCTCGTTCTTTGCTTAAGCCGCAAATTTTTCTTACTCCTGAAGAAAAAAATACTGCCCAAACTGCACTTGCCGAACTTTTCCCTGAAAACAGCAAAAAAATTCTTGCCATCCACCCCTTTGCCACCCACAGCGCCAAAACCCTGCCCATGCCACGCTGGCAGGAAATAGCCGAGAAACTCAGCTCAGACTGTCAAATCCTTTTTGTGGGACTGGGGGATCTGCCTGAAAATATGCCCGGCAAAAGTCTTGTCAACAAAACCAGCCTGCGCGAACTTTGCGCCATTTTAAGCCAATGCAGCCTTCTGCTCACAGGCGATTCCGGCCCCATGCATTTAGCCAATGCCGTTGATATTCCACTGCTGGCACTCTTTGGCCCCACTACAAGAGAATGGGGATTTTTCCCGGAAGGCGAACATGTGCATATTCTGCAAAAAGACATGCCTTGCCGGCCCTGCTCCCTGCACGGTAAACAAAAATGCACACAGGAAATATCTTGTTTAGAAAAAATCTCCACAGAAGAAATTATACAACAAGTCAAAACACTGCTTTCCTAAAACTATGCAGCAGAATATTTATACATGCTTTTCATTGCATAAAATGAAAAAATCGTATAGTATATGCCATTCTTATAAAGGATAAAGGATGAAAACAGCGTTTCATATAGTGTGGACTGCATGCCTTGGCATGGTTTTACTCTTCATTTTTTCCTCCTGCCCTGCTTTTGCAATCAATTTTGAGGTACCAAACAAAGTCAGTCAGGGACGAGGCTTCTTAGTGAAAATTGAAGACACAGCTCCCTTTTCCGGAAAAATTATCTGGCGGCAAAAAGAAATTGCTTTTACAGCAAAAGAAATCAGCACCGGCTATACTGCCCAGGTGCTCCTCGGTATGCCCATTGACGCCAAAAATAAAGAATTTGTCACTCTTACTGTCAATGATAAGAAAATCACCAAAGAAGTAACGCCCCTTCCTGTGAAGTGGGTCACCCATAAACTGACTGTTGCTCCCAAATATGTTGAGCCGCCTAAAGAATTGACCGAAAGACTGCAAAAAGAACGCACAGCCACCAAAAAAATTCTTGCCACCATAAGCTCAAATCCCACCTGGAAACTTCCCTTTACCCGGCCTGTCAAAGGTACTATCAGCGGATCTTTTGCAGCACGCCGTGTATTCAATGATAAACCCCGTTCCCCACACCTTGGCACGGACATGCGCGGAGCCATTGGTACGAATATTTTAGCCATGGCTGACGGCGTTGTCCTCCTTGCAAAGGAACATTATTATTCAGGCAATGCAGTTTGGATTGACCACGGCCAAGGGGTTATTTCCATGTATGGGCATATGTCTAAATTTGCCGTCAAAACCGGAGATAAAATCAAACAGGGACAAAAAATCGGTGAAGTGGGCGCAACGGGCAGAGTCACAGGCCCTCATCTTCATTTAAGCCTGTATATCCAAGGAGTTGCAGTTGACGTTGTGCCATTTTTCAGAACCAATCCCCTCGAAGTTATTGGCGGGCCCACCAAGGAAGAGCCTCGCCCTCAGCCCAAAGAACCAGCCGCCCAAAAAGCCAAAACCAGCAAGAAATACACGAAAGTAAAAACTACCAATAAAACAAAATAGAGATATGTATGGCCAAAGAACTCAGTTTTGAAAATAAAATGGATAGATTGCAAGAAATTGTCAGCCTTTTGGAACAAGGAAAAGTTTCCCTTGCCGACAGTGTAAAGCTCTATAAAGAGGGACTTGACCTCACCACCAAATGCAAGGAAGAATTGGAAAAAGCCAAACATGAAGTCAAAATTTTACAAAATGATGAGCTTGAAAATTTTGATTCTGACATTGACCATTCCTACTCTTCCGACGAAGAAATCCACTTTTAAACGAGAATACTATGCAGCACCTTCAAAATCTTTTTCTGGAAAATTTTACCATTCCCCAGGAATATATCCTTCTTTTTGAACAAATTCACCTGCTTGGCATGAAAGATAAAGAAGAAGAATTCAATACACTTCATAAACAATTGATGAAGCAGCGCGTGCAGGCTGTTGAAAAAGCGCTGGACAGCATTTTGAAGGGCGCGGAAATTCCTCCCCGTCTTTCCGAAGCCATGCGCTACAGTCTGCTGGCAGGAGGCAAACGCCTGCGTCCAACCCTTTGTCTTTCCATGGCAAAGCTTTGCGCCCACGCCAGACGAGATAAAAATTTATGGGTTCTCGCCATGCCCTTTGCCATTGCCCTTGAAATGATCCATACGTATTCCCTTATTCATGATGATTTGCCTGCCATGGATAATGATGATCTGAGACGCGGCAAACCCACCTGCCATAAAGCTTTTAATGAAGCAACCGCCATTTTGGCCGGAGACGGGCTTTTATCTGATGCTTTTTGGTTTATGACAGACTGCAATCTGCCTGCGCAGAATGTTGTGCAAAGCATACAGCTTATTGCTCAGGCCATTGGCTCAGAAGGCATGGTCGGCGGACAAATGCTGGATATGGAAGCAGAAGAGCGCAAACTCAATCTTGAGGAACTCAGCGTTTTAAATGCAAAGAAAACAGGAGCTCTTTTGCAATGCGCCTGCCTTTCCGGAGCAACCCTTATGGGTGCATCCGATATCATGAAACGATATATCAAAGAATACGGAACCAGTATGGGCATTGCCTTTCAAATTATTGATGATGTGCTTGATGTTATTGGCGATGCTGCCCTGCTTGGCAAAAATACCGGCAGTGATGAAGCAAACCAGAAATCCACCTGGGTTTCTTTGCTTGGCATTGAAGAAAGCAAGAAAAAGGCTGTAGAATATTGCAGCACTGCCAATCAGGCATTGCAGGAACTTGCCAAAAATGAACCCTTGCTCGATAAGGGTGAACAATACTTTTTACAAAAAACAACCAGTGATATGGCATATAGAGTTTACTAATGGCTGACTTTACACTTCCAAAGTCTCTTCAGGACGAGAATTTACCGCATAGTGTCAAGGACATGAGCCTTGAAGAAAAACAACAATTAGCCTGCGATATCAGGCAGACGATTATTCAGGTTGTAGCCAAAAACGGCGGGCATCTAGCGCCCTCCCTTGGGGTTGTGGAACTGACTCTGGCTTTGCTTACGGTTTTTGATCCTTCCACTGACCACATTATCTGGGATGTGGGCCATCAATGCTATCCTTGGAAACTGCTGACTAAACGCGCGAAAAAATTTAATACCCTGCGCCAGCTCCATGGTCTTGCCGGTTTCCCAAAGATCAGCGAAAGTCCTGAATTTGACCGCTTTGTGGGCGGACATGCTTCTGTCAGCATTTCTGCCGGACTTGGCATGGCCATGGCTCGGGATTTAAACGGCACCCACGAAAATGTGATTTCTGTGATTGGTGACGGAGCACTGACAGGCGGACTGGCATTTGAAGCCCTGAATCAGGCTGGCGCTCTCAATAAACGCATGATTGTTGTGCTCAATGAAAACGGCATGTCTATTTCCAATAATGTCGGCGCCTTATCCCAATTTTTGAGCCGAAACCTTGCCCATAAAAACTTTTTGACCTTCAAAGAAGTCACAGGCGAGCTTTTAAAACGTATCCCAAAAATCGGCGATACTCTCTACAATATTGCGGATAAAGGCGAAAAAAGTTTCAAAACCTTCTTTACGCAAGGGATGATTTTTGAGGCACTGGGCTTCAACTATATTGGCCCCATTGACGGTAATAATTTGGAAGAACTCATCCGCCACCTTGAAATTGCCAAGGAAGCGGAAAAGCCCATTTTACTGCATATCCGCACGAAAAAGGGTCTTGGCTATCCGCCAGCGGAAAATAATCCGTCCCGCTTCCACCGTGTTCCGGGATTTGAACCGGAAACTGGTCTTGTGCCAACCCCAAAAATTAACGCTGAACAAGGCCCCGGCTTTACCAAAATTTTTGGAAAGAGCCTTTGTGAACTTGCCAGTGAAGATAAGAAGATTGTGGCCATTTGCGCGGCAATGCCGGACGGCACAGGCCTTGGCGAATTTCATTCCCGCTTCCCTGATCGCTTTATTGATGTGGGCATTTGCGAAGAACACGCTGTCACCTTTGCTGCCGGTATGGCAACACGCGGGCTCAAACCTGTTGTCTGCATTTATTCCACATTCTTACAGCGTGCTTATGATCAGCTCATCCATGATGTTTGTCTGCAAAATCTGCCTGTGGTCTTCTGCCTCGACAGATCCGGACTTGTGGGCGAAGACGGCGCCAGCCACCACGGTGTTTTTGATTTAACCTATCTGCGTTCCATTCCGCATATGCATGTTATGGCTCCCCGTGATGAAAGTGATTTGCCCGATTGCCTCTACACGGCTTTGCAGCTCGGCAAACCTTGTGCTATCCGCTATCCTGCCATGCCCACCCATGCAAAAATTGATGAACACACTGAATATAAACTCCTTGAAGTGGGCAAGGGCGAAATGCTTCTTGAAGCAGAACAAAAGGATGTCTGCGTTGTGGCTGTAGGACACAGAGTGCACACCTGCATTGAAGCCATCAAAAATACCGGCAAGAACAATATCAGCCTTTTTGACGCGCGCTGGGTACGTCCTCTTCCGAAAGATCAATTGACAGAACTTGCGCAAACCTACGAAGGACTTATTTTTGTTGAAGAAAACTGCCGTGCCGGCGGATTTTCTTCTGCCTGTCTGGAATTTCTTGTTGATGCTGAATTAATGGGCAATTGCAAAATTTTGCGCCTCGGCATTCCGCAGGAAGATTTTGCTGAACACGGCCCTGTGGAAGAACTGCGCAAAATCTATGGCCTTGATGCAGAAAGCCTCGCCAAGCAATTTGCAGAATTTGCTAATATGGTCAAAAACGGGTAAGCAACGCGGCAATAAAAATTCTAACCATATCAAATAGCTATCAAAAATGATAGCTATTTCTTTATCCAGACCATGAACGGCAAGCTTTTGAAACAGGAGCCTAGAAACAGGAGCCTAGAAACAGGAGTATGATAAATGCTGTATCTCATTCTTCCTCTCATCCTCATTATTATTCTTTATTTTGCTTTTTCCAGACTTACACCTAAAAATACTGCTGTTTCCAAACTGCAATTCCACGCAAAGAAGGATGCCATTATCTTATTCGGCCATACGATTAGCAATTCCCTTCTTTATACCTGTGATACACCATCTGATCTTCCCTTTGCAATCAATATGAGTTCTGCGCCGGCTTTTGACGCTATCCCTGCACAAGGCATCAGCTATTGGGCCAACTACAGCCAGCTTAGCCCCATTCAGCAAGGCTTTTATATCAAATGGCTGTCAGACGGAAAACCTGAAATCAACGAATTGGGCTATGCCTGCCTGTATTATTACGGTTTGGAATACAGAGCACTCATTGAAAAGCAGGACCTGAAAGACGTTCTCTTTGAAGTAACAGATTTGGTTACTAAATTCAACAAGTTATCCTATGCATACAATTTTATCCTGTATTTGGCTTTATCCATACAGGATTTTTCAGCAGCGGAAAAAGATGCCCTCGTCAAATTTCTGCAGGAAAATGAACAAAAATACGCGCAAATTCCTGCTTATCAGACTCTTTTGCAAAATGTATCTCCGGCAGGGCAGCATACTGTCAAATTCTCTCTGGCGCAAACTGTAAATCCTGCCCTCTATACGCAATTAAGCGAAAGAAAACAGGAAATTCTTGCATATTATTTTGAAAAAATACAGGAACAGCAAACAGAACTCCATGCCGCAGCAAAGCAAAGCTATCGCTATGATATGGCCATGAAGACAGTAAGCTCAAAGTATCTTACCAATTATTTTGCCGCATATGCTGCCATTGTCCCCTCAGCAAAAGTGCAGACCATGCTGGAGCAGGCCTGCAAAGAGCTCGCTGCAATGAAACAGAAAGTCAGGAAATTTGATGCTTCTGAAGGCCCGCTGTCAGAAATTGAAAAATTAACGTATTTGCCTGCTGCATTAAGAGATACCATACCCCAGCCCAATATCATTGATTTTGGGGATAAAACAATCAATACTATTGAAAGCATTGCAAAGACATTAGGTTTTAAACCGGATGAAAAAATCAGCATGCAGCAATCATCTTTAATTGTCGCTGCCTGTGAAGCGGCAGGCTATACCATTGAACCAAATGCAGTGCTGACGAAAAAAAGCTATAGAAAAGATACTGCTGCCATAGTTTATAAAAATACATTCCCAATAAAAGAACCATCACAAAATTGCGCTCTTGCGGCACTCTTTACAGATCTTGGGCTAAAAATCGCTTTGAAAGACAGCGAAGTTTTGCCTGAAGAACTTTCCGCACTTAATAGCTATATACAAAAAGAATTCAGCCTATCTCACGCGGAACAATATCATTTACAGCAGCACCAAGCTTTAATCCTGCATACAAAGAAAATAAGCAGCACAGAAACCATAAAAAGGCTTATAAAAACATCAGACGAAACTGCCAGAAAAAACATTGCCAAATTTATCCTGTCTCTGGCCAAAGCAGACGGCATTATCAAAAATGATGAATATAAAGCCTTGCAAAAACTCTTCCAACAACTGGGGTTATCCGAAGAAGAGTTCAGTGCAAGCCTTGCTGAACTTTCGCAAAATCCTGCTGAACACATTATCATTGAAAGAGAAAGCAAGAAAGACAAAGGCGCAAAATCAGCTGCACGCCCTGATTATTCAGAACCCGTCGCATTAAAAATAGATCCCGAACGCTTAAAAGCAATAAAAATCAATACCTCAGAAATTCATTCTGTGCTGGAAGAAATTTTTGCTGAAGAACAGGAAGAGGATGTTTCAGCAAAGCCGGCTGAACCGAAAGAAATGATTGAACCAGAAAATCAGCTGCAAAACATTATTACGGCTCTTCTTGAAAAGGAAAGCTGGACTCGTGATGAACTATTGAAAATAATGCAAAATGCAGGTACTATGCTGGCAAGTACCATTGATGAAATTAATGCCTGGTCTGAAGAAGAATACGGCGATTTTCTGATAGAAGAAGAGGATCGCGTCTATTCTATCAACGAAGATGTTGCAGGACTTATAAAACATAAGGAATAAGCATGGAAAAAATAAAAATTAAAGCAAAAGAAAAAAATGCCATTATAGAATCTTTGAAAGCTGGTATTGTTCCTAAAATCGGTTTGCAGCATATTCAGGTGGGCAGAGCCGATGAGCTTAAAGAAATTATCAAAGATTATGCGCTCATTGCGGACGGCGGCGCTAAAATACGTTTTATCATCGGCGATTACGGCTCAGGTAAAACCTTTTTCCTCACCCTGTCCAAGCTTATCGCCCATGAGAAAAATTTGGTGGTGCTTTCTGCTGATATCACCACCGAAAAAGTTTTGTGCTCTTCCAGCGGCAAGTCTAAAAAACTCTTTTCTGAACTCATCGCCAATATGTCCACAAAGACAAAACCGGACGGCGGAGCCCTGCGCACAATTATTGAAAAATGGGCTTCAAAAATTGTACGGGAAAATGAAAATATTGACGAAAAAACTATTTACAATAAGCTGCTGCCCTTGGAAAAATATGTTGCCTGCTATGATTTTTCCAAGGTTTTAACCACCTATATTAATGCCTATCAGGAAGATGATGAGCTCAAAATGTCTCAGGCACTGAAATGGCTTAGGGCTGAATACGCCACCAAAACAGATGCAAAAACAGAATTAGGCGTGCGGACTATTATTGATGATACGAATTTTTATGAATATTTGAAATTATTTGCCGGTTTTGTGCGTTTGGCTGGTTATGCAGGACTGATTGTCAATATTGATGAACTTGCCGTGCTGGCAAGACTGCAGTCCACCACCAGAAATAAAAATTTTGAACGAATTTTAAATATCATCAATGATTCCATGCAGGGAGCGACAGAATATCTTGGATTTTTATTCAGCGGCACGCCGGAATTTCTGGAAGATAAATACAGAGGCATGTACAGCTATAAAGCGCTGGAAACCCGCCTTGCGGACAATCCTTTTGCCAAGGAGGGACTCAAGGATTTGACCGGCCCGGTAATTCGGCTGGAAAATCTGTCCCAGGAAGAACTCTATATCTTATTTTTGAATATCAGAAATGTTTTTGCGGAATACGATGAAACAAAATATTTAGTTACGGAAAACGACATCCAAATATTTATGCAGTGGCTTATGAACAGACTGGGGGCAAAATCCTTCCTTTCCCCGCGCGAATCCAACAAAGCCTTTATTGGTCTCTTGACACAGCTGGAAAATTATCCTGACACCAATATCAGCACCTATCTTTCCGGCGTGCAAATTCAGGAAGACAAAGAGCCCAAAGAGCCGGAAGACGATGAACTGGTCTCACTGACATTAGGTGAATAACGGGCAAGGCGAAGAACCAAAACTGACGAAGACTGAAAGCCGGTAAAGAATGGAAGCCTTTGATTTACTCAATAAGAAACTGCAAAAAGTGATTCATGAAATGAAATGGGAAAGCTTTCGCCCCATTCAAAATGAAGCTATTTTGCATCTTATCGGCGCACCCAGTGATGTGATACTCTCTGCCCAAACAGCAGGAGGAAAAACAGAAGCAGCCTGTTTGCCGATTATTTCCCAAATTGCGGACAGCGGCAAAAATGCGGTAAAAATAGTCTATATTTCACCGCTCAAAGCCCTGATAAACGACCAGTTTGCACGCATAGAAGCCCTTTGCAAAAATCTGGATTTTCCCATTACCAAATGGCACGGCGATGCAAGTGCATCAAGAAAAGCCAAACTCATCGACAATCCCGCGGGCATATTGTTGATCACGCCTGAATCCATTGAATCCTTGTTTCTGAATAGAACCGAATACTTGAAATCCCTGTTTGGCAGCGTGGAATATATTGTTATTGATGAAATCCACAGTTTCATAGGCAATGAACGAGGCACGCAGCTTCGAAGCCTCATGAACAGAATAGAGTATATAACGGGCACGCATCCTTATAAAATTGCCCTTTCTGCCACCATCAGCAATATTGACGATATTGCAAAATGGCTTAATCCCGATAATTCCAGCTCTGTCAAAATCATAGAAGATGAAAAGAAAACCAAAGAAACAGCAGGCATCATCAAATGCTATGAGAGCGCCCTGCACGATGAAGGCGGCGAAACAAAGAAGAGTACGAAGGATGCAATTTCTCCCATAAAACAGGATTTATTCAATGTTCTGAAACAAGGAAAAAACCTTATTTTTGCCAATTCAAAAATGGTTTTGGAAGAATATTGCGACGCCATGCAAAACATTGCTGAACAAGAAGGGCTTCCCAATACCTTTTATATTCACCATGGATCGCTGGCAAAAAACATTCGGGAAGAAAGTGAGCACCTTCTCAAAACAAAAAATAATATTTCAGTTTTTTGTACCAGTACGCTGGAACTTGGCATTGATATCGGCAATATTGACAGGGTAGTTTTTCTTGCTCCGCCCTTTTCCGTTGCTTCCCTGACCCAGCGTTTGGGACGAAGTGGCAGAAAGAAAAATACGCGCAAGGAATTTCGCTTTTTTCTGGAAGAAAATGCTCATACTGATAACGTGAGCTGGCAAGACAAACTAAGAATTCAATTAATTCAAAGTATTGCCATAGTTGAACTCATGATGCAAGGCTTCAGTGAACCCCTCAATACAACAACATTTGATTATTCAACCTTTGTGCATCAAATTTTATCTTATTTAGGGCAGACTGGCGGGGCAAATGCTTCAGAACTCTATCATGTAATTGGAGAAGTCGCCTTTAATTCTGCATTTTCCAAAAAAGATTTTATTGAAATTTTGCAAAATCTCTATGCAGAAAAAATCATTTATCAACTGCCGGATAAAACAATCTGTCTGGCGCAGGCAGGCGAAAAAATTGTTGAAAATTATGAATTTTACGCTGCTTTCTCCACGCAGAAAGAATGGAAAGTTCTCTATAATAATAGAGAAATAGGGCAGCTCACCGCCGCAAATATTCTATTTTTAGAAGAGGGAGCAAATTTCCTTTTGGCTGGCAAACGCTGGGAAATTATAGAAATAAAAAAGACCAACCGCATTATTATCGTCAAAAAAGCACAGGCAAAGAAAAGTCTGAAATTTAGCAGCAGCGCGCAAAACATACATCAGGCAGTTCAGCAAAAAATGCTGGAAATTTATCAAAATAATTTTACCCCAAAATACCTCTCCAAAAATTCTCTTCCCATTTTGCAGGAAGCTTTTGAAATATATAACACAGATATTGCCCCCCAAGGCAGCAATATTCTTCCTGTTTTTGAAGGATCCCGCATTCAAAATACCATTGGCTTATTATTGAAACAGCAGGAAATTGATGTGGAAAATATAGATATCGGCTTTTTCTATGAGAACGGTAAGCAGGAGCTCATTCACATTCTAAAAGCCATTGATTTTTCAAGCATAGATAAAGACGCTCTGATAAATTTACTGGACAGATCTTTGAAATATAAGAAGAAATTTGACCATTTACTGCCCGATGCCATTCTCAATAAATCCTATGAACAGGAATGCCTGGATTTTGAAGGCGCACAAGAATTTGTTGAAAAATTATCAGCAGTTACGATCTTGCAGCAGCTTGGTATAAATAGCTAAATCAAGATCTTTGAAGACGTTAAAGACCACATGCATATCAGGTGCAAATTCTTTTTGACAGGCTTTGACTGTCTGCACAGCAAGCTCCCCTGCACGTTCATTGGGAAAATGAAAGACGCCTGTGGAAATACAGCAAAAAGCAATACTTTTTAAGCCTTTTTCCGCAGCGCTTTGCATGCAGGAACGATAGCAGGAACAAAGTAAATCCTCATCCCGCTTGGTCAGTCTTTGCCCCACAATAGGCCCCACTGTATGGATAACATACGTACAGGGCAAATTATAGGCAGGTGTGATTTTTGCCTGTCCTGTTTCTTCTTCATGCCCCTGCTTCATAATGATTTCACGGCATTTTATTCTGAGCTGCAAACCAGCATAAGAATGAATAGCATTATCAATGCACATATGCAGCGGCACAAGACAGCCCAGCAGACTTTTATTGGCAGCGTTCACAATTGCGTCCACTTGAAGCAAAGTAATATCGCCCTGCCAGACAGAAATATTTTTTTGCAGATGTTTCAAATCCTCTGCTTTTTGCACGGGGCGATGTTTGAGCTCTTCCTGCAAATATGCATCCTGCAATTGAAAATAAATATCAGGAAGTGATTTTCCCTTCCATACATTCATCAGCGCCCGAAAGCAGTCTTTTTTCTCGGCCAATGTTCTTGCCGGAGCAAAGCGCATATCCCCCACTTGTTCCTGCAAAATTTGAATCAGCTGATCAAGGCGTTCTTCCTGCTGTATGGGCTGCATACTATTTCCTTTATTCTCTAAATAATAAAATAAAAAATCCCCTTTCACATCAAGCAAAAGGGGATTTCAAAACTTATTGAGGAATTTTACCCCAGCGCGGGAAATAGGCATTGCCATTGCCCGTAGGAACGCGCTTTGCTGTTCCGCCGTGACGAGTAATCAAATAAATTTGCTTTACCCCTGTTCTATTGGAAACAAAGGAAAGAAAATAACTGTCAGGCGCAAAGGAAGGCTGTTCATCACGGCCGGGGCCAAAGCTGACCTGGCGTTCAATGCCGGTAACCAAATCGTGCACAAAAATTCTGTGGCCTTCTGGAGTACCCTTGGTATAGGCAACCACAGTACCGTCAGGGCTGATGGTTGGTTCTGTATTATAAGAGCCTGTTTTACTTACTCTTGTGGTGGTACCAGTGCTAAAATCTTTCAGGAAAATCTGCGGGCCGCCCAAACGGTTGGACGTGAAAACCATTTTAGTGCCGCTGTGGTCAAAGGTTGGGGAAACATCAATGGCGGAACTGTCTTCCAAAACACGTTCCCGTTTAAAACGGTGGTCAAGCAGATAAATATCAGGCTGAGAACCAGAAGAGAGGCTGACAGCAACTTTATTATCGGGCATAAAGCTTGGGCCGATAACCGTATTGCCGGGGAAGCGGATGCGCTGTACTTTGCCGTTGGCACTTTGCCAAACGCCAAGGGCATGAGAGCCATCATCAATATGGCTGAACACAATATAGCGTCCGTCAGGAGACCAGGCCGGAGACATGGCAATACCTTTTAAAGAGGTAATTTGCCGCAAATGTTTGCCCGTGGGAGAAACAATCCAAATATCCCGTTTGCTCTTGCTTTCATCTTTGGCAAACGTCAAAGTTGAAAGGAAGAAATCGCCGCTTCCTGTGAGCACTTTCATCAAATCAGCACAGAATTTATCAGCAACAGCTTCTGTTTCTTTGTCTGTGATATTGTTGTAGGCATTGCCAAAAATAAATTTACCGGAAAATGTTTCAAAAACACGAAGTTCCACTTTGCTGCCGTTAGCATCGCCGTTTGGCCAATAGGCAGTAATCAGTAAATCCGCTCCGCCAATCTGAAAACGGCGGAAATCCAAATTTGCCCCGCTCCATGCATTTAAAACCGTTCCGCCCAGGATATTCACATCAGGAACTAAATTCATAAAGGGCAAATAGGACAAATTATAGCGAATTTTGCCGTCAAGATTCGCGCCCAGCCCCTTTGCCTCAACATTTGGTGCTGTCAGCGGTTTCGCCATGCTTAAATTGACGATATTTTGTCCCGGGCCGTAAATATCCACCATGGTGGCACTATAGGCAGGGGAAACCAAGATTAAACAAAACAAAAACACAAAGGAAAATATTTTTTTCATTCTCAAAGACCTTTTTGAAATTCAGTATACCTTATAGCACATTTTTGCTTGTATTCAAATTATTTTTTAAATTGTAATATACTGAATTTATTATACTATAAATTTAGTGTGCCATATTTTACGGATTTGTTTGGGCAGCGGCAGTCGTTTGAGTCGTTGTTGTCACAGTTTGTGTGCCGGCAGTATTTTGCGTTATGCTGATATCTCTTTGGTTATCCCGCTGCACTTGCCCGGCCAATGGGCCACGCGCCATGGGATTATCCGCGAGCGGATTACTGTTTCCCGTAATGGCTGGATTTGCAGGGCTTGCAGGATTAACAGGATTTACAGGACTTACAGAACTGGCAGGGCTGGCAGAATTGGCTGATTCAAAAGGATTGCTGGGAATGGCAAAAATATCATTTTCAGCATCTCCGCCAAGAGGAGTTACGGTTCTGAGAGGAGCCTGAGGCGTAGGGTTGGCAGCATTCGCCGTATTGGCAGAAGCATTTGAAGCAGAAGATACTGGATTTACAGGATTTGCAGATGCTGCTGGACTGGTTTGAATAAACGGGCTTGCAGGAGCAGCGCCATTACCATTTGCAGAATTTACAGGCATTTCTCCATTCGTTCCGCTGGCAGAATTTTCAAAAAGGGGCGAATAGAGCACAGGACTGCCGCTATTTAGACCACTCGTGCCACTTGCCGCAGACGCAGCAGGCTCAGTTTGCCCGGTTCCCTGCACAGGCATTTGACCTTGTACAGCCATTTGTCCGGTCAATTGTGCAAATTGTTCAATAGGGAAACAAATTTCTCCGTCTTTTGGTTCCAATATAATCATTTGTCCGGAGGCAAGCTTTTGCTTTAACTCTTCCAGATTGAGATTTTGCAAACCATTATTGAGATTTTGTGTACCGTTCGTCTGGCTGTTTGCCATATTTGCCTGGCTGGTGGACGTATTTGTTTGTGTGGTTATTGAGTTTATACCGGCTGTCGTACCTGATTTTGCCTTGCTGGCCTGAGCCGTGCCGGATTTTGTCTTGCTTGATTTTGTTTTGCTCGTTTGAGTTGTCTGGCTCTTTGAAGTTGCAGTTGTTGCGCTGTACACACGACCAGCATTTCTTCCGGCAGGGTCGTTATACAATTTTTTGCGGGGAACAAGAGCCTGCCACGCAGAATTACGGAGCGCTTCTATTTTTGGATTACTCTGATAAGAACCAGAATAATCGCCATGGACAGAAGCAGAGCCGGTTACGGTTGCTCCGGAACTTTCCTTTTGATTTGCAGCAGCAGTGGTGCTTTGACTTTGTTGATTATCAATAGTTGTTGTTTGGGTATTTCCCTGTGCTGAGGCTGAATTATTAATGGTGACATTGACCTGCACAGGTTCTGCAGTTTTGGTCGTGGCTGCTTTTGTGCTTTGGCTTGTCTGATTGATTGTTTGTGTTGTAATCTGTCCGCTTGCTTGGCTGGTGGTTTGACCAGTTGTCTGGGTTGCGGCTTGCGCAAAAGCAGGCAAAGCAATAAAGCAGCTCAAAAGAATAAGAGAAAAAGATTTTTTCATATTTCACCAAACCTTTTATAAAATCTCATTATTCTTTTCGGACACAATTATAAAAAGATTAGGGTTTTCTTCTTTTTGGCTTCCATACAGATAAAACAATCAAAAACACAAGCAGCAGGCATTGTACAAAACCAAAATTTACATATTCATGAAAGGTGATAAAATATTGCCCGGTTTCTGCACTTAGCTCTGCCACACTTTGGTGCTTGGAAAGTTCCAGCAAAAGCCGTTCTCTTGGCCCCAAATAAAATGTTCCTGAGATCATCAGTGCAAGAGAAAGTACCCATTTTGCCAATACAAAACCATGCTTGAAAAATCCCCATGGAGTAAAAAGCGAATAGCATAAACCTGTTATAAAACAACCAATTGCACCGGGAATAATCACAATGGCAACATCAATCACATGCTTGGCATGATTGAGCCCATACGCCTGCTCGCCAAAGGCAAAATCCCCTGCAAAATGATTAAGTGCAAATAAAGATAAAGCGCCGCCAACCCAGCAGACAGCAGTCAAAATATGGAGTGCTTTTAAAATTTTTTGTCCTTTGGCTGATAAATTCATAACAGTTTCACTTTAAAGAAAACTTTGCAGTTTTTTGCACACATCCGCAAAAACAGCTTCTGCATTTTGCTTGGCATCGACAACAAAAAAGCGTTTTTCCTCTTTACTTAAAGCTAGAAAGCCAGCACGGATTTTTTGATGAAATTCCAAGGCCTCAGCTTCAAAACGTCCTTCTCTAATAGTCAGATTTTCAGCCTTGTTTCTGGCATTTGCCCGCGCCAGGCCAATTTCCGGGTCAAGATCTAAAATAATGGTCAGATCTGGTTTCAATCCTCCGGCGGCACGCTCATTGAGCATTTGCAGCTGCTTCACATCCATGCCGCGGCCATAGCCCTGATAGGCTACAGTGCTGTCAATAAATCTATCACAAAGCACGACTTTTTCCTGTGCCAAAGCGGGTTTTATGCAGCTTTCCACATGTTCTGCCCTGTCCGCCAGGAAAAGGAACAATTCAGCAGCAGGACAAATTTTTTCTTCGGCATTTAAAATAATACTGCGGAGTTTTTGCCCGAGTTCACTGCCGCCGGGCTCTCGGGTCAAAAGCACTTCTTTGCCCGCCGCCTCAAAATAGGCAATCATTTTTTGAATAAGCGTAGATTTCCCCGCACCTTCAATGCCTTCAAGACTGATAAATAAACCTGCCATACTGCACCTGTCTTAAACTAGCCGAAAAACCCCATAAGAGAGCCCTGCTTGCCCTTTGGATCTTTCTTTGCTTTGCTTGATTCTTTTTCTTTTGCCTTTGGCGTTTGGGGCATTTTACATAAACTTCTGCCCAGTAAATTAATCCATGCAGACCAGGCAATTTCCCCGCCTTCCGGATCTTCCTTTTCGGATTCTTTCTTATCCGTTATTTGGCTGAAAGCTTCACGGCACTGTGCCAGTTTCGCATCCATATTATCTGCATAATGCAGGCAAAACGCCTCTGGAGAAAGCGGCACACGCGGCGCCCCAAATTCCGGCTCACCGTGGTGAGAGAGAATTAAATGCTCAAAATGAAGAGCAAGGGCCGGATCAACCTTTGCTTTCTCCAAAAAGGGCTTCAAAATCAGTATGCCCTGAATAATATGCCCAAGCATTTTGCCCTCATCCGTATAATCATTGGCAAGTCCGCCTGAAAGTTCATCCAGCTTGCCAATATCATGGAAAAGTCCTGCCACAAAAAGGGTTTGCCGATCCAGTTCCGGATAATGGTCAGAAAGTTTCAAACAAAGACTTGCCACAGAAAACATATGTTCCAAAAGCCCGCCGGCATAGGCATGATGCACAGACTTTGCCGCAGGCGCAAGCAGAAGTTTTGCCCGAATTCTCTGGTCTTTGAGCACACTTTTGCAAAAATCCTTCCAGGGAGCATAGGTAATTTCTTCGCTGATTTTCTCTTCAATTTGCGCTAAAATTTCAGAAGGTTCCACCGCGGAAGTCTGGATAAAATCGCTCATCACAAGTTCTTCCGGAGTATCCACCGGGCGCAGCGCCTCAATGGTAAATTGCAACTGCTCACGAAATGTCGACGTTCTGCCCTTTACTTCCACAAAATCGCCCATTTTCAGCTCTGCAATATTTTGACTAAGTGGCGTCCAAATTTTAGCGTCAAGCGTTCCTGTGGAATCGCGCAGTTTCACTGCCCAGAACGGGCCGTTCTTCCCTTCGGATTTTTGAGCAGAACCCACCAGAAAGACTGAACAAACGCCTTCGCCAACCGGAATATCTTTTTGAATATCTTTAATGCAAATTCTATGCATGGTTAATCCTTTTAAATAATCTGCATGAGCAAATATTTTTGCATAGATGAGCCTCTTCGTCAAACCATAAAATTGACCTTTTTCCAGAAATAATTTTTTATTTTTCTTTCCTTACACATTGCCAAAAATTTCACTTTGTAGTATGTTTTTTTATCATATACTATGCATGCTTGGAGGATATATGCCCTTAGTCGGACCAAAAGAAATGTTTGCTCGTGCGTACGCCGAGTCCTATGCTGTTGGTGCGTTCAACATCAATAACATGGAAATTATTCAAGGTATTATGCAAGCTGCTTCTGAAGAAAAATCTCCTGTTATTCTGCAAGTTTCCGCTGGAGCTCGTAAATATGCAGGACAACCCTATATTATGAAATTAGCAGAAGCTGCTCTTCAGGAAAATGATTTGCCAGTTGTTGTGCACTTAGACCACGGCGCAGACTTTGATATTTGTAAAGCCTGCATTGACGGTGGTTTCACCTCTGTTATGATCGACGGATCCCACCACAGCTTTGAAGAAAATATCGCCATTACCAAGAAAGTTGTAGAATATGCCCATGATAAAGGCGTTTGGGTTGAAGCTGAACTTGGACAGTTAGCAGGCGTTGAAGAACACGTTTCTGCTGAAAAATCTGTCTACACTGATCCTGATCAGGCTGTTGAATTTGTACAAAGAAGCGGCTGTGACTCTCTGGCCATTGCTATTGGCACAAGCCACGGCGCTTATAAATTCAAAGGCGAAGCAAAACTTGATTTTGAACGTCTTGAAAAAATTACCAAAATGCTTCCTAATTATCCTCTTGTGCTTCATGGTGCTTCTTCTGTTCCTCAGGAATTTGTGGAAATGGCAAATAAATACGGTGCAAAACTTGGTTCTGCCAAGGGTGTTCCTGAAGAAATGCTCAGAAAAGCTGCTTCCATGGGCGTTTGCAAAATCAATATTGACTCTGACATTCGTCTTGCCATGACTGCCTATATTCGCCGTCAGCTTGCCGAAGCACCAGAAGAATTTGACCCTCGTTCTTATCTGAAACCTGCCCGCGAAGCTGTTCGCACCATGGTTCAGCATAAGATCAAAAATGTTTTGGGCTCTTCCAATAAAATATAAAGAACAAAATTTACCAACAAAAATAAACTAAACATACACTGGAGAAACGTATGGCTATCAACAAAATTGGTATTAATGGTTTTGGTCGTATTGGTCGTTATCTTGTACGCCTGCTTGCTGACAGCAGCGATGTTCAGGTTGCTGTCATCAATGCCCGTGCTGACAACAAAACCCTTGCACACCTTTTAAAATACGACTCAACCTTCGGTCATTTTCCTTTCCCTGTTGACGTATATGACGATGGTATTGTTGTTAATGGCAAACAAATCAAAGTTACCCGCTGCGCTTTGAAAGAATGGCAGTGGGGTGAACTCGGCATTGACCTTGTTATCGAAACAACCGGTAAAATCAAAGACAAAACCGGCGCCATGGAACACATCAAATGCGGAGCTAAAAAAGTTATTGTTTCTGCGCCTGCTAAAGAAGCTGACGCAACCATTGTTATGGGCGTAAACGACAATGTTTATGACGGCTCTCAAGTAGTTATTTCCGCTGCTTCCTGCACCACCAACTGCCTTGCTCCTGCAACCAAAGTTCTCGACGACAACTTTGGTGTTGTGAAAGGTCTTATGACCACCATCCACTCCTATACCATGAGCCAGCGTGTTTTGGACGGTTCAGACAAAGACCTGCGCCGGGCAAGATCCTGCGCTGTTTCCATGATTCCTACCACAACCGGTGCTGCCCGTGCTATTGGTCTTGTTTGTCCAAAACTCAAAGGCAAAATCGACGGTATGGCTATCCGTGTTCCTACACCAGACGTAAGTATTGTTGACTTCACTGTTACCCTTGAAAAAAATGCCACTGTTGAAGAAATCAATGCAGCTTTGAAGAAAGCTTCCGAAGGCGCAATGAAAGACAACCTTGGCTACACGGAAGAACCGCTTGTTTCTGTTGACTTCACCGGTGATACCCACGGCGGTGTTGTCGATGCTCAACTGACTTCAGTTATTGACGGCAACTTCGCTAAAATCATTGTTTGGTATGATAACGAAGCAGGCTTCACCAACCAGCTGGTACGTTTGGTCAGAATGGTTGCAAAAAGCATGTAATTTGCCTGCATAAACAATTTTATACCGGGGCGTTGCAAAACGCCCTTTTTTTTATGGTTATTGCTTGATTTTAAGCCGTTTCGTATGATTTTCATTGTTTTTTTAGATTAAAATATTTTGAGTTCTCAAAACATATTGTTTTTTTACTTTTTTTCTGAAAATTATTTTTCCCGATTTTCCCTGCATACTGTATCAATACTAACAAAAAAAATTGAAACATTGTGAATGAAGTAAAACTACAACTATTACACTAAGATATCAGTTCTCTTTAATTCCTGCAATTCAGCTTATCTGCCAAAATGTGCCGACATGTGCCAAGCTCTCTTTAAAGAAAAGCCTTGCCTGATTTTTTTTGCAATGCTATTTTATGACTGAAAAAAACTTTTCATTATGCTTGATTTATAAAAAAGGATAACTCTATGGAATTATTATATTACTGTATTGCCTTAGCTCTTGGTTTATATGTTCTTATCTGGAGCGCGGACAAATTTGTGGACGGTGCGTCTGCCGTTGCCACCCGCCTTGGCATGTCAAAGCTTCTTGTGGGCATGATTATTGTTGGCTTCGGCACCTCTGCCCCTGAAATGCTTGTTTCCGCCCTTGCTTCCTATGGCGGAACCCCCGGCATCGCTCTTGGAAATGCCTTTGGATCCAATATTGCCAATATTGCGCTTATTCTGGGCATAACTGTCCTTATCCGTCCTATTTTCATAGAAAAAGCCGTGATAACACGGGAAATTCCTATTTTGCTTTTTGCAACCCTTGCTGCGTATTATTTTCTTTGGGACGGCATGCTTTCCCGCTTTGAAGCAGTTTTAATGCTTATCCTTTTTGCCATTATCATGTATTTCAGTATTTCTGCCAGCATACGGGAAGAAAAACGCCAGCAGCCCTGCGAAGAACTTCGCCGCCTGCAGGAAGAAAAAGTCCTTGTTGATCCGGAAGTTATGCCCATGAAAAATGCCATTTTTTGCTTGATTATTGGACTTGTTCTGCTCATTGCCAGTTCCCGCGCCCTGGTTTGGGGAGCTGTAGGCATTGCCGCTTTTATAGGTATCAGCGACATGATTATAGGGCTGACCATTGTGGCTGTCGGCACAAGCCTGCCCGAACTTGCCTCTGCCATCAGCGCGACACGGAAAAGTGAACATTCCCTTGTGATTGGCAATATTCTTGGCTCTAATTTTTTCAATGCCTTGGCAGTGGTAGGGATTGCGGGCGTTATTAAGCCTATTCCTGTTGAATACGGCGTGCTTGTCCGTGATATGCCCCTCAATATTCTTTTGACCCTGTCCCTTTTTCTCTTTAGCATACGTGTGGGCAATCAAGTCCAAGGCATTATTTCCCGCTTTGAGGGGATTGTTATGCTGGCTATTTATGTTATTTATACATTCCAGCTAGTTACCATTGTTCTTGGCAAACCGCTTTTTGCATTTTTGGTCTAATGGCTCAGGAACTTACTGTTACCCCCTCCGCAAGCGGACAAAAGCTTTTCAATTTTTTGAAACGCTGTCTTAATGCTGAAAATAATGAAATCCACCGCTGGATACGCACAGGGCAAGTCCGTATCAACAAGAAACGGGCAAAAGCTTTTGATCTTGTACGGGAAGGCGATTTAATCCGTATTCCGCCCTTTGCGCAAAACCAAGTTCCTGCCTCTGTCCAAACGCAAAGTTCATGCGATAAAACACGAGCTCAAAAAAGTTTGCCCTTTCCCATTATCTTTGAAAATGAACATATTCTTGTTCTGAATAAACCTCAGGGACTTGCCTGCCAAGGGGGTACAGGGCAAAAAGAAAATATTGCAGACATATTAAAAAAGTATTATCGCCATGCTGATTTTATCCCTGCCCCTGCCCACAGGCTGGATAAAGAAACAAGCGGACTCTTACTCATTGGCAAAACCTATCAAAGCCTGCGTTTTCTCACCGAATATATGAAGGGCAATGAAGAAAATCTCTTGCAGGCCGTTTACGAAGATCCTAAAAAAATCTATCATGCCTGGGTTTACGGGGATATCACAGACTTTGCCAAAGAAAATCCGTATCTTTGCCACTCTCTTTATCATAATGAAAACCAGAAAAAAGAAAATGTTTGGCAGGCATTCTCCTATAAAAACCCTCAAGAAATTGAAGCCCGTATCAAAGAGTACGGACTGATCCAAAACACACCTATTGGCGAAAAAGCTCTTTTTGCCTGCTCCACCCTCAAAGTTTTAGCCGTCAAAAAGAACAAGAGCCTGATAGAAGTTGGTATTTACACCGGCCGCAAGCATCAAATCCGCATTCAGCTTGCCCATTCCGGTTTTCCCTTAGTCGGCGATATTAAATATGCGCCCAAAAAATTTATCGCTGCAAACGACAAATTTTTCCTGCAATGCCATGCTCTCACCCTGCCCGAAAATCCTTTTACCGAGCAAACTGTTTTCACGCTGTAATTTTCTTTACGCAACTATACTTTTCAAATTTATGGAATATTGTTCCAACCTGTTATAAAATGTTGATTTTTTCATATTGAGTATTTCCAGTGCGCCGCCGCTGCCATAAATTTTTCCCTTAGTCTTTTTGAGCACATAAATTATATATTGTTTTTCAACTTCTTCCAAAGACGGCACGGGTTCAGAAAGGGCAAAACCATCCACTTCCTTTTGCGGCACTATCTGCTGCGCTTCCCCTTGTTCTGCCTCATTATGATAAAATTCCAGTTCTCCCAGCACCACATATTTTTCCAAAACACTGCACAATTCGCGAACATTGCCTTTCCAAACATGGTTATACAGTTTTTGATAATCACTTTTAGGTATTTTGTTCATTTCCTTATCATATTTTGCGCAATAATAGGAATAAATATGCTGCACCAGCATGGGGAAATCTTTTTTGCGCTCGCGCAGGGAAGGAATAAGTATGGTCACCATGGAAATGCGGTAATACAAGTCTTCTCTGAAATTTCCCTGCATCACTTCTTTCCATAAGTCCTTATTGGTTGCCAAAATCAAGCGGAAATTGGAAAAAATTTGTTCATTTCCGCCCACGCGGTTGAATTTTTTATCCTGCAATACCCGCAATAATTTGATTTGCATGGGCATGGGCACGTCTGCAATTTCATCCAGGAACAAGGTTCCGTTATGCGCCAGCTCAAAAACACCTTTTTTCTGCTGCAATGCCCCGGTAAACGCACCTTTTTCATGTCCGAAAAGTTCGCTTTCAAAAAGTTCTGCCGGAACAGACGCTAAATGCACACAAATAAAAGGCATATTGACACGGCTGTTCTTATGGATATAGGAAGCAAGCTGTTCCTTTCCAACCCCGGTTTCCCCCGTAATTAAAATGGGCATATCGGTATAGGCAATATTTCTGACCTTTTCCAGGATTTGTCCCATATCATCACCCCAATAGGGTTCCAATTCCTTTTGATATTTAAACGTTGTATTATAGGAATTTGCTATGGCTGTTGGCTGGAACCTGCTGACATTGCTGCGAATAAAGCAATGCAAAAACCAGGAAAAAGCCTTTTTCTCCATTTCATTAAAACCTAAAAATACGCCCTCATGCAAATCATTTTCCAAATACAAAACATACACAGAATAGGCATTTTTTGGAAAACAGAAAATACCAATACAATCAGAAAGCAGCGCATATTCAGGACTGAGCGCCGGATTGTTCAACACGCTCATGGCTTTTTCTTTAATAGAGGCAAAAGAAAATTTCTCTATTTCAATGGGACTAAAGTTGATGGAGCCAAGCCAAACTTCCTTTTGCTTGTCAATTTCAAAAAATGCCAAACGCTGTGCGCTCAATTCCTTTTGCAAAACAAGCAAAAACTGCTGAATATTGAAATAGTTTTGTACATTGTTTTCCAATGCCAGCAGCATATTCAGGCAATTATAAGTGGAATAAAACGGTGCAGTATCAACAAGTTCCTGATGTGTATTTTTCTTTGCCTGCCAGTATGCTATTTTTTCCTGAACAAATTTGCGTTCTTTCTCTGAAACACAGGCAAGCAGTTTAGTACCCATTTGTTCAATGAGTTCAATACATCCGGACTGGATAACTTGTTTAAATGCCTTTTCCAGATTTAATTTTTTCTCTCTTTTATCCTGCGCCAAACAGGAGCGCCAATAATAAGCTATCCCAATTGTCACGCAGGAAACACCGGAAAGATAATAATCAACAAGGTTTTCAATGCTGTAATTTCCCAGATTTGCGCCCTTGTTCATCTGCAAATCAAACATCATTTCCATGATATGCGGATCTGTCATGGGCGCGATGAGTTTTCCATTCACAAAGGATTTCTCAGAATCTTCATTAATAATTTGAATGGCCTTTTGATACTCTTCCTGCAAATACCAATAATATGCCTTTGCGCGGCGGATAAAACTGGCAGGAACGTTTGCAGAAACTTTTGCCAAAAATTTTTCAGCCTCATCCATGCACTGCTTGGCTGCAATAAAATTTCGTTTATGCAAAAGCAAAAAGGCGGAGTGGCTCAGCCAGCGAATGGCAACATGCATTTTCCCTTTATATTTTGTGGCAATTCGAAAGGACTGAATAATCCCATAGGAAAAGTTGTAATCTTCCAGCGTCATTGCTCCAAGGCTGACTTTTAAACAGAAATATTCATGCAAATAGGTATAGGAATGATGAGAAAGCAGTGCATATTGCTCATAAATTTCCAGCGCAATATACATTTTTCCGCGGTAATAATTGAGCAGCCCTTTTACCAGCAATAAGAAAGATAATTCTTCCTGCGTTTCCACTTCAATGGTATTCAATTCCAATAAATATAAATCAATCGCTTCAATGCGCCGCGAATTAAAATTTTTAATTAAATACATCAGTATTTCTAAAAACAGGAGATAGGACTTGCGTATTTGCCCGTCATACTTCAGCAAAAGTTCTGTAAACTCAAGAAGTTTTGGGCACTGTATTGTTCTGAAATATAAAATAATTCCAAACAGCCTGTACAAAATATCCAGAATTTTTAATTTTTCGCCAATATTGCAAAGAGGGAGAAATATATGCAAATTATAAAGGCTGTCCATTATTTTATTCAAAATGGAAGAAACAGTATTTTGAAAAGAACTGACAGAATTTTCAGCATAGACTAACAAGGTTTCAATTTCATCCAATTCCGCCGCAAGGATTTTATGCAGGGATAAAATCAAATTATCAAAATCAGAATATTTTTTAGGCGCTGAACTGTTAAATTCTTCCAAAAACAAATCCGCAGTACGCGCTTCAATCAATTGAAGATAATTTTTAATGAGTATTTCCGCAGTACTGCCTGTATCATCAGAAACCTCTTTGCAATTTGCAAAAAGCTGCACAACTTTTGTATTTAATTCTTCAAAATCTGTCATACTATCCCTCATATCCAAATATTGGACATAGAATATCCATATTCTGGATATATCCATATTTTGGACATAAGTCAATGAAAAGTAATTTTAAATAATACACATCATTTCAGCAAGTTACAAAAATCACAATTTGGTATGAAAATTGCTCTATACTTAATATCTTACCAATGAAGGTGTCGCCATGTTTTATGGATGGAAAATTACATTGCTCGGTTCAGCAGGGAACTTCCTGTTACAAGGTTCTACCATTTACATTATGAACGCATTTATTGAACCTTTAAATACCCTCTATGGCTGGACGCGCTCAGACATCAGCACGATCATGTTTTTTGCTGCCATTGTCGGGGCATTCAGCATGCCTTTATTTTCCTCTCTGGCTCTGCACATTCCTTTGCGCATCATTATGGCAGCAGGCGCTTTAATTGGCGGTCTTTCTGCCATTGGCATGGGAATAACCGATAATCTTTATATTTTTGGCTTGCTCTTTGTGCTGACATGGGCTTCCGGGCAAGCCTTTGGCGGCGTCAGTGCCAATATTTTAATCAATAAATGGTTCAGCCGTTATCAGGGAAAGGCTTTTGGCATTTGCAATATCGGGAATTCTTTAGCGGGCGCCATTCTTCCGCTCGTGCTCATGCTTTTAATACAATACACGAACGTTTCCATATCCTGGATCATATATGGAACCATTATTTTATGTTTTGTCCCCATTTGTCTCTTTATCATTGTGGAAAAGCCTTCTGATATCAATCTCCATGTTGATAATATAAAAGATGCAGAAACAGAAAAAGAAATAAAAAATGATATCGTTATTCCTCTCAAGACAGTTTTGCGCTTCCCTGAAGTTTATTATATCGGATTCACCTTTGGTTTTATGCTTATGTCTTCAAGCAGCGTTCTCAGTCAGCTCAAACTGCGTTTTACAGACGTTGGTCTGGAATCCTTTACCGCCATGCTTTTGATGTGTCTGACTGCGTTTTTCTGTGCCGTTGCAAAATATCTTTGGGGCTGGCTCTGTGATAAGATTAGTCCTATTTGGGTAACACGAATCTTGGTTCTTCTTCATATTGGTTCACTTTTCCTCTTGTTTGTTCCAACCAATATGGCTGTAATCCTTGTCTTTACCGTTTGTTTTGGCCTTGCTGCCGGCGGTTCCTGGGCTGTTATGCCTGCCATTACTGCCTTTTTATTCGGCAAGGAACGCTTTATTTCCACCTATAGAGCAATTTCTCCCTTTGTAATTTTGAAGGCTTTAGGATTTCTTTTGATTGGTTTTAGTTTCTCAATATTTGGCTCTTACAATGCAGCCTACTGTATTCTGATTACTGTTCTTTCCTGCTGTTTTATTTTGACATTGCGGATTAAGCCTTTACCCATTTCACAAAACACGCATACCCATGCGTAAAACCATATACCTTTGGAGGCTATTATGAAAAAAATCCTGGTAAGTGCACTTTGCAGTCTGGCAATTATATGCTCAGCATTCGCACAAGAAGCAAAAGCAGCATACCCTTACGACAGACCTATTAACATCGTTGTTCCCTTTGGCCCTGGCGGAAGTATGGATATTGCAGCAAGAATTTTAGGCGATTACTTCCTGCAAAAACACAAAATCAACGTAAACGTTATCAACAAACCCGGCGGCTCACAAGCTATTGGTATGAATGATGTTCTTCGTGCAAGACCTGACGGTTACACCATTGCATTCCCTACCTTCAGCGTACTTGCAACCACACCAAAACTTTCCAATGTCGGCTACGACATCAACAGCATTAAGCCTATTTGCCAAGTAACCACACTTCCTGCAACCATGGCTGTTCATAAGGATTCCGGCATCAAGACTCTGGCTGACTTTATTGAAAAAGCTAAAGCTGATCCGGAAAACACTGTATTTGCAACCACAGCAGCTATTTCTTACCAACGCATTCTCTTCACAAAAGTTTTAAACCGTTTCCACGAAGGTTTAAAAGTTCGTCACATTGCGTATAACAGCAACCACGAAGTAAGTACTGCTGTTCTTGGCAAGCACGTTACTGCCGGTGTAAATATTCCTGCAAACACTGCTCCTTATGCTGAATCCGGCGACTTTAACGTTATCGCTATTGCCGGTACTGAACGTCACCCTGCCTTCCCTGATACCCCAACCTTTGCAGAAATTTACAAAGACCAAATGACTCCTGAAGACAACAGCTGGATTTCTGTTTCTTCCTGGGGCGGTTTCCTGACTTCCAACAAGGTTTCTGACGATAAGATTGAAATCCTGGACAAGCTGATCAAAGAAGCTTTGCAAGATCCTGAAGTTATTGAAAAGTTCAACAAGGTAAAGATTGATATCGTTTATCTTGATTCCAAGGACTTCATGAAAGAAATCATTAACAGTTCTGATTTGGTTGACAGTCTTTTACAAGGCAGAAAAACATTAGATTAATCTCAGCATTGAATAAGGAAAGATTTTTCTTTCCTTATTCATTCCCTCAAATTTATTACATGTATGGGAAATAACATGAAAAATAAAACTGACTTTTCAATAGGTATAGGAATTTTAGTATTTTGTACTGTTATGCTCCAACAAATAATGCTGCTGCCGGCGCCTGCCGGTTCAGAATTATTCTCAGCCCGTTCATTTCCTTTAGGAATAGATATCTTTCTTTTCATTCTCTCTGCTCTTCTGGTTTATTCTTCTTTCAAAACCAAAAAAGTACAATCCGAATGGCCTGAAAACGCTATTAGAGTAAGAATAGGACTTATGGCTCTTTCCATTTTAGGCTATGTTCTGCTCTTCATTTTTGCAGGCGATCTCTCCATTCAAAACGCTTGGCCTATTGGTACTGTTTTTGCTGTTTCTACCTTTCTCTTTTTGATGATAGCCCAGCTCATCACCGGCTATAAGAATTGGGTCAAGATTTTTCTGATTGCAATTATTACAACCATATTCTTTTACTTCATCTTTGTACACTTTTTCAAAGTGCCACTTCCATAACAGGGGGTAATTTACTATGTTTGAAATGTTTATCAGTGCGTTTAGTTCTGCCACTACCCTTGAAGCGCTTATTGCAAACTTTGTTGGTGTTGCCTTAGGTATTGTTTTTGGTGCCCTGCCTGGACTGACCGCCGTTATGGGTGTTGCATTATTGATTCCTTTAACCTTTGGCTTCCCGCCGGTAACAGCGTTTTCAGCTCTTCTTGGTATGTACTGCGGAGCTATTTATGCCGGCAGTATTACGGCAATCTTAGTCAGCACCCCCGGCACAGCCGCGGCTGCCGCAACCATGCTGGAAGGCCCTAAACTGACGGAAAAAGGCCAATCTTTGAAAGCTCTTGAAATGACCACCTGGGCTTCCTTTATCGGCGGTGTTTTCTCCTGCTTTGTTTTGACAACCATTGCTCCGCAGCTGGCAACTTTTGCTCTGGATTTCAGTGCGCCCGAATATTTTGCCCTGGGCTTTTTCGGCTTGACCATTGTTGCCTCTCTTTCTGAAGGTGCTTTATTAAAAGGCTGTATTTCCGCTTGTCTTGGTCTGCTTATTGCCATGATCGGCATGGATCCGCTTTCCGGGGATATGCGCATGACCTTTGGCAGCATCAACCTGATGAGCGGTGTGGCACTTGTTCCTGCCCTTGTTGGCCTGTATGCCCTGTCTCAAGTTCTTGTCACCCTTGAATCCACCCTCAAAGGAACCGTTTTAAACGCTGCCGATATTTCCCGCAAAGGCATTAGTCTCAAAGAATTTTGGTTTTGCAGAAAAGCCCTGACCTTAGGCTCAATTATTGGAACATTTGTAGGGATTATTCCTGCAACAGGCTCCGGTACAGCTTCCTTTGCCGCTTACAGCGAAACCAAGAGACATTCAAAAACCCCTGAAGAATTTGGCAATGGCTCCCTTGAAGGTATTGCCGCAACCGAATCTGCCAACAACGCGGTAACAGGCGGCGCATTAATTCCGCTGTTGACCCTTGGCGTTCCCGGTGACGTTGTAACTGCGATTATGCTTGGCGCTCTGATGATCCAAGGCCTGACCCCCGGCCCGCTGCTTTTCCATGAACAGGGAACTCTTGTTTACAGTATCTTTATTGCGCTTTTCCTTTCCAACCTTTTCATGCTTATCTGCGGTTTAGGCTCTGTGCGCCTTTTTGCCAAGATCGTGCAAATCCCCGGCGGTATTTTAATGCCTATAGTCAGCACGCTTTGTGTTGTGGGTGCCTATGCTTTGAATAACAGCAACTTTGACCTGGTTTCCCTGATTTTCTTCGGCGGTCTGGGCTATATTCTGACCAAGGCCTCCATTCCTCTGGCTCCATTATTATTGGCAATGATTTTGTCCGGCATTATTGAAACAAATTTCAGAAGAGCCATGAGCTTATTCAATAATGATTTTACCGTCTTCTTCACCCGGCCAATCAGTGCATTCTTTGTTCTCATAAGCCTGGTTATTCTGATTAGGATTATTTACAAGGAAATCAAGATGCACCGCAAACCAGCTGACAATAATTAGGAGCGCTCTATGACTGCTGCAACACAAATTTATTATAATGGCACTATTATTACTATGGATAAACAAGACTCCATAGTCACCCACCTCGCTGTAAAAGATGATACTATCCTTGCTGCCGGCTTTGAAGAAATAATGCAGTATAAAGATGAAAATACCGTCTGCATTGACCTCAAGGGCAAAACCCTGCTTCCCGGCTTCTACGACGGACACAGCCACCTTATGCGTGCCGGACAGCAATATGTTTATTTCCTCGATCTTTCCGCATATCCCCTTGGGAATTTATATTCCCTTGAAGGTACTGCGCAAAAAATCAAAGAGCATATCAAAACAAAAGCAAAAGGAGAATGGATTATCGGCGGCGGCTTTGACGAAACAGCCCTCAAGGAAGCAAGACACTTTACCCTGCAGGAACTGGACGCCATTGCTCCGGAAAATCCCCTTATGATCCGCCATATTTCCGGACATATTCTCTTGGCAAACTCCCTTGCCTATCAGCTGGCAGGCATCACCAAGGATACGCCTGACCCTGCCGGCGGCTGCTACCGCCACGACGAAAACGGCAACCTGACCAGTGTGATTGAAGAACCCTATGCCATGGAACCGCTCTTTCGCGTCGGCCTGCCCATGACCGATGAAATGTGGCAAAATTCCGTTGAATATGCTTCAAAAATGTATATTGCAAAGGGTGTTACCACGGCTCAGGACGGCAATGTCACCCAAAGCATGTGGGATAATTTCTTTGAAGCCCACAAGAAGAATATGCTCCATTGCCGCGTGCAGCTGCTGCCCCGTTATCCTCTAGGCTATATGGATTTGGACAGCTTTGAAAATCCAAAATCAGGCACACAGCTGACTGATGATAAGTATATTTCCCTGGGCGCTGTCAAACTTATTCAAGACGGCAGTTTGCAGGCATATACCGGCTATTTGTCAAAGCCTTACCACACAATGATTTACGATAGTCTGCCCAAGGATACCTGGACCGGCTACCCCATCCATCAAAGAGAAAAACTCTTTGAATTGATCCTGAAATTCCATAAACAGGGCTGGCAAATTGCTATACATGGCAACGGTGACGCCGCCATTGAAGATATTATCAGCGCCTATGAATACGCTCAGCAAACATTCCCGCGCCCTGACCCTCGCCATATTGTAATCCACTGCCAAACCGTGCGCGAAGATCAGCTTGACCGTATGCAGAAAGCCAAGATCATTCCTTCCTTCTTTGTCACCCACACCTATTTCTGGGGAGACAGACATAAAAATATCTTCTTGGGCAAAGAAAGGGCTGAACGGATTGACCCGCTGCAAAGCGCGCTGCGCCGCCGTATTCCTTTTACCCTGCACAACGATACCTATGTCACGCCTATTGATCCGCTGTTCTCTGTTTGGGCTGCTGTCAACAGAAAAACGGCAAAAGGAGAAATTTTAGGCGAAGATCAACAAATTGATGTGTACAGTGCTCTCAAATCCATTACTATTTGGGGCGCATACCAATTCCATGAGGAACAAATCAAGGGCAGCCTTGAAGCCGGTAAGCTGGCAGACTTTGTTATTCTTGAACAAAATCCTCTTGCCATTCCAAAGGAAGACATCAAAGGTATTGTGATTTCTTCAACTACTATTGGCGGCAAATGCGTTTACGGAACTCTTGAATAATTTTTATAGGGAGAAATTATGAAACTTATTGCAACACTCAATATACTAATATTGAATCTGGTCTTACTCTTCTCACCAGCAGCCGGCTATGCTGATGAAGTACAAATTACAACAGCATGGCAAAGCGAACATGAAGCCTTTATCCCCTGGTATGCCAAAAAAATGCAATGGGATAAAGAATTGGGCATCAGCCTCAAACTGCTCCATTTCCAATCCGGCGACGAAATTGCAAAATCCCTGCACGCAACGGAATGGGCTCTTGCCGGCATTGGCATGAAACCCGCCCTGACCTCAATCTACGCGCATCAAATGCTCCTCGTCGGCATTGCCAATAACGAATCCAATGCAAATGCTGTGTATGTGCATGAAGACAGCCCCATTTTAGCCACAAAAGGACAAAATCCAGATTATCCTGACCTTTATGGCTCAAAAGAATCACTGCAAAACAAAACCGTTCTCTATACGCAAAATACGTCTGCGGAATTATTGCTCGATGTTTGGCTGAGCCGCTTTGGCTTATCATTGAATGATGTAAAGCTGAAAAGCTTTGACCCGAGAGCTGCCTCAGGTGCATTCAAAGCCGGTATGGGCGATATTCTCGTTACCTGGTCACCCTTTACCCTTGCCGCCAAGAAAAACGGTTTTACGCAAATTGCCAATGGAAATACTTGCAAGCTTGATCAATATGTTTTCCTCGTTGCAAATCAGGACTATGCCTCCAAAAACCCTGAACACATTGAAAAAGTTTTGCAAGTATATTTCAAAGGCATTGATTGGATCCAAAATACACCTAAAGAAGACGTTACCAAAGAATATATTGAATTTTACAAAGAATGGATAGGACAAGACCTTGATATGGAAACAGCGCTGGTGGACTTGGAACTGCATGCACTCTATCCGCTTGCCGAGCAGCTCAATATGTTCAAAGTCAATGAAGAAAATCAAAGTATTGTCAAAGAGTTCTTGCTGAAAATGATCAATTACTACAATGAACAGGGAAAAATCAAAAACGAAGATTTAGCACGTTTGCAGCGTCTCGACAATGTTTCTGATACGTTTCTTAAAGCAATACACGAATAAATTCTTCTCTCACTAAGCACTAAAAATCCCCTCTCTGCCTTTGCTTTGCAAATGCAGGGGGGGGATTTTATGTATATCTTTCTAAAAAATTTAACCCTATTCTGCCCAAAAAACTCTGTTCTCTTTGCGTTTGGCGGCTTTTGGCATATCACCGTCAATATAACCTACAGCGCAATGGCCTATGCCTTCCCATTCTCCTTCCACGCCAAGATCTTTCAAAAATTGCTGATATTCAGGCATTTCAAATTCTTCTTTCGCTCTGTGAATCCAAATACTGCCAAGCCCAAGAGAATACGCGGCAAGCATCATATTCCCCAGCACAAGACTGCCGTCATACACACGATTTTTCCAATCTTTCTCAGCTAAAACAATTAAAATAACAGGCGCACCGTAAAAGGGGTCAAAATCTTCTTTCCAACCACCGATTTTACAATTTATGGCAGAAAATTTATCGCGCAGTTCCTTGTTTGTCACAGCAATGGTTATTGCTGCCTGCTGCCCCCTGGCGTTAGCAGCATAGAGCCCTGCTTCAATAATTTGCTCAATGTCAGCTTTTGCCGGCATATCTGCTTTGAAATTGCGAATACTTCTGCGTTCTTTCATGGCTTTGATAATATCGTTTATCATTATTCCTCCTCGTAATCAATGTGCTCAATATTGTTCTTTAATTTTTTCTTCTTCTGCACGAATATTTTTTATTAAACTTTCAAAATCTCCTTTCATAAACGTATCTATATCATACTCTTTTTGCTCTAAATAATACACTATATATCCCCATTGGCTGGGCTTGCAATCATCTTTTTTCCCCATTTTTTCCAGAAATTCATCAATTTTCTTTTTATTCTCATCAGAACACCAGTTATAGCTAAATGCCAGATAAAACTGATAAGAATCTCTCATTCTGTATAATTCATAGTAATAAAAACTATCTCTTTTCCAACCACTTTCGCTTTGATCAACATTTGGAAATAATTTACTTAAATTAAATGATTTGAATCTAATAAACATGCCTATCTTATCTGCTTGAAACCACAAAGAATCTTTATCTATTCCTGTATTATATTTTGCCAACCAATCCTTTAAATTTAAATAAATTAATTCCAATTCAGAACTTTTATGAGTATAAATTAAATCCAACGCTTTTTTATGTTTCATATAAATTTCATTGCATACTTTTTTTATTTCTGTTTCATTCATCATTATTTTCCTTTTAATCACTTCTATATAATTATTGATAAATAATTTCACTTCTGCAGTTAATTCAATATGTTTGCAGGCAGTTTCAATAATAGTTTTCATATCTGTATAGGAAATTGAAAACCACACATCAGGATTGCTTGATTTATTTCCAGACAATGTTAAATACAAATAAAATTGTTTATAGCCACGAAATCTCGTTTCCACAATTTCTTTATATCGCTCTAATTGATTATCGTGTTCTCCGGAATAAATTTTATTTTCAATGCAGATAACAATTTTATTTTCATGGGAAACCAGCAGAATATCAATATTATTATATTCCCGCAAAACAGAAAAGGAATAACTGTTATTTATAAGCTGACACAATTCATATGCACTCAAAGAGTCGGGCTTTGTGGTGATAAATTTAATCAATCCCAGTAAAACCTTATCCCCCAAGCCATGATTTTCATTGGGATCAAGAAGCCAAGCCAACATATTGCTGTGCCGGATTTCAAAATTTTCAAGTTTTAATACATCAAAAACATTAAATTTAGTTATCCACTGCGAAACGTTATTTAAACAATCAATATCCAGCAAAAAATTTTTTAGAGCTTTTTCTGTTTCTTCCTGCTCATATGTATCACTCACAAGCAACTCCTTATAAGATAACGCACGGCATAATAACCTAAAAATCCCCCCAAGTTAAAAGTTTTTGTGGGGGAGTGTGAGGGGAGAACTTTTGCAAAAGTTCCCCCTCGCAAAAAATATCAAAACACTAACAATTAACCATGGAGACCGCGAGACCGCCGAGGGAGGTTTCCTTGAATTTGGCATTCATTTCCCTGCCTGTTTCGCCCATGGCTTCAATGACGGAATCAAGGCTGACTCTATGGCTTGCCGGATCTTCTGAAATGGCGAGCAAGAAGGCATTATAGGCTTTGACAGCGCCCACGGCGTTGCGCTCAATGCAGGGGATTTGCACATAACCGCCCACAGGGTCACAGGTCAGACCCAAATGGTGTTCAAGGGCAACTTCAGCGGCATTTGCCGTATACACGGCATTGAAGCCGCGGGCATGGGTCAGCATGGCTGCAGCCATGGCAGAAGCAACGCCCACTTCGCCCTGACAGCCCACTTCCGCCCCGGCAATGGCGGCATTATGCTTAGCCAAAAAGCCGATTGCCACAGCAGCCAAAAAGCCTTCGCGCACTGCCCTATCCCCAATATGC
Organism: uncultured Mailhella sp.; assembly: GCA_910578585.1. GTDB lineage: Bacteria > Desulfobacterota > Desulfovibrionia > Desulfovibrionales > Desulfovibrionaceae > Taurinivorans. The sequence goes on from CAJTRG010000005.1 coordinate 93,653, forward strand.
ATATCATAGCGCATGGCATAGAGAAGCGCCGGCAAAACCCCGGACGCTCCGCAGGTGGGCGTGGTGACAATGACGCCGCCGTCGGCATTTTCTTCAGCTGTTGCCATGGCATAGGCATTCAAGTTCGTTAAAAAACGTTCATGGGCAATATTGTGTTTCTGTGCCTTTTCATAGAGCATACACGCCTTTCTCTGCACATTCAGAGTTCCCGGCAAAACACCTTCTTTCACCAGCCCGCGCTTTACGCCCATAATCATGGTTTCAATGAGCTCATCCAAATATCGCAAAATCGCTACCCGGGATTTGCCGGTAATTGCTGTTTCATTATCCAGCAAAAGTTCGTGCATGGTCAGCCCGGTTTGCTCAAGACGGCGCTGCAAATCACGCATACTCTGATAGGGGTGAATGGGCTTGCCGAAAGTCGGGGCCTTCCAGCCTTTCCACTGGATAAAGCCGCCGCCCACAGAATAATATTCCCGCTCAAAAAGCGTCTCACCTTCTGTATCCATGAGCGCAATCACCAGCGTATTATTATAGGGAAAATCATGGACTACATTATCATAAATCACATTGTGCAAAGAAAGGGTAATCGGAATTTCGCCAAGCATCTGCGTATACTTTTCATCAGGATTATTGCTGATTTCCTTGAGCAGACCCGCCGGGCATTTTTCCGGACTGTGCCCCAAAAGCCCTGCCAAAACCGCCGCGCACGTGCCATGGCCTTTGCCGGTGGCGCTCAGTGAGCCGTATAGACGCACCAGAAAATGATTGGGCTTTTTCTGAAAAGAAGGAAGTTTCTCACGGCACAGGGACAAAAATTCATAGCCGGCTTTCATGGGCCCAATGGTATGGGAACTGGAAGGGCCGGGGCCGCATTTCAATAACTCAAAAATACTGGTTTCCACGGGCGCAACCACCAGACTGCGCTTTTTCTGTTCCTGCAAAAGTTTATTCAGGGCAGCCATAAAGACCTCCATTTATTATAGCACAGGGCCGTATGTACTTTTTCTTTGTATACAACAAAAAAGGCTGTTCGTAAACAGCCTTTTTCTCTTCGCATATTATATGTATGCAAAGCAAATATACTAACAGTGCAAAATATTAGAACATTCCGGGAATTTTAATGCCGCCGGTAATTCTGGAAACTTCGCGTTCCATATCAGCTTTGGCAATGCGGTTTGCTTCATTCACAGCGCTGACAATAAGGTCTTGCAGCATTTCAACATCGCCGGTTACTTCCGGAGAAATGGTGATGGATTTCAATTCATTTTTGCCGTTGACGCTTACTTTAACCATGCCGCCGCCAGCGCTTGCTTCCACAACGCGTTCAGCCATTTCTGCCTGTAATTTTGCCATCTTATTTTGCATAACTTGTGCCTGGCGCACTAAATCATTCATGTTTTTCAAGGTAATACTCCTTAATTTTTTCTGTCATGTTTGATGTCGTAACATCTGTATATTTCAGCCCCAAATTCCTTCATAAGCATTTGGATTTGTGGATTATTTGAAGCTTTTTCACGCAATTTTTCATCGCTGACCAGTTCATAGGCAACAATGGTAACCTGTATTTTAACTTCTCTTCCCAGAAAAGTACAGAGCAAGTTTTCCAACTGGCTTTTGACCTTATTGAAAATAGTTGCCTGCGGCCCGGAACTCACTTTGACATGGCAATTTTCTTTAGTCAAAACAACTTTGAGTCCCTGCATGAGCGGAATATATTCTATCGGAAAATCGTGTTCTTCGCAATAGGCTAAAAATGCCTGCCAATCAAGGGCTTCCTTTTCTTCCTCGGGAATGGCATTTTCATCAAACAAATTATGAACAAAAGAAGTATCCGCATTTTGTGAGGTGGCAATCCGTTCCTCGTCTTCTGAATAATCAGGGGAATAATCCAGCTGTGCAAAATCTTCAAGGGTCGCATGAATAATATTAACAGCGTCCACAGGCACAATCTTTTCTTTTGGCGGAGTAAATTCCCGCTGCTGGTTTTCAGCCTGTGCTCTTTGCGCTTCTAAAATTTTTTGCTGGAAACGATTTTTGACTTCTTTTGCCGGCTCTTTAATCGTTTCTTTTACTGTATCTTTTGAAGTTTCAAAAGCCGGACGAGACATGGGCTCATTTTCCAAGACCGGCGGAACAAAACGTTTTTTCTCTGTTTGCGGAGCTGAAGCAACAGAAGCAACGGGGGCTTCTGCCTTTTTCTCACTCGCAAAAGAAGGCTCAAAAAATTCTTCGGAAGCTGTACTTTTCTCTTCCTGAACAAGCTCTTTTGGACTTACTGCCTGAACAGGATGTTCCTGGCGAGGATTTTCTTTTACAGAAATATTCTCATCTCGCTCGTTTTCCAGTGGAAGTGCCGTTCTTGCCCCTATTTGTACAAGATTTTTCTTGTCAGGGGCAGCTACTCCCCCAGTTTGCCGTCACTTTTCTCAGGCAACATCACATTCTCAAGGGGCAGCAGCCGCGGCAGCAGCGTCAAATTCAACAGGAGTAATTCAAGGGCGGACGCCGGCTCATAACTTTGCAAAATACGGCGCTGGTTTTCTAAAATCATTTGCCAGCCGGCATGCAAAAATGCTGTGGAGAAATAACTTGCCTGCTCTTCAAGGCGCACCACTTCGCGCAGCGGCAAATCTGCAAGCACATCTTTGCCAGCTTCTTTGAGCACAAATAAATTCCGCAAAAGGCGTGTCAACTCCCCTAAGAAGAAGCCAATATCAATGCCTTCTGCCAAAATATCGCGCACCAGCATGGTGGTTTTCGCCACATCCTGATTTTGCATAGCCTGCAAAAGCCTATCCATAACCTCAATGCCTGCAAGCCCAAGGGTTTGACGCACAATGCGGCTTTCCAGTTTATAGCCTTCAATATCATTGGGAGAAAGGGCAAGGCATTGTCCCAAGAGAGACATGGCATCACGCACACTGCCCATGGCGCGGCGCGCAATCAGCGAAATGGCATCATCTTCATAGGCAATTTGTTCATTTTTCAGAACTTTTGCCAAATGCTGCTCAATATTTTGCTCAGGAACCTGTTTAAAGACATAGAGCTGACAGCGGCTCAAAATGGTAATGGGAAATTTATGCTGTTCTGTGGTCGCGAGAATAAAGACAACACCGCGGGGCGGCTCTTCCAATGTTTTCAAAAGCGCATTGAAAGCTTCCTTGGTCAGCATGTGCGCTTCGTCAATGATAATAACTTTATAGCGCCCTTCTAAGGGAGAATAGCCCACAGAATCGCGAAGTTTACGGACATCGTCAATACCGCGGTTTGACGCGCCGTCGATTTCAACCACGTCCACAAATGCCCCCTGGGTGATACGCCTGCACGCTTCGCATTCGTTGCAGGGTTCACCCGTTGGGGCATGGACGCAATTCAGGGCTTTGGCAAAAATTCTCGCGAGCGTGGTTTTCCCAACACCGCGCGTTCCGCTGAGTAGATAGGCAGGCGCAACTTTATCCTGCGCTGCCGCAAGAGAAAGCACTTTTTTGACTGTATCCTGCCCAACAACTTCTGCAAAGGTTTGCGGACGATATTTTGCTGCAAGAGAAATATTTGCCATAAACAACCTGTAAAATTAGAAAGTATACGGAGTAAGCCAATCCTGATATTTTGGATTGGTGCCTTGTACTATTTTGAAGAATTCCTGCTGCAAATGTTTGGTAACATCGCCGGCTCTGCCTTTGCCGATGGTACGGCGGTCAACTTCACGCACAGGGGTTACTTCGGCAGCAGTACCGCTGAAGAAGACTTCATCAGCGCAGTAGAGTTCATCACGGGTAAATTGTGTTTCCACAACTTCATAGCCCAAATCTTTGGCAAGCGTAATCACACTGCCTCTATTGATACCTTCAAGAATTGAAGTAAGAGGAGTTGTTTTAATGGTTTTGCCGCGAACAATAAAGACGTTTTCGCCGGTAGCTTCGGAGACAAAGCCGTTGGTATCAAGCATCAGCGCTTCATCATAACCGTCCTGCACTGCTTCAACTTTAGCAAGCACAGAGTTTACATAGTTGCCGCAGGCTTTTGCTTTGCCCATAAGGGTGTTTGGATGAATACGGCTGAAAGAACTTGTCTTTACGCGAACGCCCAAATCAAGAGCTTCTTTACCAAGATAAGCGCCCCAGCTCCATACCGCGATAATGGTATTGATTGGGTTATCGCCCGGATAGACGCCAAGTCCGCCGTAGCCCACAAAGCTCAAAGGGCGGATATAGGCAGATTCCATCTTGTTGGCAACAAGGGTATCAAGAGTAGCTTTGCAAAGTTCATCCACAGTATAAGGACAAGGCAAAGCTAAAATTTTTGCAGAATTGAGCATACGTGTTATATGATCACGAAGTCGGAAAACGGCGGATTGACCATTTGCACACTTGTACGCGCGGATGCCTTCAAAATAACCAGTACCGTAATGCAAGCCATGAGTAAGAACGTGAATTTTAGCTTCATCCCAGGGAACAAGTTTCCCATCAAACCAGATAAATGGGGTTGGTTCTAATCCTGCCATAATTTTTCCTCCAACATACAGCATGAATATTAATTGTACGATGAGAAACTATACGTCTCAAGCTGCTCATGGTCAAGTATTATTATCGTACCCTAAAAATATTTATGAATATTTTTCTGTTTTTACAATTTTGTCTTTTTATTGAAAAAATATGAAAATGAGAGAAACAAAACTAAAATTTTGCAAAAAATTAACACTGTTATCTTCTTTTTTTCCTTGCAGAATGCTAAAAACTTTGCTAAAAAATTGTTTTCCATTTAACAACTGTTCACAACAATTAACCGTATGCATGGGAGATAAAATGGATCTTAACAGCTATTTTAAAATCAAAGAAAAAGGTTCTTCTGTCCGCACAGAAATTATGGCGGGTCTCACAACCTTTATGACTATGGCATACATTCTTGCCGTCAACCCCACTATTTTAAGCGCAACTGGCATGGATGCAAGTTCTGTTTTTGCAGCAACAGCAATCAGTTCTGCCATTTCAACGCTGGTTATGGCTCTTTATGCAAACCTGCCTATCGGCCTTGCGCCCGGCATGGGCATCAACGCCTTTTTTGCCTACAGTGTTTGCCTGGGCATGGGCTATTCCTGGCAGTTTGGGTTAACTGTTGTTTTGATTGAAGGTTTTATCTTTATTTTCCTGACTGTCACCAACTTGCGCGAAAGCATTCTGAACTGTATTCCGCTGCCGCTCAAACATGCGATTTCTGCGGGCATTGGGCTTTTTATTGCCTTTATCGGCCTGCAGTCTTCCGGCATTGTTGTGGCTAATCCAGCCACCCTTGTTTCCATGGGCGATATTGCCAGCCCCAAAGCATTTGTCACTGTGATTGGACTTGCAGCCATTGCCATTATGCTTGTACGTGGCGTGCGCGGTGCTTTGCTCTACGGTATTTTCTTTGCCACCATTGTCGGTGTATTTAACGGCGTAACCCAGCTTGGCGATTTATCTTTCTCCAGTTTAATTTCCCTGCCGAGCGTTGCCCCAACTTTCTGGCAATTTGATTTTTCACAAATTTTCACCACCGATATGCTGATTATTTTGTCAACCTTGCTTTTCGTTGACCTTTTCGACACAGTAGGCACTCTGGTTGGCGTTGCCACAAAGGGTAATCTGCTGGACGAGAACGGCAAACTTCCTCAAGCAAAGCAAGCTTTCTTTGCTGACGCTATCGGTTCTGTTGTGGCTGCTATTTTTGGTACTTCTGCCGTTACTTCCTATGTGGAAAGTGCCGGCGGTGTTGCAGCGGGCGGCCGTACCGGTTTGACCGCGCTGACTATTGCCTGTCTCTTCACGGTTTCCTTGCTTCTGGCGCCGATTTTCCTCATAATTCCGGCTGCGGCAACGGCTTCTACCCTGATTATTGTGGGCCTCTTCATGGTTACTTCTTTGAAGGAAGTGGATTTTGACGATTATGCCCTTGGCATCCCCATGTTTGTAACAATCCTTGGTATTCCGCTAACCTACAGTATTGCCAACGGCATTGCCTGGGGTATTATCAGTTACGTGGTGATTTATCTTTTGGCGGGCAGAATCAAGAAAGTTCATCCGCTCGCCACTATTCTTGCCGTTTTATTTATTGCCAAGTATGTTTTCGCTTTATAAAAACTCTGCACAATAAAAGAGAAAGCCTGTTCATAACAACTGAACAGGCTTTTTATTTTGTTTGATTTTTTCTTTAGAAACAATCAGAAGCTTGATTCATTATTTTTGGAGGTTTGCTTCCATTTGGAGAGGGTTTGAAATCAAGCAAGGTCTTCCAGTCAGGGCAATTGGGAGCAAGCTTGCGGATGGGCTTAAGGTCACGGCCTTTCAGCTGAGCTGAATCAGCAGCATAACGGAAAGAACGGTGGATTTGTGTCCATGGATTTTCATCCTTCTTCACGCAATATGCTTCATCGCCGGACATTGGGTTGACAAATTCCCAGACAACTTCACCTTTTGGCGTTACTTCAAACAAGTGACCATTGTTGGTTGAAGTAATTTGCCAGTTGCCGTTAGGAAGTTTTTGTGCAGCACTTTGATAATCTGAATAGAAGCTGTTGGCATCACCGGTTTTGAAAGTCCAGACAATTTCACCGCCATTGAATGTGCCGTCACGTTTAATTTCGTAAACAGCGCTGTAGTTGCCGTTTGGACGCATGGTACCATTATCAAAAATACTTACGTTGCCATTGGGCAGCCAGTTACAGTCGTGGGAACCGAACAAAATTTGGTCGCCGTTGCGGGCATAGCCTTGAACTTTTGTACCTAAGCCGTATGTATATGGATTCCCCCAGCGCCAAACCATTTTCTTGGTTTTGCGGTCAATAATATACATTTCGCCCCAGTCACGGGAGTTCACAAGGTATTGGTCAGTTTTTGGGTTGTAACGGATAGAGTTCCAATGTGTCCAGTCCGGGCCTGCCATATAGGCGGGATCATAACCGTATGGAAGGTGATAATTGGGGTTCCATTGGTCTTTTGCTGTACCGATATGATCTTTTACATGGAATTCCCAAACAACATTGCCCTTGGGGTCTACTTCAATAATGGAATCCGGCCATACGCCTTCCAAAACTTTGCCGTCAGGATATTTAAATCCGTTCTTGTAGATGGTTGGGTCATGAGGTTCACGCCCCTTGGCAATCATTTCATCCCAGGACATTTTTTCCCAAACAAGCATAGCGGTATTGCCGTTGGGCAAACGGTCAAAGCCATGGTGGGCAACTTTGTTCTTGTCGCGAATAGTGTGTTCCCATACAAGATTGCCGTCCCAGTCGTATTCACGAAGTGAACCGTGCCAGCCGCCAAAGGTTACGGGAGTATCAGGGCCTTGTTCTGCGCGGAGCAAATGGCCATTGGGGAGAAGTTCTGCCATAAAAGCCTGACGGCCGTTATGATCCCATTCATGTACAACATTACCTTCAAGATCAATAAGATATGTTTTTGTGCCACCCAAATGGTTGGTATAAAGCACATATCCGCCATAGGATTTGTCTTTTTGATAATGAAGAACACCTAAAGGGCCGCAAATAGCCTCATATGCTTCAGAAACAGATGGGCTGAGACATACGCCGGCAGCTAAAACTGCACTGGCTAAAATTGAAACAAGTTTACGCATTTTCTCTCCTTTATCTTATAGATTTGTATTTAAATCCTATCAGCTCAATCAAAATAAAAATGTAAACTATGCTACATTTTTCACAAAAAAATTTAAGAGATTTTCCCATTCTTTTGCCTTTGTTGCATCCATAAATTTTACCGCAAAGCAAACACAGCCATTAATCCAAAAAGCCTGTCAAATTGACAGGCTCTTTGATCAGCGCAAACTGTTTATCCAATACAGGGCTTGTTCTTTCCACAAAGAAAAATATTTACGCAGCCAATAGAAATACCAGTATTTTTCATAACGTTTCTTGCGTTCTTCACACCTTGCTATAATGCGCTGATAGGCTTCACTGTGCCGAAACGCCATAAGCTCCGCAGAAAAGACAGGAGTCTTTTCCGCATATTCCCACCACAGGGGAATATATTCATTATACACAGCCATACTGTTTGAAAACAAATAAGGCGAAGAGCTCCAGGGCTTTTGCATATAATGCAGAACACAAGGCTCAGCATAGGGCTTTAAATCCACACCATACTGTTTTAATTGCTTTTCCGCATCATGAACAATTTCTTTATCAACCCCTGACATATACATATCATATTTAAAATCCAGGACTTTGAAATTATTTTTAACAGCATAATTCAAGGCATCCTGATCGGGATATCGAGCCTTGTATTTTTTCAAAAACCAGGCGACTTTTCCCTCAATATTCTCTTCTTTCCATTTTTCAAGATTAACAAGCATTACCCCTGCACAAAAATAATATTCATGGGTATGGAAAGAATACCTTTTCTCACCTTTTTGCTGCGGAAGAAGAATTTCTTTTTGCAATTTTTGCGCAGCCAGTTTATATTGCGCTACAGCACCAATAGCATAGGTATCGAGTTTTTCGCAAAAAATTTCTCGTATATCAGAAACAACGAGTGTATCACCGTCAAGATACAAATAATAGTTTACTTCTTTTGGCAAAATTTGTGGATATAAGAGACGATAATACGTCATGTAATTGCCGCGCCAGGGTGAATAGTCTTTAAAATATTCATCTTTTGCATAAAATATTTCTATACTGCATGGATAAATTGCATTGAGTTCTTTTTCAAGTAAAGATATTTTATTGACTGTTGATTCGCTTAAATTGTCTGTAATAATATGGAAATAGTATTTTTCTTCTGCTTCATTTTGATTTTCAACTATGGCATAAGGCAGTTTATCTTTATAAGAAAAAGAAACATTCGTATTTTTTACAATGCTATACATTGTAACAGCAATATATTGTATATATTTCTCATCCCCGCAAAAACCAATATGATACATTCCTGTTCTCCTCTATTGGAGAACAAGCATATCTTATATATATATATATATAGCAAGAACAATCTCAAGCAAAACACCTGTCCGAATAAACAAATTCTTCTTCTCACGCAAACTGTTGAGCCAATACACAAATCTTCTTTTCCATACAGAAACCTTTTTGCGCAGCCAATAAAAATAACGATATTTTTCATAGCGAAGTTTCCGTTTTTCATCTCTTTGTATTTGCTGTTTGTAGGCTTCACTTTGTCTGATTTTCATAAGCTCATCAGAAAAGACAGGAGTCTTTTCCGCATATTCCCACCACAGGGGGATATATTCATTATAAATAACCGTGTGATTTGAAAAACATAAGCCGGCGGAATTCCAGGGTTTTAAAATATAATGGATAATATCAGGCTTCTCATATTCATTCAGCATAATGCCATATTCACGCAGCTGTGTATGAACATCCTGCATATAGTTTTTATCAACGCCAATAAGATACATATTATATTTAAAATCCAACACTTTAAAATTATCTTTAAAAACATAATTTAATGCATCTTGATCAGGATATTTGACCGCATATGTATTCAAAAACCAGAAGAATTTTTCTTCGATATGTTCTTCCCGCCATTTATGCATATCAATAAGCATTAAACCAGAAGATAAATTATATTTATGCGTAAAAAATGAATACGTTTTCTCGCCTTTATGTTTTGGCGCAAGAATATGCTTCTGTAATTTTTTTGTAATTACATTGTATTGAGCAACAGCTCCAAGTGCATATCCATCAAGATTGACACAGAAAAGATCTCTAATATCCGCATCAACCAATATATCACCATCCATATATAAAAAATATTTTATTTCTTTTGGCAAAATTTGTGGATATAAAATACGATAATAAGCTGCATAATTGCCTCGCCATGGAGGACACCCGGCGTACATTTCATCTTTTGCATAATGTATTTCTATACTGCAAGGATAAATTGCATTGAGTTCTTTTTCAAGTAAAGATATTTTATTGACTGTTGATTCGCTTAAATTGTCTGTAATAATGTGGAAATAGTATTTTTCTTTTGCTTCATTTTGATTTTCAACTATGGCATAAGGCAGTTTATCTTTATAAGAAAAAGAAACATTCGTATTTTTTACAATGCTGTACATTGTAACAGCAATATATTGTATATATTTCTCATCCCCGCAAAAACCAATATGATACATTCCTGTTCTCCTCTATTGGAGAACAAGCATATCTTATATATATATATATATAGCAAGGGAAATCACAAAAAAAAAGCCTGTCAAAGGACAGGCTTCTTCATATCATATTTTATTAATTATACATTAATATATTTTTGGAATACTGATAAGGTGCATATTGGTTTCCTGCACAGATGGGCAGCCCACTAAAACCATGGTAGATTTGAGTTGACCCTTGAGCATTTCAATATACGCCTTGACGCCTTCCGCTTCACCGCCCATGGCAGCAATGCTGAATGGTCTGCCAATCAGCACCGCGTCAGCACCAAGAGCCAGCATTTTCAAGATATCCACACCGTCACGAATGCCACCGTCAGCAAGCACAGTGAGCTGACCTTTGACGCGCTGTGCAATTTCAGGAAGCACATCAGCAACACCCATGGCATGGTCAAGCACACGTCCGCCATGGTTTGAAACAACAATGGCATCACAGCCTGCTTCAGCCGCAACACGAGCATCGGCAACAGTCATAATACCTTTTAAGATGAACTTTTTGCCCTTTGCATGCACTTTATCCACAACATTTTTGAGTTCTTCCGGGCCTTTTGGAGAAACCGGACGACCCATTTTGGCAAGGGTAATCAGCCCTGCAGCATCAATATCCATACCAATAATAGAACAATTGGTAGCCACGGCTTTTTCCAGTTTTTCATCAAATTCTTTGGCTTCCCAAGGTTTTATAAAGGGAATGCCATAGCCGCCTGCTTCGGTAATAGCGTTAAAACCGCTTTCATGAATAAAGGCAGGCACGCCGTCGCCCGTACAGCCAATAGTACCGCTTGCTTTACAGCCGTCGACAATGGCTTTGCAATATTGTTCTTCGGTGAGTTTTCCGCCCATATTGAAAGATACCCCGCCAATAGGAGCAGCCAGCACAGGAATTTCCAAATTGAGCCCCAAAATGGAACAGCTGATTTCAGGATCACGCACATCATGGATAAGCCGCATATTGACGTGAATATTTTTCAATGATTTCATATTATTATGAAAAGCAGAACCAGTGCCGCAGCCGCCCATGCCTGGGGTTTCACCCGCGCACACTCTGCCGTCACAAACGGAACAAACACGGCAAAATCCCTGCATACGTTCTTTAGCTATTTTTCTCACTTCTTGCATATCCATAGAAAGCCCCTCTTTTTTGCATATAAGTTGATTTTATATAGCATATACAATTTATTTTGTCACTTATTCTTTTTTTCCGCAAAAATTTTTTCTGTGAAAGGGCTCTTTAACATTGCGTTAAAGAAAATAATTCCTTATAAATACAAAAAGTTATTTTTAAAGTGAGGACGTATGATATTAGCAAATCATTGTTATCAAAACCTTGCCGGCAGTTATCTTTTTTCTGAAATAGCAAAAAGAGTCAATAAATATTCCAGTGAACACCCTGACAAAAAAATTATTCGCCTTGGCATTGGCGATGTAACCAAACCTCTGCCAGACAGCGTTATTGCTGCCCTGCACAAGGCAGTTGACGAACAGGCAACCCCAGAAGGCTTCCGCGGTTACGGCCCTGAACAAGGCTATGATTTCTTGCGTGAAACCATTGTGGAAGATTGTTTCAAACAATTTGGCTTTACTAAAGATGAAATTTTTGTCAGCGACGGCGCTAAAAGCGATATCGGCAATTTCCAGGAACTTTTTGATACATCCTGCAAAATCGCCATTACTGACCCTGTATACCCTGTTTATGCGGACTCAAACGTTATGGCTGGCCGCGCCTCTGCACAAAAAGACGGACGCTTCCAGGGCATCATTTATCTTTCCTGCACTTCTGAAAACAATTTTGTGCCGGAACTTCCTTCCGAACGCCCTGACATTATTTATTTGTGCTATCCCAACAACCCCACAGGTACAGTGCTGACCAAGGATCAGCTCAAAGTTTGGGTTGATTATGCCCGCGCCAACGGCAGCCTGATTTTATTTGACTCTGCCTATGAAGCCTTTATCCGCACTCCTAACGTTCCCCACAGCATTTATGAAATCGAAGGAGCAAAAGAATGTGCTGTAGAATTTAGAAGCTATTCAAAAATTGCCGGCTTTACCGGACTTCGCTGCGGTTATGTAGTTATTCCTAAGAATTTGTGTCTCAAAACCAGCGACGGCAAAGATGTGCCTCTGCATAATCTGTGGGTGCGCCGCCAAACCACCAAATACAACGGCACTCCCTATATTGTGCAGCGTGCAGCTCAGGCTGTGCACAGCGCACAAGGCAAAAAGGAAACAAAGGAACTCATTGACGCATACCTTCTCAATGCAAAGCATATCCGCGAAGGCTTTGCCAATATGGGCCTGACCGTTTACGGCGGTGTGGATGCCCCCTATGTTTGGCTGAAACTCCCTGTCAATGATTCCTGGAAATTCTTTGATGAACTCCTCACTCAAGTTAATATTGTGGGCACTCCCGGACAAGGCTTTGGCCTTTGCGGTGAAGGCTATTTCCGCCTGACCGCTTTCGGCAGCCTTGAAAATACCCTTGAAGCCGTCGAACGCCTCAAAAAATTCAAATTCTAAAATAAAACAAAATAATAGCGAAAAACGGAGGATTTTCCTCCGTTTTTTTATGATTTTTTTACGCAAAATTTGACTTGCACTAAAAAATATATTGAAGTAAATGTAGTTCTGAAAATAACAAATTATCGTTGTGCCACACTGGCAAATTCAAAAAAATTTGACTTGCTCATACGCTGAGAGCTTTTGCTCCCACGTAGAAGGAACTGAGATGTTAATCGACGATGATGTTCAACAGCAATTTTCCTCATTTTCTCCTGGATTTTGGATTTTTACGGAAAATGTGTTTAAAATTGACGAACAGTTGAAAAAAATTTTTCATCTTGCGTCCAATGAAATAACGCTGGAAAATTTTTTAAACAGTATTGATAAAAAGACTGCTGATTTTTTGCGTACCTTCTTTTCCTCCTCTGAAGCAGAACTGTTAAATATCAAATTTACAACAAAAAATAATCCCAACACGTATTTTCTGATGCAAGGCAGTGTTATCCTCAGGGATACAGGCAAAAATGCACTCTGCTGCTCTGGCTACTGCATTGAATTGGAATCACAATTCGCTGTGCCACGCCTGCTCTATGCCAATGAATTTTGTGAATGGGAATGGAACGGCATTTCCGGTGAATGCCAATTTTGTGATAATTATCACGCACTCTTGGGCTATGCTCCTGATGATAATGATTTTCCAAAGACTTTTGAAGACTGGGTAGAGCTTGTTCATCCTGACGATCTTGATGCCATTGAATTCCAAAGACAATTGTCCATGAATCCGGAAGCTGGCGATAAATTTGAATGTTCAGTCCGCCTCAGACACAAGGATGGGCATTATGTCTGGACAATCGGCAAAGGTTTTGTCACCCAGCGAAATCACCTTGGACACGCCATTGCTCTTTACGGCACCAACCAAAGTCTGGAAGTTATCCAAAAGAAATACGATAATGCCCTGCAAAAAATCAATATGGATCCCCTGACCCATACCTATACACGGGATTTCTTCTCCAAAAAGTGGAAAGATATTGAAAACAGCAATATTTATCCCATCAGCTTTTTATACATTGATATATGCTACTTAAAAATGGTCAATGATCTTTTGGGGCATGATATTGGCGATGAAATGATCCTCAAAGCCGTGAAGATTATTGAGCAGACAATCCAGATGACGAAATTTATTATCAGAATGGGCGGCGATGAATTTCTGGTGATATTGCCAAACTGTACAGCAGAACTGGCTGCCGCCTGTATCAATAACTTGTCAAAAGCCCAATCCCATTACGAAGACGGTAAAATTCCTTCGGTCTTTGCCATGGGTAAATCCTTGATGACAAATAAATCCTCATTAAAAGAAACCATTTCAGCTGCTGAACGAGAAATGCAAAGCAATAAGGAAAAAACCCGTCAGGAAGACCGTGCCATTTTGTTATACTATATTGAAGGCATTAAAAAAAAGAAAATAGACTATCACGATACGCGTATTTAAATGAAAAAACTGCCAGTTTAGCAACTGGCAGTTTTTTTTATCTTTATTTATGCACGGTTACGCATGGCAACAAGCAGAAGCGTATAAATACAAAACGCGAAAACAACAATGCAAGCCCCGGAAGAAATATCCAGCGTATAGGACAGCCACAAGCCTAAAAAGCTGAATAAAAAGGAGAAAAACACAGACAAAAACAGTCTGTTTTTAAAATGTGAAGAACAAAGTGACGCGCTGGCAGCCGGAGCAGATAAAAGAGCCAGCACAAGGATAATCCCCACAACGCGGATCAGCAAAATAATGCAGCAGGTCACCAGAACATACAAAAAATAATGATAAAAATTCACGGCAACACCCTGCAGGCGCGCAAATTCTTCATCAAACAAAAAGACCTGCCAATCCCTGTAAAATGCAAGCACAGAAAGGCAAATCAACAGGCTCAGGAAAAACATTGCCCAAACATCAGCCCCTGACACAGCCAGTAAATTGCCGAATAAATAGGACTCAATATTGGGCGTAAACTCAGGCACCAGCCCAATAAAAATAATCCCCAGTGCCATGCCCAGCGCCCAGAATAAAGCAATAAAAATATCATGGGAAACATGAGATTTCTTATGTAAATACGCAATAAAGAAAGCAGAACAAAGAGCAAAGCCAAATGCGCCGAGCATGGGATCAAAACCAAACAGGCAGGCAAGCCCGATGCCGCCATAGGCAGTGTGCGCAAGGCCTCCGCTGATCATCAGCATTTTCTTCTCAATAATGAGATTGCTCATAATGCCGCAGACAATACTGCTGAGCACAATGATGTAAAAGGCGTTTTGCAAAAATTGATATTCCAGTAAGGCAGAAAACATATTTTACTCTTTGAAATTATTTTTTCTCTTTATTCATCCCATAAAATTTCTTACTCTTTGGCTTGCCCGGAGCTGTGCTCATGACAATGCCCTTCATGGGCATCGTGATACTCATGGCACTTGGAATAATCCATTTCATAACATTCGCCTGTTTCCTCATCGTGCACATGATACGGTAAAACGCGGTGCGGATGCCCATGGGCAATAAGATCCACAGGACAGCCATACATTTTGGTCAAAATTTCCGCATTGAGTTTAGGCTCGCCGTGATAAATAAGGGTCTGGCTGAGGCAGGCAATACTTTTGACACAGGAGGCAATGGCGGATAAATCGTGCGTGACCATGATTATGGTTATTTCCTTATTGAATTTTGCCAGCACCTCAAAAATATGTTCAGAAGACTGCGGGTCAATGTTCGCCGTGGGCTCATCAAGGAGCAGAAGCTTGGGCTTGGTCAGCAATGTCCGGGCAAGGAGCAGTTTTTGGAACTCGCCGCCGCTCAGCTCCGTAATGGAGCGATGTGCCAAATGCCCAATTCCAAAGAGTTCCAGATACTCCATGGCTTCTTCATACATGGCTTTTGTATAGTGATAAAAGAAATGCCACTTCTTATGCAAATTCGCACCCAAACAGACCTCAAGCACATCAATGGGAAAGCCCCGATTAAGCCCGCTTGACTGCGGCATATAGCCAAGCGCTGCATAATTTTGCTCTTTGCCGAAAATTTTAATGGTTCCGGAATAGGGCACACTGCCAATAATCGCCTTAATCAGCGTTGACTTGCCGCCGCCATTGGGGCCTAAAATTCCCAGAAAAGCCCCTTTCTCAATTTCAAGATTGATATTTTTGAGCGCCTGGTGCTGTGCATAATACACACTGACATTTTGAATGGAAAGTGCATTCATCTTACATTGTTTCTTGCATATTTTCTTGCATGGTTTTTGCGATAATCAGCAAATTTTCATCATAATTTTTTGCCAGAGGATTGAGCATGACTGCCCTGCCCCCAATTTCGCGGGCAAAAGCCTCTACTTGACGACTGGCAATTTCTTTTTGATAGAAAATCGCCCGAACGCCATTTTCTTTAGCAATATCTATACATTCTTGCAAGTATTTTGCACTGGCTTCCTTTCCGTATTTTTCCAGCGTATACATAGTCAGCCCGTATTCATCCGCAAAATACGCAAATGCCGGGTGAAATGCCATGAAACTTTTTTGGCTGGAATGCGCAAAAATCTGCCTGATTTCTTTGTCAATTTCCTGTAATTTCTCCATATACTGCTGTGCATTCTGCGCGTATTCTGCCTTGTTTTCTGGATCAAGCGCACTCACTTCTTCAGCAATTTTCTGAACTATAACCATTACCCGCTTTGGAGAAAGCCAAATATGCGGGTCACGGCCCTCACCAAGCATTAAATCAGGATAAACCTTTGCCACTGCTTCATGCAGGGGCACAATTTTGATGCTTTCCGGCAGCTGCCCCATAATATTCAGCTTTTCGCTGGCAACACCAATAGTAAAATAAAGACTTGCTTCTCTAAGCGCTATAAGCGCCTTGGGGCTTGGGGCATAACTGGCAGGGCTTCCGCCTTCCGGAATAACGCAAAGTATTTTTGCTTTATCACCGACCACTTCCTGTACAAACTTTACCTCTGGCATAATGCTTACGGCTATGGTCAAATCCTTGGCCTGCACCATGGGAGAAGCTGCCAAGCTCATCATATATCCTAAGAGAATAATCAACAATTTTTTCATATAATTACTCACAGATTGAAATAAAATTTCAAAAGAGCGTTTTACGTTTTTTTACGCAAAATTGCAATAAAAAAAATATACCCTAAAAGGCTTTGCAAAGACAGACTTATCTGTTAAAATATTTTTTGACGGAGCAATTTATGTATTATCACCATTCTATTGACCCCATTTTTCTTTCCCTTGGCCCCTTTATCAATATCCATTGGTACGGCATGATGTATATTTTTGCCTTCTTTTTCGGCTGGGGAATTGCTCTCTATTTTACCAGAGGGCCACAAGCGATTTTTACCAAACACGACGTTGAAGATCTCATTACCTATATCATTTTGGGGGTTATTTTAGGGGGCAGACTGGGCTATGTCCTTTTTTACGAGTTTCCCTATTATATGGAACACCCCTTGGATATTTTCAAAATCTGGCAGGGGGGCATGTCCTTCCACGGCGGTTTTTTAGGCGTTTTAATCATGGCTCTGTACTGGGCGCATAAGAATAAAAGAGATTATATTGAACTAACTGATTTTATTGCGCCTTGTGTGCCCATTGGACTTTTTTTCGGAAGACTGGGAAATTTCATCAACGGCGAATTATGGGGAAAGGAAAGCACTGTTCCCTGGGCTGTGATTTTCCCAAGCGGCGGCAATGTTCCCCGCCACCCCAGTCAGCTTTATGAAGCAGGACTTGAGGGGCTTGTCCTTTTTCTGGCACTCTTCTTTCTTGCCAGGAAAAATCCTCCCAAAGGACTTTTATCTGCCATTTTCTGTATTGGTTACGCTCTTGCCCGCTGTCTGGTTGAATTTTTCCGCATTCCAGACCCGCAATACGGCTATTTCCTTGATTTTATCACCATGGGACAAATTCTTTGCCTGCCCATGTTCCTTGTGGGATTTATTTTGCTCTATTTGAGCAAAAAATGGGAAAACGATCCCCATTATGATACTGTTCGCAGCAAAGACGGAAAGCATTTTCATGTCAAACGGTACAAAAAATGATCAGCATTGGCATTTTTCTCTTTTGCGGCATACTTTCAGGGATTTTTTCAGGACTTTTAGGTATTGGCGGAGGACTTGTAATTGTTCCTCTGCTTATTCTTGTTTTTGAAACCACCGGCCAAATTCCAGCTCATCACATTATGCATGTGGTCGTGGCAACATCCCTTTCTGCTTCTATTTTTACGTCTTTTTCCAGCGCCTATGCCCAAACCAAAAGACAATGCGTGCTTTGGGATATTGTAAAAATTATGAGCCCGTTTATTATTCTCGGCACGCTGCTGGGAGCAAGTCTGGCAAATCTCTTTTCTGCCAATTTTATGCGCTGGATTTTACTTCTTTTTCTGTTCAGCGTTGCCACGCAAATGTTTTTTGATATCTATCCCCACAGCACAGCAAAAAATTTCTCACCTGCTGCCTACCGCATAACTTCCTTTATTATTGGGGCATTTTCCAGTTTTGTGGGACTTGCCGGCGGCAGTATCTTTGTGCCTTTTCTGCGCTACACAACTGGCGATTTACGCAAAGCCATCGGCACCTCTTCTGCCCTTGCCTGGAGTCTGGCTCTCGCCGGCGGCATTGGCTTTCTAGTTTCCGGCTGGCATGTGACGGATCTTCCGCCAGTAACTCTTGGCTATATTCACATTCAAGCCCTTTTTTGCATAGCCTTTGCCAGCATGCTTTTTGCCCCCTTAGGCGTAAAACTTTCCCATGCCCTGCCTGTGCAATTTTTGAAAAAACTCTTTGCCCTGCTGCTCTATGCGTCTGCTGTCCGCACGCTGATCACTGTGTTATCATAAAGAAAACTAAATCGTTTATCTTTGAAAATTTTTTGCAGGGAAAACTTTAGCTCTGCTGTCCATTTCTGTATGGCTCGTTCCTCACCAACAGAAACAACTTCGTTGCCTTTGGTGACTGGAAAAGTTTCTTCCCCTGCACTCCTTTGCAAAACTTTTTAAGCTATTTTTTTATACACTTTTTAGAAATACCCTTTAATTATCTATAACAAAACCGTTATGGACAACGTCCATAACGGTTTTGCGTTGAGGGGGAATGAGGGGAATCATTCCCCCATAAAAAGCTCTAAATTCTATTGGAATACAGATTCTCCAAAAATTCTTCCATTGCCGCATCCATTTGCGGGATAAAATCTTTCAGCTCAAAGGTCTTTTGGCAATGCTCGCAATACATATAGGCTTCGTGGCATGTCCGCTTTATCATCATTGCTTTCGCGCACACGGGACAGAGAACTGTGGTTTGCTTTTCTCTCGCGCTTCGAAAAAACATTTTCTCTCCTTTTGCAGCCTTTTTATTAACACCGTTATTTTCTGATATAGTCTATGTCTTGCAATTATTGATAAAGGTGACAGGCAATTTTATGTTCTTCATCCCCCAGTAATTGAGGTTTTTCACTCTGGCAGCGATCCGTGGCATAGGCACAGCGACCGGCAAAACTGCAGCCTTGCTGGCGCTGCATAAGGCTGGGCATTTCCCCCTGCAAAACAATATCCTGTTTTTCCTTGCCAATATACGGAGCTGAGGCAATCAGCGCCTTTGTATAAGGATGCAAAGGCTTTTCAAAAAGCACAGCCCGCGGCACCTGCTCCACAATTTCCCCGGCATACATCACCATAATTTCATCACACATAAAGGAAATAACTTGTAAATTATGGGAAATGAATAAATAGCTCAGGCTGTATTTCTCTTTGAGGTCAAGAAGCAGATTAAGCACCTGTGCCTGATGTGAAGCATCCAGCGCTGAAACAGCCTCATCACACACCAGAATTTCCGGATGCGTAATAATCGCCCGGGCAATGGCTATGCGCTGACGCTGCCCCCCGGAAAACTCATGGGGATAGCGGTGAGCATACTCCTTTTCAAGCCCCACTTCCTGCAAAATTTCTTCCACAGCCCTTTGCACATCTTTGCGGGACAGATTTTTATGATTGATAGCAAGCGCCTCACCAATGGTTTTTCCCACCTGACGACGAGGATTGAGCGACGAAAAAGGGTCTTGGAAAATCATTTGCAGAATAGAAGGATTGTAAAAGAATTGCTCTATGGGTTGATCTTGATAGAAAATTTCCCCGCTGCTCTTTGGCAGCAAGCCCACCAGCATTTTCGCAAGGGTAGACTTGCCGCAGCCGGATTCTCCCACAAGCCCCAGACACGTACCTTTTTTGAGCTGAAAACTCACATTCTGAACTGCAAAAAAATCTTCTTTTGCAGTCAGTCCTGTTTTAATGCTAAAACTTTTGCTGAGATTTTTACCCGTTAATATATTCATTTTATTTGGTCAAATAGGTATCTGTCTCAATATTGGCATCTTTAAAAGTTGCCATTTCATTGTAAATAACCTTTGCAGAACGAAGAAGCTGCAAAGCCAGACTTGCCCCTGTTCCTTCGCCCAGGCGCATGGACAAATCCAGCATGGGCTTTTGTCCCAAACATTGAATAATTTTTTGATAGCCGGGTTCTGCTGAAGCATGGCTCAAAAATGCATAATCCTGCACGCTTTTCTCCATACAAAAGGCAACAGCATAGGCTGATGTTGAAATAAAACCATCAATAAGAACAGGGCATTTCATCGCGCTTGCCCCAAGCACAACTCCGCACAGGGTGGCAATTTCAAAACCGCCCAGGCTTGCCAAAATTTGTAAAACACTTGCCTTTCCATGGGCTTTCTTATGGCGCTCAATCGCCTGCGCAATCACCTTTGCCTTATGCACAATGCGTTCCTTGGATAAGCCTGCCCCCGGGCCTGTAATTTCAACAGGATCAAGATCAAAAAGTTCTGAAAAAAGTGCAGTGGCAGGGGTTGTATTGCCTATTCCCATTTCACCAATGGAAAAAATCTTATAGCCCTTTTTCACGCCGTCAACAACGGCATTTGCACCGGCAAGAATAAGTTCTTCGCACAACGCAAGGCTCATGGCGTCTTCTTTGGCAATATTGCCGCTCATTTCAAGAGAATTGATCTTTCTGGCATTGGGATACTCAGGGCATGTTCCTTTATGGCCAGCGTCCAGCAAAAGAATATCCATGTGATTTTGCTTGGATAAAACACTAATGGCTGCCCCGCCCTGTAAAATATTCAAAATCATAAGGTGTGTTACTTCCTGAGGATTTTGTGCAACACCCTCCACAAAAACCCCATGGTCTGCTGCTGCCAAAATATGAAGAGCAGGATCTATATTGAGAGGAAATTCCCCGTGATAAATAGTTGAAAGCTTGGCTGCAAATTCTTCAAGGCGGCCGAGACTTCCTACAGGCTTTGTTAAATTATCCAAATGTTTTTGAGCAGTTACTAATAGCTTTTTGTCAGTTGGAGTGATAGCGGAACACAAGTCTTCAAAAGATGTAAACATAACAAAACCTCGCATAAAATTTTATGCTTTTTCTATACTATAAAAGCCCAAAGAAATAAAGCAAAAATGCATACTGCATAAAAATTCTGTTCATTGCAAAAACTGGTCTCACAGCGCTCTTTATGGGAACTTTTTTAAAAATTTCACATTTTTCCTTTGACAAGGAACTCTTTTCTATGTATTTTCTTTTTTGTGCTGCTGCCCGGATGGCGGAATTGGTAGACGCAAGGGACTTAAAATCCCTGGACTGGAAACGGTTGTGCGAGTTCAAGTCTCGCTCTGGGCACCACATCTTGAAAGATATTTACAAAAATCCGTTATGTATAAATGCACAGCGGATTTTTTGCATTAATAATCAAAAAAATACACTTCATAGACTATTTTTCTTTTTTCTTTGCGTGTCGCCTTGAGTAATTTTTGCTTTTGTGGCATACTGTTTTACAAATAAATTGCAGGTGACGTATTATGCAAAAAGATCGCTTTTTATCACAGCTTGAAGAACTTTCTACTAAATTTAATGATACAAAAGGAAATGGGGTTACCCGTTTTTCCTGGTCACACACAGCAGCCCTTGCCCAATCCTGGCTGGAAAAAGAATTTTCCCGCATGGGCATTTCTTTGATTGCCGACGGTGCCGGCAACTTGCATGCCCATTACAAAGGCAAAACCAATCTTCCCCGCGTGATTATTGGTTCTCACTTGGATACAGTCCGCAACGGGGCAAAATACGACGGAACATTCGGCCTTGTTGCCGCCCTTGAAACTTTGCGTTCTTTCCGTGAAGAAGGCTTTACGCCGAACCGCAACATTGAATTTATTGCCTTTGCTGAAGAAGAAGGGGCAAACTTTGGCACAACCTGTCTTGGCAGTAAGCTGATTACAGGCATTGTCCCCCCTGAAGATCTGACCAAACTCACCAATAACGACGGCACTAATGCCTGGGATTTGCTTGAAGATCACGACTTAGCCCCCGGCAAACTTGCCAGCCAGCAAATTGATCCCCACACTGTGCACGCCTATTTAGAAGCCCACGTGGAGCAGGAACGTCGTCTTTTCAAAAATAATTATAAACTCGGCGTAGTTAAAGCTATCAGCGCCATGCGCAGCTATAAAGTGATTTATCACGGCGAATCTGTTTTTGCCGCAACTCCTCTCAAGGAACGCAAAGACCCGGTTTTGAGCTTCATTGAATGCCACATGGAAATTCAAAAAGTGATTGCTTCCGGCGCATTCCCGGAAAATACCCGCTTCACGGTTGGTCAAATTTCCTGTAACCCGGGAACGCCGATTATGGTTCCCAGTGAATGTATTTTTACTATTGATATCCGTAACTTAGAAATAACCAACTTGCCGGCAATCAGCGAAAAGATCAAAGCTATCATTACCAAAGTGGCTGAGAAAAATGGCATTGGTGTTGACATTATCCCACTTTCTCGAAGCGGTGGCGTAAAGATGTCTGAAACCATTCAAAAAGCCTATAAAGACGCTGCAGCTGAACTTGGCTTTGAACACTTTGAAATGAACTGCGGAACAGCTTTTGACGCGGCTTCCATGGGAACCATTGTTCCTTCCGGACTGCTCCTTATCGCCAATCAGGTTGATGCGGAAACTGGCGAAAAATACGCGCTGGCAGACGATTTGTACAATGGCGCTCTCGTTTACGAAAAAGCCATCCGCCAAATCGCCAGCGAATAGCGTTGCTTATTACAAAATTGAGAACTAATACATAATAATGCAAAAAGCCGGGCAAAACAGCTCGGCTTTTTGTGTATTTATTTTACATTTTTCTATCATGATTACTCTGCGGACACTTCCCAATCCTTGCAGACATCAATCCATTCCTTATAACCGGAATGTTTTTCCAATTCTTCAATAGATAAATTCACCGCGCTGTTGCCGCTGCCTGCTGCCGGATAGACCCGCGCAAAACGTTTCAGCGAAATATCAAGATACACAGTCACATCTGCATGAATAACAAAAGGGCAAACACCGCCAATGGCATGCCCAATCGCGTTTTCCACCTTATCCGCGGGAATCATAATCGCTTTTTGGTGAAATACACCTTTGAATTTTTTATTATCCACCCGTGCATCACCTGCAATCACAATTAAAACGGGTTTATCATCCACAAGAAAAGACATGGTTTTGGCAATTTGCTTTTCCTCACAACCAACAGCTTCCGCTGCCTGCGCCACCGTTGCACTGGATTTTGAACATTCAAGCACCTGCGCTCCCAAACCCACACTCTCAAAATACTGCTTCACCGCTTCAAACGACATAATTCACCTTTCTATTTTTTATTTCCTTAGCCTGAAATTCATTAATTTGATAATCTTTTTGATTAAACTGCTGAGAAATTTCCCTTAAACTACTTCCATGTCCCAAAACAGCATGCCCTATCTCATGAGCAATAGTAAAACGTTGCCTTGTTTCAGGTTCATAATTCGTTACATAAATAGTAGAAGTAGTTGCATCAAAATATCCACTAACTTGAATATTATCAGTTCCTATTACCCTTATGCCTAATTTATTTGCAATTACAATAGGTTCAACAGGAAGTGAATAATCCCAATGTTCAAGCAATATTTTCTTTGCAAAATCACTTGCACTATATATCAAACACATCCCTTTTCATTATTCACAATTAATATTTGTAAATATGATGCGCAGTTATTAACGTATAATCAATGTTATCATATTGTCAATAAAAACCCCTCATCTCAGGTTTTAATAACAATATCACAGCAAAAAATTAATCAATTTGACACTTTCTTCAATACAAGAACTAACTATATTACACCTTAAACAAAAAAACTCTCACCAAGAGGTAAGAGTTTCTAAATATTGCGCTGGCGGAGAAAGAGAGATTCGAACTCCCGGAGGGCGCAAACCCTCAACGGTTTTCAAGACCGCCTATAGAAAAAAGTAACCTCTTATGACGATTAACTTTTATCTTTTTTATCCGATACTCCACTTTTAAAACTTCTTTAAAAATGGAGGTAATTATGTTTAAAATCGATGATGCCTGGAATTTTTATAAAGACACCAAAGAAATAAAACAAGATAGTTTAAGGAGAGAAAAAAATAGATATAATAAACATCTTTATCCTTATTGGAAGGATATACCTCTTGAAACTATAAAATCAAAAGATATACTGATGTATAAAAAATATCTATCGACACAAAACCTTAGTCCGCAATCAATTAAACTTTGTTTATCATTATTACGAAGAATAATCAATCGTTCAATCAAACTAGAAATGTGTTCGTTAAAACTCCCGTATTTTGAAATGCCAAAAGTAGATAATAATCGTGTTCGCTTTTTAAGCCAAGAAGAAGCTCACGAGTTATTATTACAATTAAAAATAAAAAGTGAACTTTGGCACGACATCACGCTTTTTGCATTAAACACAGGCTTACGTGCTAGTGAAATTTTTTCAATCAGACCATCTGCTGTAAATATTTCACAAAAAACAGTTACAGTCTTTGACACTAAAAATTCCTACTCAAGAACTATTCCACTTAATGATATAGCTCTAGCTATTGCACATAAGTATCTTTCATTAAACTATATTTATTTATTTTCAAATCGTAAAATAACAACAGTTTCAAGCATTTTCAGAAATGCTGTTAAAAATTCAAAATTAAATTTAAACATTTCTGACAATCGAGAAAAAATTGTTTTTCACTCATTACGGCATACGTTTGCTTCTTGGTTAGTTCAAAATGGCATTGACATATTTATTGTAGGAAATCTGCTGGGTCACAGAAGTTTACAAATGACTATGCGGTATGCTCATCTTGCACCAGAACAAGGACGAAATGCCGTCAACGTTTTAACGCATATCATAAAGTAAAATAAAATGTCAAGCAATTAGATTTAAATAGAAACGTTTTTTATTTTGGAGTTTATGAGAATTTATTAGAAAATAAATCATCTTGTTATACTGTTATTAGTGTTTATTAGATTGTATGGTCACTAAATGTAATTTTATTATCATTTAATTAGATTATATTAGATTTTACAAAAAATATTGCAAAAATCTTACTTCTTGTCTTATAATTACAAAAATCAAAAAGACAGGACAGGTAAAGTAGTACCACTTTTTCAAAGTGCTATACTTTACGTCCTGCCATTGCATGGAGCTTAAGCTTATTCGCCTGCGGCTCAACGCTAAAAAAGGAATAAAAATGAAACGAAAAAAAATAGTCAAAGCATATTTATCCGATGAAGAATATTCCCAGGTTGTTCATGCAAGCGAAACAACTGGATTGACTATTTCCAAGTTTGTAAAAAACGTCTGTTTGGGAACTCCGCTGCCCAACAGAGAAACAACAAACTTTCGTTTGGAGTTATTAAAAACAGCAGCGGACATGGGACGGCTTGGCGGTTTATTAAAAATGGCAATTTCCAACGGCATGGAAAAACGAAAAGTACAGCCGCTGCTTGATGAAATTACAGAACGCCAAAAAGAATTGAAACAAATAGCAAGTAAAATAAAATGATTAGCAAGCATATCCATTGTAAAGCAAGTAACGACAATTATAAAAGGCTTGCTGATTATATAGCAGCTGCCAAGCATAGCAGGAAACAGGAAAAATGCCTGTTCTCTTGGTGTGCTGGCTGCATCGATGATGCAGATTATGAATCTTCCATAACAGAAATTGAACTTACCCAATCATTAAATACTCGCTCAGAAAAAGAAAAATCCTATCATCTAATTGTGAGTTTTCGCAAGGAAGACGAGGGAAAACTCACAAAAGAAGATTTTAAAAACATAGAGCAGGAATTTGCAAAAGCCCTTGGCTTTGAGGAACATCAACGGCATTGCGGAGTACATATCAACACGGACAATATTCATATGCATATTGCCTATAACATGATACATCCGCAAAAACATACACGCCATGAACCGTATCGGGATTATAAAGTTCGTGATGAAGTATGCCGCAAAATTGAAAAACAATATAATCTAGCCATTGATAACGGCATTGATAAAGACTACTTATCAGTAAAACTCAATGATACTTCTGCTCGTGTTGAAGCACAAACCGGAGAAGAAAGTTTTGAACGGTACTGCCATAATCAGCATGATGATATTATGGAACTGATTGAAAAAGCCAAAAACTGGCAAGACGTCCATAAAACGTTTGCTTTGTTTGGCTTACATTTAAAACAATCAGGCAACGGACTGGCTATAAAAAACGCAAAAGGCAAGCAAGTCATAAAAGCAAGCAGTCTTGACAGAAAGCTTTCACTTGCAAGCCTTTCAAAACAGTTTGGGAAATTTGAGCAAGCTAAAAATATTGAAAATATCCTGCCCACAATTTGGTATAAAAAGAAACCTGCTCAACAGAACCCGGACATCAAGGAACTGTGGCAGGAATTTATAAAACAAAATGGTCAGGAAGAGATCCAGACAATCAAGGAAAAATTCTACAAAGAAAAAGTCAAACTCATTACGCTTGGTGTAAATCGCAAAACTAAATCCGAATTGATGAAATTAACACGCAGCAAAGAACTTGCAGAAATAAATGCCGTCCGCATGAAATTAAGCAGAAACCAAACCAAAAACTGGCTCAAGTTTTTACAAGAAAAAGCAAACAACGGTGATGAACGAGCATTAAGAGTGCTGCAATCAAAACGACCAAAAATCAATCCGTACAAAGATGAATTATGGACGGCTTTTATCAAAGACCAGCAGCAGGCAATGCACTTGGCACGGCTTGACTTGAAAGGCAAAGTCTTAACTCCGGAACAAAGAAACGAGGAATTGGAAAATATTGCAGCTGACTATGCTATAACGGAACAAAATTTTAAACGTTATCTCAAAACAGAAGCCGACAATGGCAATAACAAAGCCATGTCATTATTAAAATCAGAAGAAAAACAGGAAGTGCCGCAAGTTGAAAGTACCAGGGAACGTTTATGGCAAGCCTTTGAAAAAGACCAAGCCATTGCTTTCAAACTTGCAAAAGAAGATTTGAAAGGAAAAATCTTGAGTGCTGCACAATTTATCGAGGAAGTCCAAGACCTCAAAAATAATTATGAAGCCAATCAGGAAAACTTTATCCGGTACTTGCGTTCAGAACTTAAAAATGGCAACAAGGAAGTGTCTTCTATCTTGAGGTTTGAACAGCAGGATTATAAAGACAAGCATCTGACTTCCAAGTACCAGCAGTCGCTTATAAATCGGGATATTCAAATTAAAGCAAAACAGGATATTTTACAGTCAAACTCATCTCACCAAGTGAAGAAAAAACTGCTGGACATCCAAGTTATGGAACAAATCCTGAAAAAACCTGTTGACTATAAAATCAGCCGTACTGGGGCAATTATTTACAATACTCCAAAAGGAAAAATCATAGACGAAGGCAAACGTATTGTCTTTGCTGACAGTGCCAAAGACTTGGCAGCCGAATACTTTTCAGTAAAAAGTGGCTTGCAGAATATTACGTTTAAACAAAATAATGGTATCAATAAAAACATTATCAATACCAAATCAGCACAGTATATAAGAAAAACCCAAGGATTAAGCAGATAAAAAAAGCTGCTCATTAAGAACTGCTTTTTATTCTTTACTTATTTATTTTAAAAATCAAAATTTAATATTAGAGAAGTTATTTTTTCTTTTTCAATTTTTTTCTGAATTATTGAATAGAAATTATTCAACTGTTTTTTTACTGATTTCTTTTCTAGTATTTTAGTATAAATTCCAGTTAATAATAAAACGAAAAAAATTGGCAAATTCATATAATAGAGAGAAATTATTGCACCTAAAAAGTTAAATCCAGAAAAGAAATTTAAAATTATTTCTTTCTTTGAGTAAAATATACGTTTATCTTTTTCATAAAATTTATGGCAACGAGTATAATCCTTATTGCCAGAAAACAAAAATTTTATAATTGGTATTACATCTTTTTGAAGATTGTTTTGAATTTGATAAGATATAAATGTTAAAATATCTCCTTCATGAAAAGGTATCAAGTTATCACTTATATCAATGTATTCTTTTTCATTATTTTCCTTTAAAATACAGATTATTCGTTTCTTAACATTTTTACCATCAATAAATTGATACCATTCTGCTATTGATAATATTTTACCTGTATAAAAATAAAACGTAACAGTATAATCGTTGATATCAACTACTTCAGTAAAAGAAAACTGAGAAACTGATGTTTCATGTTCTAAGTTACTCATAACTTATTTCCTTCTATACGATTTCTATTCATAGTAATACCTAATCAAATTATTGATTAAATAATTTCAAAGTTTCTTTAGCAAATTTATTACCTTTTTCAACTGCTTCTAATAATAAATTAAATGCTATTTTTTTATCTTGTTTTATATCGTATTCATCACTCCCATTTAAATATAATAACGCAAGATGATATAAAGCATCTTTATTGCCATCATCTGCTTTTAATTTTAATTTTTCAAATTTTAATCTTGCTTTTTGAATATTATTATTTTCAAGTTGTTGTTGTTTTTCAATAACAGTAAATTTTCTCTTTTCTAAAACAGGGTCAATTCCCCTTACAAGCAAAAGCTTCAATTCATCACGCTTGTTACGCGCGTCATTTAAGCTTACTTCTGGATACGGTCCAAGTGAAACCCTGTTTTTTTTACCTTGAAAAGAATAGCGAAAACGCCAATATTTTTTGCCTGTTGGCATGATTTCAAGATAAAGCCCTCTGTCGTCACTAACAGCATACCTTGTTTCTTTTGGAGTTAAACTTTTAATCTGGTTATTGTTTAACATTTTTCAATTCTACCTATTGAAATATATAATAAAAATTATATTTATTGTATACAATTATTTTATTTTATAGAAATATACTTCTGATGTACATTTTAATGTACTTTTTTTGTTTGTCAAGTTATAAAAAAAAGCAGTTTAAAAACTGCTTTTTATCATTAGTTGAATTAGACAGACAGTGTCTGGAAAATTTAAATTATCGAGATAAACCCTTTGATTTTGATAATCCTAAATGGTCATTTATCATTTTTGTATGCTCTCTTTCAATAAAACGAAGAGCTTCCTGTCTTTTTTTATAAAATAAATCTTCAGCTGGTGTTTTATTCGCTCCAGCAATACTTGAAATTTTTCGGCATTGAGATTGAATACCATTTTTCATAGTAGGGTCATTTATAGGTTTTGTTGCCCAACCAATATTTTTATGGGCTTCACGAAATTTATTAACAACATAATCCTTATCCTGGCATCGTACCCAATATTCCTTTAACTCATACAAGGCAGATAAAGAGTCACGTCGTTTATCTTCTTGTTCTGTTTTAAAAAAGTCATACTCTTGAGCGTCTTTTTCAAGCTCAAAAAGTTGATTAATATCTTTATTTTTTAAAGCAACAGAAATCAAATTAGCATATTTTAATAAAGAATCCGAATATCTTTGTCTATCTTTTGAACGCAATTCAGCTGCTTCAGCTGCTTGCTTTGCAATTGAAAGTATTGATATTGGTTTTAAATTATTCTTCAAGCCATTCTTTGCCATAATACTTTACTGCCTCTGATAAGTTTATGCCTGACTCAATAACAGCTTTAATTCCATAACGTTGTTTTAAATTATTTGCCAACCCAGGTAAAATAGGTATTTCTAATTGTACTTTTTCAGCTTCTTCATATTTCCCTTGTTCTTCTAAATCCATCCATTTATAGCCTAGGTCAGCGGCTTCTAATACAGTATATTCTCGCAAATTGGGTTCCATAATTTCCTCCTTTTAAGGTTTATAAATTATAAAATACCTAAATAAAAATGTAAAGTTAAGCATTATTGTTTGGTAGAACACCAAACAAAATTTTGACGGCATTTTTAGCTTTTTCATTGCCTTTTTCCAAAGATTTGAGAAATAATTCCAAAGCTGTATTGATATTTTTTTCAACGCCTTTTCCTGTTAAATACAATTGACCTAATTCATATAACGCATCTGAATTTTTTTGTTCTGCTGCTTTTGAAAACCATTCAAAAGCTTTATGATAATCAGGTTCAATACCGATACCTTGTAAATATAATTGCCCTAAGCGGCATTGAGCTAATGATACACCTTTGTCTGCTGATTTAGTATAATGTTCAATAGCATTTTCAATGTCGTTATCTTCTTCATAAATTTTGGCAATTTCGTATTCAGCTTTCATATCATTTGGTGTTCCATCTGAAGCTTCACATAAAAAATCCCATGCCTTGTCTAAATTTTGTTGTACTCCTAATCCATAATTATACATATAGCCTAATTCATAATAACAATAATCAGTAAATTCATCAAAATCACATGTGCCTTTTCTAAAATGATAATATTCTGATATCATTTTAAATGCTTTTGCATAATTAATTTTTGTCCCATTACCGTAAAAATAGCAATAGCCTAAATAAAGCTTAGCTGGTTCAAAATTCTGTTTTACAGATAAAAAAAGATACTCAAAAGCTTTATCAAAATTTTGTTTTACAATGTAGCCTTTATAAAAATGCCATCCAACAATAAATAAACTTTCCTTATCATTGAGTTTGGCTGAAGATAAATACCATTTAAATGATTTTACATCATCTCTTGTTACACCTAAACCATTATGATACATATATCCTAGCATTTTTTGAGCTTCTGTATTTCCTGAATTAGCAGCCATATGAAACCATTTAAATGCCTCAATATTAATATCAAAATCAAAATAAGAAAAATATTCCCAAGCTAAATCAACTTGTGCTTCAATATTTCCAGATTCTGCCAATGTTATTAATTTCTGAATTTGTTCATTATTCAAGCTCATAGTTATACCTTCTTTATTTTTTTAAAGTTAAGCATTGTTGTTTGGCAAAAGCCCAAACAAGATTTTCAGGGCATTTTTAGCTTTTTCATTACCTTTTTCCAAAGAATCGAGGAATAATTCCAAAGCGGTATTGATATTTTTTTTAGCTCCTTTACCAGTTAAATATAATTGTCCTAATTCATATAAAGCTTCTGAACTTCCTTGAGCTGCTGCTTTTGAAAACCATTTTAAAGCTTTATTATAATCAGCTTCTACATCTATACCTTTTAAATATATTTGTGCTAACTGTTCTTGGGATTTTAAATGCTGATTGTGTTCTGCAAGACGTTCATAATCTTCAATAGCTCTATTAATATCTTTTACATAAATAAGTCCATGTTGAAAGCAGTAAGCTAATTCAAACTCTGCATCTGGATTATCATATTCAGAAGCCCACTCAAAATAATCTTCGCATGCTGAAAAAATATCTTGGCGTGTTCCTAAACCATAACGATATAAGTACCCTAATTCATAAAAATATCGTAATTTGTACCAAAATTCTTCTTCATTACTTATCTCCTCATAAAATTTATCAAATTCAATTAGTAAATCAAATGCTTTTTTATAATCTACTTTAATTCCAAGCCCATAAAAATACATTTGTCCCAATTTACACTTGGCATGAATATTTCCATTATGTTCTGCCAATATAAACCATTTAAACGCTTCACTATAATCAATTTCTGTTATCAATCCTTCAAGATGAAAAAATCCAATCATAAATTGGCTAAAAGCATGGTTATTTTTTGCAGGAATTAAGTATAATTCATATGCAATTTTTAATTCATTTTTTTTAAAACAAGTATCTGCCATTGATAATAATGAGTCTAAATCACCACTTTTAATAACATCATTTATTTCTTTACTAATATTATCCATTATAATTACCTCTTTTTATTGTTTTATAAACGGATGAAGTGCATACGTTAAATTTTTCGGCAATAAAACTTGGAGTGCAGCCGTCTTTATGCATTTCAATGATGAGCTTTTTATCTTCATCAGAGATTTTTTTCGGTCTGCCCATGTACCTGCCCTGGCGTTTGGCATTGTTTATGCCTTCCAGCTGGCGTTCACGGATCAGCTTACGCTCGAACTGAGCGAACGCTCCCAGGACTTGCAGCATAAGTTCCTGCATAGGGGAACTTCCTTTTGAAAAAGTCAAATTTTCCGTATAAAAACGCACTTCCACCCCCTTATCAACCAAAGAACTGACAATGCTTTGCAGTTCAATAAGATTTCTTGCTAATCTATCTATGGAGTGAACATAAAAAATATCACCCTCCCGTAAATAGTTCAGACATTCGGCTAGTATTGGTCTGTTCAGAGCAGCAGAACTGATTTTTTCCTCAAATACCTTGTCAAGAACAATGTTATCAAGCTGCCTGCCTGTTTCCTGATCCGCTGTGCTTACTCTCATATAACCAATACTAGCCATTTATAACTCCTTATCTGGTTAATCCTTTGTTTTGGCTTATAAAGACCTGTTCTTTTGCCTTGTTTGCCTTGTGTTCTTCCACAGTCAACGGCTTGAACTTAGACACATAATCCTTGTCATTGCTCATATAATTGAGTTCCCGAAGTACGGCATTATGATTATGCCTGGCAACTTCAAGCTCGTCCATTTGTTCAAATTTTGCATTCCGCAAAGATTGCCGGGCAACAGCAAGTTCTTTCTTTTCAGTATCAAAAATGGCTTTTTCCGTTTGAAATTCCTCATCAAGTCCTTTTTCGAGGAAATTATCCAAACGAGTAAAAAAGCCAGATAATGAGAAATTATCTTTTTCCGTATATGCCAAATTCTTTGGACTGTATTCACCGCCATCGGGCATGGAAAGGACAAATTTAAAACCTTTTTCGCCATTGCAAGGGGCATTTTGCATTTTTACTTCAAAGCCCCTGTAAACTCCAATTGTTGGCTTTGAAGTAAATAAAGCTTGTGTTTCCTGAACTCCTGCTTTGATAGCTGTTGCCAGGACTGATGAATTCTCGCCTGTCACACGCTGCCCATTGACCATTATTTCAGGCTGTTCAATTTTGTTTTTATCACGCAGTACACAAGCTTTATCATGCTTTTCCTGAATAAGTGCAATTCGTTCATCAGCCTTTTTGAGATAGCTTATTCTTTTTTCAAAGCTGTGCTGATTTTTCAAAAACTGATTGTATAACGCTTCCAGCTTCTTGACTTCTGCTTTGTAACCGACTTCCAAAAGAATAAGCGGATTGCCTGAAGCAGCAGCTTTCATTTCCGCAGCATTGGCTGCTTCTGACTGCACGTCTTCAATGCTTCGCTGTAAAATGTCGCCTTTTCTGAATTGCTCGATAGCTGCAGATTTATATTCAATAGTCTGCCACATTCTGGCGTCATAAGTTTGCTTTGTAGCATAGTTATAAATCTGAATTTTAAAATTATCAGGGTCTTTTTTATATAATTCATTGCCCTGCCTGATAATACGCCCATTGCGCTGTTCCAGGTCACTCGGTCGCCAGGGAGCGTCCAAATGATGAGCGGCAACTAAACGCTCCTGCACATTCATTCCGCTTCCCATCATACGGGTTGAACCAAGCAGAACCCGCACTCTTCCGTCACTGACATCATGAAAAAGCTTTTCTTTTTTCAATTCCGTTTTAGCGTCATGGATAAACGCAATTTCCTTTTCAGGTATTCCTTTTGCAATAAGTTTTTTCTTCAAATCATCATACACGGAAAAATTACTATTAAGTGATAGTAATTCGTCCATATCAAAAACATCTTCGTCATCTTGTTCTTTGTCCTTGTCCTCCTGTTCTGCTTCATCATCTTTGATTTTAGATTTTTTCAAATCCTGCTTAGTAAATCCTTTTGGAGTGGACAAATCACAAAAGACAAGCTGTGTTCCTTTATCCTCCATAGTATCCTGCCAAATTTTATAAATTTTATCGGCACATACATTTACTTTTGAATTTTCAAAATCAGGGGCATTCGGGTCAATCAATCTGTAATCAAGCCCTGCTTTGCGCGCGTCATTGGTTATTTTTAACGGGTTATCTATTCGAGTGTCCCTGGGCAAATTTTCCATACGATGAATAATATCATTCATATATTCCGCCTGCACGGGGCTTCTTTCAACAACAATGTTAATAGGCTGATTATCAAGCAAAGGCGGAGTTATTGACCTTTCATGATTCTTTTTTTGCTGCTCATTGATGTCGTTCCTGGTAACAACATCAGCAAATGTTCTGTACATGGAAAGAAGTTCCGGAACGTTGTCAAAGTTTGCAAACCGTGATTTTAAGGCATAATTCACGCCTGTTGCGTCAAGCTCCCAGTTGGAAGTTATCCGCCCGAATGTGGACGCCCAGGCGTCAAAATGGATAATGCCTTTTTCTTCCAGCACGTCCGTCTGCATATATTTCTGCATGGTATATACTTCCGATATGCTGTTGCTGATTGGTGTTCCTGTGAGAAAATAAACGCCTTTGCCATTATTCTGATCTTGAATGTAACGGCATTTTATATATAAATCCATGGACTTGTCTGAACCTTTACGAGTTCCCAAGCCTGATACTGATAATGACGTTATAAGTTCAAGATTTTTAAACTCATGGACTTCATCGACAAAAAGAGCGTCAACACCCAAATCGGAAAAGTCAACATTTTTGCTTCGGTTGTCACCTTCAAGCACTTTTTTATGCTTTTGTATTAAGCGTTCTTTTTGTTTTTCCAACTGCTTAACTGTTATTTTATTATCATCTCTGTCAATGTTTAATAATGCCGTTTCTATTTGGTCAATTTCACGTTGATAAAATTTATCACGATATTCTTTCGGCATTTCGAGAAATTTAAAGGAAGTATGAGGAATAATAACTGCGTCCCAGCTGCCTGTTGCAATTTTGCCAAATAAGCGCTCCCTGTTTTCCTTGAGAAAATCTTTCTTTTCTGCCACAAGGATATTGGCGTCAGGATACAGCTTATAAAACTCATCCCGCCATTGATAGACGAGGTGGTTGGGAACAG
This sequence comes from uncultured Mailhella sp., assembly GCA_910578585.1. Classification (GTDB taxonomy): domain Bacteria; phylum Desulfobacterota; class Desulfovibrionia; order Desulfovibrionales; family Desulfovibrionaceae; genus Taurinivorans. The sequence goes on from CAJTRG010000005.1 coordinate 128,580, forward strand.
TAATCATAGGCTTTTTCATTAACCCAAGCCACTTGCTTTCCATCATTGTGCCGATAGCTTCAAATGTTTTTCCTGCTCCGACAACATGGTCAAAAAGGGCGGTTCCTTCCTGCATAGCCCGCCATATTGCATTTTTTTGATGTTCCCGAAGTGTTATGCCATAGGACGCGCCGACAAGCTCCACATGACTGCCGTCATACTGCACCGGCACATGCGTATTGAATTTTTCATTATAAAGCTTCGCCAAACGGTTACGCCTGTCCTCATCATTCCATATCCAGTTTTTAAACGCTTCCTGGATTTTTTCCGCCTTTTCCATTGCGGCGGCAGTTGCGTCTGTATCAACAATTCTGATTGGCTTGCCTTTGTCGTCCGTTTGGTCGGAATCTTTCATTACTTTTATATTGGTATTTTCAAGCAATGATTTGATTATTTTTGAAGCCGGATACTCTTCTGTTCCAAAAATATATTTATTCACAGAATTGTTATTAAAGCCAATATTCACAGCCCATTTACCAATTTCAGGAAGATAATGAAGTTCATTTTTGTTCCAGGGCATTTCGCCTATCACTTCATTGATAAATTGTTTCATATCTTCTTCGGGTATCCACGTTGACCCGAAGTGGACGCTGATGTCAGCAGGCTCAATATCTTTGGGCATGGCTTTTTCTAACGCCTGTATATTCATTTGATACTGTGGATTGTCTGCTGCTGCTTTTTTAGCTGCGGCAAGTTTTTTTCTCACATTGCCGGTCAAATACTTGTCGGCAATTTCATACTTTTGTGTTTCCGGATTTTCAAAAACTAATGTTCCTGTCAGTTCCTGCTTTACTTCCTCTTCTGATTTGCCGACAAGTATCGCCATGTATTCAAAATCTATAGTGCCGCGTTCACGCAAAGAAATAAGCAAAGCTTCTTTGGAAGTTTCAGCCGACTTTATCGGTTCAATGGCATAAAAGCACCGTTTTGAAAAAATGCTTGCTTTTCTTTGCTCAACGCCTTCTTTTAATGCAGTCTTTTTGGAAACACCCTTGTCATAATCAACTTCCAGGGCTTGAATAAGCGTCGCTTCGGGGTCTTCGGCAAAAATATTCCTGTTTTTGTCGGAGTTCAGCAAGCCAAATTTGTTTACAAAATGATTATAGCTGCCATTCAGTCTGGAACGGTATTTTTCGATTTCAGCTTCATTATTTTCAGGGCTTTTTTCCAGTTCAAAAAGTGTCCGCAAATTGTCACGGATTTGAATTAATCCGGAAATACGCTGAAAATCCGTTGAATACCGCAAGGGAACTTCTTTGAGTATGAATTCCCCGGTTTCTCCCTGGGACTTTTTATAAATCCTGCCGTTTGTGCTATCAATTAATGAATCGACTTTTAATTTTTTAAACCTGTCGGAAGTGAGAATACGCTTTTCAAGTTCCGTATATTCCCTGGGAGCAGTCAATAAATTTTTATGGGTAATGGCATTGTCAAAAATATTCTTGGGCAATGCCTGCAATGCGTTTTGCATTGCAGCATTCATATCAACGTCGTTATTGGGAACGCAGCTGAGTTCTTTGCCAAAACGGCTGCTTATGAATTCAAGGTTGCCGATAACCTGTTCAGGCTTATCAATAAAATATTTATTGATTTTTTCAGAATAAAAAGATGACGGGATAGGTCTGCCCAAAAAGGTAACATTAACTTTTTGTTCAAACTCTTTTTCAGCTGTATTTACCCAATCGGCATAACCTTTTGTGATGTTGTTCTGTTTTTCCTGTTCTGTTTTCTTTTGAAAGAAAACGATGTCGGTTGTCACTTCGGTTAATGCATTTTGTTTAAACGCCGTATTGGGCAAACGGATTGCCCCTAAAAAATGTGAATTTTCAGCAATAAATTCTCTGTGCCTGCTGTCCGCGCTGTCCAAAAAATAACGGCTTACAACAAATGCGCCAAGCCCGCCTTCCTTAACCAATTCCATTGACTTTGCAATGAAATAGTTATGCATGGAAAAATCCAGCTGCGGGAAGTTCCTGTCATACAGTTTTGTCTGCCCGAAAGGCGGATTGCCTATGGTTATGTCAAAAAGAGGGCTTTTAAATAATGTTTCTTGATATGGAGTTATAAATTTCTTTTCTTGAGGATATAAATATCCTAAAATATCAGCAGAAACAGTATCCTGTTCTATTGTTGTAAAGTTTGCATTAAAATCCTGTGGCTTAAAACCTATAAAATTACCTATCCCTGCTGCCGGTTCTAAAATCCTGACTGTATCTTTGACGCCGAATTGTTTTAATCCTTGATACATGGTATCAATAATATTCTTAGGCGTAAAATGTGCGTCCTGAGTGGAACGGCGGGCGTTCTTATAATCTTCTTCAGACAATAATGCTTTGAGTTCTTTATATTCCTTTTGCCAGTCCTGATTTTGCTCGTCAAAAACTTGAGGAAGTCCGCCCCAGCCGACATATTTAACGAGAATCGCCTGTTCTTCCTTGGTTGCAGCTGCCGCTTTTTCTTTTCTTAAATGATAAAGAACTTTTAAAGCATTGATATTGTCTTGGTACTTTTGCTTTGGAGTTCCAACCCCTATGTTATCACTTTCGGTGATAACATAGTTTGTTAAAGTTCTGTTTTTATCCCCATCATTTCCAATGCTTCCCAATGGCTCAGTCCGCTGTCTATCAAATCCCAGTATCTGCTCGTTTCCATCGCTTCGGTCTCCTGTTCCACTTGTCCTGCGAACCTGTTGAGCAATTCTCCGCCGTTCCCTATTTTCTCTAGTTCTTTCAATTTCTCCGGACTGTTCAGCGCCCATCTGTCCAATATTTTCAGGGCTGTTGTTGATGAGAAGTTTGGCATCATCCAATCCAGCCAGTTGAATATTTCCCTGTCCATTACTTTCATTGCTATTTGTCCGGCTGCCATTTGTCTGTCTAACATGTTCATTCTCCTTATTGGTTACAGGTTGGTCACTTCCAAGCATACGCCTTGTGTATGCTTCTTCCTTTTCGCATTCCTGCCTCAGGTTTTCGATACATTCAGGTATCAATTCCAAAAGGCTGAACTGCCTTTGTGCAGATTTTTTCTTTGCCATACAAAATCCTTAATTTGAAGTTATAGGAAAAGTGGAAAAAGGTCAATAACCTTTTTACAAAATGTTATTTTTACTTTTTACAGACCTTTTTCCACAAGTAAATTCGTGCAAATATTTTTTTGTAAAAAGGTATACCTTTTTACAAAAAAACAGGGCTGCCACAAAAACAAATATGATATGATAAATGAAGAATTGCCTTATTAAACAAAAATGACTGCTCCAAAAAGAAATGGACAGAAAATTAAACTATATTCATTTTGTTTAAAAGACAGAGAGTGTTTTTGAGATAGTATGAACAAAAACAAAAAAAATAAGCAGAAATTTAACGATACCCCAGTATATTAAATTGCAAAAATTATGACAAGGAAATTTTATTTGAATAATCCTATCTGTTGCTTTTTATGACAAAACGTATTATATTTCTTTAATGAAATTTAATAAAACAAAATTGCTTGATGCATTGATTACATTTAATGTAAATTTTTCGGTAGGCAGCTTTCTTATAGGTTTATTTGAGAACAATGATAAAGGATTTATTGCAGGAACAATATTTTTAATTGCATTTATTTTGTTTTGTTTAAAAAGAGGTGACTAATATGGGTTGGAATATTATTATAGGAATAGCAATAGGTATGGTTTGTTTAGCACTTTTTATAAACTTTAAACCTAGCAAAAAATAAATTAAAGCCCCAAAATTGGGGCTTTTTTTATTTTTTTTACTCAATTCTAAAATCGTTTAAAACTTGTATTACCCATTCATCGGGCAATTTGGGTACATATCCTTCTTTTTCCGCAACTAAAAGCAGCTGCAAAACCGTTGACAGTCCCATTGAAAACTCATGATACTTGTCTTTCAAACCAAAGACAAGCGGCTCATCACAGTTGGGACAATGATTTTCTGTTGCTTTATTTTGATATGCTGCACGATTTTCAAATATTTCTTGCTGTTCTGATTTCATAATTTACTCATTATTCCGCTTTTATAATATATTTTACACCTATGTTGACGGGTCTGTTTTCTGTAGAAGTTGGAACTTGATATGCTAGTTGATACCGTACTCTATACCACCCCCCTTTCCCTCCATCAGGACCAGTCCCTTGCCAAAGTATCTCATAGCCTGTGCCTCCACCGGGTTTTACTGTCCAAGCACTTCCTGCTATGAGATCCCAGTTTCTAGCAGTATCTCCCTGAATTTCACCCAAACTTGTTCCATGAGTTGTACTTCCATATCTCCCATGATCAAGTGTTTGGTTTCCGGAACCTCGCAAGAACATTCCCTGATAGTTTGGAGTATTAGGCATTAACTCATGTAAATCAGGGTATAATGTTGCATTTACGGGTTGTCCGTTACACTCAAGCCAGCCGTCAGGGATTTTCTTCTTTGTCCAAACAATAACCGTCCCGACTGGTACTCCTATTGACTGTGCCTGAACTTGTACCTGTTCCGGATTAAAGCTTGTACTATCCTGTAATGCCCATACTATGGGCACTGCTGCAATCGTATATATATATATATATGATTGAAAGTATCGCTAAAATTGTACGTTTCATAACCACTCCTTATTCTGCTTTAATAATGTATTTCACGATTACAGCTGGTGGCTGTACTGTGTTTGATTTTCCGTAAATGGGGTTGGATAAAGAAGCATCAAAAATAAATAGATAGTTCCTTTCATAACCTCCAGGCTCCGGTGAGGTTTTATGATCGTAGACTTTAGGTTTAAATGCTCCATAATCACCCCATATTCCTCTAGAATTATCTGCAAAAAAATTTCCCGTAATATTAGGTAATCCTGCTTCAATTTTATCACCAACTTTTGTATTGGTATCAATTCCCTGTAAAAATCTGCCCTGATAGTTTGGGACAATCGGCATTAATCTATATAAATCAGGATAAAGAGCCTCATTTACTGGTTGCCCGTTACATTCCAACCAACCATCAGGAATTTTCTCTTTTGTCCATATAATGACCGTCCCTATTGGAACTGAATTATCCGCTGCACTCACAACAACTGGTTGTGGGTCAAAACTTGTTGCATCATATAATTTTAAATCCAGAGCCTGAGCTTGCCCAATACATAAAAGACAGCTAATTAAAATCGAATACAATAACTTCATAAAACACTCCTAAAAATTGAGTAACTATTACTCCAAAAGTAAAAAATGGAATTAATGCAACTTTCTTTATCTTAAACAAAAAACAATACAAAAATCCCAAACAAAATCCGAAACATAAACTTAAATAGGTTTCATTTAGCCCTAAAAAAGTCCCAATCATGGTGCTTGTAAGTACATCACCAAAGCCAAGTCCTTCAATTTTTTTTATTTTCAATATAGAAAAATAAATAGCACCAAGAACAACAAATCCAAAACATAGACCAATAAGGGCATTATTAAAATTATTTGCAAGATAATTGCAAATAAGCCCAATAATACTGCCAGTTATTGGTATAGCATTATAAATCATTTGTTCTTTATAATCCTGCCACGACAAAATACATAAAAAGAATAATAAAATAGCTAAAATCATTTTATTTTCCTTTTAAATTTTTAACCACTTTAGCAGCATAGTATTTGCCTCGTGCTGGGTTGCGATGTATTGGTGTATGGTAACTTGCAACAGCTTTCCAATTTAGCCCATGCTTGTTGATTTCATTTTTGAGGATAAACGCACCGATAATAATGTTGTTTTGCGGTTCTATGGCAGTTTCAAGCGAAATGCCGTATTTTCTCAGCCACCAAACGTTTATTTGCATAATACCAATATCAAAACTTCTCCGCTCGTTATACGCCTTCTTAGCTATTCTGAGGGCTTCTTCTTTGCTTTTAGGAAAATACCCCTTTCCCTGAATATTAATTGCCCAGGGATTAAGGCTAGTTTCCGTTTTAGCAATAGCAACAAGTAATTGCGGAGCAATATCATAATGTTTGCCTGCAAAAATGAAATCATCAAGCATTGTTTTTGCACTTGCTATGTTTGGAGTTAAAACCAATAATAAAAAAACTATGAAGTTTCTTCTGAAATTGCTTTTCCACATAGTGTCACCACTGTCATTTTGTTATAATCAGGTGCCGGATAAATCCATTCTTCTTTTTTATTCAAAACACGAAGGTGAATCTGCCATTTTGCTTCGTCCACATCAGTCGCCCAGGATTGGACAGCTGCTAAATGCACAGCTTCCTCGCCTGATGAAACAATGCTTGGCGATACAAAAATATAAGGCTGCGTATTTGTTCCGCTTGGACACATTGGCTTATCAATATAATCACCGTCACTCGCGATAGTCGCATTTTTCATCATGATACTATTGCCAGTATCACTTACAGTCACAGTTTCGCCGTTCCTGCAAATATACAAGCCCTCATCTTCGTCGTAAAAAAGCCTGTTTTCATTTTCCGCATCATCACATAAAAATTCGTCATAATTATGTGATACCAGCTTGATACTTCTCAAATTGTTAATATCGTGGTCAGTCATGTCCAAATTAGTCTGCATGGCATTAAGTTCCGGTTCGCCCGGAACAGCAACACGATATAAAAAATCAAGTCCAAGCTCAGAACTGCCAAAAGTAGCTAACGCTGCCAAATGCCCAGCTCCGGGACTGGGAATGCCCATTTTATTTAATTCAACTTCCCACATGCCATAGCTGCCTATAATACTGTTGGTTGATTGATTAGGAAGATGTCCGCTTGGTACAAAACCTCCGGCACCGCCTAAAAACGTTGCCGTACTTGGAATAACGGTATTTACAAAAGTATTGTCATAATTTCTTCCGTTGCTGTCGGTAAGCACTATCCCTTGCAGTTCCTTGTCCTTTGGCTGGCGGATATAGATTTTATAATCCTGATACCAGACATTGCGTTCCGCAAAACCGTCAGGCAGTAAATCATCATCTTTCAAATCTTTAATAGTGACAGTTTCGCCTTTGGTTGCCGTGCATTTTTGCAATAATTCCGCATGGTGAAGTTTTATATATTCACCAGCTGCAAGATTAACCTGCTTCAAGTGATCCGCCGCGCTGCGTTTTTTGAGATAGGTCAATCCCTCATTAATTTGTGCCGCAATCGTCGGAACTAACATCAATAAAACAAGGATACCAAGCATTGCGCTGCCCAAGCCGTATGCATTCGATTTTTTCATTCTGTAATCTCCAAAATGCTGACTAAATCACCCTCATCAATGAAACCGGGCAATACAGTCGGCGGTGTTGTATAGTGGGGGTAAAAAAGACCGTTCTTTTTTGACCCCACACTATGAGAATACATGGTTTGTTTTTGTGCCTGTGCTGTTTCTTTTTTTGTTGCATTTCCATAAATGTATAAAATATTGCCTTGTACTTGTGCCTTCCAATTTTGATTTACAAAACCGCTTGGAAATTCAATATCCTTATCTTGAATAATTCCAGTAACAGAATTATTTTCAAAAACATAATCCATGACATTTTTACGGTAAACAAGAAAATTCAAAGCTTTTACTTCTGCCGAAGTATCCGTTTCTTTAAAATCCTTTGGCGAATAAATGGAAAGCAGCATAACGGCAAAAACCAAAAACAAAAACATCTTCATAATATTACCTTGCTTCGTATTTCAATGTGTTTTTTCCTGCATTGCAGAGATTAATAACATCGGACGTTGAAGAATCGTCAGATAACACAGAACTGTTGACAGACAGGCTTATCCAGTTATTAACCTGATTGCCTGCAAGCTTTCCGCATTCTTCATCGGGAATATTGGTAATTTCAATAAAAAAGCTGCTTTCGTCATCGGAGGAATACAGAGTTACTGTTCCGCCCCAGGCATTAACAAGATTAGAACCCTTTATAAGCGTTTTGGGAACAGCTCCGCCTTTTATGGCGATTTCATTGGTTAAATCGCCATATCCTGCTGAACCTGTGTATAAGGATGAAACCCTGCTTGATAATTGGATTATTTCTGATTGAAACTGCAAAACATTACTGCTGGAACGTGTTGAATAGAATATTGCCATACCTAAAGCAATCGCAAAAACACCAGCTAAAATGCCAAGCATTAAATCACTTATGCCCGCAATTAAAAATGCACCGCTTTTCTTTGTTAAACTTTTCTTCACAAAATTTTTCATATTAAATTCCTCCCAAGGAAGCTGATATTTCCTTATAAGCAAAAATAATGCTTATAATTATTACGGTTATTAAAATCAGACATAATGTCTGCACAATTTTAGCCTGCTCCGTAAGTTTCTGTTCACCCTGCTTTATCCAGTCCTCGGATATTTTATAAAGCTTGTCCTCAAACTCGGGCAGTTCTGCGTACGTTTTTAAATCGTTGATTAGCTCTTCATCGGGAAATCCGGTATCAGCTAACAGCAGTGCGTCACCGAATTTTTTTTTGCCGAAGTTTTCAAGAATTTTGTTTATTCTGTCTTTCAAATAGGGCGTAGAGATGTCGGAACTTGCCATATCATGCAGAATGTCAACCTGCTGCTTGCCTGCTTTCATCATACTGGAAAACGTAAAAAGCCAGGTTGATCCCACAATCATGCGATAAATGGAAAACGGCGGAAATTTATCAAGGAACGTTCTGTATTCTCCTGTGTAGTTTGGAAAACTATAGAAAATAAAAGCAACTCCAGAAGCAAAGAATATTCCAAAAACCGCGCCGTAGACAGAGCCTAAGAAGCTTGAAACAATATACAAAAGATAGCCAAATCCCTGCCACTCAGCAGGATTAGCAATCCCCTCAAAGCTTGGGATTAATACAAATGCCGCCAAAAGCAATATTACAATCAGCAATGCAAATAAAAAGCTTGGATAAGCAAGTGCTGATTTTATGGCTTTTTTAATGGTAACTTTTGCATTAATAATGCGTTCAGCCAGTTCAAATCCCTCATAGAGTTTTCCGCCGCTTT
>CAJTRG010000006.1:0-33056 GCA_910578585.1 uncultured Mailhella sp.
GTTCGTTCTTCATAATGTATACCTCTTACTTGAAATATACTCTCTTAATTTTCAGGCTTTGTTAATAGGGGGCAGTATACTTACCTCACCCACAGCATAAAGAATTGGTATGATATTCTTAGGATTATGCAAAACTTTTGCGCTTGCGAATTTCACTCTTTGGAAGCGATGAGCGGAGTGAATTGCTGGAGACGTGTGAAATGGGGGCACTGCTCGGGGTTGTAGCTACCGAAGGCGACAAAGTCGTTTGCGTTAGCGAACAAAGTGCGCTTTACGCAAATAGACAGCAGAGATGGGGTAAGAGCAAGGGGGCTTGCCCCCGTTAGCTTACCCCTACGAAAAACTGTGTTCTGGAAAAATCACTTGGAAGGTTCCTGTTTCGGGCAGATAGTATTAAACTCGCACTCTTCACACAGGGGTTTACGGGCATCGCAAATGTGTCGGCCAAACCAGACAAGGCGGTGATTAACATTGCCCCATTCCGGCTGCGGAAAAACTTCCATAAGATCTCTTTCCACCTGTACAGGGTCTTGGGAATTGGTCAGCCCCAGTCTATGGGCAATGCGTTTGACGTGTGTATCAACGGCTATGCCTTCATTGATTCCAAAGGCAGTACATAAAACCACATTGGCAGTTTTTCGTGCCACGCCCGCGACTTTAATCAGTTCTTCCATAGTCTGCGGCACTTCGCCGTTATGGTTTTCCACCAGATATTTTGCACCAGCCACAATATTTTTTGCTTTATTGTGGTAAAAGCCTGTGGATTTGATCACTTCCTCCACGTCTTTGACATCAGCCTTTGCCAATGCAAAGAGATCTTTCCATTTGGCAAAAAGCTTTGGCGTGACCATATTCACGCGCGCGTCTGTGCACTGAGCGGAAAGCACAGTTGCCACCAGAAGCTGCCACGGCGTTTCATGCTGCAAGTGCGTGGCTGGCTGCGGATACCGTTTTTCCAGGCCTGCCTGTACTTTTTGGGCTTGTACTTTGCGAAAGGCAAGGGATCTTTTTCTGGGCATGTTACGCCTCAGCCTTGAATACGTCCATGTGCAGTTTCCATGCTTCCAGAGTATTTTCCAAAAGCTGGGAAATGGTCATAAGCCCAATGCCGCCTGGAACAGGAGTCATGCCGGCAACTTTATTTTCTAAATCCTTGAAATCCGCATCGCCGCAAAGCCCTTCATCTGTACGGTTAATACCGATATCCACAATCACGGCATCTTTCTTGACCATATCAGCTTTCAAAAATTTTGGCACGCCAATGGCGAGGAAAATAAAGTCCGCCTGACGGCAAATTTCTGCAAGATTTTTGGTTTTGGAGTGACACATGGTCACGGTTGCGTTGATATTTCTGTCGTTCAGCATCATGGCAAGGGGGCGTCCCACAAGGGGGCTTCTGCCCAGCACAACGCAATTTTTTCCTTCCAAATCATATTGATAATAATCGAGCAAAAAGAGTGTTCCGGCTGGCGTGCAGGGACGAAGCGCCGGAAGGCCAAGCGCCAGTCTGCCCTGATTTTCAGGATGCAAACCGTCCACATCTTTTCTGGGGTCAATGGCTTGCAGGCAGGCCTGAGTATCAAGCCCCTTTGGCAAAGGCAGCTGCAATAAAATACCGTCTATCTCATCGTTTTCATTGAGTTCTTTAATCAATTTTATGAGTTCTTTCTGACCCATGTCCGCAGGCAGACGATAGGAATAGGAAACAATGCCTACTTCTTCGCAGGCTTTTTCCTTATTGCGGACATAGACTTGGGAAGCAGGGTCTTCCCCCACCAAAATAACAGCAAGGCCGGGAGCGCGTTTGACTTTGGATTTCAGCATCTCAATTTCGTTTCTGACATTGGCACGCAAAGCCTTGGAAACGCTTTTACCTTCTAATAAGAGCATAAAAACCTCTATTCTAAGTTATATTTTTTCAATTTACTGTGCAAGGTTGCGCGGGTAATCCCAAGCCGTCTTGCAGCCTCACTTTTATTGTCAGCCGTTTCTGCAAGGGTTGCAGAAATCGCTTCTTTTTCAATATCATCCAGGGATTTATTTGCCAGATTATAGCCCATGCCCTCATGAGCGCTGTTTTTCGCTGCCTGCTGCACGGTCAGCGGCAAATCCCGTTCGGTAATGTATTCCCCCACCGCCAAAATAACTGCCCGTTCCATGGCATTTTCCAGTTCACGCACATTTCCAGGCCAATCATAGCGCATGAGCATATCCATGGCCTGCGGCGTAAAGCCCTTGACGGATTTTCTGTTTGCTCTGGCAAATTTTTCCACAAATTTCTGCACAAGTAAAGGAATATCATCTTTGCGCGTGCGAAGAGCTGGAACTTCCAGCGCAATCACGTTTAATCGGTAAAATAAGTCTTCGCGAAAACGCCCCTCTTCCACTTCTGCCTGCAAATTTCTGTTGGTCGCCGCAATAATGCGTACATCTACAGTCTTGACCTTGTCACTGCCCACGCGCTGGATTTCGCCATTTTGCAGAACGCGCAGCAGTTTTACCTGCAAAGCAAGGGGCATTTCGCCGATTTCATCCAGAAAAAGTGTGCCCTTATCTGCCTGTACAAAGCGCCCTTCGCGCATTTTATCCGCGCCTGTAAAGGCTCCTTTCTCATGGCCAAAAAGCTCGGACTCCAGTAAATTTTCAGCCAGCGCCGCACAGTTTATGGTCACAAAAGCCTGATCCTTACGGGAGCTGTTTGCCTGAATGGCCTTTGCCACCAGCTCTTTGCCTGTGCCGGATTCGCCGGTTATGAGCACTGTCGCCTCACTGGGGGCAACGGTTTCAATCATTTCCTGTAAGGATTTCATAAGGACGCTCTTGCCCAGCGGCATGGTTTCAGAAAGTCCAAGAGCCTGCTTTAATTGTGTATTTTCTTCTTTGAGTCTCGTATGTTCCAACGCATTATAGAGCGTTGCTTTCAAAACTTCAAAATCCAGCGGTTTGGTCACATAGGAATAGGCGCCCATTTTCATGGCTTCCACAGCCTTTTCCACAGAAGAATAGGCTGTCATCAAAATTACGGGAATGGCAGGATTCCATTCATGAATGGCGGTCAGCGTGGCAAAACCGTCCATATGGGTCATGCGCACATCACAAAGCACCAAATCCACAGCCTGCTCTTTGGTAAAGGCCACTGCCTTTTCCCCGTCTTCCACTTCAAAAGCTGAATAATTCCAGTTCTCAAGCATAAGTTTGAGCATACTTCTATGGGCATAATCATCATCAACAATCAGTAATTTCGATTTTTGAGCCATACTCATCACTCCCCTTGAATAAAATCCCGGCACTGCTTCCACTAGCTTTTTTGGGCAAATACAAAGAAAATATCGTGCCAACGCCCTTTTCACTTGTCACCTCGATTGACCCGCCATGCGCTTCCAGAATTTTGCGCACATTGCTGAGCCCAAGCCCCGTTCCTTCGTTCTTTGTTGTAAAATACGGGTCAAAAACTCTTGTCAGGCTTTCCTTGTCAATGCCGGAGCCATTATCTTTTATGCTTATGCAAAAATTCTTTTCCTGTTCAGTCACATCAATATGCAGATAATATTGTTTTGCCTTTTGCTCATTTTGCTTTTCATCGCGAATCGCTTCAATGGCGTTGAGGCATATATTGAGAATCGCCTGCTTGATGCGGTCGGGGTCAATATAAACAATCTTGCCCCTGCCTGTAATTTTGAGAGCAATGCCCAGCTGCTTCAAATCCGCCTGTAATAAATCTGTGCAGCTGTCCAGCACAGTATCTATGGGCATTGCCGCGCATTTAATATCGGTAGGACGAGAAACACCAAGAAGTTCCCCCACCACGCGGTTGAGGCGCTCGGCTTCCTGCACCATAATTTGCGCGGCCCTGTGCTCATTGCTGTCTTTTGGAAAATATTCAGCAAAATAGGTAGCATAGCCCTTAATGGAACTCAGCGGATTGCGTATTTCATGGGCAACCCCTGCCGCCAAATTTCCGATAGCCGCAAGCTTTTCCCTTTTGATTACTTCTTCTTCCAGCTCAAGAACTTCCTGCTTCATGGAATTAATAGTCTTTTCCGCAACCCGCATGGCTCTGCGGTTGACAATAATTCTGTTGATCAAAGAAATAATCCACACCGCCACAAAGGAAAGTCCCAATATCCACAGCGCCACAATAAAGGCTTTACGCCGGTAATGGTCAACTTCTTTTTGGAATGTTTCAGAATTGATTGCCACAAAAACATGGTTGACATCCTGTTTTGCCAGAAATTCCGCCAGCTCGGGATGGGTATAGCGAAAATTGCCCTGACGCATGGTTTCGCCGTAAATTCTGTGCACAAGAAATAAGTGCTCATTATTAATGGTCACAAAGCCCCAGCGCGTGCCCTGCGTGTCCGTTGCTGGCAAAATATGTTCAATTTTCGTCCAAAAATCTGTATTTAAATTTGAATCGTTGATATTGAGGGAAGAGCCGATTTTCTGCATATCACTGTGCATAAGGAACTGCCCGTCTTTATTGGTAATGGCAATAAAGGAAAAATCATTTTGTGAGCCTAAACGCTCTATATAATCATTGCGGGCTTCCGGGCTTTTGAACTGAATTTTCTCCATAAGTACGTTTTCAAAAAGCCACAGCGCGCGAATCCCCTTGTCAGCCATTTGCTCGCCTAAAACTTCTTCAGACTGGCGTATATTATAGTCGGTAATAAACGCCACACCCAGCAAAAGCACAAGGGAGCTTATCAAAAGAGGACGCAAAAAATAGGGGCGCAAATCCCTGATAACTTCCGCCAGAGCGTCGTTATTTTCATTGGAAGTGGTCAAAACCTGCCTCCTCCACATTGTGGGAATTGAGTTTTATTTCGCCATTTGTCAGTGTGCCCAGTTTGTGGAAAGACATAATCTTATTTTCAGCGCAAAAGGCTTGCAAAGCAGGAAAAGCGCATTCCTCACAAACACCGACAAGTCCGTAATCTTCGCCGCCCTTATAGGCAAAACAGCAGGGATCAAGCTTGTTTTCCCTGCAATAGGCCACAATTTCAGGGTGGAGCATCTCTTCGGTAATTTCAATATCAGCACCAAAGGATTTTTCATCCGCAAAAACAATGCCCTGACGCGCCAGCAAACGCGGAATGTCGCGCATGAGTCCGTCTGAAATATCCATCACAAAAAGGGCATGGTCTTTGGCAAATTGCGAAAGCAGCAAACCTTCGGCAACTTTAGGCTGCGGCCGTAAATGCGCCATTGCGGCATGGGGATATTTTGTAAGGCACTTTTCTCTGTTATAGCTTTCTTCCAGAAGCAAAAGCCCTGCCCGCGCCAAGCCAAATTCGCCGACAGAAAAGAGAACATCCCCTTCCTGCATGCAGGCGTTCGCTTGTACGGCTTGCGGTTGTGACTGTTGCCCTGCTTTTGCATAAGAACGGTGCCGCATGAGCGGAACGCCGCCGTGCTCATACGTGCCCCAGGCAGTAATGCCGATATTGAGCCCGCCAAGCGTCAGGGGATCAATGCCATCCTGCGTTTTCTGCCCATTTTGCAGAGTTGCGGCAAGGGGCACTTTGGTTAAATCCCCGCCGCAAAGCACCAGATTATAGGCATTTGCCAGTTCTGCCATACTTTGAAAACATTCTTCCAGCCATTGAAAATTCTGTCTTTCTGTCAGGGTTAAATTGAAGGAAAAGGCACAGGGCTTTGCACCGTTGGAGGCCAAGTCACTGATATTGACCGCCAGCGCCTTATGCCCGATATCCGCCGCCGTAAAATAGGAAGTCCGAAAATGCGCATTTTCTGCAAAAATATCAGAAGTCACGGCAAAAATGGCTTGGTTACTCAGATTGGGAGCAAAAGGCACGGCAATCAGCGCACAATCATCCCCCCGCCCCATGGGCATACAGGGATGCTGATTGGGAAAATATTTTGCAATTAAATCTAAAATACCGTCTTCACCGCTGCGTTTTTTGCTCATACTGTCCTCGTATTTTTCACTCGTCTTTCTCTTTTAGATCATTTCCAGTAAATCTTACGAATTTCTTGCAGGGGAAAAACTTTTGAAAAAGTTTCTTCCCCTGCACCCCTTTACAAAACCTTTTAAGCTTTCTTATAAAAATTTGTTGCAATAATTTCCGGAAATGCTCTAATCCTCAAAGGTAAGATAGGCTTTCATAATCACTTTCAGGCCCATGCCCGTAAAATTGACCCGTACTTTATCCGCATCCACTTCTTCAATAATTTTTCCGCGCCCGAAAACTTTATGTCGGCAATAACCCAGCTTCACAGGCGTCTTTTTCGCCTGTTCTTCTGGTTTATCAAAAACAAGGGGAGCTTTTTTCTCTTCATTTTGCGCCATGGCAGCTTTAAACGTATCAAAAATATTTACACTGGGCTTAGGCGCACTTTTTGCCATGCTCTGTAATGGGCTTTTGCTTAGACCTTGCTTTACCAGCACTCCGCCGTATTGTTCAATCACTTCCTCATATAAATGGGGCGGAATTTCCTTGACAAAAGGACTGGGCACAGCCCGCTCCTCAAAACCCTGCCCGCGCTGCAAAATATTTTGCGGAACAAACAGGTGTAAAGAGTCCTTGGCCCGCGTGCAGGCAACATAGAGCAAACGCCGTTCCTCTTCATAATCTTCTGCCCTTGTTATGGCATGGCGGGAGGGGAAGCGGTCTTCCACCAAATCCAAAATAAAGACATGCTTCCATTCCAAGCCTTTAGCAGAATGGACTGTGGATAAAATCACCTTTTGCTTATCATCCGCATCATCATCGTTCTCATCAGGATTTTCCAGCGCCAAATCAGCCATAAAGACCGCAATATCTGTATAAGAGCTGGCAATCCCAAGAAGTTCCTCCAAGCCCTGCTGACGCCGCGGCCAATCATCAGGATAAATGAGTTCCATGCGCGGCTGATACTGATCAAGCACAGCCCTGAGCGCCTTTTCAGGACTAAGAGCATTTTTCTGGATTTCCATGAGAAGCTGCAAATCAGACCAAAAATCAGGATATTTTTTGCAGGCTTTCTGCAACCCCTCACGGTCTCCCTGCATGGCAAGACTAAACAGCTTTTGCGCCGTCTTAGGCCCAATGCCTTTGCACAAACTTGCCATGCGCTCAAAGGCAGGCAAATCCATGGGGTTCAAGAGCAAGCGGATATAGGAAAGCACATCTTTAATATGAGAGGCTTCCGTATATTTGACGCCCCCGTATTTTTTGAAGCCAATGCTGAGTTTATTGAGCTCCACTTCCAAATGGTAGGACTGGTAACCAGCCCGGAACAGCACGGCAATTTCACTGCCCTGCTCTGTATGCAAAAGTTCATTGATGAAACGGGCAGCAATGCGCGCCTGAGTAATATCACTGATAGGCCGCACCACCTGCACGTGAGGAGCATTTTTATCATATTCCCGCTTGGAAAAAAGGTGTTTTTGAAAGCCCACAGGCGCATTTTCCAAAATGATATTGGCAATATTCAAAATGGGCTGCACTGAACGGTAATTTTCTTCCAGCCGCACAATTTCGCAATTGGGGAAAAGCTTCGGAAATTCCAGAATATTCTGCACATTTGCCCCGCGAAAGGCATAAATGGACTGGGCATCGTCGCCAACCGCCATAACGGCCGTATTTTCGCCAGTTAAGAGGCGCACCAGCCGTGCCTGCACCATATTCGTATCCTGATATTCATCCACCATAATGTACTGAAAACGATCGTGCATGCGCCTGAGAAGCACGGGATTTTCCTTGAGGCTGGCTTCCAGTTCAAAAAGCAAATCATCATAATCTAAAATATTATGCTCGCGGCGATAGGCATGATACATTTTTTCCAGCTCGCAAAGCGCATCCACATGGGGCAGTAAATGCTGGCTTTCGCGGCGTAAAATTTCCTCAAGCGGCATTTCCTTGTTGCGCGCCTTGCTGATCAGTCCATGAATGGTGGCATTTTTCGGAAAAGATCTGTCCCCCTTGCCGATTTTCTTCTCTTCCCGGCAATGCCCGATAATAGATGTACTGTCGCTGCTGTCTAAAATACTGAGGGATGCTTTGGCCCAGCTTGGCGGAAACTGGCGAAGCAACGTATAGGAAAAGGCGTGGAAGGTGCCGCCCTGCACGCCCATAAGATCAGAACCAAGTAAACTTGTTGCCCTGTGTATCATTTCCTGAGCAGCTTTCTTGGTAAAGGTCAAAAGCAAAATGGAATACGGGTTGATGCCCTGTTCTGCCAAATGCGCAAGCCGGTAAACAATGGTACGGGTCTTGCCGCTGCCCGCGCCTGCCACCACCAGAAGCGGATTATTGCCGGCAGTGACAGCCTTATATTGTGCTTTATTTAAAAGGGATAAGTCTGGCATTTTATTTCCTTTTATGTTTGGCTCGGGATTTTTCTGCTTTGGCTTTGAGCCTAGCCTTTTCCTGTTCAGCTTTCTTTTGGGCTTCGCGTTCTCTGGCCACAGCACCGCGCTTGGTACGGATTTTCTTGGGCTTTGCCGGCTCGTCAGCAGGATTTGCTGACTGTTCTTCCTGCCCTGCCTGAACATCTGGTTCAAGCGGCTCTTCGGAAAGTATTTCTATGTTTATGCCCACAACTTCATAAACGGGATTTTTGTTTTCTTCCTGAATTTCTTCCACAGGATGATAAAATTCTGACTGCTCCGCCACAGAAATGAGTTTTTTCCAGACTTTTTCAAGTCCCATACCGGTTTGCGAAGACACGGCCAGCGGCTCTCCGTGCGGAATAAGCACAGTCCACTGGCTCACCCGCTCACTGCGTTCTTTTTGCGTGCACTTATCCGCCTTGGTCAAAATCGGAATAATGGGAATTTGGTTGGCAAGAGCAAAGCGCACCATCATTTTATCTGCTTCCTGTGGCTCTAAACGGCAATCCAACAAAATGGCCACTGCCGCCAGGTTTTCACATTCCACCAAATATTTTTCAATGAGATTTGCCCATAATTCCCGTTCAGCCTTGGAGCGCTTTGCATAGCCATAGCCCGGCAAATCCGTCAAATAAAAGCCCTGCGGCTCAACTTTATACAAATTCACTGACCGGGTTTTGCCCGGCGTTGCGCTGACTTTTGCCAGCTGTCTGCGGCGGGCAAGCGCATTTATGAGCGAAGATTTCCCCACATTGGAACGCCCTGCAAGGGCAATATGCGCAAAATCCGGTGCAGCATTTTTGAGCTGCGCCAAGGTATACAGGGTTTGTTCCAGCACGAGTTGGGGGAATTTAAAGACTTCTAATTCATTTGATTTTATGCTATCATTACTCATCATTTTTCCATTATGATATAAACAAAATTTAACAGTATGGTATGATTATTTCTTTGAAATTTGAGGAAAAACAATCATATTTGTATAATTTTTATACACTACTTTAAAGCAAAACACAAGGAAGATTTTATGCCGCAAAAAATTTTGATTATCAATGGGCCAAATCTGGGCAATCTTGGCAAACGTGAGCCTGAAATTTACGGAAATGCCGGCATGGACATTGTTTTTGCCGAGCTTGCGCAAAAGGGTCTTGCGTACGAATATTTTCAATCCAATCATGAGGGCGAACTCATTGACAGACTGGAGCTTGCCCGCACAGAATTTTTGGAAGGCAAAATTATCGGCATTGTGCTCAACGCCGGAGCCTTTACCCACACCTCTTTAGCCCTTGCGGACAGCCTTAGCTGGATAAAAGTTCCCTATGTGGAAGTGCACATCAGCAATATTCTGGCGCGCTCAGCGGGTGCCAAATCCGCAGCAGATACTTTGCGCAGCCAAAGTCTCATTGCAAGCCAATCTATTGGAATTATTGCAGGTTTTGGACTTGACTCTTATGTGCTTGCAGTTGAGGCACTTATACGTTATAAAACAAAAAATTAACCTTAAAATGAGGAGTAACTATGTATTCCACTACGGATTTTAAACGTGGTCTTAAAATTGAAATTGACGGCACACCTTATGAAATTGTCGAATTCCAACACTTTAAACCCGGCAAGGGCGGTGCAATGGTCCGCACCAAACTTCGCAATATTTTAAACGGCCGTGTTGTTGATAATACATTCCGTTCCGGCGAAAAAGTTGGTCGTCCTGACCTTGAACAACGCGATATGCAATACCTTTATGCTGAAGGTGCTGACCTTGTTTTCATGGACATGGTTACCTATGAACAGCTTCATCTTGAAGCCAGCTTCTGCGGAGGCAAAGAACGTTATTTGCAGGAAGCTCAGCAAGTTGCCGTTCTTCTTTACAATGGCAAACCCATTGATATTGAAATCCCCATGTCTCTTATCTTGAAAGTTGTGGAAACTGAAGAAGTTGCAAAGGGCGATACTGTCAACAATATCACCAAACCTGCAAAACTTGAAACAGGCATTGTGATTCAAGTTCCTGCGTTTGTAAAAGTTGGCGATAAAGTCAAAGTTAATACAGAAACCGGCGAATATATCGGCCGCGAATAAAACTGAACAATTCATATATTCTATATAGATAAATGAGGAAAAGGGTTTTTCCCTTTCCTTCTTTTACTATTCTTTTTGGAGAAATCGTACGCGTAATACCCGGCATTTACGTGAGCTTTTAGGCTTGCTCTTTTTGTTTTTAAGCCTGTTAATTGGGATTAGCCTCTGGAGTTATAATATCAACGACCCCACGCTGAATCAGTCTATCAGTGCGTCCCATGAAATAAAGAACTATGCCGGCACCTTTGGCGCGTATCTCTCCGGTTTTCTGAACGATTTCTTTGGCATTGCCTCCTATATCTGGGTGCTGTTTTTCTTTGGCATGGGCATGGGCTTCATTACCCGCTGGGTAATTATTCCCTGGTACAGCATACTGGGCTATATTATTTTAACCCTTTGCTTTATTACATTGGCGGAAGCGGTAACCCTTGGCATTGGTGACATTCAGGGCGGCGGCTTTTGCGGTGCCTGGCTTTACGCCACCTTTCACCTTTATTTCAACCCCATTGGCAGTGCCTTTATTTGGCTTTTTTGCCTGATGATAGGCATTGAGCTTTGTTTCCATGTTTCCTGGGTCAATCTTTTCAGCAAAATTATTGGAATTTTCCTGCGGGCAAAGAATTTAGCTCCCCATAAGAAAGATGAGGAAGAAGAAAACGATATCTATTTCAAGCCTGAAACAGAAGATCCCAAAGAAGAAAAGAAAAAATCCAAAAATTCTTTCAGCATCTCCTTCAGAAATCCTTTCAAAAAGGAAAAGCCGGCTGAAGAAAGCGGCAGCGAAGATGAACCTCTTGATCTGTATGATGAAGTCGAAGATTTTCCCGCTTATGAACCCACGGAAAGTGACCCCTTGGGATTGAAGCAAAGTCCGCTTCCTCTTTTAGATGCTGACGATGAGAACAGCGAAGAAGCCAAAGAAAATAAGGACGAGAAAAAAGAAGAAGAAAAACCTAAGAAAAAAGGGTTTTGGTCTTTCTTTTCTGATGATGATAAAGAAGAAGCCATAAACAGCGACTTGCCTTCCATAGATTTACTTTCCCCTGTTCCGGAACAAAAAGATGCGCCTTCCAAAGCAAGTCTTGAAGAAAAAGGCAAAAAGCTTATTGAATGTCTTGCGGACTTCAAAGTTGAAGGAAAAATCGCTGAAATTCTGCCCGGCCCTGTGGTCACCATGTATGAGGTGCGCCCCGGACGAGGCGTCAAAGCTTTGCAGTTTGAACGCTGTGCCAAAGAAATTGCCATGGCAATCAAAGCGGTTGCCGTGCGCGTGCAGGCTCCTATCCCCGGTACAGACACCGTGGGCATTGAAGTGCCTAACGACAAACGCCAGCTTGTCAGCTTCAAAGAGATCATTGAGCATGATAGCTTTGCCAATTCCAAGTCCAAACTCACTCTGGGCCTTGGCAAAGATATTTTCGGAACTCCCGTCAATGCAAAAATGGAAGACATGCCTCACTTGCTGGTGGCTGGTGCAACCGGCGCCGGCAAAAGCGTCTGCCTCAATTCCATTATTTTGAGCATACTCTATAAAGCACAGCCCCATGAAGTGCAAATGCTGCTCATTGACCCTAAGCGGGTTGAACTTTCCATGTATAACGGACTTCCGCACCTTGTGCACCCTGTGGTTACAGACATGGATCTGGCCAGAAACGCACTGTTGTGGGCTGTTGATGAAATGGATCAGCGCTACAAGCTCTTTGAAAATTTCGGCATGCGCAATATTACAGAATACAACGCCTTTGTGCGCAAAAATAAAGATAAGGAACCAAGCAATAATCTTGTGGAAAAGCTCAAGGCTCTTGATACTGAAAAATTACAGGAGCTGCCCTTCATTATAATTATTGTGGATGAGCTTGCTGACCTTATGATGCAAAAAGGCAAAGAAGTGGAATTACAGCTTGTGCGCCTCGGCCAGCTTGCCCGCGCTGCCGGCATGCACCTTATTCTTGCCACCCAGCGCCCCAGTGTGGATGTTATCACCGGCCTTATCAAAAATAACTTCCCTGCCCGCATAGCCTTCCAGGTTTCCAGCGTTTTTGACTCCCGCACCATTTTAGACAGCGCCGGAGCAGAAGCTTTGCTTGGCAAGGGCGATATGCTCTTCAAGCCGCGTTCCGGCGGTTTGCAGCGTATTCACGGTGCTTTTGTCACCGAAGATGAAGTGCGTGCTGTTGCAGATTTTTGGAAAAAGCAGGCAGAGCCAAAATATAAAATTGATTTTAATAGTTACGGCGAAACTGCTCCTGAACCGGATTTTGATGATGAAGACATTGAAAATGATAAAATGTACGATTCTATTATCGATTGGCTTGTCGATCAGGACTCTGTCTCTATTTCCGGACTGCAGCGCAGATTCAGAATAGGTTTTCCCCGCGCCGGACGTATTATAGACCAGCTGGAACGTGACGGCTACATTGAAGGCCGCTCCGGCGCTAAATCCCGCAAAGTTATTCATTAAAACGTTTTTATTTTTCTTGGGGGAAATTATCTCCCCCACCCCCCTAAACGCAAAACTGTTAGTGAAATCTTAACTTGACAATGAAGCGTGTTAAGCATAATAATTTTATTCTTTCATTGATTAATACCCAAATTTGGGCACTCATAAACCACTTTTACTAAGTGAGGAAAACATGGCTCGTATTACTATTGAAGATTGTCAGGAACGTATCAATAACCGTTTTTTACTCGTGCAAATGGCAATTAAACGCGTGCACCAATTCCGTCAGGGCTATGAACCCCTTATCCCTACAAAGAACAAAGAATGCGTAACTGCTCTTCGTGAAATTGCAGCCGGCAAGATTCTTCCGGAAAACCTTGATTACTATACCCCTGTTCGTGAAGGCGAAGATTTACAAAAAAATCTTATTGACGATTAAAAATTCATGCTTATATGTATTGGATAGTCCAATGCATCATTGCTTTTTGCAATATATGATGTCGACTGCGTGCAAACAAGGTCGGCATTGTTTTGTTCACAGCCTAAAACCTTAGTATCAACATGAGTAAAAGAGATTATTACGAAGTTCTTGGGGTTGACCGCTCAGCCAGCGCTGAAGAAATCAAAAAAGCCTATCGTAAAATTGCTTTTGAAAACCACCCCGACAGAAACCCTGATGATAAAGAAGCAGAAGCCCGCTTCAAAGAAGCGGCCGAAGCCTACGACGTTTTGCGCGACAGTGAAAAACGAGCCCATTACGACAGATTCGGCCATAGTGATTTTGGCAATAATTTTGGCGGCTTCACCAATGAAGATATTTTCTCCCAATTTGGGGATATTTTTGAAAACCTCTTTGGCTTTGGCGGCGGTGCCCGTTCCCAAAACAGACCAACCGTGGGCGATGATTTACGCTATAATCTGAAAATTACCTTCCGTCAGGCTGCCAAGGGTGACGATGTTCGCCTGACCATCCCCCGCACTGCCACCTGTCCGGACTGTAAGGGAAGCGGCGCAGCAGAAGGAAGCAAAAAAGAAACCTGTTCCCAGTGTAATGGCGTGGGACAAGTTTTTGTGCAGCAGGGTCCATTCCGTTTTGCCAGCACCTGCCCAAAATGTCAGGGCAAAGGAACTATTATTTCCAAGCCTTGCCCGCGCTGTAAGGGTGACGGACAAGTTCAGGAAAAACGCGAGCTTACTGTGCACGTTCCTGCCGGTGTATACGACGGCGCTCGTCTTCGCCTGCGCGGTGAAGGGGAAGCCGGCAGAAACGGCGGCCCCAACGGCGATTTATATGTAGTTATTCATATTGAAGCTGATCAGGTTTTCGACCGTGACGGGCAAAACCTTATTTACAGCACAAAAATTCCTTTCACCAAGGCCAGCCTTGGCGCGAAGATCAAAGTTCCTACTCTGGATGAAGAAATTGAATTTGAAGTGCCAAAAGGCACCCAAAGCGGCGCCATTTATCAGGTCAAGGGCAAGGGCCTGCCGTACCCCGGCGAAAAACGCGCCGGCGATTTGCTCATTGAAGTGATTGTGGAAACCCCAACCAAACTGACCGCCGAACAAACGGAACTCATGCAGGCTCTCGATAACCTCTTTGATAAGCAAGACCAAAAACTCTCTTCCAAAATCAAGAAGAAAATCAAAGATATCTTAAACTAATTTCGCCATATACCATACTTACTAAGCCCATTATATGAATTTTCTATAGTGGGCTTTTTTATGATTTTCTTTTATAAAATTTATTTCTCTTTATCATTTACAAATCAATTCAATTGTATTACAAATATCATATAAATCCATACAAGGAAAAATATATGTCACAAAGTCAAGTTGTACAAGCTCGTATCAATAAAGAAATAAAAGAAGAAGCAAGCGCCGTTCTTGCCAATTTTGGTTTATCCATTTCCGATATTATCAGAATTGTTTTAACCCGCGTTGCCCACGAAAAAGCTGTTCCGGCAGCACTTTTTACCTCTAATCCGGAAACATTGCGTGCTCTTTATGAAGTTGAAACCAATAAAACCCATTCTGCCCCCTCTCTGGAAGCCATGTTTCAGAAATTAAACAGTGATGATGAATAAGCCTATTCAATGGACAAGCTCATTCAAAAAAGATTATAAACGGAAAAAGAAGAAGAACTCTCAGCTTGACGCTCTTCTTCTGCCTTTGCTGACAAAGCTCGTCAACAATGAGCCCTTGGAAGAACGCTATCACGACCATTTTCTAACTGGTGATAAGAAAGGATACAAGGATTGCCATATCCAGCCTGATTTAATTCTTATTTTCCAAAAACCAGATTTAGAAACACTTATCCTTCTTAGACTTGGTTCCCATTCAGAAGTATTTTAAAACAAAATAAACAACTTATTTTCTACGTTTTTATTCTTCCCTGTTCTTAATGTTAAACGCATAAAATTTAAATAAAAGAAAAGTAGTTAGTGTTATTACGGAAAGGGCTATAAGCTGGCTCAAAATAACGTGCATAGCCAGCCAATGCACAGTAATCGCCAGGGAAACCGCGTTGAGGCAATAGCCAATGAACCACGACAGCAAAAAACGTTTATATTCTTTCAGCCAGTTTCCCTTGGTTTTAAACACAAGCAATTTTTGCAGGATAAAAGTAAGAAAAGAAGAAAAACACCAGGAAGCAAGCAGGCTTATTTGATAATGTTCTGCTCCCAGCACTTTAATAAAGAGCACGTAAAAAATAAAGGAAGCAAACGCGTTGTTTCCCCCTATCAGAAGAAATCTTAGAATCAGGCGATACTTTTTGATAACCTGTATAATCCGTTCAAGTTTTAAACGTGCTGCTTCCACATTCATTTTTAGCCCGCATATTCCTTAAGCGCTTTACAGGCTTTGATAATTTGTTCTGTGTTCACACCGGAAAAGGCCAGACGGATAAAGCATTCCTTCTCATTAGAATCTATTTTGCCAAAGTGTTCACGAGTACAGAAGGAAACGCCGGTTTTCACGAGCACGTCTTCCGCAAAGTCTTTATAATTATGGGCAAAGCCTTTCTCTTCCATGAGTTTGGTCACATTGGGATAGAGATAAAAGGCACAGTTTGGACTTGGGCAGTGCACGCCGTCCACTTCGTTGAGGAGCTTGACTGCTACATCCCGGCGCAGCCGAAGTTCATCAATAATCTTTCTGTTTTCACTGTCAGGCAGTTTCAAGGCTGCTAAGGCGCCGTATTGGGTAAAGTGCGGCGTGCAGGATTCAATATTGACATTGAGCTTGGAAAGCTGCGGGGTATACTTGGTTGGCGCAAGCATAGCCCCTACGCGCCAGCCGGTCATGGCAAATTTTTTGGAGAAGGTATAGAGCAATGCGCAGTTATCGCGGATTTCCTCAATCTCCAGCATGGACGTGGATTTTCCCTCATAGCGGATATCAAAATACGCCTCGTCAATGAGCGCCATAAGCTTGTATTTTAAAATAATTTCAGCGAGCTTTTCGCGCTCTTCCTTGCTTGCTTCTGACCCCGTAGGATTTTGAAAATCATTGATAATAATACATTTTGTCTTGGGCGTAATGGATTTTTCCAGAGAGTCAAGGTCTATGCTGTAGCCACGCTCGGTCTCCAAAAATCCATAGGGGTTGGCAATGCCGCCTAAAAACTCGATAAAAGACTCATAAATGGGAAAGCCGGGATTAGGGAATAAAACCTCATCGCCCTCGGACATGAAGGCAAGCAGAAACTTGGCAATAACCGGCTTGCCGCCTGTTTGAATGAGCACATTTTCAGGGCTGTATGTCGTCTTGCGGGTGCGGTTGATTTCATCCGCAAGCGCCGCGCGAAGCGGCATAATCCCTGCCGCGGGGCAATAGCCGGTTTTGCCTTCCTGCACGGCTCTAAACATGGCTTCTGTAATACGTTCAGGAGTTTTAAAATTCAAATCGCCAAGATGAAAAGGATACACAATATTGCCCTCTTCTTCATGCTTCATGGCGCGCAGTGCCACTTGGAAAGCATTTTCCGTACCCAGCCGTTTCATTCTTTCTGACAGCATATTATCTGGCAACATAACAAAACTCCTACAATATTTATATGATGTTACGCTCTGTTCTAGTATCAGGTTGATGAACAAATAAATTTTATAAACTAATGGAACAAGCATTTATTTGTTTCACATAACTTCTTGTTTTTATGAAATAAAAACAAGCGATGTGGGGGTATGGGGGAAATCATTTCCCCCATAAGAAAAAATATAATTATATCTTGTAATTATAAAATCAACCTAAAAGCAGAACAAAGCATTATTTTATTCAATTTTTATACCTACACAAAATACAAGCCGGCGTAACCCACCACACGGCGGCTGTCACCGGAAGTGCTGGCTGACGTATCGTAACTGATTATTTCGCATTTCTGAAAACCAAGCCCCTTGGCAGCAAGAATGCCAATATACGCGCCCAGCACGCCGCACATGCTGATATCATTATCCATAACCACTTGAAGCAAGTCTTTTTCATTCATATTTCTGATCGCGTCAAGAGCTAAAAAATCCTTGCGTTTATTTTCCTTTTCGCTGGCAAAATGGTTCATATCAGAACTTACCACCAGTCCCAGTTCATCATCTTCCTGCATGCATTTTATCATTGCCTCAGCCATTTTTGGCAGCTCCTGCAAACTCGCCAGAGAAATGGGAACAATGGCAAATTCTTTTCCTATTTGGTACTGCAAAAAGGGCAAGATCACCTCAATGGAATGTTCCTGAATATGGGCGCGGTAATCTCTGAAAAAACAAGGTGTTTTCAAGAGTGTTTCGGCAATGTCTTCTTCAATGGGCACCTCGCCCAGAGGCGTTTGAAACGCGCCCTTATCCCAGACAGCACCATGTTTGCCAAAGCCTGTGTGATTGGGGCAAAGAATGATCAGTTTGCGGGGCAATTTGATTTTTGCCAGCGTTTCAGCCGTGACTTTACCGGAATAAATATGCCCGGCATGGGGAAGCATGCAGATTCTTACGGGTACTGCTTCTTCTCTTTTTTGCCCGGCAAAGAAATCCTGCATATTTTTTTCTAATTGCGCGGGATCTGCCTCATAAAACAACCCTGCCACATGCATTTCTCGTTTCATAAAAATGCCTATCCTGTATAAATTTTGAACAGTTCCTTTGTGTCAGTATTAATTATTGTACATCTTAGCAAAAAACACAAGACAAAGTGCAAAAAATTTTTCTTTTTAATCAAGCTCTTATAAAAATTGTAATCTTGGCATGCTCTTTGCTGTTACATGAATACAAACATACAAAAATAGCTGCAAAATTTCCTCATCCTCCTCATTTTGCAAATATTTTGTATACACAAGACAAATTGTTTTGACATACCTCCAGAATTATCCCTCTCATAATCCGAAAAGAGGTCTCCCCCTGCCTCTTTTTCCTACAACACAAGATAAGCACTTGCTCCCTAAGAGAAGGAACAAGTGCTTTTTTGCAGAAAAGACCATAAAAAAACTTCCCAAGCCATTGAGGCAAAGGAAGTTTCTTTATATGTATCAATCATATAAAATACATATAATTCAAGTAGATATATTTTACAAAGCACTATTGCACAAAGGGAATCACTTTTGCTCGTGGAGCAGCAGCCTTGGCAGGTTCCAAATCCACATCAGGTTCAGCAACAAAATTGCAATGAGGGCAAATCCACAGCGTTTGCGGAGTGAATTCATCTTTTTTCTGTATGCTCATGCGGATTAAATCGCCATTGGCATGGTAGCATTTAGGGCAAAATGGCCCTTGTTTTTCACCGCCGGAAATAAGCCAATAGGCATCACCATCAAAAATGATATTTTGTGAAATGCTTAAAATTTCTTCCAAATCGTGGAGTTGAACTTTAAGTTTAGAATTATCTTGAGAGAGTTCCAAATACAATTTTTGCAGGGCGCGCAGCTCGGCAACTGCTTCCTGCAATTTGCCTTGATTCATTAAAGTTTCAACTTCATAAAAGCGATAGTATTCTATCATGGCACTGACCTTTATGTTATAAACTTTCAATAATTCTTTATCGGTATAAATTATAAAAGCTTTAGGTTAATAATTAAATTTTTTTTTAATTTTTTTCTTCCTCATTTCCTCGCTGTTTTTCCCTTATTTCTTCCTTTATTTTTTCCAGGTTCCGTAAGGGCTTTGCACCAGTGATGCGTTGAAATATTTTGAAATTTTACTTACTTCTTCACCAGCCCAGGAAGGAAGTTTGACTTCTTCCTCTTCAGATTTAAGTTCCACTTCCGCCACAATGAGCCCGGCATTGGCGCCTAGAAACTCATCTATTTCCCAAACATGCCCGCATTCTGTAATGGTATAGCGATTTTTTTCAATAATTTCTTCCGGAGCAAGGCTGTCAAGCAAGGCATTTGCGTCCTGCAGAGGGATTTCGTATTCAAATTCGTGTCTGGAAATTGGGCCAACCTTTATTTTAATGGTAATAAAGCCTTTTGTATCCGCAACACGAATCCGCGCGGTTCGCTCTACTGTGCGGGCAATATAGCCTTGACGATAGTAGGAGGGCTTTGCTTTTCCCCGCCAGCTATCGTTTTTCACTAAAAATTTTCGTTCAATCTCCTTATGCATACACGGCTCCTAACGGGCTATTCGTCGTCTTCTTCTTTTTTCTCAGCGGCGGCATCAATGGAAGCTCTGAATTTGCGCACTTTTTCCACACGTTCATGCTGTTTTTTCTGACGTGAAGCTTTGGCTTTTTCGATGAGATCTTTCCGTTTTCTTTCAAAAATAACTGTTGTTTTGAGAGAGGCTATGCCAAGGGACAACATCAGCGCAATTCCAATGGTCACGCGGAAAAGTTCCCAAAAGTTTGTCTTGATAATGCTGTGCAGCTGCCCCAGCCCCAATTCTGCGCCAAAAAAGACACTGGCAAAAATACCAATAATGCCAATAGGAAGCAAAATAAAGGATAATTTGAAAAATGTCCGCATGGTCAAAAGGAAGAAGAGCGTAATATCTCTGACCATTTGCAGCACTTTCAATTTTTTCTCAAGCTCATTGACCTGTGTTTCCAAGCTTCCCAAATTTGCCCGAGCTTCTTTGAAAATTTTTGGATTGGTAAAATCAGAACCAAAAGCCCAGTTTAAAATCTTAGCACAGCTGTTAAAGGTCTGATTAAAATTGGTCAGCGTTTTTTGCAGGGCAAACCAGCTCATTTCATCACGGATAAATTCCAGCTTGAATAAACAGCGTTCATAACTTGTTTTCATGCGGGTAATTTCACCGGAAATGGCTTCCATAATTTCTGCTTCAAGAAGCGGCCGCTGCTGCACAACGTCGAGGAAAAGCAAATAGTTTTTGATTTCGCCGTGTTTCAGCAAACTATGAACTTTATGCGTTTGCTCGGCAACGGGATTATCTTCGTCCTTGAACCAATCATTAATAATGAGCTGTAAATCTTCCAGAGCTGCCCGTTCAATCAAAAATCTGTTATAGGCTTCCTTCCACATACGCTGCAAGGACAAGATTAAATGCATTTGCCCGCGGAAAAGCTCAGGGTCAAGCACAACTTTATGGAATAAGCTGGGGTCTTTATTGATCATTTCCACAAGCTGACGTGAAGCTTTTTCTGTAAAGCCCCGCTTCATATCGCAAACTAAAATACGGTATTGCGGATCCTGCCAGTTTGGCGTCAGGCGCATAATATGGCTGTATATTTCCATAGCCTCGCCAAAACGGCCCTGAATTTCTCTTGCCCTTGCAATAAGGAATTTCAGCCATGCCTGATGCAGGGTAATGGTACAGATTTTATCTGCTTCTGTCCAAAAGGAAACAGCCTTGTCAAGGTCGCCCTTTTCCATCACAATAAAGCCCAAAAGGCATTGCAACTGCCAGTTTTTGGGATCATTATGCACAAGTTGCAGACACTCGCGCTCAAAGGCATGCATATCTTGCGGAGAACATTTGATAAAACGCTGCAAGAGCACATGCATGGGGTCAGAGGCATGGTCGTGGGTCAAGGGCGGATCAGCATCAATATCACGGCTCGTTATACGCCAGATACGACAAATATTGGGCAGCTGGATAACATGATTGATGGCAAAAATTGCCTTGAGCACTTGCCCGGGGGTATCATTTTCTTCAATAAACTCAAAATAGGCTTTTGTGCCTTTTTGGTTGATAACTGTATCAATATCCCGAAAAACATTATTAATGCTGGATAAATCAAGATGTTTGAGTTTTTCAAAATAGTGTGCACCAACAGGAGCAATATCCTTGCTGGGACAGCGACTTGAAGAGTGGTTGGAAGCTCCGCAGTAAAAACAGGGAGTTTTATTGGGCACCAGCGTTTCAGGCAAAAGAACAGAAAAAGGATTTGCCTCAACATTGGGATTTTTAACAATCAGCGTACAAAAAGAATCAAAACTGGTCTTGGCGCTGGAATAAACAATATCTTTAATAATAAAATCATTGCCCAGAATAAAGGCATTTTTATAGCTGATATAGGGAACATCCGGAGCAAGTTCACTCCAGTCAACATTGACTTTATAAGGCAGTTCCGGCGTAAAGTTGAGGTTGTTCTTATCCACAACCAGCGTGAGACATGGCCAAAATTCATCGGAATGCTGCTCGCGCATGGTATCAATAATTTCAAACACAGCACGCATCCATTCACGCAGAATCATCAAATTGTCCAAGGGAACAATTAAATAGTTATCCTGCAAAGAATATTTCAGTTTATGTTCACGGATAAAGGTTTCCAGATAACTGAACGTTCGGTTCCAACCGCGCTGGAATTGCTTGTCAATGGCATTTCCCAAAGGATGCACAAAAGCATACCAGCCCTGTTCCACAGAAAATGGCAGACGCCGCTCAGCCGTAATCATTTTCCAGCTGAAACTGCTTTGGACATCAAGTCCTTTCATTTCATAAACGCTGATACCGGGGATACTTGCCGCCATGGCCCCATAGCTTGGGTGGATATAAATATAACTTCTGGTATTGGCTTGTTCAATTTTTAAATGGCGGTATTCATTAGTAACTTCAACGATTTTGACTTGGTTGGCGTCAATCTTTAATTGCCCCGGAAAGGTGAAGGCAATAATGCCAATGCTGAACTGCTTTCCCCATAAATCCAATTTTGCGAGGCTGTTCACGGCAACATCAGCATTGAAGAAGAACCATAAGGACTGGTTCATCAAGGTCACGATATTCAGAGCACCGGCGTCAAGCAAAATATCAGTCGCGTGTTTCGGCTGATTTGATTGTCCCCATATAATCCAAACGCAAACCCCCTGCGAGGTCAGCATGGCTTTTTGGATAATAGGCTGACTGTCTAATATATTTGCTATTTCTACCATAATACTCTCAATATGTCTTTTTACACAAGGCTTATCGGAATAAAGAAAAAATTTAATATATTGAAATAAAATTTAAGCCCATAAAAGGGCTTAAAATTTTATAAAGGACAAGAACCGTAATTTTCTTCATAGCGGGATCTGAACGTTTCCAGCGTGTAGCTGTGTTCCTGCGTGCCATATTTTTCAATACAAAATGCAGAACAAATACTGCCCAGTTTCAAGCTGGTTTCAAGATCAAAGCCTGCTGTCAATCCTTTCAAAAGGCCTGCCCGCATGGAATCACCTGCGCCTGTAGGATCAGCAAGCTGTGCGATTTTTGGAGCGGCAACAAGAATATCGGCTTTGCCTTTTTGAGAAATGCTTGCGCCTTTATCGCCCAAGGTGGTGACTATGTATTTGCATTTCTCCAAGAGTTCTTCTTTGGAAAGACCGGTGATTTCAGAAATAAGGGCAATTTCATAATCATTGCCGATTAAAATTTCAGCACCGTCAATGCTGGCAAGGTGATCTTCCTTGCTGACGGCTGGGATTTGCTGACCCGGATCGTAAATATAAGGAACGTTTCTTTCTTTAAAGATTTTAGGGAATTTTGCCATATCTTCAGCAAATGCAGGAGAAACAATGCCGTAATCCCCTGCTTTTATTACAGAAAGCACAGCCTCATTGCAGGAATTATTCATGGCGGCAGGGCAAAAACAGTTGATCAAATTGCCTTTGCTGTCGGCAATCACATGTCCGCAGGCGGTCAGTTCCTTTTCACGAATGTTCACGCCGTCAAGATTAATATGCATATCCAGCAGTTTCTTTTGGTAATTACCGGTAAAATCATAGCCTACAGCCGTATAAAGATGAGAAGTTTCCCCCAGCATGGCAAGGTTAAAGGCAATATTTGCGCCTGTGCCGCCTTGTTTTTCCTCAATTCTGTCAATGAGCATTAACAGGCTCAAAGTATTATATTTATCTTTATCTTTTAAAATCAGTTCATTGATATTGCCTTGATAAGACATAATTCTGTCAAAAGCGACAGAGCCCATAATATGAATACTCATACTATCCCCCATTTATTTGGTATCATTATTTTTTGTATTTTCGTGTATCCACTGCAAAAAATCGTGGCTGCCCTGCGTTATGGCAGTAGATACTATACAAGGAATTTCGTAACTATGCAATCTTTTTACCACTTCCTCAATGCGGGCAAAATTGGCTTTACTGCTTTGCATGAAAAGCGCAAATTCTTCCTCCTCACAAATTTTCTCCTGCCACCAATAAAGGCTCTCCAAAGGAAAAATATTTGCGCCTGCAATGAGATGTTCCAGCAATAAAGCTCTGGCAATGCGCTTTGCCTCGCCCTTTGTCCTGGTTGTTACATAATAGAGTTGCGGTTCAAATTGGGGCATAAAATTTTCCTTTTGTTTTATCCATGAATAGAGTAAAATATACAAATAAATTATACTGGAAAAACTGATCTGATAAAGCTGATTTGAGGAGTATACTATGATAAAATACGCAAAAATTCAAGATATTATGCAGGATATTAAAAATAATTTGCCCATAGATCTGCGCATTGACAATGCGCAGATTGCCGATGTTTTCAGCGGAGAATTTTTCAGCGGATCTTTATGCGTGCACAAAGGCGTTATTGTGGGCTTTTCCAAAACCATGCCCGCGCAAAAGGTGGTGGATGCGAAAAATGCCTACCTTTTGCCAACTTTCTTTGACGCCCATGTACATATTGAATCTTCCATGCTCAGTCCCGATAAATTTGCGGAACTGGTTATTCCTTTTGGCACGGGAACCGTTATTGCCGACCCCCACGAAATTGCCAATGTCAAAGGCCTCGACGGCATTCGCTTTATGCTGGAAAATGCCAAAGAAAGCCTTTTAGATGTAAAAATTATGCTTCCTTCCTGCGTGCCTGCCCTGCCCTTTGAATATGCAGGAGCAAACCTCTCTGCCCTTGACCTTGCCGAACTCATGAACGATGAAAATGTTCTTGGGCTCGGGGAAATGATGAATGTGCCCGGTGTGCTGATGCAGGATGAAAAAGTTCTTGAAAAACTGGAGCTTGCAGCAAAATACAATAAAATTATCGACGGGCATGCCCCCATGGTGCACGGCGATGATCTCGATATGTACAGGCTCGCCGGCGTTTCCACTGACCACGAATGCACCACTGTGGAAGAAGCACTGGAACGTATACGCCGCGGCATGTATGTGCTTTTGCGCGAAGGCTCTGCGGCTCACGACCTCGTCAACCTGCTTCCTGCGGTCAATGCCCATACCATTTCAAACTGCCTGTTCTGCACGGACGACAAGCAGTGCACAGATATCATCAAAAGAGGACATATCAATAATTCTGTGCGCCTTGCCATTGAACACGGCACTGCCCCCATTGACGCCATCCGCATGGCAACAATCAACACTGCCCGCGCTTACGGCTTGACTCATAAGGGAGCCATTGCTCCAAGCTATGAAGCAAGCTTTATGCTGACCCAAGATATCAAAGAATGCAATCCTCATGCTGTCTATATTAATGGTGAGCTGGTGGCAGAAAATGGCAAATACATAGCCACAGTGACCAAAACCTATAACGCAAAACTGGAACAGCTCACCGATACCATTCAGGACAGCATGCACACGGAACTGCCCAAGGATTTGACCATTCATATTCCAAGTAAGAAAGCCCGCGTTATCCGCCTTTTGCCCCATTCACTGCTCACAAAATGCGAAATTATGGACGTTGCTGTGGATAGCGAAGGCAATTTTGATTTCAGCCAAAACAAAGGTCTGCTTAAAATGGCTGTTGTCGAACGCCACAAGAAAACCGGCAAAATCGGCCTTGGACTTTTGCACGCTGAATATGGTCTGCAAGGAGGCGCCATTGCCACCAGCATTTCCCACGACAGCCATAATATTGTGGTGGCCGGCGATAACGATGAAGACATGCTCCTTGCCCTGCAGGAAGTTGAAAAAATGGGCGGCGGCATTGCCATGATCAGTAAGGGTGAAGTGCTGGCAAGTCTTTCCCTGCCTGTGGGCGGACTCATGAGCATGCAGGAACCACAGGCTGTGATTGCCGATTTGCAAAAGCTCTATGATGTGGCAAAAAATCATTACCATATCTGGGACAAAGCTGACGCGTTTATGTCTTTAAGTTTCCTTGCCCTGCCCGTTATTCCCGATCTGAAATTGACCCCACAAGGCCTCTTTGACGTGACCACCTTCCAGTTTACGGACATAGCTGTGCAGGAATAAAAATTTTTCTTTTCTATAAAATTTTTCAACCCCAAAAGTTACAAAATTTCTTTTTTGCAGGGGGAAACTAACGGGGGTTCCCCCCTTGCCCCCGTTAGCTTATCCCTGCAAAAAAGTTGTTTATTGATGATATAAAAAAACGTTATAGATTTTGTCCATAACGTTTTTCGAATAGGGATTTGAAAAATAAACAATTATAACTTATTAAGCCAGTCGGTGATTTCAGCATCAACGTTAGTGCTGCCTTCACCCAAGGTGTCAAAAGCACTCAAAACCTGTGCTCCTTTGGCAAGTTTTCCCATATCAGCTGGAATTTCATATCTTCCGCCGCCGCCGTGGGTAATGAAAGGTACAATGGTTTTGTCTTCAAAGCTATGAGCTGACAAAAAGGTCTTGACAGCCGGAACCATATGATACCACCAGGCAGGCGTGCCCACAAAAATAACGTCATAGCCGGAAATGTCGCCGTTATTTTTGAGTTCTGGCATGATATTGTTTTCATGCTGTTTTTTAGCAACGCCGTAAGCTAATTCCTGATAATCCGCAGGATAGGGCACAGCTGTTTCAATTTTGAACATATCCCCGCCAATCTGGCTTTGGATCAATTTTGCAATATGTTCTGTGTTGCCGCTCCAGGAGAAGTAGGCGATCAATATTTTTTTGCCATCTAGATTTTCATTCTGCACTTTTTGGTCTGCTGCCTGAGCAAAACCCGTGCTAAACACAAATAAAAATACCATGAACAAAAGTTTTTTCATATTTTTCCTCACTTGTTATCAGCACACAATCTAGCAGTGCTTTGTAGTTTAAAGAAAAAATATGCTTATTTGAGCTCAATAAAAAGACCTGATTCTGCTAAATTTTTGCCTGATTCTCTCATTTTTATCTGCAAGAAAATCGCTTTTGCAGCTGCAAGACCGGAGGAACTCTTTTGCTTGCGATTGGCGTTGCTTTATGCTATTCTGTTTCCTTGGAAAATAAAAACTTTATTCGGACAAATAATGAAAGAATTTACTGCATTTCTCCTTAGCGAACAGGAAAATATTAGCAAAGCATTACAAGCTGTTACAGAAAAAATGCCTTGTTCTGTTCAGGAAATTGCACGCTATGCATTTTTATCAGGCGGAAAGCGTCTTCGCCCTGTGCTGACCCTCTTGTGGTATAACCTGCTCAAAACACAAAATAAAATCACGCATCCCAGCCTTTCTATTTATGATGCTTCCATTGTCCTCGAAATGTTCCATGTGGCAAGCCTCCTGCATGATGATGTGCTTGATAATGCAGAACTTCGCCGCGGCAAGACCTCCAGCCATATCAAATTCGGCGTTCGTCCCTGCCTGCTCGCCGGTGACGCGCTCCTTGCCATGGGCAACAAGCAAATGGCAGAATTTCAGAATGTCCGTTTAATGCAGATTATTTCTGATGCCTTACTTCGCACTGCCAACGGCGAGATTGAAGAAATTCAGCTTGCCGGAAAAATTCCTGCCGATGAAAAGGAATATCTGGATGTGATTGAAGGCAAGACAGCCTGGATTATCCGTTCTGCCTGTGAAGTGGGCGCCATTATGGCTGGTGCCAGTGAAGAAAATATCGCAAGGGCCCGCGATTTTGGTTTGAATCTGGGCATGGCATTCCAAATTGTGGACGATGCCCTTGACTTTTCCCCGGAAGATGTGATTGGCAAGCCCACTGGCGGCGATCTTCGCGAAAGAAAATGCACACCGCCTATCTATATGTATTTGCAAAGTCTGACAGCTTCCGAAAAAGAAGATTTTATCAAGAAATTTCAAGCCAATTCCAATGCTGTTTTTGAAACCGCGCAAAATCTGGAAAATGGCTTCACTGATGAAGAATTAAAAATCATCAATCAAAAAATCATTGATGCAAAATTCCCTGAAAAAACCCGTGAGCTCGCCCAAAGTTATT
Source organism: uncultured Mailhella sp. (assembly GCA_910578585.1). Taxonomy (GTDB): domain Bacteria; phylum Desulfobacterota; class Desulfovibrionia; order Desulfovibrionales; family Desulfovibrionaceae; genus Taurinivorans. Next base: position 27,352 of record CAJTRG010000006.1, read on the forward strand.
TGGATAAAGCCAGGGAAAGTATTGCTGTTTTTTCAAATCCTTATGCCAATATGCTTTTAGAAGCAATAACCTTTATAAAAGAAAGAAATAAATAGCCGTAAGGCGCAAAAACCAAGAAAGGTGAACATATGAGTCTTTTACGTTTGGAAATTCGTGTAAAGGAAAATCAACAAGATCCGGTCGGCCACCGCGTTGCAGAAGAGATCAAAGAAGCACTTGGGCTTAGCATTGACAATGTCCGCATGGTAAAAGTGCTGACATTTGACGGCATAAACGATGATGAAGCAAAACTTCTGCTCGATAAAGCCGTGATGCATGACCCTGTTTTGCAAAGTGCAAGCCTTACAGCAACCAAATCCGACGCGGACTTTATTCTTGAAGTCAGCTTTCGTCCCGGCGTAACCGACAATGAAGGCAACACTGCCCGCAATACCGCCTGCCTCGTGCTGGGCAAAGAACGCAGCGCCCTCAAGGTTTACACCGCAAAACAATACCATTTATGGGGTAAGCTCAGCCGTGCCGACGCAGAACGCATCGGCAGAGATTTACTTGCCAACGAACTTATCGAACGCCTCCGCCTCAAGAGCAAAGACGAATGGGCAAAGGAACCCGGTTTTGAAGCTCAGGCTTCCAAGGTAACCGGCAAAGCTGTGGATACTATAAATATTATTCCGCTCCTTTCCATGAGCGATGCGGAACTCATTGATTACAGCCGTAAAAATACCCTTGCCCTCACCCTTGAAGAAATGCTCATTATCAAGAATTTTTACGCAAAGCCTGAAACTGCCGCTGACAGAAAGAAATTCGGTCTGCCTGAAAACCCCACCGATGCCGAGCTGGAAGTGCTTGCACAAACCTGGTCTGAACACTGCAAACATAAAATCTTTGCGGCAAAAATTGAGTATACCAACGAAGAAACAGGCAAAACAACCACCATCGACAGCCTGTACAAAACATATATTAAGACCCCAACCGCAACCATTAGAAAACGCCTTGGCGACAAGGATTTCTGCCATTCTGTATTCAGCGATAACGCCGGCGTTATTACCTTTAATGATGATTACGATGTCTGCATTAAAGTGGAAACCCACAACAGCCCGTCCGCTCTTGACCCCTACGGCGGCGCGCTCACCGGTATTGTGGGCGTCAACCGTGACCCCATGGGCACAGGCATGGGCGCTGAACTTGTCTGCAACACGGACGTGTTCTGCTTTGCTTCTCCTTTCCACACCGATAAAATGCCTCCAAGACTTCTGCACCCGCGCCGCGTTATGGAAGGCGTGCGCAAAGGAGTTGAAGACGGCGGCAATAAATCCGGTATTCCTACAGTCAACGGTGCAGTTGTTTTTGATGAACGCTACCTTGGCAAACCTCTTGTTTACTGCGGAACTATCGGCCTTATGCCCCGCATGGTCAACGGCATACCCGGCTATGAAAAAATCCCAACAGCCGGCGACGCCATTGTGATGACCGGCGGACGCATCGGCAAGGACGGCATCCACGGCGCAACCTTCTCCTCCGAAGAGCTGCACGAAGGAAGCCCTGCCACCGCGGTACAGATCGGTGACCCCATCACTCAAAGAAAAATGTATGATTTCATTATGAAAGCCCGTGACTTAGGCTTGTACCATGCCATTACCGACAACGGCGCCGGCGGACTTTCTTCTTCTGTTGGGGAAATGAGTGAAGCGACGGGTGGCTGCTGTTTGGATTTGTCTAAATGCCCGCTCAAGTACGACGGCTTACAGCCCTGGGAAATTCTTCTTTCCGAAGCTCAGGAACGTATGACCTTAGCTGTGCCCCAAGATAAATTACAGGAATTTTTAGCTCTGGCTAAACACATGGATGTGGAAGCAACCAGCCTTGGCGAATTTACCGACAGCGGCTTCTTCCAAGTCTTTTACGGCGACAAGCCTGTAGCGAATTTGCCTATGGATTTCATGCATAACGGCCTGCCGCAAATGCAGCTGAAAGCTGTTTGGAAAAGCGAACAACAAGACGCTATGCAAAACAAAGTGGCAATGCCCGATCCCAACGACAAGGCAGATTTCCTTCTCAAAATGCTGAGCCGCCTCAATATTTGCAGCAAGGAAAATATTGTCCGTCAATACGACCATGAAGTAAAAGGCGGCAGTGTTGTGAAACCTTTTGTGGGCAGAAATCAGGATGCTCCAGCGGACGCCGGCGTGCTCCGTCCGGTGCTCGAAGATGAAGCAGGTATTGTTATTTCCAACGGTATTTGTCCAAAATTCAGCGATTACGACACCTATCACATGATGGCAAACGCCCTTGACGAAGCTGTCAGAAACGCTGTGGCTGTGGGCGCTGACCCTGACCACATGGCAGGCTGCGACAACTTTTGCTGGTGCGACCCAATCCAATCTGAAAAGACCCCTGACGGTGAATATAAACTGGCTCAGCTGGTGCGCGCCTGCGAAGCGCTTGGAAAATATTGCCTTGATTACGGTGTACCCTGTATTTCAGGTAAGGACTCCATGAAGAACGACTATATCGGCGACGGCAAGAAAATTTCCATTCCGCCAACCGTTCTGTTCAGTGTGCTTGCGAAAATCCAAAACGTCAATAATGCCGTAACCAGTGATTTGAAAGCCGCCGGCAATAAAATTTATCTGCTTGGCTTTACCAAAAGCGAAATGGCTGGCAGTGAAGCTTTTGACGAGCTCGGCATCAAGGGCGGACGCGTGCCGCAAGTGGATTCTGCTTCTGCGCTGCGCCGTTATCAGGCTTTCCACACCGCAACCCAAAAGCATTTAGTCAAAGCCTGCCACGACCTTTCAGACGGAGGACTTGCTGTGGCTCTTGCTGAAATGTGCATGGGCGGATTACTTGGCGCAAAAATTGACCTCAGCCTGGTGGGCAGGGAAAAGGATATGACTTCCATGGAAACCCTTTACAGCGAAAGCGCAAGCCGTTTCCTGGTGGAAGTTGAACCTGCCAAGTGTGCAGAATTTGAAGATCTCTTTGCTGAACACTGCTATCAAATCGGCGAAGTCACAAAAGCAAATGCTGACCTTGAAGTCTATGCAGGAGAAAACCTTGTGTTTACACAAAATATTCCTGCCATGGTCAAAGCTTTCAAGAGAACGCTCAACGCATAAACAACTAAAACGCAACATACACAAATTCGACTGAAATAGAGGTTATATGAAAAAACACATTGCTGTTATGTCTGGTGACGGAATTGGCCCTGAAATTGTAGGTGAAGCTCTCCGCGTTTTGGATGCAGTGGCAAAGAAATTTCACCATGAATTTACCACGGAAAATGTGCTGATTGGCGGTATTGCCATTGATAAAACCGGTTCTCCCCTTCCGGAAGCAACGGTTGAAGCCTGCAAGAAGGCTGACGCTGTTCTTCTTGGCGCTGTGGGCGGCCCCAAATGGGACACCATTGACCCTGCCATTCGCCCTGAAAAAGGTCTGCTTGGCATCCGCAAGGCATTAGGTTTATTTGCAAACCTTCGTCCAGCTCGCCTCTTCCCTGAACTTGCCGGTGCCTGCCTTTTGCGCAAGGACATTGTAGATAAAGGCCTTGATGTTATGGTTGTGCGTGAGCTGACCGGCGGTATTTATTTTGGTAAGCCAGCCGGCGTGGAAATTCGCGACGGCAAACGCACCGGCTTCAATACCATGATTTACAATGAAGACGAAATCCGCCGCATTGCGCATATTGCCTTCAAAGCGGCTATGAAACGCAGAAAGAAAGTCTGCTCTGTGGATAAGGCCAATGTGCTTGACGTCAGTCGCGTCTGGCGCGAAGTGGTAACTGAAGTTTCCAAGGAATACCCCGAAGTAGAACTTAGCTACATGTATGTAGATAATGCCGCCATGCAGCTGGTGCGCGACCCCAGCCAATTTGACGTGATTGTGACCGGCAACCTCTTTGGCGATATTTTGTCAGACGAAGCTGCTGTTATTACCGGTTCTATCGGTATGCTTGCCTCAGCCAGCCTCGGCAGTGAATACGCAGGCCTCTATGAACCAATCCACGGCTCTGCCCCTGATATTGCAGGTCAAAAGAAAGCAAATCCCTTGGCAACCATTTTATCTGTTGCCATGATGCTGCTCCATGAATTTGACCTCAAGGAAGAAGCCCTTGCCATTGAGAACGCTGTGCGCAAAACTTTGCAGGACGGCTTTAGAACCGGCGATATCATGGAAGAAGGCAAAGTCCTCTGCAATACAGTGGAAATTACTGACAAAGTAATTGAACGCTTATAAAAACATGTATTAAAAATGTTTTTAAAATAAAGAAGCCGTCAAAGCAATTTGGCGGCTTCTGACTCAAAATAATCAGGTTTTAGCATATACATTTTCCGCGTCACTTTTCCTTTTTATTTCCACCTTGCTTATTTTATTATATGAAAATGAGATTTTTCAGAGCTGAAATATTATTTGAAAAATACAAATAATCTTTACAGGAAGAGTAAAATTATGCGAATTTATGACCGCCTTATTTCCTTAGGGCTTAACTGTGAAATTAGCTTCCAACCTAAGATGACGCTCGGTCAAGCGTCCTGCTTGACATTCGCTCTCACTCACGAAAAACGTGGTTTTCGTTTCGTTCGCTCTGCGAGGCGCGCACATCCTGTGCTATAAATCTAGCATCTATCCTTTTATAAGAGTAAAATTATGCGAATTTATGACCGCCTTATTTCCTTAGGGCTTAACTGTGAAATTAGCTATCATTTAACTATATATTTTGGACATATTGAAAGTTCTCTTTTCCAATGGGCAAGTATACCCGCTGAGCAGTTAATCCCCGTACTCAAAGAACCTGCCCGTATCTATTCTCAAGGAATTATTGAAAATCCGGCAGCTAATATGTGGCGCTGCGCTGTCACTTCTATTTCTTTTCACGGCAAGCATCGCCCGCACGAACTCTTTGACGAAGACGGCAGCAGAAATAAAGAAAGAGTCCTTTCAGAAGCAAAGGACACCATTGCACGGGTCAAGTATTTACTCGAAAAATTTTACAATACTGCCCGTTCCGAGGAAAACAAACTCTATATTCTTGGACTGCATCCCTCATTTTGCAGCAATATAGTTCCTGTTCCCTTTATTCAAGAACTTTTTGAAACCCTGCAGACAATTGCTCAAAATGCCTCTCTACTGGTTATTGCAGAAAAAAATCTGCAAACAGAATTATTGCCTCTTGATAATAATAGAAACCTCTTTATTCGTTTTCTTGATAAATTTGCCCCCCAAGATAAGGTTGCTGCTCTTGACTATATTGATGTAAAAAATGGAAATGAAATTTTTTCTGAATTTGCGCCGGCCCGTATACAAGAGAAAAAGAAAATCTATAAATTTGAAAAACAGTAGATACGGAATTTACAGTTTGCATATTCTATTAATTAATGAATAAAAACAAAGAAATAAACCCCATATACTGCAAAATACATGGGGCTTTTCATACAAAGGAGCGCTTAGAAACAAAAGCTTTTACTTGAGATTTTCTGTAAAGAATTTGGCAAGATGATCAAAAGGAATAAGGCTTGTGCGGTCGTATAAATCCACATGCCCTGCCCCGGGAATAAGCAGTAATTCCTTGGGATTGGCCGCCTTGGCATAGGCATCTTCGCTGAATTCTCTTGAGTGCGCGTTTTCGCCGGTAATGAGGCGGGGATCAATTTTAGATCATTTCCGAAAATAATTGCAAATAATTTTAATAATAAAGCTTAAAA
>CAJTRG010000006.1:33130-135468 GCA_910578585.1 uncultured Mailhella sp.
AATGAGCAATTACGCAAATGGACAGCAGAGATGCCACCGAAGGCGACGAAGTCGTTTCTCTTATGTCGAGTTTACGAGACTTAGAGAAATGGACAGCAGAGATAAAGTTTTTCCCCTGCATAGAAAAGTCGCAAGATTTATTGGAAATGCTCTATAGCCATGTCTCATAAAAATAGCAAATACTTATAATGAATACTTTACCATACTTATTTTGTATGATAATAATATGAAAAATCTTTTCACAGGAAAACATATGGAACTGAGAACCCTGCGCTATTTTCTGGCTGTTGCCGAAGAAAAGAATATTTCAAAAGCTGCTGATGCCCTTTTCATTACCCAGCCAACGCTTTCCCGCCAGATGATTGAGCTTGAAGAAGAGCTTGGCAAAACACTCTTTATCCGCGGAAAACGAAAAATCTCCCTGACAGAAGAAGGCATATTCTTCCAAAAACGCGCCAAGGAAATTATTACATTGGTTGAAAAAACAGAAAGTGCTTTCCATGCCCCGGAAGATGAACTGCACGGCGATATTTATATTGGCAGCGGAGAAACACCCGCCATGCGCTTCATTGCCCGCATTGCCCATACACTGCACAGGCAAAATCCCCATGTCAATTTTCACCTTTTCAGCGGCAATGCTCAGGATGTTATGGATAAAATTGACAACGGGCTGGTGAGCTTCGGCTTGTTTATTGGCCCTGCTGACCTTGCAAAATATGATTTTCTGCGCCTGCCCATAAAGGATACCTGGGGCGTGCTCATGCGAAGTGACAGTCCCCTTGCCAAACTCGAACAAATACAGGCAAAGGATTTATTAAATATTCCCCTGCTCCTTTCAAGACAGGAAATGGTCAAAAACGAAATTTCAGGCTGGATGGGGGATCTGGCAAAAGAGCTCAATATCATCGGCACATATAACTTGCTCTATAATGCGTCACTCATGGTGGAAGAAGGCTTGGGCTATGCCCTGTGTCTGGATAAAATCGTGAACACCACAAAGGATAGCCTTTTTTGCTTCAAACCTCTCTCTCCCAAAATTGAAGTCGGCTTAACCTTGGCTTGGAAAAAATCCCAGACATTCTCCAAAGCAGAAGAAAAATTCTTGGAGTATCTCAAAAGAGAAATAGAAGTATATTCCAAAAGTTAACACAAAAAAAGCCAAAACAATTAAATGCTTTGGCTCTGTAAACTGTTTTATTGGATATTTCTCTTACAGTTTATTCAGAAAATCTGCTTGGTTAGCCAACGTTTCAGGGATGTACTTTTTCCAAAAATCCCAGTTGTGCGTGCCGGCATCTTCGATGTATTCAATTTTAAAACCGCGTTTATGGAATAAATCCTTTGCGGTTCTGTTTTCCTCAATAACCAGTCTGTCCTTGGTTCCTGTGACCACAATAATATGGCGGGGTGAAGTTGCCGGCCATTTCTTTTCAATCAAAGCATTGACTGCATGCTCATCCCAGATTTTTTGATTTTCCGGCACAAGTTCACCAAGCAGATTCTTTATTTTCCAATTGTTTTTATGTTCACGGATGTCCATTACCCCGCTGACACTTGCCATGGACTGAAAAAGTCCTTTGTTTTGGAAGCCTGTCAGGAGTGCTCCGTGCCCGCCCATACTCAGGCCCGCAATGGCGCGCTTTTTCGTTGTTGGATAGAGGCTGTCAACGTGCGGAATAAGCTCTTTCGTGAGGAAACTTGCAATTTGATTATCGGAAACTAACGGACTATCCACATACCAGCCATAGGGTTCGCAGCTGGGCGCAACAATAATCACTTTTTTGGTATTGGCAATTTCCTGCAGTTGTTTACCTATTGCCTCAGCGTACTCTTTGCCGGAACTGGTTGCCCCGTGCAGTAAATAAAGGACAGGACAGCGTTTATTGCCAAGTTGGGCAGCCACGGTTTTCTGCACATTGAGTTCTGTATTTTCTTCGGGCTTTGCCAGCATGGATTTTGTTTCAGGCAGCCAAATATAATATTCCACTTCCTTTTGCCGCAAAGAAGAGGTGAAAACAACGCGGTTTGCCATGCCTGCCACAGGCGGGTAGCAGATCGGTACATCACCGACATAAAGCGCTGCCAGCTTCTTATCCACAAAAGGCAGCACATAATCTGTAAGAATTTCGCCGCCCTCGTTGCTGACGTGGATCAAATCCTTAGAGCGCAAGCGTATGCTTTGATTATTTTTACCGGTGTAAAAGGTTGTGTATTTGCCGTTTTCCGTGAGCAAATGCTCAATATTGATAAAGCGCGCTTTAGCGGCGTCCCCAGTGGCTTCTTTGTCAGCTTCCTTGGCTGCTTCGTTAACGGCTTCAGCCTGCAATTTGGAAATCAGCTTTGTGCGCGTAAAATATGGTTCTTTGCCCATAACTGGCAGACTCACCCACAGGATTTCCCGCTTGCCGTTATCCGCCAGAGCCAGGAATTTTTTGGAGCGTTCCAGATACAGCTCTGCCCATTCTTTGGTATCAATAAAATAACGCTTTTTATCAATCACAATATCCTGCGTATCGTTGGCACCAAGGCTTACTATCAGCAAATCGGGCTGATACTGTTCCAGCATTTTGGGCAAATTTTCAAACCAGTTATAAAAATCCGGACGGCTGAGACCAGATGAATATTTGCCTTCGCGGTGCACATCCAAATTATCGCGCTTGCGCAAGCGATGATGCAGCGTTGGGCCAAGCCCCTCCATCATCATGGAATCGCCCACCAGGAGCACGCGCTTCTTCCTGCCGTAATCAGGAATGCGTACCGCGTAACAGGCAATGCCGTCGGGGCTTTCCGGCTCTGTCACCAAACCGGGATTAAATGGATAATGATACTGATTATATTGATATTTTTCGCCGGATTTTTCCTCTGCTTCGGCTTCTTCCCCAGCAGGAATTGCTTCATCCTGCGTAATTTCCGCTTCAAGATTTTCTGCCTGACTTATTTCCGATTCTGGAACTTCTGCCTGTGCAGGTTCAGTTTGCAGCGGGTCAGCCTGCGCCGTTTCATTCTCCTGTTCCAGTATTTCTTCTGCGGATTCTCCTACACATTCATTTTTTGCAGTTTCCGTAACATCTTCATTTTGTTCAATATTTTCTTTGATATTTTCAACCTGCAAGCTTTCTTGGGGAACGGGCTTTATTTCTTCTTCCTGCTCAGCTTTCATATTTACAATCTGAGCACGGTGCTCTTCCCATAAAGTCAGTACCTTAGGGCTCAAATTTTGGCTGGCGCTCAAAAAATCTGCTTGTGCCAGCTTTGCAAATTCATCATGGATGGCGGAGCTCAAGACATAAATTTTTGTCTTTTCGCCAATTTCTTTGAGCTCACGATTGATTGTCAGCAAAAACGGATAGTTAGTACCCTCGCGTTCCAAAAGAGGCGTCAAACGTGCCTCTTCGAAAAAGAGCATGCAAAAGAATATGCCCATATACAGAATCAGACTTTTTCGTGAAACCTTGCTAACTTTCATACACAGCTCTAGAATTGGAAATAAATGAAGGGCAAAACGCCGTCAGGCCCCAGTTTGAAAATAATTGCACAAAAAAGTGTTATAATCACCAGCTTGAAAGGATACCAGACCTTTTCCAGCACAAAGGCAAAACCATTAAAACTATATTTTCCAACGCATTGGATGATAAAAGCACAAGCAATTGCCACGAGCACCAGCAAGGGATAACCGTCGCCCTCAGAGGTAAAGAGCAGCATTTTCCGGATCATGGCAAGGGCAAGTTCCATGCTTTCTGCACGGAAAAAGAGCCAAACCACACAAATAAAATGAAAGGTCAAAAACCAGGAAAAAATGCTGTAACATTGCAGTATCACAGGCTTATTCAAAATTTGCGAATTGGAAAATCCGGGCAAAAACTGTTTAAAGGCATGATTGACCATAAGCCCTGCCCCGTGCGCCATGCCCCAGACAAGAAAACGCAAATGCGCGCCGTGCCACAAGCCGCCGATGGCCATGGTCAGAAATAAATTCACATACTTATTGCCTTTACGGTTGCCCCCGAGGCTGAAATACACATAATCGCGCAGCCAGGTGGAAAGGCTGATATGCCAGCGGTGCCAGAACTCTTTGACGCTGGTTGCAAGATACGGCGCATTGAAGTTTTGCGGAATTTTTATGCCCATGAGCCTGCCAATGCCAATGGCAAGGTCGGTATAGCCGGAAAAATCGCAAAAAATCTGCATAGCATAGGCATACATGGCCACAAAAACCGTTTCAGAGCTGTAAAATTCAGGACTTTGGAACACATCGCGCACAATATGTTCAGACAAATAGCTGGCGAGCACCACTTTTTTGAAAAGCCCGCTCAAAATATAGGTAAAGCCCTCGGCAATATCGCGGTTAATAAGGACTTTTTCCATTTTTCTGTAATCATCATCCTGCACCACAGGGTCAAAGGCAAGCTGAGGAAAGAACTGATTGCTGCGCATGATCGGCCCGGAGAGAACCGTGGGAAAAAAGGAAATAAAGAGTAAAACATTATAATAGGATAAAGGCTTCAAACTCGTGTCACGGTATCTGTCAATGGCATAGGACATACCCTGAAAAATATAGAAGCTAAGACCAACAGGCAGCAAAATTTCCACGCTGGGCAAGAGGAAAATCAAGCTGATATCATAGCCAAGGCTTTCCAGCACCTGTTCAGCGCTTAAAATCAAAAATTCATAATATTTGAAAAAGCCTAAAAGCAAAATTTGGGCAAAAACAGCAACACCAATGATAAAACGCCGTGTACCGTGCTTTTTGAGGGGATGGGCATTGGTGAGAACAGCACTGATATAGTTGATAAATGCCACCAAAAAGAGCAAGGGTAAAAACTGTATCCCTGCAAAAGCATAAAAGGCTATATTGATTCCTAAAAGGAAAAAGGTTTGCGTTTTGAACGTTCTTTCCCCTAAACTCAAAATCACAAGGGCGAGCAAAAAGAAAAGCGCAAAATAAAAGGTTACAAAATTCATCTTCAACCTGAATAATTTTTTTCCTTTTTAGGGTACTTTGACAGGAAAAGCAAGCAAAATAAGGCGTTATTTCAAAATTCATCCACAGTATGAGTGTGTTATTCTATTCCTTAAACTTCAAACAGCGCAAAAGTCCTGCCACCACGCAAAGGAAAATACTCATGGTAATAAAGACAAAGGGCAGGCCCAGATTATGCGCAACAAAGCCCATAATCGCCGGGCCGGAAAGCAGGCCTAAATAGCCCAGCATGCTCACCGCCGCAATACTTGCCCCAAGGCTGCCCATGGTATTTTTCGTGGTCAGGGTAAAGAGCATGGGCACAGTGGTAGAGGCAAAAAGCCCCAAACAGAAAAATGCCGCAAAAGCAGCATAGCCGCTGGGAATAAAGCTGACAGCGAGGAAACAGCCCACACTAAGGAGCACGCCATAAAAGAGCAGATTCTTTGAGCCAAAACGCGCCCCAAGTCTGTCGCCCATAAGACGTCCGCAGGTCATGGTTGTGGCAAAAAGAGCATAGCCAAGACCTGCCTGAGAAAGGGGAACATGCCGTATTCTATGCAGGAATAAAGCTCCCCAGTCCATGAGCACACCTTCAATCATATACAGGAAAAAGCAAATCACGCCAAACCATAAAATAATACCGCGGGGAACGGTGAAAAGAGGTGTTTTCTCTTCCCGGCATTTGGTTTTGGGAAAGAAATAGATTTGAAAATACAGCATGGCAAGCAAAATCAAGACGCAAACCACGCCTGTGGCAAGAATATGATTATTGAGAGTTTGCAGCAAAATGGCAATGCAGCCTGCTCCGGAGGCAACACCAATCATATACATGGCATGCAAACTGGACATGAGCCGGCGTTTGCCCACCTGCTCTAAAAATGCCACCTGCATATTCATTACCACATCAAGAGTGCCGCTCATGGCGCCAAAAACTGCAAGAGAAAGGGCAAGCGTCAGCGGCGTGGGCACAAAGCTGAGCAGGAACAAAGCAATATAATACACTGGAATACAGACATTTTGCACAGCACGGCAGCCAAATTTATTTGCCAGCGCTCCGGCAACAGGCATGGAAAGCGTTGCTCCAAGCCCAAGGCATAAAAGGAGTAAGCCCAGCTGTGCTTCATTGACCTGCAAACGCTCCATGGCAAAAGGAATAAGCGCTGCCCACACAGCCATGGCAACGCCAAGGCTCCAATAGGCATAACGTCCTGCCATAATGCTCATGGGCACAGATTTGAGCGCAAAACATTCGCCGTCGTCAGCTCCTGCTGCTGCGCTTGCCTGCACTTTTGCCGCGTCTGACAATTTATCCGGCAATGTTTCTGCCATATTCTGTGTATTTTCAGTAGGTTCTTTGCTTTCCATGCTATCCATAAAGAGTATTCCGGCTTTGGAACTTCTTGTTATTATGCTTTTTTCTTTTTTGCCATTTCCAGCAGTTTTTCAATGAGCTCGCCAAATTCAAGTCCAATTTCCTTGGCTTCCTTGGGCACAAGGCTGGTGGCAGTCATGCCGGGCAGGGTATTGACTTCCAAAATATAGGGTACACCCTCTTTGGTCAGAATAAAATCTGAACGGCTGTAATCGGAAAGTCCCAAAATCTGGTGGGCTTTGAGTGCCATTTCCTGTACATTTTTGGTGGCTTCTTCGCCAATGGGTGCGGGGCAGATTTCTGTGGCGCCGTCGGCAGCGTATTTATTGGTATAGTCGAAAAATTCTCCTTTGGATTCAATCAGAACAGGGGGCAGAGCCTCATCACCCAGCACGCCGCAGGTCACGTCCTTGCCCTCGACGAGTTCTTCAATCAAAATTTCCAGCCCCACTCCAAAAATGTTTTCCAGCGCGTCTTTGAGTTCTTTCCTGCTTTTCACGCGGTATAAATGTATGCTTGAACCGCCGTTATTGGATTTGACAAACATGGGATAATGAAGTTTTTCTTCAATCACTTTCAAATCTTCAGGCATAGAGGGCAGGAACATGCCGTTCACAGTGCGAAGCCCGCCTGCCTGCAAAAGGGATTTTGCGGCATATTTATGCAGAGCAAGGAAAGAACCTTCTGCGTTCGCGCCTTGATAGGGGCAGTTGACGCGGCTCAGGATTGCCTGAACAAGACCGTCTTCGCCCGGAGATCCGTGCAGATTGATAAAAGCCACTTCTGCATTCTTTGCCAGCGGAATAAGCGCTTCAAAGCCGTCAGAAAGATTGAAAAAGGTTACATTGTGCCCGCGTTCTTTGAGCACTTTTTCAATGCCGCGCGCACCGCGAAGAGAAATTTCCCGTTCAGGAGACCAGCCACCTGCAATAAGTAATACGTTCATCAGCGTTTCCTTTCTTGTTTGATACGGACAAGTTGCCCAGGTTCTATATTGACATCAACGCCAAACTTGATAAAGGCATTTTCTATTTTTTGACTTTGTTCATAATTAATATTGATCAGACGGCGTTTTTCTTCGCTTGTGCCGTAACGTTTCAATAAATCTTCAAAACGCCCGGCCAGGGGCACCAGCCTGTCGTGCTGTACACGCTTGTCCGCATAGGAAATCAAATTGGGCAACGTGCAGGGATTTTTCTCAATGGCCTGTTCACCCTCATCAAAAAACCAAATTACGTGGGCAAGCACAGCCTGTGCAATGGCAGGGTTTTGCGTTTCCTGCATCACCCAGGCAGAACCCAAAACTGCGTGGTCACCGCCAAAGCAAATGGTATAACTTTTGGCAATATCATGGAGCAGGGCGGAAGAAAGCACCAAATCTTCACGGATCGGGTAACCGGCCTTTGCAAAACGCTTTGCCATGGTTAAGGCAACCCGTGCCACCATCAGGCAATGGCCTTTGATATGAGACATCATCTGGTATTTTTGCCACAGTCTAAAGCATTCGCCTATACTGGGTACTTTCCAGTCCTCATTGTACGGAAAATATAAATTGGGCCACAGGGGCATGGGTAACATAATTCTTTTGCCTTTTTGGTTTTATCTGCTTTTAGTTATTGCCCGTATGGCCGTAGCCGCCAATGCCGCGTTCTGTTTCAGAAAGTTCAGTACTTTCTTCAACGCTGACAGGCACATAGGGATGGAAAACAAGCTGAGCTATACGGTCGCCTTTTTCCACAGTAATGGCTTCTTTGGAGGTATTGAGCATATAAGCAATAATTTCTCCGCGAAAATCAGGGTCAATAACACCAACGCCCTGAGCAATGGTCAGACCTTTTCTTGCACCCCAGCCACTGCGGGAATAAAGGAAAGCTGCCACATTTTTTTCACAAATTTCAATGGCAATGCCTGTAGGAACAGGATAGCGATCCCCCGGTTCAATGCAAATGGTATCCTCTGTAAAACATGCGCGCAAATCCAGTCCGCAAGCCTCAGCAGTAGCAGGACAAGCACCGCGTTTACCATAAAGAGCTCTGCTTTCACCTAAATATTTAACTTTTACTACAGACATATTTTTCCTCTCTTATATTTTCGGCATATTTTCTGCCGTTTGTTCCTGTTGTTCCTGCAATCTGGCTTCTTTCTTACGCTGACTTTCTTCCTGTTTGGCAAGAATAAAGGGCGTCAAATCAACCTGATCTTCAGGCGCAAGCAAATGTTTTTGCAGTTGCCAGCGGATAATCCCCTGATAGACATTGCGTCTGCCGCTTTGGCTCTCCTCGCAGAGCACATCCAGCCTACTCAGCAAATCCGTGCGCTTGGTGGTACCCGCTGAGGGGCAGGGATTAGAGAAAATCGGCAGTTCCCAAAGTTTTGCCGCTTTGAGAATATGCTGTTTCTCCACCATGGCAAGGGGGCGGATAACCGTGAGCAAGCCGCCAAAGAAAGGCTCATACATGCTCATGCCGTCAATGCGCCCTGTCTGCACCAAATTCAGCAAAAAGGTTGATACAATATCATCCGCATTATGGCCGAAAGCAAGGTGCGATAAATTGTGCTCTTTGCACAGTTCAAAAAGCCGTTTGCGCCGCTGGAACGCACAATAATAACACGGTGATTTTGTTCTGTTTTCTTCAGTATGGGCAAGAAGACCGTGGTTGGTCACTTCCACATGATAAGGAATATTTTCCTCTTCAAGCCAGGCAACCAACGGCGCGTGACAATTGGGGTCAAAGCCTGCATTGATGTGTATTGCCATGATTTCAAAAGGAAAAGGCGTAATGCGCTGCCGTATTTGCATGACCTTGAGCAGCACAAAGGAATCCACTCCCCCGGAAACCGCAATTCCCACTCGGGCATGGGGTTTCAGCATGCCCGTATTCTGCATGAGCTTGCCGGCCGCGCGAATGCACTGTTCCTGCGAATAATGAAGCTTTTTTGCCATAAGTTCCTTTTAAGATACCGCTCGCACAATCTCTGCTGTCTATTCCATAAAGCTTAAATCAACAAGAGTGCGCACGCCGTAGCCTGTTGCCCCCTTTGGATTGAGGGCATTTTCGCCGTTATCTGCGGCAGCCATATCAATATGCACCCAAGCCTGCTCATCGTTCACAAATTCCTTGAGGAAAAGTGCGGCAGTCAATGATCCGCCCAGACGAGAGCCGGAGTTTTTGAGATCAGCCACATTGCTTTTCAGCTCTTTCATCAAATGCTTCCAGATTGGGAGCTGCCAGGCGCGTTCAAAAAGGGCATTGCTTCTGTCCGTAACCTTTTGCGCAAGCTTTGAATCAGAGCCGAAAATACCGGCAGCCCCTTCACCAAGCGCCACGGCACAAGCACCGGTGAGCGTTGCAATATCCACTAAATACGCCGGCTTATAGGTATCCTGAGCATAGGATAAAGCATCAATTAAAATCAGTCTGCCTTCAGCGTCGGTGTTCACAATTTCCACGCTCTTGCCGCTGCGGGCAAAAACAATGTCACCGGGCTTTGTGGCAGATCCTCCGGGCATATTTTCGCAAAGAGGCATGAGTCCAATCACAGGACGAGTCGGATACACGCCGTTCATGGCAAGTCTGCCCAGAGTTTCAAAGGTACCAAGCACAGCCGCAGCTCCGCTCATATCCCCTTTCATTTCTTCCATGCCGGCGCTGGGTTTCAGGCTGATGCCGCCGGAGTCAAAGGTAATACCCTTGCCCACCAGTGCCAGCGGTGCAAGACTTTTATCCACGGTATGCGGATAATATTCCATCACCACAAAGCGCGGCTCTTTGCTGGAACCTTGGGCCACAGACAAAAAGGCATGCATATTTTCCTGTTCAATTTCATCCTTTTTGAGCACGCGGATATTGAAATTATGATAGGCCGCAATTTCCTGAGCCTTGTCCGCAAAACAGGCAGGGGTCACTTTATTGGCAGGTGCATTGGCAAGGTCGCGGGCAAGATAAATGCCGGATGCTTCTGCTTCTGCAAAGCGCACAGCCTTTTTCAATTCATCATCGCAAAATTCATCATCAAGCAAAAAATAAATTTTGCGAAGCTTTGGATCTTCGGATTTTTTCTTAAAATTGGGGAAAGAATACAGAGCCAGTTTCGCCGCAAGAGCAAGTTCACGCGCCAGATTATTGCGAGTAATGCCAAGCTGGGAGCCAATGCGGGACATGGAAACAATATCAATACCCACATGTTCCAGACCCAAATCCTGACAGGCTGTCACCGCCTTACCAAAGGCAAAGCGCAAATCTTCCAAAGTCAACTCTTCATGCTTGCCCAGTCCCAGCACCATACAGCGGGAAATTTCCATGGCTGGCGGGCCGTATAAAATAATGCGTTCGTCTTTTTTGCCTTTGAAATCACGCCACTGGGGAGCAATAGAAAGCCATGGCGCGGCATTTTGCGTAAAATGACAGGCATCGTCAGCGCCTTCGCCCTCAAAAGCAAAGGCAATAGCCAAATCTGTTTTCCACTGCCCTTCAATTTGAAACTCTATATCAAGGTCAGATTCGCGTACTTGTTCCATATATTCTCCTTAACATATTATTTTTCTTATTAATATTTATCTGTCAATATTATTCATTTGCCAAGCCCACTTCTTTGCGCAGTAAACTCACTTCCTCATTCGTGAGCTCCCGCACCTCACCCCGTGGCAAATCACCGAGCAAAAGCGGACCCTGCTGCACACGCCTGAGCGTCAAAATCGTCAAATCCGTATCGCGGCACATGCGCCGTATCTGCCGGTTTATGCCCTGGCTCAAAGTAAAGGCAAGCCACAGCTCGAGCCCTTTTTGCTTACCCATAATTTCCACTTTGACCGGGGCAAGTTCCTCTCCCTCAGCCAGCTTCATACCTCTTTGCATAATCACCAGCGTTCTTGGCAAATTATAGTCCTTACCCGGCAGACGGACTTTAACATGATAAATTCTGGGCATATGCCAGCGCGGGTGCATGAGCCTGTTGGCAAGTTCGCCGTCGTCTGTCAAAAGAAGCAAGCCTTCTGAAAAAAAATCCAGCCGCCCCACAGGATAAATGCGCCTTTGCTTATAGGCCTGCGGCAAGAAATCAAGCACAGTCTTGCGTCCTTCCGGGTCTTTCACCGTGCTGACCACGCTGATAGGCTTATGCAGCATCAAAATACACGCCTTTTTCCCTGTACTGAACACGACTTTTTTACCCTTGCACACAACGTGATCTTTTTCTGGATCAATGCGCACGCCCGGGCTTTCTGCCTTCACTCCATTGACCGTGACAAGCCCCGCAAAAATCAGCTCATCAGCTTTTCTGCGTGAACAAATCCCTGCATCGGCAAGGGCTTTATTAAGGCGGATATTCTGCTCTTCCATTTTCTATTCTTTTTTTTGTTGCGTTTTCGTTATGGGCATAATATACTTTATACATTCAATCGTCTAGCTTTTTAGTAATAAAAAAAACGGATTAAAATGAAAAATACCCTTCGTTATCACATAAGAGAAAATGTCAACCGAGTACGCCGAAAAATCCGCGACTTATTCCGAACCTCTGATTTTTTCCTCAATCTTCTGGTGCTTTTCTATAAGGGCATGTGCCACTCTTTGAACTATAAAAGTGAAACACGGATAAAAATTGCTGAACAGGACGAAATTGCGGCAAAACGCAAACAAGGTCTTGAGGTCAAAGGAACACCCATAGTGATCTGCCTCTGGCATGATGAGCTTTTTCCGCTGATTTATCTGCAAAAGGATTTGGATATTGTCTGCATTGTCAGTGACAGCAAGGACGGCACCATTTTAAATAAACTCATGAGCAAACTGGGTCTTCGCACTGCTGCCGGTTCAAGCCGCCGCAACGGGCTCAAAGCCTTGCTGCAGGCTTCAAAACTGATGAAAGACGGCACTGTGCACGGCTGCATTACTGTGGACGGGCCCATGGGACCTCGCCATGAAGTCAAGGATGGTGCCTTTTTGCTGGCGCTCAAAGCAGGAGCGAAAATTGTGCCTGTGCGCCTTGATCTTAAAAAATCCTTGAAAATCCCCAGCTGGGATAAATTTCAAATTCCACTGCCTTTCAGCACTGTGGAAGTTATTTTTGGCGACGGCTTTTTTGTGACCGAAGAACTGAGCGAAGAATATTTGGCCGCGTGCCATAACAGACTGCAAAAAGAACTGGATGAGCTTTTGCCCCACAGACCATAATAAAATAACAATAACAAACAGATACGAGGACAGCATGATAGCCTGGCTTGAAGGAAAACTTTTACAAAGAACTGCGCAAAGCATACTTATTGCCACCAAAAACGGGGTTGGCTATGAAGTGTTTATTCCTCAAAGTATGGCACTTCCGAGACTTGATGATGACATATCCGTCTACACCGCCTTTGTGGTACGCGAGGACGCACAGGAGCTTTTCGGTTTTTCCACCTTTGAAGAGCGTGAAACCTTCAAAATGCTGACCACAATCAATAGAGTGGGGGCGCGCACTGCTCTGGCGATTTTATCTGTGTACAAACCTGACGATTTACGCCGCATTGTGGCTCAGGATGATGTCAACGCCCTGACTAAAGTTTCCGGCATTGGCAAGCAAACAGGACAAAAGATTTTTCTGGAATTAAAATATAAATTCAAGGCAGATACCAATCTGGCAAGCATAAATTTGCCGGGAAGCGCAAATACCGGCGTTTTCAACGATGCTTTGACAGGCCTTCTCAATCTTGGTTATGATAACCAAAGCGCCGGCGAAGTGCTTTCAGAAGTTCTGCAAAAAGAACCGGATCTTGATGTGGGCGAAGCACTTCGGGCAGCCCTCAAAGCCATGGCAAAAAATAAATAATTGAGGCAGATACAGGTAGAATATGAATAAAAAATTCGGCAAACCAAAATTTCAATCTTCGTTCAAAAAGAGTCTAAGCTATGATGATGAACTGGATATGAATGAAGACGCCTATGATGAAGGTACATACGACGAAGAGACACCCTCTTTTCAAGTGAAAAGTTCTGAGGCGAAAAATTTTGGGACAAAGAAAAACGAGCCTTTTTCCTTAAAAGAAAGCCTTGATAAAATGGACGAATCTGTTCGCCCGCGCCGTCTTTCTGAATTTATCGGACAAAGTGAACTGCGCAAAAATCTGCAAGTCTATCTGGACGCCACCAAGAAACGCGGCAAAGCCATGGATCACTTGCTCTTTTACGGCAACCCCGGGCTTGGCAAAACCACCCTTGCCCACATTATTGCTTCTGAACTGGGCGTGAATATTGTTTCAACCTCTGGTCCTGCGCTTATGCGCGGCGGGGATTTAGCCTCTATTTTATCCAATTTGCAGGCCAATGATGTGTTTTTCATTGATGAAATCCACCGCATGCCCATGCAGGTGGAAGAAGTGCTCTATCCTGCCATGGAAGATTTCAAGCTTGATTTGGTGATTGGGCAGGGGCCGGCGGCAAAGACCATAAAAATTGATGTGGAACCCTTTACCCTGGTGGGCGCAACCACACGGCTGGGACTGTTATCCGCGCCCCTTCGCGACCGTTTTGGGATTATCAGCCGTCTGGAATTTTATACGCCTCAGGAACTTGCCGAAGTTGTTCTGCGGGCAGGCAAAATTTTAGGCGTGAAAATCAGCCCTGAATCTGCCATGGAAATTGGCAAACGCTCCCGCGGCACGCCTCGTATTGCCAACAGACTGCTGCGCCGTGTACGTGATTTTGCCAGCGTTTTTGGGGAAGAGGGCATCATTGACCACGAGCAGACCAAACATGCTCTTGAGCGCCTTGATGTGGATGAAATGGGCCTTGATGAAATGGACAGAAAAATTCTGTCTATTCTCATTGAGCATTACGACGGCGGGCCCGTGGGCCTGAAAACGCTGGCTGTTGCCTGCTCCGAAGAAATGCGCACCATTGAAGAAATTTATGAACCCTATCTTATCCAGTGCGGGCTGATTAAGCGCACGCCGCAAGGCCGCATGGTCACCGTCAGAGCCTATAAGCATATGGGACATTTAGGATAATGAGCCAATCACAATAATGATAAATATCAGTCAGTTATAATAAAGGAAACCTTATGCCGCAAGCACATTTACAAGTCAAAATACTTGCCCACACGCCTGAGCCGCTTTCTGTGATTTATGCCTCTTTTCGGCAATGCTATCATCAGGGCTATGTGGGCGATATGTGGGAACGCCTGCAAAACGGGGAAATCAGTCAGGAAAAGCAGGCAGAATTTGTACAGAATATTATCACGTCCGGGCACGAAAGCCCCATTGAACATGTGAGCTTTACCTTTGCCCTGTCCGGTGTTTCCCGGGCACTGACCCACCAATTAGTCCGCCACCGCATTGCCTCCTATTCTCAGCAAAGCCAGCGCTATGTGGACGCCAGCAATATGGACTATATCTTGCCCCCTGCTGTCAAGAAAAATCCTAAAATTCTCGCTCGTTATGAAGCATTCATGGAAGATGTGGGCAAAGCCTACCACGATATCAAAACCATGCTCGAAGAAGACGGACGAGGCAGCCTTGCCAAGGAAGACGCGCGCATGGTGCTTCCTCAGGCAGCAGCCAGCAATATTGTGGTGACCATGAACTGCCGCTCCCTGCTCAATTTCTTTGAACACCGCTGCTGCACGCGCGCACAATGGGAAATCCGCGACTGCGCCAATAAAATGCTCATGGAATGCCGCAAAGTACTGCCGGAAATTTTCAACCATGCCGGCGCAAAATGCGAACGCCTTGGCTATTGTCCTGAGGGGGAAAAGTTCTGCTGCGGCCGTTATCCTGTGAAAAAATAAAATTTTTAACCATTGCCTTCCATTTGATTGGGAGTAACAATAACAATATAAATAAAAGGGGAAAAACATGAAAATCAAAGCATTATTAAAAGCATTCACTGTATTCTCATGCCTGGCAGTCGCAACACCTGCCATGGCTTTTGATTTGGCAAAAGCAGTCAGCGGAGCTGTTAAAGTTACGCAGGCAGTTACGTTAACAGACGAACAAATGGCAGAATACGTCAAAGAATATATTACCTGGATGGATAAAAACAATAAAGTCTGCGATGCAAAAAGTCCTTACACTATTCGTTTGAACAAACTGACCAAAGGGCTGACTAAAGTTGAAGGTATCCCCCTGAATTTTAAAGTATACTATGTAAAAGACGTCAATGCCTTTGCCTGTGCTGACGGCAGTGTGCGCGTATTTTCATCTTTAATGGATATCATGACTGATGATGAATTATTGGGCGTTATTGGCCATGAAATGGGACACGTTGCCCATAAAGACTCAAAGGAAGGCTTCAAAAGAGCTTTGCTCACCTCTGCTTTAAAAGATGGACTTTCTGCAAAAGGCGGAAAAACTGCTGCACTCACCAATTCTCAGCTGGGGGATTTGGGGGAAGCGCTGATTCATGCCAACTATTCCCAAAGTCAGGAATATGCTGCTGATGATTATGGCTATGATTTCCTCAAAAAGGCCGGCAAAAACCCATGGGCTATGGCTTATTCTTTCCAAAGACTGAAAAAGATGCAGGAAGACGCCGGTGCTAAACAAAGCAAAGGCATGGAACAATTATTTTCCACCCACCCGAACCTTGATAAACGTATTACCCGTATGCAGTCCCGCGCTGAAAAAGACGGCATTAAAAAACCGGAAAATACCAAAAAATAATAACGCATAGCAGTATTAACATATGTATTATTTGACTGAATGCAAAACTCTTTGCATTCAGTCTTTTAAATACTGGTCTGGAACCAAAAACGAATTTAACCATTGAAAGAAAATAAATGCATTGTATTTAAAGGAAAAAATATGTCCCTTACCTTCAAGCAGGCAAAACCCGGGGATATGGGAATTTTGCTTTCGCTGATCAAAGAACTGGCAGGCTATGAACATCTTGAACATGAAGTCACTGCCACTGAAGAAATTCTCACCGAATGGATTTTTACAAAGAAAAAAGCCGAAGTGATTTTCCCCGTGCTTGAGGGCAAAATCATTGGTTATATTTTGTATTTCTACAATTTTTCCACCTTTCTCGGCAAGGCTGGCATTTATGTGGAAGATTTATTCATTCAGCCTGCGTTCCGCCACAAGGGCTATGGAAAACAGCTTTTGCAGCATATTGCTCAAA
Source organism: uncultured Mailhella sp. (assembly GCA_910578585.1). Taxonomy (GTDB): domain Bacteria; phylum Desulfobacterota; class Desulfovibrionia; order Desulfovibrionales; family Desulfovibrionaceae; genus Taurinivorans. Next base: position 49,557 of record CAJTRG010000006.1, read on the forward strand.
AAGCAAAAGACGAGGGCCTTGGCCGAGTGGAATGGGCTTGCCTTGACTGGAATAAGCCCAGCATTGATTTTTATCTTTCCCTTGGAGCAATCCCCATGGAAGGCTGGTCTACCTATCGCCTGACCGGGAAAAATCTCATAAAATTTGCGCAGGGCAATAAAGGCTAAGCCATGCAAATAGTCCTTGCTAACCTTGAAGATACCGACAAATTTGCCAAAATTGCCGCCAAGACCCTTCTTGAGCAGAAAGAAATGACACAAAACGAAAAAGGCAATTTCCTGCATAATTTGTATTTACTCGGTGAAATGGGCATGGGCAAAACAACCTTTACCCGTTCCTTTGTGGGGGCACTGCCGGGCGCTGAAAATGCCGAAGTTGCCAGCCCGAGCTTCACCATTTGCCATGAATATCCCACAAGTCCTGAAATTTATCACGCTGACTTATACCGCCTGCCGGATCAGATTGATCTGCCCGAAGAATTACAGGATTTAGGCAGAAATACGCTCCTTGTTTTGGAATGGGGTGAGCGCCTGCACGAGGAAGCAAAAGCTCCCGACCGCCTTGAAATTCTTTTTACAAAAGAAAATTTAAATCCGGCTGAAAAAAATACCTCTGAAAATATAGACAATTTTGTGAATATATGCGAATTAAAAAGGCATGTTAATCTTGCAGCTCACGGAAACATTGCCCACGAGTTTTTACAGCTCTTAACAAAAAATTTACAAAATTGTTCATTGTGCCAATAAATGGAATACGAAAAGCAATGGGCATTTTGTAATGGACTGATTTTATTATTTTAAAGCACAGACGATAAACGGCTGGGCTCAATTAGGAAAAAGCATGAAAATTTTGGTTCAAAAATTTGGCGGCTCATCCGTTGCCGACCTTGAATGCATGAAAAAAGTTCGTGCCAAGGTTTTAAACGAAGTAGCACAGGGGTATAAAGTTGTTGTAGTTCTCTCTGCCCGTGCAGGACAAACCAATAAGCTTGTAGAAATGGCTTATCAATGGTCAGACGAACCAAACCCAGCAGAATACGATGCGCTTTTAGCAACAGGCGAACAGGAATCTGTTGCACTTTTCAGCATGCTTCTGAGCGATGCAGGCGTCAAGGCTCGTTCATTTTTAGGCTTTCAAGTGCCTATCCTGACCGATAATGCCTATAACACAGCCCGCATTGTTTCCATTGAAGCAGGACAATTTTTACAAGAGCTGAAACGCTTTGATGTGATTGTAATGGCAGGTTTTCAGGGCTACAGCATGGAAAACAGAATCACGACCCTTGGCCGCGGCGGTTCTGATACGTCTGCTGTGGCTATTGCCGCTGCCCTTGGCTCTGAGCTGGGTCAGGACGTGGACTGCCATATTTATACCGATGTTGACGGCGTCTACACCACAGACCCCCGCATGGTTCCGCCGGCGAAGAAAATTGATAAAATTTCCTATGATGAAATGCTGGAAATGGCTTCCATGGGGGCAAAGGTTCTGCAAATCCGTTCTGTGGAATTTGCCAAAAAATATAAAGTACCGGTTTGGGTACGTTCAACGTTTACCAATGACAAAGGAACACTCGTAACGCAGGAGGATGAGTCTATGATGGAATCAGTTATGGTTTCTGGTGTGGCATTTGATAAAGACCAGGTTCGTATTACAATTTTGGGTGTGCCAGACCAACCAGGTATTTCCGCGTCTTTGTTTGTTCCTCTTTCTGACCACGATATTTTGGTTGATATGATTGTACAAAAGGCAAGCCGTGACGGCATTACCGACATGACCTACACAGTCTCCCATAAAGATTTGAAACGTGCCCTTACCTATACAGAAAAAGTCTGCAAGGAAATCGGCGCTCAGGGCGTTGAATACGACGATCAGGTAGCAAAAGTTTCTGTTATCGGTGTTGGCATGCGCAATCACAGCGGTGTTGCTGCCATGGCCTTCTCTGCCCTGCACAAAGCCAATATCAATATTTTGATGATCAGCACGTCAGAAATCAAGATTTCCTGCCTTATCCACGCTGACCAGCTGGAAAAAGCTGTACAGACCCTGCATACAACCTTTGGACTTGACGGCGAATAATGGATTTCTACCTTTACGATACAAGCCTGAGAGACGGCGCGCAAAGCGAAGATGTGCAATTAAGCACACCGGATAAAATCAAAATTGCCCTGCGTCTCGATAATTTCGGCATCCACTATATTGAAGGCGGATGGCCGGGGGCTAATCCTGTGGATAATGAATTTTTTGAGGAAATAAAACAGTATACCCTCAAAAATGCAAAAATCGCCGCCTTTGGCAGCACGCACCATGCAAGCTTCAAGGCTGAAGACGATCCCACCATGAAAGCTCTGGTTCTGGCGAACGTGCCTGTAATCACGATTTTTGGAAAATCCAGTGAAAAACACGCGCTTGATGCCCTGCGCGTGAGCCCTGAACGCAATCTGGAAATTATCCACGATTCTGTGGCATTTCTTAAAAAGCATGCGGAAACAGTATTCTTTGACGCTGAACACTTTTTCGACGGCTTCAAAGCCAATAAAGACTACGCTCTTGAGGTTTTGAAAAACGCGCACAAAGCCGGGGCAAATACGCTGGTTCTCTGCGATTCCAACGGCGGAACCCTGCCTTCCGAAGTTTCAGAAATTCTGAACATCTGCCGTCAGGAACTGCCCGAGGCCGAATTTGGCATACACGCCCATAACGACTGTGAACTGGCAGTGGCAAACTCTCTTGCCGCCTTGCAGGCAGGGGCAATCCACGTGCAGGGAACCATGAACGGCGTGGGCGAACGCTGCGGCAATGCCAATCTCTGCTCCATTATTCCGATTATTGAAACCAAGCTTGGCAAAAAATGTCTGCCTGAAAATATGCTTAATCAGCTGACAACCACTTCTGCCTATGTCTACGAAGTGATGAATATGAAACCCTTTGCCCGCCAGGCATTTGTGGGTAAATCCGCATTCGCGCACAAGGGCGGCATCCATGTCAGTGCCATCAACCGTGACTCTACTTTGTATGAACATATCAGACCGGAACAAGTGGGCAACAGCCAGCGCGTGCTGATTACCGAACTTGCCGGACGAAGCAATATTGTCAGCCTGGCACGGCGTTTTGACTTCCATTTGGATAAGGATGAGCCTGTGGTCAAAGGGCTTTTCCATGAACTCAAAACAAAGGCCAGCCTTGGCTATGATTATGCGGCAGCAGAAGCCAGCATGGAACTTCTGCTTCTGCGGAAACTGGCACGGCGCGGTGTGCGGAATTTCTTTACCTTGAAGAGCCTGCGCGTGTTTGAAACCAAGGACGCCAACGGCTGCCCACAGGCTGAGGCTACTGTTGCCGTGGAAGTTGAGGGAGCTATCGAGCATACGGCTGCCACAGGACAAGGCCCGGTCAACGCCATGGACATTGCCCTGCGTAAAGCGCTGTCTTCTTTCTATCCAAAAATTTCAGAACTGAGCCTTAGAGACTTCAAGGTACGCGTGCTGACCATTGGACAGGAAAGGACAAGCCAAAAACATGATCTTTTCAGCATTGGTATGGATGATAGTCCTGCTCCTAATACCGGCACAGCCAGCGTTGTGCGCGTGCTCATTGAAAGTGCTGACCCGCAGGGCGCCTGGGTCACTGTGGGTGTTTCCTATGATATTATTGAAGCCAGCTGGCAGGCGCTCGCTGACTCTGTGACCTACAAGCTCTACCGCGACGAATGGCAAAGCCACAGTAATAACAAGCTGGAATAGTTTTTATAAAATTGATTGAGAAAAATCCTTTTACTATCTTAGTTAAAAGGATTTTTTGTTTAGGGCGTGTTCACACTATTTAAGAGCTACAACGATGAGAGCAAAAACGATAAAGGAACGAAACATAACATCAAGTTTGTCATATCGGGTAAATACTCTCCTAAATCCCTTGATATGCCGAAAAAGTCTTTCAACTTCATTACGTTTTTTGTACAGTTCTTTATCATATACCCAAGGCTTCAAACGATTCGGGTTAGGCGGCACCACAGGAAAATATCCTAAATCACGGCAAAGTTGTTGTGTAGCATTACCTTCGTAAGTTCTATCCATGATAACGCCGCATTTTTTATTCGTTGAACCAAGGACGGATAAAAGCTTTCTGCCTTGTGGTGCATCACCGGCGTTACCCGGAGAAAGGCTGAAAATTAATGCACATTCTGCATTCGCGTCAGCCAAATGAAGCTTTGTTGTCCAGCCCCCTCTTGACTTTCCAATGGATTGCTGTCCTGTTTTTTTAAAGCGCCAAACCCATCCGGGTGAACCTTTATACTGGTGCTGTCAAGAGAAAAAGCTTCAACTTTGATACGAATGAGCTGTTCTTTTTGGAGTCGTTCAAAAATACGGTCAAGAACACCATTTTTGCTCCAACGGTTCATACGGGTATAAATGGTATGCCAATTGCCAAAATGTTTTGGTAATCCACGCCATTTACATCCATGTTCAGCAACATAAAGAATAGCATTCAGTACTTGCAGATTATCAAAGCGGACATTGCCCCGTTGAATAGGGAAACAGTCGGCAATTCTTTCATATTGTTCACGTGTTATTTGCATTGACAGAATATACTATAATAATTATAATATTGTATTTAGTATGAACACGCCCTAATCCAAAGGAAATTTTATCTTGCTTTAAAAAGTAAGCCATGTATAAAATTCTTTTAAAGATATACACTGCAGAGGTTAATATATATGTTCGATTATAAAGGTTTTAGTGAGGAAAAACTAATAGAGCTTTGTGATGATAAAAATGTCGACAAAGGCAAGGCTGAATGGAAATATTGGCCCTCAGAAGTTTATTCCTTTGGAAGACACTATCGGAGATATGGCTTTTATCCTTCCTTTTTACCTTTATATGTTTATTCAGATCATGGTGTTGGAAATACTAAAGCATCTTACCACGAGTTAAAAAATGATGCCGAAGCAACACTTTTTTTCTCCTTGTTAAAAGTTGAAGATTATAAAAAACAAAGCAATAAGCCTTGCTATTTAATGATAAATCCCTTTGTATGGTACCGAAAACACAATAATATTCAGCCTGTTGAAAATGCAAAAGGAACCTTGGCTTTTCCTGCACATTCAACACCAGCAGTTTCTTGTGAATTTGATGTATTGGCTTATATTAATACATTGAAAAATCTGCCTGAAGAAATGCAGCCTGTCTGTGTATGTCTGCATATGCATGATATCCATAAAGGTTTACATAAAATATTTCTGGATAATAATATGCCTGTCTATACCGCAGGCAATGCTTTTGATAAACGATTTGCCGAGCGATATTATAATATTATAATACATTTCAAATACACAACATCAAATTTGATTGGCAGTTACACTTTTTATAGTATAGAATCAGGTATTCCTTTTTCTTTATTAGGAAATGAATGCAAATATTATAATCTATCCGATCCAAATTTAGAAAAAGGTGAGTATCAATATAAAAAAAATGAAAACTATATTGTAAAAGAAAAATTATTTTCAGGAATACAAAAAGAAATCACCCCTGAACAAAAACAATATGTAGAAAGCTTTGTTAATGCGCCTGGAGCCCTGAGCCGCTTACAAACAGCAAAAGTTCTTTACAGTGCATATTTTAAGCGTGCTGATTTACTCTCAGACAGTAAAAAATTGATAAAATATCTTTCAAAGAAAATAAATAAAATAATCTTTTGTGGAAAAATAAAAAATATCAAAAAAGCATTTTTATTCAGCAAAAAGAAATTACGGAAACTTTCAGTTTCTCCTTTGGAACTATACCGTTTAATTCAACGCGGATCTGCACCCGCCGAAACCAAATTTTTAGGAAAAAAAATAAAAGTAAACAGTGCCTTTTGGTATCTTCATGGTTTAAAAGAATTATTTGTGGAAGAAAATTATCGTTTTCATTCAGAGAAAAGAGATCCTCTCATTTACGATTGCGGTGCAAATACAGGATTAAGTATTCTTTATTTTAAACATCTCTATCCTGAGGCAAAAATTGTTGCCTTTGAACCGGATGAAAATATTTTTTCTCTCATGAAAGAAAATCTTCAGCAGTTTAATTATACTGATATAGAATATATCAATAAAGCTGTTTGGAACAGTAATGATCCGATTAAGTTTCTTGCCGCCGGAGGAGTAAGCGGCAGAATTTGTGACGAAACAGATAAAAATGTAATTGAAATACCTGCCATTCGTCTAAGAGATATGCTTGATCAAGAAGTTGATTTTCTGAAAATTGATATTGAGGGAAGCGAATATGAAGTTCTCAAAGATTGTGCAGATAAATTGAAAAATGTTCAAAATTTATTTGTAGAATATCATTCTGAAGAAAAAAATGAACAAAAACTCGATGAGATTTTAAAAATCATAAAGGAAGCAGGGTTTAAATACTATCTGAAAGAAGCCTGGCCTAATCAATTAAGACCTTATGTGAATAAAAGAGTCAATTTATTTGATCTGCAGCTTAATATTTTTGCCTATAGAATATAAGCAATATGTTCTATATTCTCTCACTATTCTTGAGTTAACGTATTAAAAGATAAAGAATTACTCATAAAATTATTTTTAAGGATATATTAATGAAAAAAGTTATATTCACCATTTGTTCAAATAATTATCTTGCAAAAGCAAAAACTCTTGGCGACAGTATCCTTGCATATAATCCTGATTATGAGTTTTTCATCTTTCTTTGTGATAGCAAATTGTCTGACGTTGATTATGGACGTTTCATGAACTTTTCGCTCAATGAAATTTCTGTGTTAAACATAGAAAAATTCAAAGACATGTCAGAGCGATATAATATCATTGAACTCAATACTTCCATTAAACCTTTTTGTTTTAATTATCTTTTAAATGTCTTGAATTTTGATTTTGTATTCTATCTTGACCCAGATATTTGTTTATTTGATAACTTATCGTATATTGAAGAAAAACTGGAAGACAATGATATTATTCTCACTCCTCATATTTGCACGCCTATTCCGTTTGATGGTCTTAGAGCAAATGAAAATGATTTCGCACAATACGGTCTGTACAATTTAGGTTTTTTAGCTGTCAAAAAATCTCATGCGGCACAAGAGCTTGTCGATTGGTGGATGGAACGCTTGGAAGTTAATTGTTATATCAGACCGCAGGAAGGGATTTTTGTGGATCAATTACCCATTAATTTGGCTCCCATCTTTTTTGATAATGTATATATTACAAAGCACCTTGGTTTAAATGCCGCTCCTTGGAATCTTCACGAAAGAAATATTTATAATACAAATGGGACATGGACTGTCAATAATGAATTTCCATTGATCTTTTTTCATTTCAGCAATTTTAATATTAATTTTTCACAAGGAAACCTCAGTACAGCTTATCAACGTGTAAATTTAAAACGAAATGATGAACTCTACGCGCTCTATGAATGGTATAGAAATAAATTATTGGAAAATGATCATACCTATTTTTCACAATTGGCATATCATTACAATACACCCAATACGCAAGCTAAACCTTCACCTAAAACTCCAGCCAAACCAAAAACCCGATTCAAGAGCTTTATTAAACGGATATTGTCTGTTTTTCATAAGAAAAAGTCCTCTCAATAGTTTTTTCATGGTTTGAAACCATACAAAATTGAGAATTGCCATCTATGCCTCAACTAAGTGTTATTATTCCTATAAATAATGCAGAAAAATATGTAGAGCGATGTCTGAAAAGCATTTGCAGCCAACATTTTCTGATTTGGAAATTCTTTGCATTTGTGCAGGCTGTACTGATACTTCTTATAAAATTATACAGGATTATGCGCAAAAAGATGCACGAATTAAATGCATTGATTTTGACAAAACGCAAAGAATGGCTGCGGCAAAAAATACCGGCATGCTCCTTGCCGCGGGTGAATATATAAGTTTTGTTAATCCTACTGATTTTATTGATTTAAATTTTTATGAAATACTGTACCCAAAAGCCATTGCAGCAAATGCCGATTGTATTCTTGGAAAAATACAAAGCATTGTGGATAATAAACCAGCGCCAGAGCCCAATATCAATCGCAGTCAACTGCAAAAACATACATTTCTTTTTCAGCATGCACTGGCAGCCCTTTATAAGAAAGCGTTTTTAATTTCCAATGCTCTTTTGTTCCCCACACAAGTATCCTCTTTTGAAAACAGCGTTTTTGCAATTATGGCAGCAGGGCATGCGCAAAAAATTGTGACAGCCGATTCTGTTTCTTATTATGAAGATACTCCCATCAGTGATATCAACCTGAAAACCTTGAAAGATCTTGTTGTATCATTGAAATTGATTATTGGTTTTTTAGACGCCTTGCCGCTTGATATTGTGACATACTATGAAGCGTTGAAACCTCGTTTGAATCTTCTTTCTTTGTATGCAAATGCCGGCAGTGAATACAAAGAATTTTGCCAAAAAGCGGAAAGAAATCTTCTGAAAAGCATGAAGCGAGAAGCAGAATTTCTCAAATATGAAAAGTTGTTAGAAACACAGGCTTTTTGGAATGAAAAGCCCAAATTAAACTTTGATAAAGCTCTGATAGATAATGAAATCAAAACAGCTGCATTTTATGGTGTGCGTTCAGAAAAACAAAATCCGCGCCTTATTGTGACCTTAACCAGCTTTCCTGAGCGGATGTACGACATTCATTATTGTTTGTATTCTCTGCTCACGCAATCCCATAAGCCTGATGAAATTATTTTATGGCTGGGAGAAGAGGAATTTCTGCATCAAGAAAACGATCTTCCAATCACGGTTTTAAAATTAAAAGAATCTGGGCTCACCATTAAATTTACAAAAAATATACGCAGTTACAAGAAACTTATTCCAGCGCTGAGAGAATATCCGAACGAGATACTTGTCACGGCTGACGACGATATTTATTATCCTAAAAACTGGCTTGAGAAACTCTGGAAAGCCCATACACTCTATAGCGAGGATATTATTTGCCACCGCGCACATTTAGTTCAATTGAGCAAAAACGGGAACATTGCACCTTATAACAGATGGCAAAAGGAAATTACCGCAAGTGAGCCCTCCTATCTGCATTTTTGCACCACGGGCGCCGGAGTTCTCTATCCGCCCCATGCGCTCTATCAAGATGTTTTGGATGAAGAGAAATTTCTGCAGCTATCCCCCTTTGCAGACGATATTTGGTTTTGGGCAATGGCAGTTTAAATAATAAGAAAATACGCATTGTCGAAAATCCCATTACGGAATTATCCTGTATCAATCCGCAAAGAGAATTGCGAATGAATAATGAAACAACGCTGGCAAAACAAAACATCAGCTAAGGCGGTAATAATGAACAATTGAAAAATGTTCTTGCCGCCTACCCAGAACTGCTTGAGAAGTTAAGCACCAGGTGTTAACATTTTGTGAGAGCTTCACCTCCACTCTTGACCAAGACAACTCCTTTATGGAGAACTTTCTCACTGCTATTTTTAGAAAAATAAAAATTATAAAAAAGAATTTTTTTCATTCTTTTGTCAGGGTAACAAAGGCAATGGCAGAGCTGTTTTGTTCATGGGAGTAAGAAACGAAGCAGTGCGTTACGCCGAGGCTGTCGGCTTTTTCTTTTGCTTTTGCAAGCAAGCTCATGGTCGGAGCTTTGCCTTCGTCCCGCAAAATTTCAATATGATTGGGCGCAATTCCTTCGCTAAAGCCTGTGCCGAGCGCTTTTACGCACGCCTCTTTACAGGCAAAACGCGCTGCCACCCATTCAGCCTGACGCTTTTTATTGCGGCTTGGCATTTGCGCCAGCTCAGCCGGCGTCAGAATTTTTCGCAAAAACGCCTCGCCAAAGCGGGCAATACTTTGTTCTATCCGAAAAATCGTGACAATATCTGTTCCAATGCCAATAATCATGTTCTATCCTGAAAGATTTCCTAAAACGCATCCGGATCCAGATAGCCTGAGAAGGACTCCTCATGCGCTTTCCGTTCTTTTTCCTCCATGGCTGCATAATCTGTCCAGTAATGGATAAGCGTTGCCAGTTCTCCGCTCACAGCAGCAATCAGTGTGGACATGGGATTGACAGGCATACGATGTTTAACTTTGAAGAGTGCATAATCGGAATCGGGTTTATAGGGCAAAACGCCGCTGTGATGCAGTGACCACATTAAATCTCCGCTTTCCACCTGATACACGAATAATTGCATGGCAAAACGGGAATCGCCTGCCGCTCCGCCGTCAAAATATTGATTGATAACGCCCCCAATCAAATAATCCGCCCCTTTTTCTCGGGCAAGAGGAAGCATATCTTCTGTGCGGTAGGGTACAACATAATCATTATATTCAAGCACAGCAAAGGTTTGCTCCTGAAGAAAACTTTCATAGACCAATCTTGAAACCCCAAGGGAAATAGCCTGATGGTCACGGTTGTTCTGCACTAAGCCAAGGGGCACGAAAAGCGCCGTGGGTTTGCTTTCCAAATTGGCTGTTGGATGCACACGGGTCACAATTTCGCCTGTATAAATGCCTGCTTCTTTATAGAAGCGCAAGCCCAGAGCAAGATCGTGGTCAGCCCTGCCGTTGGGGGCATTGACAAATTCATCCGCGCTGTCACCAATATACCGCGCCGTGCCCTTTATGGTTGAACAGGAACAAAGCAGTACGCATAAGATAAGAAAAAACAGAAAGAGAGCATGCGTTCCTGCGTCCATTCGTGTCTGTGCGCCTGCCGCCATTTCAGTACCTTTGTTATTATATTGAAATAATGTAAAATTTCCCATAAATTGCCCCATTTATTTATTGCAATTTCCGCAAAATATCAGTATAGAAGAACTGTTGCATTCTTGACATATACTACATGCTAATCATGGAATTTGCAATAAATGTTCCAGTTTAATTTTACGGTGAACTATGAAAAAACTTTTTCTTCTTGCATTTCTGTTTTTGTGCTCCTGCACAGCCAGCGCAAATACACAAGGAATGATAAGGGTTTACGATAACAATATTTATCAAAACGTCAAACCCATGCTGCTGGCAGATTTTACCAAACACGGCATTTTAACTGAAGATTTACCTTCTTTCAATCCTGTGGATTGCTTCCAAAAGGAATGGGGATTGCTCACAGGCAGAGAGCTTTACAAAAAGCTGACGCTTTCCTTCCGCTATCCCAGCATTGAAGAAAGCAAAACCTGGACTTTTGCCAGCCTCAAAGAAGATTTTACCAAAACAACCATGTATAATCACGGCTTTATTATGGAACGCGGCCTTGAGAAAATCACGGTCAGCCTGCTGGGAGATTTGAATTGGGATGCCGATGAAAGCCTTGACTGGCTTGTGTATTGCCGCTTTGAACAAAAAGCCACCACCGATGCCCTTTCTAAAAACGATGCTCGCCCTGCCCGGGAATATCTGGTGGTGATTACAGACAGAAGCGGCGATTACTGGCAGGCAAATCCGCTGGTTATCCGTGATTTAATGCTCTTTAGCAAGGGACAGGAAGCAACCATTTACCGCAATTTGACAGAACAAAAGCAAAAAGCTTTGGAACCAAGCCTTGCCATTGATTTTGAAGCCGGGCAAACCCAGATTTTAGACGCACCCGAAACACAGGGCAAGTCTAACAAAAAGAGCAAACAAGACAAAAAAATCGAAGGCAGCCCCCTCAAGGAACAAAGCCTTTCTGAATAAGAAAATAAAAAGCGTGAAAGCTTGCTAATTTTTTGCTTTCACGCTATTTTATTGTGATAAAGGGCTTATTAAACAAGACAGGCAATGTATAAAACATGAAGGACACACTATGAGTAATTTCGGTGGTACAGAAGACGGAAAGAAATTCCGCAAAAGTGACGGACACAAAAAAGAATTCCGCAAGGATTTCAAGAAAGACAAAAAAGATTTTGACAAAGACCATAAAGACCGTGACGAACGCCGCGGCAAAAAACGTTTTTCTGATGAGGATAAACGCCCCCGTTTTGAAGATCACGGCAGAAAATTTGACGACAAGCCAAGTTTCAAAAACGATAGAGAAGATAAAGGCGAAAGAAAACCACATCGTAAAGATAGTGTAAGTCCAAAACAAGCTGATTTATTTGAAATTTGCGATTTAGACCGCGGCATTATCAAACTTATTGCCAAACGCGCAAAAGTGATTGACCGCATGATCCAATATAAATCCCTTGACGCGGCAGCAGAAAAAGCCATCCGCACCTCCTGGGAACAAAACACCAATAAATACTGCCCTGACCCTAAAATTGCCCGTGACCTCTTCCTGCTTGTGCAAAGCGTGAAAGCGGTTGATGAAACCGATTACGACCACGCCTATAATCTCGCGCCCCTCGCAAAGCCTGTGCAGGTTAATTTGCAGGCGCCTGCCTCCAGCCGTTTGGCTCGCATTTATATGATGCTGGCAAGCGCAAGCGGACAGAAAACCTGCATGAAGCATGTTGCTCTAACCGATTCGCTTATTGCCACTATCAAATCTTTGAACGTGCTGGGCGGTGATTTGTGGTTTGAAAATAACGGTACGGTATTCAGCCGTGAAAGCAAGGGACTGCAGCGCGGTTCTGATAAAATTATCCACGTGGGAAGCGATGAACAAAGTTTGTGGCTTTGCCTTGCGCTTTGTCTCGGACTTCCGTATCACCTCAAAATTACAGGCGAAAATCAACTTTGCAAATTGGATTTTGCGCCTGTGGCAAAATTTTTGAGCCAGTTCAATGCCCGTCTTGTACAGGTTATTCCGGCAAGCTCTGGCCTTCCTGTCCGCATTGAAGCTTCCGGCATGCTGAGTAATACCATTACCATTCCTGCTGATCTGCCCATGGATTTTGTCTTTGCCCTTATTCTGGCAGGCTCTTTCTGGGAAAGCCCTGTACGCTTTGACCTGACGGAATTTTATGCTGAACTCAACAAGGATGATGAAAAGCTCGACGCCTGGAACACAGGACTTGAAGATATTATGGACTGCATCAGCCTTTGCCGTTTGCCTGTAAGCATGGATAAGAACAGCATCAGCACCAAGCCTCAGCCTATTATGATCCCTGAAGAAATCACCCTTGCTTCTGATGCTGAAATTTGTACTTCTTTCTTCCTTTTGCCGGCGCTCACCAGCGGCACAGTCAGCCTCAAAGGGCATTGGACAAAGAAAGGACAGCAAAAATATCTTAGTCAAATCATGGATTTTGCAGGACTTGAATTTTCCATTGACGGTGACACTGCCACAGCCAAAGGCAATTCCGGCAATGCAAAATTTGCGGTTATCCCGCCCTGCAATGAAGCGACCACGACCCTCTTGACCCTGTGGGCAAAAATAAACGGACAGAACATTTCCCTTTCTGACAAAGCAAAGGAAAATCCCATCATTGAAGCATATCTTGCTCATTTGGGCTTTACTCCAGATCTTGAACGGGGAGAAGATCTCTATGCACCCTTCATGGCTCCCACGGCGGAATGGGCTGTTGCCTATGCGCTCGGCGCCTATCTGCACCCACGCGTGAAGCTGGTCAATCCCAATATTTTGAACGATTATTACCCCTTCTTCTGGCGTATGTATAATACCTTACCCAATCCAAGTATTGACAAGGCAGAACGAAAAGATGACACACCCAAACCTAGACGAATTATTGCCCAGGGAGTCTATGCAAGCCTTCCTGAGCCAATCTCTTCCGACGACGATTAAGGAGCTTGAGGAAGAAATTGCACAAATTGACGCATGGCGCGGGCTATGCAGCAATTTAATCAAGGATTTCATGGCAAAAGAAGACCCCGCAAAAAAGATTTTCTTCCCCGGGGAAATCCACGAGCTGATTCAGGAACGCAATATGCTGGAAACACATAGAGAATTTCGACGCGTTCGCATTGCCCGGCTCAAATACGATGAACAAGGATTATGATAAATGAGTACAGACACTTCTTGCATAAACTGCGGAGCTTGCTGCAAAAAAGGCGGCCCTGCTCTGCACACCAAGGACGCCTATTTATTCGAAGAAAATATTTTGGAAATTCAAGATGTTGTCACGATTCGCGCCGGTGAGCTGGTACGCGACGACTTGAAAAACAGGCTTGTGCCCCTGCCCAGTGAGCTGGTCAAGATTGCCCCTGCCAAAAATGCTCGCCCCGACGATTGGACATGCCGTTTTCTCACCAGCAATAATCGCTGTTTTCTGCATGGCAGGCACCCTGCCGAATGCCGCGCATTTTACTGCAAAGAACCGGAAGCGCTCATGCAGCTGAGTAATGAACCGCGTCTTGAACGGGAAAAAATTTGTGAATTGATCAAAGCCCCTGCCTATTGGATTGAGCTTATCAAAACCCATGAAGAAGCAGTCAAGTATGAAGAGCTTGGCCCTTGGGCTTTGGAAATTGAAGAAAATGCCGAAGCGCGCACAAAATTCATTGAAAAAGTAGAATTTGACCGCTCTTTCCGTGAACTTGTTGTGGAAAAGAAGGCTGCTCCGGAAGAAGCTTTGTCTTTCCTCTTTGGACGCCCGCTTTTGCAAACCATGGTGATGTTCAGACTGACGGCAAGACCCGGCGCAAATGGTATTAATATTGTAAAAATGCCTGATTAGGAAAAAGAAAATGTATATTGTAACCGGCGGAGCAGGAATGATTGGCAGTGCCACTGTTTGGGCTTTGAACCAAAAGGGCATTGAAGATATTTTGGTTGTTGACAATTTGGCAAGCAAAGAAAAATGGAAAAATCTTGTTTGCCTCAAATATACGGACTACATGCACCGTGATGAATTTTTGCAAAAAATCAAAAACGATGCCATAAAGGACGTGCAGGGCATTGTGCACATGGGGGCTTGCTCCTCAACCACGGAAAAAGATGCTGATTTTCTCATGGCAAACAATTTCCATTATACTCAGGAAGTTTTTCTCTTTGCCCAAAGAAACGGCATTCGCATGGTCAATGCCAGCAGTGCAGCCACCTACGGCGGCGGGGAACTGGGTTTTTCCACAGATTTAGAAACAACGCTCAGACTCAAACCGCTCAATATGTATGGTTATTCCAAGCACTTATTTGATTTGTGGTGCATTAGAAACAATTACCTTGATAAGGTGGTCAACCTCAAATTTTTCAACGTGTACGGCCCTAACGAATACCATAAGGATACCATGCGCAGCGTTGCCTGCAAAGCCTTTGAAGCCATTACCGAAAAAGGTTCTTTGCAGCTTTTCAGCTCCGATAAGCCGGAATATCCTCACGGCGGTCAGCAGCGCGATTTCGTGTATGTCAAAGACTGTGTTCAGGTGATCTTATGGTTTTTACTGGAAAATCAGCTGGGCGGTATTTTCAATGTGGGCACAGGTCAGGCGCGCACCTGGAACAGCCTTGCGCATGCGGTTTTTGCGGCTATGGGCATACCTTCCAAAATTAAATATATTCCCATGCCTGAACAGCTTCGAGGCAAATACCAATACTTTACCGAAGCAAATATGGTTTGGCTCAAAAAATACAACTACCCGTACAGCTTTACCAGTCTGGAAGACGGCGTCAAAGATTATATCCAAAATTATCTTTTGACGAATAATCCTTATTTATCATCACTCTAAATTTATCAATAGAGGCTTTTATGCTTATTTCCTGTCCAAAATGCCATTTTAAACGCCATGTAGACGAAAAGCAAATTCCTGAATCTGCCACCCTTGCCACATGCCCAAAATGCCAAAATAAATTCCGTTTCCGTGACCCGGAAACCGGTGAATTTATTGCGGGAATATGCCTTGAAATGGAACAGAAAAAGCCAGCTGCTGATATACAGGAAGCTGAAACAGCGAATCCTGAAACTCAGGAAAATACTGAACAAAATGAAGCAGCAACAGAAGACGAAAAGGAAGCTAACGAAAAAACGCCTCTTGCTGAAGATCCCATTCCTTTAAATGAAGAAAATATTACCCCAAAAACGCCAAAGGAAGAAAATCCTCTGCAGGAACCTATGCAGGACTATTCTGAAAAACAGGCTGAACGCTATGTAATGATGACCGATGATGTGCCTTGGGAACACCCTGAACGCCACGGATTTTTCCGTTCCTTCTTCCGCACCATTTCAAGGGTAATGCTCAGCGGCAGGGAATTTTTCTCCACTATCCACAGTCAGGCTTCTTCCCTGCGTCCTGCCACGTTCTATGCTATTATCGGGCTTGTGCAGGCGCTTGTGGGCTATCTCTCTTCCCCCAGCATGGTGAATTTTATCAAAAGTTCGAATATTGATCCACAAAAACAAGTACTTATGGAAAATCTCATGTCAGGACAAAGCCTGACCATGCTCATTATCACCACACCCTTTATTATGATTTTGCAGCTCTTAGTGTATACGGCTTTTGTCTATCTTGCTATCCGCATTACCAATCCTGAAAAAGCAGATTTCCCGCTGACCTTGCGCATTATCGCCTACGCCTCAGCCCCCATGATTTTATGTATTGTACCGTATCTTGGCGGATTTATCGGACTTGTTTGGTTTATTTATAATATTTTCATTGGGGTAAAATACGCCCTGCGCCTGAGCTGGCAGCGGACTTTCCTCGCCCTTGCGCCAATCTTTATTCTTTGGTTCTTCATTGCCTTCAATCAGGCACTTGTGATTATCAACGCCATTCAGGGGTAACGCTCCTTTTGAAAATAAAGAATGATGACAAAATAAATAAAGCCCTCAAAATTTCTTTGAGGGCTTTTATTTTAATTCTTCGTTTAGCCTAATTTTACCATACTTCTTTTCCTACAGGCTCACTCCAATCAATCTCTTTTTACTCCATACTTTTTTGTATAGCGGAAAGTTTTGCATTGCAAAGAGTGAGGCTTTGTTCAAGACTCAAGGTATAAAAGAGCAAGTCTTGGTTGGTGACCGCCTGCCCGAGTTCAATTGGCAAGGCAGGCATGGGAACTTCCTGCAGGAAAATTTCAGGCGGGGAGATTTTTACAATATCTGTGGTATAGGCTGGGGATTTGGTGCAAGAAAGTAAAAATATGGACAAGAAAAAGAATATTTTTTTCATCAGTATTAATCCATGTTATTCTTGATTGGTACGCACAGTTTTTCCCTGCAAAATCGCAAGAATGGGCAAAGGAATTTCTTGTTCTTTCCATGCCTTGCTCGCTTCGTCAGAACGTTTGGCAAACGCTTGCTTCTTTCTGCTGATTTTTTGTTCAAGCATTTGTTTTTGCATTTCATATGCGAGAATTTCCTGTTCCTGTTTTTCCTTTTCCTGCACAAGTTTTGTAAGTGCATTTTCCTGATGGGCAAGCGTTTGCTCCAAATTGGAAATTTGCAGATCTTTTTGATTGTTTTGCGCTTGCAGTTTTTCAATTTTCACCTGCAAAAGCCAGAAACACAAGGCTGCAATTGCCACGAAAACACATTTAGCTGCAAACCCACTATTGAATAAAAACTTCCACATATTTCATTCCTTAAAAAATTCCTGTACATCAAAGCATGGGCAGGCTTTATTGGCAAACTCATTATGCCCGAAGATATACGAGATATGGTATTTTTCTTTGAGTTCCAAAACCAAACGCCTCAAGCTTGCAAATTGGGCGTCTGTGAAATTGTTTTGTGGTCTGCCGCCTGCGTCTATACCGCCCACAAGGCAAATACCAATGCTGTCTCTATTCTGCCCTTGACAGTGGGCTCCTGTAACTTCCACAGGTCTGCCGTTTTCAATTTCACCGTTTCTGCGTATGACAAAGTGATAGCCAATGCCTGACCAGCCCTGCTTTTTATGCCATTCGTCAATCTGAAACGCGCCGATGTCAGAGGTGGGCGGAGTTGCGGAACAATGTATGATAATTTTGTTAATTTCACGCATAAAAATTATTCTTCCTCATCAAAATTTTTCTCGATTTTTTTATTAATCTCATGTTCAAGGCGGGTCTGGATTTTGCTTTTGTACTTGAAAACTATTTTATCCAGCCAGGTATTGATCCCAAAGCCAAAGCACGCCAAATGGTGGTTGATACTTGCCAAATTCAGCAAAACCAGAATGCACAAAAACAAATCAAACCAAAATGTGCCGTTATACGCAATAGTCAGGCGTTCCTGCATGGTGACGTCAAAGGCTTTGCAGGCAAAACCCACAATGAGGATAGTCAGATACAGGCTGATTACCTTTTTAAAGCCTATCCACGCCTTGAACCAGGAAAAACGATGATTCTTTTTTGCACGGAACGCCCCCAGAGCAAAGTCAATAAAAATCAGATACTGTATCAGCGTCAGTAAATATTCACTTGCCCCAAAATGGTACGAAATAAAGGCGGCAAAGGCGGATACTGATAATTTGATTTCTATATCATGCATGAAGGCGATGATGTATTCACAAAAGAAAAACATACTGCCTCCATGCAATCTGTTTCAGTTTGCCACAGGATGTGGCTGTCTCGCAGCGGGAGCGAAACAAGAACCGCGCTACTTGCTTCGCTCCCGCTGCGCGGCTATTGTGCGTCCTGCACAATTTCCTCATTAAATATCGCTTCAACATTAATTTTCTCCACTTCCGCCAGGGTTGCAGCCTTATTCAGCAAATCCCGCACGCGTTTATGCCGTCCAAGATACAGTCCGCGCACCGGGGCAAAGTCCTTGGCATTGTCCACAATTTTTTGCGCAAGGACGGCAAGTTCCACCTGCGCCCCCGCCGCAATGCCCGTGATAGTGGGTATTTCAGCTTTATCAATTCCATTATCGGCAAGATACGCCGCTGCTTCTTTTTCCTGCGTATCAAAGCTTGCGCTTTCAGCCTGCGGGTAATTGGAAATTTCCGCAAGCTTGGCAGTCAAAAGCTGCTGCGCTTCAAAAAGCTTTTGAGTTTTCAGCTGTTCCGCCTTTTCTGCGTCCGTATATTTTGGTGCAAAGCCTTTTTCATACCAGCAAGCATCTACTTCGCTGCGTTCAACCTCGTTATCCTCAAAAGCCAAAGTCCAGCCTAAACTTTTAGCAACGTCCGCAAAAGGCGTTGTATTCCCCAGCCTGTGATTTTCAATTGAATTTGTGTAAATCATTTTATATTTCTCCTTGTGCATAATAAAATCTGGAAAAAGCATCTGATTGCCGACTGTTATCAGAAAATGCTTTGTAAAACGAGCACACATCGCCTTTTTGAACAGGGCCAAAAGCGCAAGCACTTGGATAACCGCCTGACACCACTTCGCAGCGGTCTGCATATCTAAGAATCTGAACTCCATTTCTGACAACAGCTACTACAGCATAAGCTATCCCTTTAGCCGCCTGTGCTTCTATTCTAAAATTTAAATAAACATAGCCTGCAGCCGGAGCTGTAATACTCCCTGCATACTGATTTAGTCCTGATCCATTATTTTTTAATTCAATATCAATAAATTTATCACCGGGCATTACCAAAGCAGGCACAGATTTTCTAAGTTCATTGAGAGCATAACTGTTTGCAACGGTTTCCACATTTTCACTGTCAAGAGCGGAGGAAATGGCTGTTTTATCAATTTTAGCCGCAAGATTCATGGTACTTTCAGTGCGGACATTTCCCACCTCTTCCTGCAAACTGTGCACTGCCTTTGCGCTTGCCCCAATATCTGAACGGGCAAGATCCGTACTGTCTGTCAAAACCACTTTTGGCTGCTGTGAACCTGAATTATCAAAGGGCAAAACAATTTCAAGCTTATGCCCCTCCTTATCATAGTTCACCTGCCCCTGCCCGTTATTGCTGATAAAGCATTCTACAGAAAGGTCAGTTAATTCTTTGACTTTTTCTTCCGCAAACTGTGCCCATTCTTTGGTTTTGTCTGTTTTCTCAACAGCAATTTGCGCCTGTTCCAAAGCTTTTTGTGCATAGAACACTGCCTCTTCCCGGGCAGCAAAAAGTTCTTCCAAAAGGTGAGATGTATCGCGTGTATCAGTAATATCAATTTTAAGCGCCCTGCTGATTTCTTCATCAAGCTGCTGGATTTGCATAACAATGCGGTCAAAACCATCATGCTCCAGCACTTCCGGGTGAAAAGCCCCTGCATTTTCCAAATCCACAATTTGGGTCAAAGGAATTTTGCGGTATATGGTCAGGCTCGAGCCGGTTTGCAAAGCTTCACCCTGCACCGGATAAATAAACATTTTTCGCTCTAAATCCACGGTAAAATTGCTCGTAATCTCTTCGATTTTTGTTCCTTTTTTGAGCAGGGCAAAAACATGCTCCTTTGCTGTCACATGAAAAGGCAAAGGAAATTCCGTGGTCAGATTATTTCCCTGATATTGCTTTTTATTCAGCGTACTTGCAACTGTCATTCTTTCCTCCGGATTTACATAATTGAAAACTAAAAATAATTAGGGCCGCGCTTTGGGGCAGTTTGGGCAGATTTTAAACTTGTATTGATACTGTTTAATCCTGTAAAAATGGTATGTGCCGCAGCATATGGATTATTCTTTGCCCCTTGCCGCCCAGACTGCTCATAATAATTTTGCGCTTCGTACTGATAGTTTTGCGCCTTTTGTCTTGCCTTTTCCCCAGCATCCTGCGCCAGATCCTCGCCCTTGCCCGCCATATCTGCCAGCACACCCAGCGGACTGCCGCTATTTAGCTCCACATTCCCTGCTCCGAATTCAGCAGTTTTTTTGCTTTGCAGCGCCTTTTGCTCCAGCCTGATTTTTTCCTTTTCTTTTTCACCGTCAAGCAGCGCTTTACGGGCATTTTCTTCTGCCAGTTTTGCATTTTGAAAAGCCTGCTCCTGCCCTCTTTTTGCCTCAGCTGCCTGAGCTTTTTGGCTGGCAACGGAATTTGCCATGCCCAGGGCAGAACCCAGCACACTCATGCCTGTCACCACAGTACCTGGTACACACATATGATTTTCCTTTATTTCGTTATATAAAAATATTTATAAAGACTTTTATCTCTGCCTGCCGGAATTGCATTTTTTCCCACAGTAAAGCCTAAGAATTTCACCAGACTGAACGCTGAAGAATTCCATGCCGCAGCCATATTCAATAAGACGGAATATTTTGTGAGCACCTTTGCCACAATTTTCCTGCCATACTGCACCAAAAAGCGTTTATGCGGCACTAAACTTTGCCCCATAAACCAAATTTCGCCCACATTTTTGCCCCATTCAGCTAATTCTGGAACGTCCCCAATGCCTCCAATACCAAGCACTTCTGCCTCTTCCTCATCGCTGTTATGATAGAGCAGAAAATACGCCTCACCCTTGCCGACTCGCACACAGGAAAACACTTTTTCCAGCAAATCAGACACAGAAATATGATAGAGCTGCCATGCTTCATACATTTCATCCTCACTGATACTTGCAAGACAAGACTCGGCATAGGCGTCTATTGCTTCTTCTGAGGCAAAAACAAGTTCATAATCGCCGTATTTTCCTGCTAAAAATTTTTCTTCCATTTAAGCACCCATTCCCACTTCCGGCAGCAGCGCAAGCACCGTTATGGGCAGAGGCTCATCGCTCATCAGACAGGCATAACTTTGTTTTTCAAAGCCTTGCGCCACGCGCATAAAGGCATAACTTGTCTGTAAATTGACTGCCTCGCCGGGCTTTTCGTTTCGGCGCCATTTGACCTCGTCCATTTGCGCAAAACTTGTGCCGATTTTGGCATAACCGGTATCTCTGAAATACACGCCTATGCCCTGCACATGCTTATATTTTCCCTGCGTACCGCCATAGGCACTTTCAGCTTCCAGCGGCATGCTTTTCAGTTTTGCAGTATAAGCTAAGCCGACCACCACGTCGCTTGCGGCATAACCAATATCAATGCCTACTATCTGCTTTTGTTCACCGTCTTCCTCATAGGAAATCTTTCGTACCCTTTGCGGCGGGCAAACCGCGCCATTTGCCAGAATTGCCGCTTCCAGCCCTTCTAAATGCTCAAGCCCGCCCACATAGCGAATTGCTTTTCCGTTGTGTTCACCGGCATTATAGGAAAGCCCCGCATCCACATAGAAAAGATACGGAAAACTTTCATTCTCACATCTTTGCGTATAACGATTTTCCATGCGTTCAAGGAAATATTTTTTCTCATCTCCCATTTCTCCGGGAACATCTCGTTCCACAACCACAAAAAGCTCATCCGCAAAGGAAGAGGGCAGACAGCACACAGCCAGAAATTTTCCCTGTGTGCTGTGCCTGTGCCAGGCAAAAACTTCATGCTCGCGCAAAAAGGTATGTCCCAGCAAAAGCCCGTCATCGCGCACACACCAGATAATAGAATCAGGGCTTTGCTGATAGGCCCAGTCCGTCAGCGCGTGGCTTTCCAGCAAATGCCCGGCAAGCACTGCATGGTCAGAGCCCGAATAGGAATCCGTGCCAAAATCATACATAAGATCCCGCATTTCCCTGTGCGTTCTGTTGATATGCAGCACGCTGTTGCCCACAATGAGGGCAGGAAGCTCGCTGGAACCGCGGTAAGACTGCGGCACAAGGGAAATATCCTCGGCTGTAAGTACCCCGGAATTGCTTTTGACTTCCCATTCCGTTCCGCCTGTACCCACCAGCAAAGTACGCAAAGAAACAAGCCAGTTTATGCGGGAAACCTCGTTTCCGGCAATGCTGATTTCCATGGCGTCATCTGCTTTTGTAGGGGAGGATCGCGTAAAAGATTCAAAATTGCCTGTACGCGAAAACCACAAAGTTTGCGGACGCTTTCTCGAACCGGCAAACACAAGACGCTGCTGGTAAAAGCACACACAGGTAGGATAATTGCCGTCCACAAAGGGATTATGAGCCTCAGGCGGGCAGTCCGTCATATCCGGAGCAATATTTTTGGCATCAAAGGCAGGCATCAGACTGCTGCCAATATAGCCGTATTTGCCGTTCTTTTCCTGATAAATGCGGTATTCTGTAGCCTTTTCGCAAGCCTGCCAAGTAAGCTTTGGATAGCAGGTCTGGCGCAAATTTTCAGGCCCCTGCACAGACGTCGCGGCACTGGCAAGGCTTTCCTCGCCTTCCTCACCAACTTGCGTCACCACATAAGACCAATTGCGCGTCCCTGTCCCGTCACTGCTTTTTTCACTGCTTGTGCGCACATCATACAGGCTGACTTTCAGCCCTGCCGGCGGCGCAATTTTCGGGCTGAAATCAAGCTCTTCCAGCTTCCACTGATCATGGGCATAGCGGCAAAGCTTATGCGGAGCAAAATCTTCACTGACCAGATAAATTACATCTGCGCTTTGCACAAAACCCATTTTCTTTGCCACTTCATAGGAAAAGGGCGTTGCAATTTCATAGGGATTGCCGTCACTATCAAGCACCTGCCCCTCACGGGTAAAAATGGATAGCTTCTTTTCGCTCCAGGCAAGGACATAGGTTTCTGAAGCGGAGAAAATAAAGGGCATAAGCCGTGTTTTGCCCGCAAGTGTGGCAAGATAGCGCAAACCGTTTCGTTTGCTGGCGCCTCCGTGGGGATGAACCAGCATATTTTCTAAAAGACTGCACCCGGTATGATACCGTGCCAAATCAACCCGCACTGCCAGCGAAGGCGAAAGCTCACCCGCTGTAAAACTGCTTTGAAATCCAGAAAATGCCATTATCTTCGTGCCTCCAGATACCAGGACTTGCGGGCAGCCAAAGAGCCCTCTTTACAGTCCGCGCTTTTGGCTTTTTCAAAGGCACGGCTTGCCATTTCCTGTAAACTCTGCACAAGGCCGGATGCGCCGCCAAGGCTCAAACTAAGCTCACTGGCCAGCTGCCAGGCAAAGGCATCAGTAAAAAGACTGTCCCAAATGCCGGGATCATCCGCATAGCTTGTGCAGGTCAAAATGGCTTTGTGGCAGGAGGTGACAATAACCTTAGTCCCGTCTGAAATCCGCTCCACTGTATAGTCAAAGCTCTCCGTATAATAATTTCCCTTTCTGCCCATAACCGGATTTATGGCTAAAATCTGCATGCACTCTTCCGGATATTGATAATACAGCAGGCTCTGATACAAAATATTGTCTTTAAACATGCTTTCCGCAGCCCCGGCTCCAAGCAGGGCAAGAGCTATTTCTTTTGTCGCAAAATGCCATGGATAGGCACGCAAAGCCGATTTCAGCACATAGGGAAATTTTATGGCACATTGCCTTGCTTCTGTGCTTGCTTCGCCAAGGCTGGTAATTTGCGCAATACTGTGCCCGCCCATGCGGCTTAAGGCTAAATTGCAAACATCAACTTGTGATAACGCCATAGTTCCTCTTTTTTTATTTTCTATGGGGGAAATGATTTCCCCCATCCCCCCTCATGTTAAACCGTTATCCCCAAAGCCTTAGCCTTGTCTGTCGAGCACAAGACCAGCGGTAATTGCCCCTGCTGAGGCTGCTTCATCCACCTCATAATACACGCGCAAGTATTTACCGGCTTTTGGAGGCAAAGAGCCAAAGGCTAAAGAACAGGGTTTTGCCACGTCTTCTGCCGCAAGAACTTTGCTGGATAAAATAGTCTGCCAATCGCTTTCAGCAAGGCTTTCCAAAGGCTTATCCGCATTGGAAGACTGGATATGCACAGTGAGGGTCTCAAGCCCGGCAAAGCCTTCAGCCACCTGCACAGTGGGGAAAATGGGCATGCCTGTGCCTTCCATAACACCAAGATCAAGACATTTTTCGCTGGCCTGACTTTTGGTGATTTTTTGAGCATGAGAGAAAAGCAATTCTTTGTCTAAATACATAGATTTTCCTTTTATTTTGAAATGTTAGCAAAATTTTCCACTAGCGCCTCTTCGCTCTATACGAAACGACTCGTCGCCCTTATACAAGGGCTTCCTCGTCGTTGCGAAGCGCATCCACGCGGCGGATAGGAATGCCAAGGAAATGGGTCACAGGCTTGCCTTCGATTTGCTCAATGGAAAGCTGCACATTGGCTTTTTCCATGGCCATGATATCAAGAATAGTCTTGACATCTCTGTTCATGTACCACGCCATTTGCGCCTTGTTCGCGGAAGGAATTTTGTTGGCGGCTGCAATCATAAGGCGGATAAGGTTTGTGCCGGCATTTTGGGTTGTGCCGTTGATAATATTCGCAAAACTTGCAGTATCAATATTGCAGATGCGCACAGCATAGCGCCAGTCACGAAGGGAAAGACCGCAATCCCATTTGAAATGGCTACGATAGCCCTGATAATGCCCGCCGTTGTCGTCAAGCAGTGTTTGTTCGCCAAGGTCTTTGATTTGCAGACCGGCTTGAGAACCCTTGGGGAAAATGCCGTGCATGGTGCTTTCACCCCAGCCGCAAAGCCAGACAGAAGTGTTGGTTTTGCCCTTGCCGCCAAAATTGAGTACGTTTTCCGCGCTGTCAAAGCCGGAAAGAGCATTGTAGCGGGGGCTTAAGCCCATAAACTTTTGCGGCTCTTCGTGGGTATTGCCATAGAAAAGGGTCTTTGCCATTTCCTGATTCATGGCTTCCACAAAGCCCGCTTCTTCGCTCATGCGCCAGTCCGCACTGGCACCGTTCAAATCAGCCAGAGATTTATCCACTTCGGCATAGGCTTCGAGCATGCCGCAGCTGTCGTCCACGCTTTTGGTGGTGCTTTTGCTGGGCTGCACGCCATAGTTCAAAAGGCGCCAGGTGGCAAAAGGAAGCCCTGTGCGGATAGTGGTTCTGTGGCCGGTGGGCAAATTGCCTTCAAGCCAAAGAGCGTCTTCCAAAATTTCATTGGTTTGCGCCATAATTTCC
This sequence comes from uncultured Mailhella sp., assembly GCA_910578585.1. Classification (GTDB taxonomy): domain Bacteria; phylum Desulfobacterota; class Desulfovibrionia; order Desulfovibrionales; family Desulfovibrionaceae; genus Taurinivorans. The sequence continues at coordinate 75,119 of CAJTRG010000006.1, forward strand.
ACTAATTTGGCGATTTTGCCTGTGCTGTCAAAACGTTTTGCACAATCAAGCAAGGTTACTGCATTTGCACTCATTGTTGCTCCTTATAGAAATTAAATATTGTTAATATATTGAAAATAATGAGTTATTTCACTCATTACTCTTTTATCCGTTACTCTTTCACCATGGACGGATAAAAGAGCTCGGCCACAGAACGTTCTGCCGGGCTTTCCTTGGCTCTCGGCATTTCCTTTTCTGCCAGCGCCCTGCCCACGCGGTACATAAAGCGCACCACTTCCGGATGAGAGCCAAAGCCTGTATCGTTGAGGATTTTTGCCAGTGAGCCGTCGTCAAAGCGCAAAATTGCCGCCCGCGCATAACGCATATTGTCGTAAAAGCCCATGCCGCCAAATTCACTGTCTTCTTCACAAGCCTTTTGCATGGACTTTAGAAGTTCTTCCTGTTCCTGACTTTGCTTTTTGCTTTGCCCCAGCACGTATTTTTCATAGAACCTGGCCATGAGCCGGGCATTTTCAAGACTCATATTCTGCTCAAAGGCAAAGCGTTTGAACTCATCAATAAGCAGAGTATCCACCACGGTTTCCGGGGAAAACTGGAAGACATAATCCTCAGGGCTTAGAAGCTGTGCTTTTGTGAGCAGTGTTTCCTGTGCCGCTGGAGCCTGCACTGCCTCTGCGGTTTGTTCTGACGGAACAATAACCTGAGCTGCAACCGGAGCAGCAGGGGAAGCTGCAACGGAAGCTGCCTGTGCCGCCGGCACAGGATTTTGCGCTTGTGAACTTTCTGCCGCCGTGCCTGTCCCCTGACCTGCTTGTGAAGCCGTTTGCGGACGAATAATAATTTCTGTTTCTGCCATAATTTCTCCTTATTCTTGTTCCTGAATTTGGATAAGATATTTTGCGCCGAGTGCATAAAGACGGTGATAGAGCATGAGCCCCAGACTTCGCTTGCCTTCAAGATAGGCATAGACATTGGGGTTTGCCACGGGAATTTCAGCAAATACGCCGGCAGCAAGGAGCAAATCTTTCAAGAAGCGTCTGCCCTGCTCGCTTTGAGCAATGAACAGCAAATCCGCTTGAAATTGTCCTTCGAGCTCTTTTTGTGAGCCTTTTTCCTGCCAGAATTCTTTTTGTTTCATGGTTACTCCTCTTCTGTTTTTGCTGGAGCCTGCAAACTTTCCACTAAAGAACCGGCAAGATTTTTGCTGTTGAGATCTACTTCACTGAGCTCCTTTGCCATGGCGGTGCCTTTTTCCAGTATTTGCCAGGCTTTCTGCTCCTGCATGTTTTGGGCAGTTTCCATTCTTCGCACTTCGCGCAGGGCAAGTACCTGTTCCCTGCCCCGCAAAAGGGAAAGGGGCACGCCTAAAAGCTTGGCATTGTGCACCAGCATTTCATCCAAATCCAAATTATCCAGCACTTCCGGGCTGATCTTTGCAAGATTCCCGGCAAAGGCCATAATATTTTCAATGGCGCTGATATCTGTACTTTTTTGCGCCAGAGCAAGGCTTGACTGCATTTCAATTTCCCATTCCCTGCCCTGCAGGAGCGGGGGCGTGGGCAGTATTTTGCCGTAACGCTTCATTATCCCCAAAACGCGCTGAATCAGGGGCTGGAAGAGTTCACTTCTCAGCCGTTCCAGCGTGGGGCCCAGCATGAGCAACTTTTCTGCATTGCGCTCATAAACTTCTGTGGCGGTCATGCGTTTGTCAGACTGGGTCAGAAGCAGGAATAAATCCTTATAGAAATGCTCGCCGATTTGCCGGCGTATTTGCTGTAAATAAGCATCCAGCGCCTGTAAATTTGCCTGTATCTGATAGGTTGGGGTAATGGACGGCAGCTGGCTGTTCATATCCACAAAGTTTGCAAAGCCCGGACGCAGCGAAAACTCCCCGCCCTGATTGCGCAAAGAATTAGACACATTCATGGGCGGATTGATTTCCAGTTCCAAAGCCTGCAAACCGTCCTGCCGCATACGCTGGAGCATATGCACATCAGGCAGAGCATCCATGCCCGGGCCGCGGCCGTACACATCCTGCCCTGTCACATCCCAGCGCGGGCAGCAGGCCGGAAATTCCTCGTAGCCGTCCTCTTCCAGCAGAAAATTGCCCTGCCCCTGCAAAACGTAATAGGATGCATAACGCCGATTGCGGGCGTCAATCTTATTGGGATCGTACTTTACGCGCGGCTCAATGGCATGGATCACCGTAAAGGTCTGTAAACTGTCCTTTTCTGCCAGCTCCTTAATCCGCTCCGGATACGCTTCAAAACGCTGCATAATCTGCCGTGCGTTCATGCTCATGGTATGATAGAGCGTATCGACCCGCCCCTTGGCATCACAGTCGAGGTAATACTCGCCAATGGTCAAATTGCGGCAGCGGATCACCTCATCCTGATCCTCTTCAATCAAGAAACAGGCAGTGCCAAAACCCGCCAGTTCCGCATAATGAGCATGCACAGTGGGATAAAAATTAGAACCGGAAAGCACCGCATGCACCCGCTCCTGTGTATCCTGAAGCCACTTGCCAATGCCTTCAGCCTGCTCCAATTCCTTGTCTTTCAAAGCAAAGCGAAACCACGGACGAGCAGGAGAGCTTAAGCCTCCGTGCATGCCGGCTGCCAAAATGCGCAGGGCATAGAGCGCCGTGCTGTCTACAATTTCTCCGTGTTTCTTGAAGCCTTTATTATGGCTTTCTGCCGACCATTTCCCTTTATTGGGGAGCATGAGGGCAGCAATTTCTTTCCACTGTTCTTCCCATGTGCGCCGCTCCTTCTCAAGTTCATGAAAGCGCCGCAAAACATGCTGAACACATTCTTTTTCCATAGCGCCGCCCCTAGCCGCCAAGCAGTGTCTTTTTCTGACTGTTGGCAGTACTTTCCAAACCTAAGCCGCTTGTCAGCACTGTTTTAGAGTGCCCCAAAGCGCTGGCACGTCTCCGTCTTTCCTCATCCCCTGCCTGTTTCACGCTGGTATCAGCTTCCACTGGCGCTGGAGCAGGAATTTCCACTTCTGCCGATGCCGGCGCTGAATAATGTTTTCCTCCGCCGCCCATATAAACCTCCTTAATATTTTTTTATTTTTCGGGGGAGATAATCATCTCTGCTGTCGCTATCCGTAAAGCTCGTAAACTCGCTAACGGCTACCGCTCCCTCGCACCCCCATATATTTTCTTTGAGATATGTAGCTATTCTCGTGCCCGTATTTGTTCCCGTGTTAATATGCTGACTATTCCGCTCTTATACGCATTTTTGCGCGCAAAGAAGCAAGCCTCAGGCAGTTCTGCCGCCAGTCGAAAGCCCAGTTTTTGGATAAAGGCAAGGGCATGGCGGTAAGGCTTTGGCGTCAGCCCGTACAAAGCTGAAAGCACGTAGTCGCCCTTGGTATCTTTGCAAAATAAAAGGCTTTTCACCACATAGAGCCCGACAGCTTCCTGCTCGCAAAAGGCGTCACGCAAAAAGCAAAAATGAATCATCACGCTCTTGCAAAGGGGATTATTGAGCCAGTAGAGAGCCTTGATTTTGCCGTCAGCTCCAGCCACAAAGCGGGCATCCTTGTCCTTTGCGGTAAGCCACATCCGAAAGCTGGCAAAATCTGCCATTTCCCCGTCAAAGAACAAAACAGGATTCAGTTTATCTTCTTGAAATTGTTTCCAAAAAGTATACAGCACTTCAAAATTCTGCTGCTTTGCCCAAAGAGTCTGATAGGAATAGTAAGAAAGATTATTTGACAAAGAACGCCTCCCCGCCTGCAAAAGCATTGCTTTCCAAGGCAAGCGGGAAAACTGCCCCCAGCTTGCTGTCTAAAATGCGTGATAAACAGTCCAGCATATCATCGTGTTCTGCCACGGGAAAATTCAAATATTCATTGCGGTAAAAATCCTGCACCAAATCCGTGACTGTTTTATCCACCCGAAGCTGAACCAAACGGTGTGGGAACCACATGCGCCCCTGCTCAAAAATCGGCACAAGGCGGCGTATGCGATCGGTTTTTGCCATGGCACCGCCAAGGGAGGTAATGGAAAAGCGGTAATTTTCCTGCTCCATACGGTATTTGATATGTTCAATATCTGCCTGAATGCCGTACTGCTCATAGCCCACCGCCAGCGGTCTGTGCTTTTTGTGCAGAGAAAACAGCGCCTCAGCCCGTTCATGCAGGGCAAGCCGATCATGCACACCGTCCAGCACATAATAAAATCCATCATGATTGAGCCCCACCACCCACATGGAGGTGTAGTCCGAGCCCTCTTTCTTGCTGGAAGCAGGATCAACCAAAATATAACGGTTCATATTGGCGGAAAAACCGGGCTTTATGGCCGTGTCACTGGGGAGCGTTTGAAACCAGGAATTTTTGAAGCCCATGGCATTGTCTGCCAAAGGATTTTGCAGCATTTGACAGGCAAAAACGTATGCCCCCATGTCACGGCGTTTCTTCTTTAGTACCTCATCCGCCAGAAAGACAGCCTTGCTTTGCGCCTGCCCGTCCACTGTGGCGGGATAAATACGCGGTGTTACGCTACCCTGATCCATAATCAGATGATAGGTGTCTGACGCATGGTAACGCGTGCCAATCATGCGCAAATTACCGTCCCGCGCGCCTAAATTGAGGGAAAGACGCCAGGCGTCTGTGGTCTTTTTGATTTGCTCCGGCGTGGTCACAGACTCCAAGGTCACCACATCATCATAAATAAGCAGGGAAAAGTGCTTGCCCGTGGGCTGGCCGTCCACCAGCCCCCACGCCTCAATAGTTGCTTCCTTGGGATTGCCCTCACGCCGCACAATAAGTCCGCCGTCCTCACTCCAGGTGCGGGTGCGCGCCTCGCCCTTTTCCGGCGGGGTAATACAGGGATAATACGCCTGCAAAAGCAGATTGGTTTCCCATTCTCGTTTGATTTGGCGCAAGAAGGCTTTCGCAATGGGACGGGTATGGCTGAAAATGCCGACAGTGATATTGGGATCCTGCAAAACATTCAAAATAGTCAGCCCAATGGTAATAATGGTGGACTTGTAGTGCTCGCGTGCCCATAAATCCAAATGATTATTGGGGCTTTGCTGCACTTCACGGCAGCGGGCAAAAAGCCAGTCCTTGTCCATATCCTTGCGGCCCATGCCGTAAACCAGCAAATAAAAGAGATCGTGACAAAGCAAGGCTTTGATATCATCAGAAAGGGGCATATTCTCAAAATAAGGGATTTCCTCTGCCAGTTCCTGTTTGCTTTTGGCAGGTACAAGAAGATGTACTTCAGTTTTTGCACTTTTTGAATTTTTGGAAACCGCTGCCGGGGAATTTTCCGATGCTGTCTCTTCTGAAGAGAGTACATCCTGCTGCGTTTTTTCCTGCAAATCGGCATAATAGGCTCTGTGGACTTTAGCATAGAATTTCTTTGCCTGTTCACGGGTCGGCAGAAGATTTATGGTGCCATTTTTCTTTATTTTCACAAGATTATGCGCCATAAACTGCTCCTGCCCTTTGTCCGTTTTGTCCTCCATAACCGAAATTTTTTTGCTGAGAATTGCCGCGGTTTTGAAAATATTGCAGAATATAGCTTTTAGGTTTTCTGCCGCGCTTTGGCGTTTTGGGAAGATCTGCCTTTTGCAGTGCCATGTCTTTGTATTCAAGGCTTGCTTCGCGAATGCGGCGCGCTAAGATCGCCATAATCGCCCCAAAATACGCATTGGCGCTGTGGCCTAAAAGCTGACTGCTTGCCTCGGCATAATTATCCTGCTGCAAAGCAAGGAAGAAATCATGCATTTGCAAAGTAATTTCCAAACCCAAAAGGTGCGTCACAAAAAGCACGCTGTCCACGCGCAGAAGGGCTTGTTCCTGCTTGGTCAGCGCGAAAAAAGGCATTTCTTTTTTCTTTTTCTTCTTTTTATTTTTGCCAAAGAAATTGAGAGACTGGAAAGGATTTGCCCCGGCAAAAGCCTCGGATGAAGAATAAAAGGACTGCAAAAATGCCGGATGCAGGGGGCGTTCTGTGCTATTTAATAGAGAGCTGTTTTGCAAAAATGAAATGCTTTGCTTTTTGGTGGCAGCTGTATATTGAGTTTTCTTCCTGCCCTTTTCGTCAGTCTTTTCTGTTCCTTTCGCGGCAGGTACAGGATTTTGCAAAGCGATGAGTCCTTCATAATGGGCAAAACTGCTTTGCGGATAAATAGCAGCTTCCCCGCCGCACTGGTTGACCAAATGCCGAAAGCCCGCGTATTTTTTGGAGAGCTCCTCGGCATAATACAAAAGACTTTGCACCAGGAGTTCTCTGCTTTGCTTTTCTGTCACGGTCAGCGGCAAAGCTAAAAGCCGTTTCATGCCTAAATCCATGTTTTCCTGTTCCCTCGGCATGCTGTTTTTTATACTCCGGGCTAATTTGCTGTTGCCGTGCAAAATAGCGAGCGCCTCTTCCCACAAGGGGAAACCATAGCCAATGCAGGCCACGCCCAGACGATTCAAAACAGGCTTTTTGGAAAAGCCTTCATAATACATAATTTCCTGAATTAAGAGTGAACTTGGGATTGTCATATATCTGCCTTATTGTTTTCGTTCAGCCATTGCTGTTTTTTGTGTTCTAACACGGGGTATTTTCCCTTTTTATGGATTTGACAGGCAGATAACAGGCAGATATCAGGCAGCACCCCCGGTTGACAGGGAATTTTCAAGCAATCAGGCAGATATTTTTCTTCAATAAAAATAAAGAATTATAAAAAATCCCTCTTTCAATTTTTGGAGTTACGCAAAAATTTTTACGCCGTGCGCACAAAAAAAATTTTCTTTACGGACAAAATGCCATTCTAACTATGTATTTTTATTCAAGAAAAAATTTTATAAAATTTTTTTGCGCTGAAAAATTTTATGGCTGCAATGTGTATTTTATTCGCTCGACTTTTAGGCAATAATTCTGTATACTTTTGCTCATTCTTATTTTATGAGGCAATTATGAGTAATTTGGACGAAAAAGAAAAAGCAGGAATTGACTTTATCCGTACGAGAATTAACCAGGACAATGAAAGCGGACGCTTTGATTCTCGTGTTCACACTCGTTTTCCCCCAGAACCAAACGGCTATCTCCATATCGGGCATGCAAAATCCATTTGTTTGAACTTTGGTATTGCTAAAGATTACAATGGATTATGCAATTTACGTTTTGACGACACCAACCCTGTCAAGGAAGATACAGAATATGTTGATTCCATTCAGGAAGATGTAAAATGGCTGGGCTTTAACTGGAACGGCGAAATTCACTATGCCTCTGATTATTTTGACAGACTCTACGAACTGGCGGAAGAGCTGATCAAACGCGGCAAAGCCTATGTTTGTGAGCTGAACGCTGACCAGATTCGTGAATACCGCGGAACTCTGACCGAGCCCGGCAAGGAAAGCCCTTACCGCAACCGCTCTGTGGAAGAAAATCTTGATTTATTCCGCCGTATGCGCGCCGGTGAATTTGCCGACGGACAAATGGTTCTGCGCGCGAAAATCGACATGGCTTCCCCGAACATTATTATGCGTGACCCGACCATTTACCGCATCCGCCATGCACACCACCACAAAACCGGCGATAAATGGAATATTTATCCCATGTACGATTTCACCCACTGCATTTCCGACAGTATCGAACATATTACCCATTCCATTTGTACGCTGGAATTTGAAAATAACCGTGAACTCTACGACTGGGTGCTGGATGCACTGGATCTCTATCATCCACAGCAAATTGAATTTGCACGCTTGAATCTTACCCACGTGATGCTCTCCAAGCGCAAACTCATCCACCTTGTACAGAATAATTTCGTGCGCGGCTGGGATGATCCCCGCATGCCGACCATTTGCGGTTTGCGCCGCCGCGGCTATACCCCTGAATCTATTCGTAATTTCTGTGCGAAAATCGGCGTTGCCCGTGCTGCGGACAGTATGGTGGATTATAATTTATTGGAATTTTGCGTGCGTGAACATTTGAATGCCATTACCCCGCGCCTCATGGCTGTGCTTGATCCTGTCAAGGTGATTATTGAAAATTACCCTGAAGATCAGGAAGAAATCTTCAGCTGCCCGCTGCATCCGGAAGATGAAAGCTACGGCAGGCGCGATGTGCCTTTCAGCCGTGAGCTCTATATTGAACGGGATGATTTTATGGAAAATCCGCCGAAAAAATTCTTCCGTCTCTCTCCCGGCAATGAAGTGCGCCTGCGTTATGCTTATTTTCTTACCTGCAAGGAAGTTATCAAAAATCCTGACGGATCCATTAAAGAGCTCATCTGCACCTATGACCCTGCCTCCAAGGGCGGACAATCCCCTGACGGCAGAAAGGTCAAAGGAACTATCCACTGGGTCAGCGCAAAACACGCCAAAGCCATTGAAGCGCGCCTTTACGACCACCTCTTCCCCATGGATAACCCTGCTGCTGAGGACGTGGAAAACTTCACTGATCTTATCAATAAGGACAGCCTGAAAGTTGTCACCGCCTACGCTGAACCCTGGCTTGCAACCCTGCCGGTTGGTGAAAAAGTGCAGTTTGAACGCCTTGCCTATTTCTGCGTGGACTACGACAGCACCCCGGAAAAGCCTGTCTTCAACCGTACTGTAACCCTCAAAGACAGCTGGGCAAAAGAAAGCAAAAAGTAAATTAATAATATCCAATACAATAGAAAAGCCGTCCTGTGCGAACAAGACGGCTTTTTCTTTCTTTTCAAACATAGAATAATCTATACTATTTTATTAACAATTTTCCCTCTTTCAAAAGAGCTGTAAAATTTTCGGACTTGACTTATATATATATATATTAGACTGCCCCCATTCTTTTTGAGGGCAAAATGAACCAAAATACGCCAGAAATCTATACCAATTTTTATCGTCCAGATATTGATGGACTGCGCGCCATAGCTGTGTGCTTCGTGATATTTTTTCATGCGTTTCCAACTGTTTTGAAGCAAGGTTTTATTGGTGTTGATATTTTCTTTGTGATTTCTGGATATTTAATTGGCTCTATTATTTTACGAAATCTTTCCCTAAACAATTTTTCATTTTTGCAATTTTATGTGCGCCGTATTGTGCGTATTTTTCCAGCCCTTTTACTAGTTTTATTTACGGTTTTAATTGCTGGGTATTGTTTACTTTTCCAAAATGAATTTCAAATGCTTGGGAAACATCTTGCTGGCGGAACAAGTTTTATCGCCAATTTTATATACTTTTTTGAAGCTGGTTATTGGGATACGCAATCTTCATTAAAACCTTTATTACATCTTTGGAGTTTAGGTGTTGAAGAGCAATTTTATCTTATTATTCCCCTTATTTTAGCTTTTTCCTGGAAAAGAAAATACAATGTTCTGCTGATTATTGGGATATTTTTTCTTCTTTCTTTTGGCGCTAACTTGTTCTTTTATTACCAAAAGCAACGTGAATTAATGTTTTATATGCCTTTTACCCGTTTTTGGGAAATTTTTGCAGGGGTTTTACTTGCCTGGCATACGCTTTTCCCTGTTCAATTCTTACAAAAAACAGGACAAAAAATTAATGACTTATTTTGTAAAATATTAAAGAAAGACTTCTCAGAAAAAAAGAATTACTCTTTAAATAATCTTTTAGCCCTATTGGGTTTTATTTTATTGATTATTTCACTGCAAATTTGCCATTTTCACAGCTTTCCTGGACATCGTGCTGTCTGGCCTGTTTTAGGAGCAGTACTTATCATCAGCGCAGGAACGTCTGCTTATTTCAATAGAAAAATTCTTTCCCATAAACTCTTAGTGGGTATTGGACTGATTAGCTATCCTCTGTATTTATGGCACTGGCCTTTGCTTTCCTTTTGCATAATATTAAATGGTGATCTTCTAGAACCTTATCAATGGATATTCATTCGTATTATCTGTATTTTATCTGCACTTCTTCTTTCAATTATAACATATTGTTACATAGAAAGACCCATTCGCTTTGGAAAACTCAATAAAAATAAAATTACAGGTATGTTATTAATATTAATGCTCGGAATTTTTACAATAGGAATAGGAAGTTATTACAAAGGAGAACTTTTTGATATCAACGATCCAACAATAAAAATGCCTTCATATAGAAATAATGATATTGTATTTAAATATACTCCTGAAACAAATATTCATGGATATGCCAATTTTAAAAATCCCTATTCTAATAAAACAATTGCTGTTATTGGCGATAGTCATGCCTATGCCGCGTTTTATGGTATAGCCAAAAAATGTACTGAATTGAAAATGAATGCTGTCTTTTTTACATATCGGTATGATGGTTTAAAAAAAGAAAAGAAACAAGAAGCGGCATTTAATTTCCTAAAATCTAATACGAATATTAAATATGTTTTTATTTTCTTGCGGGGTATGTTATATATACAAGGAAAAGATCTTGATTACAAAAATTTTCATCCTATACTTTTTGTAGAGAATTATCAATCACAATTGCAAAATACAGTTACTGCATTACAAGATCATGGAAAACATGTTTTTATTGTTTCCGAGAACCCTGTTTTACCTTTTGAGCCGAAACAATTCATTTCTCACCGATATAGTTTTAAAACAAAATCACATGATCAAGCCTGGATATCAAAAGAAAGTGTATATGAAAACCAAAAAGAATATTTACAAATATTAGACAAGATCCAAGGCTCTGAAATTATTAATGGAATAGATGTTTTTTGCCCCCATGACAAATGTTCCCTCTTTGATGAAAAAGGAAATTCATTGTACTCTGATGATGATCATCTTTCTATGTATGGAAGTGAATACTTAACTGAAAATTTATTGGCCCCCTATTTAGAAAAAATAGCTCAGGAAAAATAGCCAATAAGGAATAAAGAATGAATAAGCCGTCCTGTTGTTTACGCAAGACGGCTTTTATTTTATCTATTGCATTTCTTTTTAATAATTTCTTATCTGCCAACACCCTGATAGGAAAAGCCATGATCGAGCATTGTCTTTTTATCAAGCAGGTTTCTGCAGTCGACGATTTTTTTCTTTCTCATCAGGGAGCTGAGTTTTTCCACATCAATTTGTTTAAACTCTTCCCATTCGGTTAAAATCGCTAAAACATCAGCATCCTGCACAGCTTCATACATGGAATCCGCATACTGGACTTTATGGCCAAGCAAGTTAAAGGCACTTTCTTTTGCCTTTGGATCATAGGCAGCTATTTCTACCGGATAATCAAGCAGTTCTCCAATAATATCAACAGCAGGGCTTTCTCTGCAATCATCAGTGCCATTTTTAAAGGCAAGTCCCCACACGGCAATTTTTGGTTTTTCGATGCCTTTCACGGCATTTAAAATCCGTTCTGCCATTTGAATTTTCCGTCTGCGGTTTCCCTCAATGGACGTATGAATCAGTGCCATTTCAACATCATTCTGTCTTGCCATATAGAGCATGGCCAAAGTATCCTTTGGGAAACAGCTTCCCCCGTAACCGGGCCCCGCGTGGAGGAATTTTGGCCCAATTCTGTTATCAAGCCCCATTCCTTTGGCAACTTCCTCAATATCTGCCCCTGTTTTTTCGCAAAAGTTTGCCATTTCATTGATATAATGGATTTTAATTGCAAGGAAAGAATTGGATGCATATTTTATGGTTTCCGCTGAACGCCGTCCCACAAAGAGCATAGTCGTTTTTTCTGCAAGAGGTTTATATAATTCTTGGATTGATGCTTTTGCCTTTTCAGAATTTGTTCCCACAACAACGCGGTCTGGATTGAAAAAATCATGGACAGCATAGCCTTCGCGCAAAAATTCAGGCAAAGAAACAACATCAAAATGCGCTGCTGGATTTTTCTTTTTAATCAAAATCTCCACATCATCGCCAGTACCAACCGTTACTGTAGATTTTATGGCAACAACCGTATACCCCTGCAAATGTTCTGCAAGCTCTGTAACAGCGGCATACACATATTTCATGTCAGCTTCTTTCTTCACGGGATGAGGCGGCGTTCCAACCCCGATAATCACAATATCCGCCTGAGATACGCCCTCCTGCATGCTTGTGGTAAAGGAAAGCCTGCCTGCTTTCACGTTTTCATGAAATAATTCCTCAAGCCTGTCCTCATAAAGAGTAATGTGGCCTGCCTTGAGAGCGTCGATTTTGCTCTTTTCTCTGTCAATACAAATAACAGTATGCCCAAGCGCGGCAAGGCCAACACCAGTGGGCAAGCCCACATATCCTGTTCCAATAATTGCAGCTTTCATCCTCTATATTCCTGTATCCGTGTTTTAAAATATTCTATTGTTTTATCAAGCCCTTCTGACAATTTTACTGTTGGTTTCCATCCGAATTTTTCCATGGCAAGGCTGATGTCAGGACAGCGCTTGCAGGGATCATCGGCAGGCAAATCTTTATAGACAATTTTTGAAGAAGTCTGCACTTTTGCCAGCACTTGTTCCGCAAGCTCCTTCACTGTAAATTCCCCGGGATTGCCCGTGTTGACAGGCCCGGTAAAACTTCTCTCACTGTTCATAATGCGGATGATAAGTTCTACTGTATCATCAAGATAGCAAAAAGAACGTGTTTGCAGGCCGTCCCCATAAATCGTGATATCTTTGCCGAGCAAAGCCTGACAAATAAAATTGGAGACAACCCGCCCGTCGTTGGGGTTCATTTTAGGGCCATAGGTATTAAAAATTCGGACAACCTTGATCGCCACGCCCTCCTGCCTGTGATAATCAAAAAACAGACTTTCCGCACAGCGTTTGCCTTCATCATAACAGGCACGCACCCCAATGGGGTTCACATTGCCGCGATAACTTTCCCCCTGAGGGTGCACAAGAGAATCCCCATAGACTTCTGAAGTGGAAGCCTGCAAAATCACAGCATTATTTTTCTTCGCCAGCTCAAGCATATTGAGCGCCCCAAGCACACAGGTTTTCGTGGTTCTGATGGCATATTTTCCCTGATATGCAGGCGGAGAAGCAGGACAAGCCAAATTATAAATCTGGTCAATCTTTTCCTCAATCTGCAAAGGCTCGCAAATATCATGCAGGATAAATTGAAAATTCGGATCTTCCGCAATTTCAGCAATATTATCCAATGAACCTGTATAATTATTATCAACACACAAAACACGGCTACCTTCACGCACAAGCCGTATGCACAGGTTTGAGCCTATAAAACCAGTGCCCCCGGTCACAAGTATTGTTTTCATCTTTCTGCTATCCAATAGAAATTATACATCATATTCAGTCCATTTCTCTCATTTTTCTTCAATCTGAATTAAAATGTCCGTTTATTTTCCCAGTTCCACGCTGTTTCAAGAATAGTTTCTATATTGGTATATTTTGGATTCCAGCCCAAAATTTCTTTTGCCTTTTTATTATCTGCAAAAAGTTTGGCAGGGTCGCCGGCTCTTCTTTCTCCATACTGCACAGGGCATTTCTTTTGCGTTACCCGCTCTGCACTGTCAATAATTTCCTGTACGCTTGTGCCAATGCCAGTGCCTAAATTGATACCGCCGCAAAATTCATCCGCTTTATCCAAAGCAAGCCGGTGGGCAGCTGCCAAGTCTTCCACATGGATATAATCGCGAATGCATGTTCCGTCAGGTGTATCATAATCTGTACCAAAAACACGGAGAGTTTCAAGCTCGCCCTTAATTGCCCTGAGCACAAGAGGTATTAAATGCGTTTCCGGATCATGGCTTTCTCCGCGAACCCCGTCCGGGCTTGCTCCCGCGGCATTAAAATAACGCAAAGCAATATACTTCAGCCCATAGGCTTTTTCATAATCAGCAAAAATCTGCTCAATCATCAATTTTGTTTTGCCATAGGGATTGATGGGATTTTGCGTATGGAGTTCGTCCAAAGGCATATATTTTGGCTCACCGTATGTAGCACAAGTACTTGAGAAAACAATCTTCTTGCAGTCCGCTGCCAGCATGGCAGAAAGTAAATTAATCGTGCCCACCACATTATTATAATAATATTTCTGCGGGTCAAGAACACTTTCCCCAACATAGGTAAATGCCGCAAAATGCACCACAGCATCTATTTTATACCGGCGAAAAACCGTCTGCAATGAAAACGTATCCAGCAAATCCCCATGCACAAAAATTGCGCGCCTATCCACAGCTTCTCTGTGGCCATACATTAAATTATCAAAAACAATCACCGTGTTATCATAATCCAGCAGTTCTTTCACCGTGTGAGAACCAATATAGCCTGCCCCGCCCACAACCAGTATTGTTTGCATATACTATCCTTCAGAAAAACTTCCAATTTTCATTCTTTTCTTTTCACAAAAAATATATACTATTCACGGGTTACAAGCAAGGAAAAAGCTCTTCCAAGCGCCTGTAAAAACATATTTTCTTACAACAGGAACTTGACAAAGCATAAGGAATGTGAAAGAAACAATCTATTCAAAGAACAATTATATAGAGGAAGCCTTACTGCATTCTGCCATCCTCCTATAATAATTCAAAAAAATAAGGAGAAAAAATTATGATGAACGAAAAATTGCAAGCTGCATTCAACGACCAAATCAACAAAGAATTATATTCTGAATATCTTTACCTTGCCATGAAGATTTATTTCCTTGAACAAAATCTCAATGGCTTTGCCAACTGGTTTGACGTACAAGTTCAAGAAGAACGCGCTCATGCCATGGGCCTCTTCAATTACTTGAACGACCGTGAAGGTTCCCTCAAACTCGAAGCAATCGATAAACCTGTTGTTGAAGGCAATACCCCGGTTGCTATTTTTGAACAAGTGCTCAAACATGAAAAATTTGTAACCGAAAGAATCAGTGCGCTCATGGACGTTGCTGACGAAGCTCACGACCGCGCAGCCCTCAGCTTCCTTGACTGGTATATCAAAGAACAAGTTGAAGAAGAAGCTACCGCTTCCACCATTCTTGGCACTCTCCGCCTTATCGGCGACGACAAAAAAGGTCTTCTCATGCTCGACAGAGAACTTGCTGCCCGTACCTTCACAGCTCCAACCATTGGATAATTATAACTAGCTAAAATATAAAAAAGAGTGTCTGAAAACAGGCACTCTTTTTGTTTACATTCTTTTTGTAAGGGGGAAATGATTTCCCTCAAAAATCAAGCAATCCCTTTCGGGCTTGATTTTTTCGCTACCGAAGGCGGCGAAGTCGTTTCTCTTATGCCGAGTTTACGAGGCTCAGAGAAATAGACAGCAGAGATAGGACGAGAACTTTTTAACGTATTGCAGGCTTTATATGGCTGCGCCATGCCAACAATACGTAAAAAAGCCCCCAAACCCCTTCAACGCAAAACCGTTACGGACTTTGTTCATAACGGTTTTGTTGTTTATGCAAGTATGAAATATTTCAAAAAGATAAAAATAGCTTAAAAAGTTTTGAAAGAGGTCAAGGAGAAAACTTTTTCAAAAGTTGTCTCCTTGAAAATTTAAAAATCCAGCCTAGAAAACTTTTTTGCCGCCGAGGTAGTGGGTGCAGACGCGGCCTTTGAGAGTTTGTCCCAGGAACGGAGTATTGGCGGATTTTGAATGGAAGTTTTCTTTATTGACTACCCATTCAAAGCTGGGGTCAAAGAAGAAGAAGTCAGCAACATCACCCTTGGCAAAGCTGTTGTAAGGCACTTTGAAACGCTTTCCGGGGTTGACGGTATAGGCGCGCACAATATCTTCCTGAGTCAAAACTCCTTCGCCCACCAGTTTCCAGAGCAGGGTCAGGGCAGTATCCAAACCGCTGATACCGTTTGGCACCATATCCAGCGGATTTTCCTTTTCCTGAGCTGAATGGGGCGCATGGTCGGTGATCAGACAATCAATGAGCCCGGATTTGACACCCTCACGCATGGCAAGCACATCATCCCAGACGCGCAGGGGCGGATTGACTTTGGCATTGGTGTTGTAATTATCAATGGCGTTTTCATCGAGAAGCAAATAATGCGGACAGGTTTCAGCAGTCACATCCACGCCGCGTTCCTTTGCCCGCCTGATCAAATCAAGACTTTTGCGGCAGGAAACATGGCAGATGTGCACAGGAATCTGCAAGTATTCTGAAAGCATAATATCGCGTCCCACCTGCAGGGCTTCACCAATATCAGGCTGGCCTTTGACGCCGAGTTTTGCTGAAAGCTTGCCTTCGTTCATGTGCGCACCGCGGGCAAGAAACGGATCTTCGCAGTGGTCAACAAAGAGCATGTCAAGATCACTGCCATATTCCATAACCCGGCGCACAATTTCCGTACTGGTAAGCGGCACACCATCGTTGGAAACCACGGTACAGCCGGCTTCTGCCATTTCGCCGAGCGGGGTCAGCGCTTCGCCCTTGAGCCCAAGAGTGGCAGCGGCAACGGGATGCAGAAAAGGCCCGTGCGGGTGCGTATTTCTGGCTTTTTCAAGCATATAGCGGACAATGCCGGCATTATCGTTGACAGGACTGGTATTAGCCATGCAAAAGACATGGGAATAGCCGCCGTGCAGGGCAGCCTCCAGACCTGTGTTGATATCTTCTTTCCATTCCATGCCGGGATCACGAAAATGCACATGCACATCAATGAGGCTGGGGAAAAGGACTTTTCCTGCCATATCAATAACTGTGCAATTTTCCGGAGCAGTGATATTTTCTTTAAGCTCAACAATACGTCCGCCTTGTTTGCCGTAGTTTGATCCGTAATTTTGGTAATGTTTATGAAAATCATCCTCTGCAAAAGAAAAACCCATTTTTGTGTTTTCTTCTGCATTTTCGGTGATGAGCAGGTCAACCGTTTTTCCTAAATATGCAGCATTTTTGAATAAAATCATTTTATTCTCCCACTTGCGGATTGAGCGTTATACCATCATTTCTTGTGCCGTACAAATACAAAACCGCCATACGCGTGGCAACACCGGCAGAAACCTGATTCAAAACCAGGCTGTCAGCACAATCAGCAATTTCATCAGAAATTTCAAGCCCCCTGTTCATGGGCCCCGGGTGCAGGATTTTTGCGCCGGGTTTCGCATCCTGTAAATGTTTGTGAGTCAGACAATAGCGGCGGGAATAATCGCCCAGATCAGGAAGCAGGCCGGCTGCCTGACGTTCCAGCTGCAAACGCAGACACATCACCGCATCCACCCCCTGCACAGCTTTATGTAAATCAGAATACACTTCCACAGGAAAATCATCGAGATAACGGGGCAAAAGCGTTTTAGGTGAGCAAATCCGCACTTTGACGCCAAAACGGGTCAGCCAGTTAATATTGGAACGAGCAACACGGCTATGGTTGATATCGCCTAAAATGAGCAGAGTCTTGCCGGCAAATTCACCTTTCCATGCTTCGCGCAAAGAAAATGCATCGAGAAGAGCCTGAGTGGGGTGGGCATGCCAGCCGTCGCCGCCGTTGACAATACTGCAATCCAGGCGTTCTGCCAAAAATTGCGCCGCTCCGGAACTGGAATCCCTGATCACAATAATATCAGGATGCATTGCCTGCAAGGTCAGCGCCGTATCTTTGAGACTTTCACCCTTTTGCACGCTGGAACCCGCCTTGCCAAGGGCAAAGGTGTCCGCAGAAAGCCGCTTTGCAGCTGTATCAAAAGAAAGTCTTGTTCTGGTGCTGGGTTCAGAAAAAAAGAGGGTGACAGTTTTCCCTTTCAATGTGGGAACTTTCTTCACCGCTCTTAAATTCACTTCCTGAAAACGCTTTGCATTATCCAATATCAGTAAAATTTCTTCATTAGATAAATAACTTACATCCAATAAATCTTTATGCCGCCATTTTTGAATAGCCATATATGCCCCTCGTTTTATTCAAAGCAATGTAAAAAGGCTACTGTATTGCAGCCCATTAGTAAAGCAATTTTTTTGTGGGAGCTTCACTCCCGCTCCCCAGATCAAAGGGGTAAACTAAACATTACCCCATTTCACACTTCTCCAGCAAAGAGCTTCGCTCTCGCTTTCGAAGAGTGAAATTACAAGCGCAAAAAACTGTTCACATTCTTACTTTTTTGAGTCTACCAAATTGATTTTATATGGAACTAATTATATTTGCAGGATAGTTTTTCCCGAACACTCCCAAAAGCTCGAAAGCTTAACACAATCATAGAACAAACTATCGCAAAGAATTTTACAACGACAGCTGCTCTCCCGTAAAAAGTCCTGTCAGGAGCCAGTACGTTATAAATTTTTCCAGACTTTTTTGTGTGTTAATTTTGCCACACTTTTGTGGCAAGAATGCCATTGTGGTAAAAAGAACACAATATCTTTGTGGAGCAACATTTTATAATTATTTGAAATAACAAGGTTTTAATAAAAAAAATTTCTGGCACACAATTTGCATTTTTCCCTTTGATTGAGACCGTGGTAACTTCACCACGTAAAAAAACTAAAGGAAAAAACATGTTACAACAAACTTTAATGCACGCAATTACCTATACCGGCATTGGACTCCACTCCGGCAAAGATGTGGAAATGAAGCTCCTGCCTGCAAAAATTGACGCTGGCATTAGTTTCCATATACACGACAAAAAAGAAGTTTCTATTATAAAATCAAATCCTTATGTAGTTTCAACTACGGAACTTGCAACCACGCTCGCCAATGAAAAAACCCATGTTTCCACTGTGGAACACTTGCTGGCAGCGCTTCTTGCCCTTGGCATTGACAACGTGGAATGCCATGTGTTTGGCAAAGAAATCCCCATTATGGACGGCTCTGCCTTGCCCATTACCAATTTGATCAAAAAAGCAGGTATCCGCTCTCAATACGCACTGCGCAAAGTGGCGAAAATTACCCGTCCTTTCCTCTTTGAAGCCAACGGCAAAACCATCAACGCCCGCCCTTACGACGGTTTTTATGTGGATTATACCATTGATTTTCCTCATAAAGCTATCGGTGTACAGCGTCTTGCTCTTGAAATTACCCCTGAAAGCTTTGATGAAATTGCCTCTGCCCGCACCTTTGGCTTTATGAAAGAAGTGGAATACCTGCACAGCAAAAATCTGGCACTTGGCGGCTCCTTAGCCAATGCCATTGTTGTGGACGAAGAAGGAATTTTAAATCCTGAAGGCCTGCGCTTTGACAATGAATTTGTACGCCATAAGATTTTAGACTTTGTGGGTGATATGGCAATGTTCGGCATGCCTTTGCAGGGTGCTTTTGAAGTGCGCTGCTCCGGTCACCAGCACAATAACGCCTTCCTGCGCGAAATTTATGATCACAAAGATATGTACTTAAGCTTTGAAGAACTTATCCCGGAACAAAGAAAGGCAGATATCCCTTATTTGGGCATAAACACCGCTTTAGCATAATTTTTTAGACAAAAAAATCTGCATAAAAAACTCCGACCAAAAATTGGAGTTTTTGTTTTAACTTCAGAAAACTTTTTATATAAATTTAAAAACAAGGCTTTTGCATGGTGGTAAGCAATAGGGGACTAACGTCCCCTAACCCTCACCCCCTGCCCCCATGCTTACCCCTATTTCACATTTTTCAGCAATTCGTTACACTCATCGCTTCCAAAGAGTGAAATGAGCAAGCGCAAAAAACTTTGCATAATCACAAAAAATTGTATCGTAAAAAGTAGATAGTAATCTTTCAATCTCCAACGGAAACGGCTTCGCCGCCCTCGGTGGCATCTCTGCTGTCCATTTCTGTAAGCCTCGCATACTCGGCATAACAGAAACGGCTTCGCCGCCCTCGGTGGCATCTCTGCTGTCCATTTCTGTAAGCCTCGCATACTCGGCATAACAGAAACGGCTTCGCCGCCTTCGGTGGCAAAGATACAGCACTTATTCGGTGTAAAAAATGTATTAATACAACATTTTTTCGCTGCATTTTTTGTAATATTCTATTATTAATACATCGATAAAAAAAGAATGGAGCTGCAATATGTATCGTGCAGCCATAGAAAAATTGTTAAAATGGAAAGAAAGCAAATGCCGTAAGCCCTTAATTATTGAGGGCGCCCGTCAGGTAGGCAAGACATGGCTTATGAAAGAATTCGGAAGTCAAGCCTATGCGCATACTGTCTATATCAATTTTGACTCCAATTCCAAAATGGCAGAACTTTTTGCTGCTGATTTAGACACTGACCGCCTTATTATGGGGCTGGAATTGTATGCAGGCCAAAAGATTGATCCAGACAATACCCTATTGATTTTTGATGAAATTCAGGAAGTGCCGCGCGCTCTTTCTTCTCTCAAATATTTTTACGAAAATGCACCGCAATTTCATATTGTTTGTGCGGGTTCTCTGCTTGGCATTGCGCTCCATGAGGGAACATCTTTTCCTGTGGGCAAAGTGGATTTTCTAAGGCTCTATCCTCTTTCTTTCATTGAATTTCTTATGGCAATGGGTCAGGAACGTTTTGCCAAGCTGCTTGATAAACAAGATTTTCCGATGATAACGAGTTTTAAGAGCACCTATATTGAAGCATTAAAACAATATTATTTTGTGGGGGGGTATGCCGGAAGCTGTCCAATATTTTGCTGAGAATAAAGATTTCAATGAAGTCCGTGAAATCCAGAAGAGAATTCTTGCCGCCTACGAGCAGGATTTTTCCAAACACGCCCCGCACGAAATTGTTCCCAGAATACGCATGATATGGAACACAATTCCCTCCCAACTGGCAAAGGAGAACAAAAAATTTATTTATGGCATGGTACGAGAAGGAGCACGGGCAAAAGACTATGAAAAAGCTATTATGTGGCTTTCTGACTGCGGGCTTGTGCATAAGGTCAGCCGTGTCAATGGGGCTGGCATTCCGCTGAAAGCTTATGAAGATTTGAAAGCATTCAAGTTGTTTGTAGTGGATATTGGCTTGCTTGGCTGTATGGCTGGGCTTCGGCAAAGTACGCTGCTGGACGGAAATGATTTATTTACTGAATTTAAAGGTGCTCTCACGGAGCAGTATGTTTGCCAGCAGCTCAAAACGCTGGAAGATTTGGGACTCAATTATTACACCAATGATCGAAATTCCTGTGAAGTTGATTTTATTGTGGATACAGGAGAACAAATCGTTCCGGTCGAGGTCAAGGCAGAAGTCAATCTGAAAGCGAAAAGCCTGAAAACCTATCAGGAAAGATTCGAGCCAAAAATCTCTGTCCGTACTTCCATGGCAGATTTCAAAAAGGAAAATTGGCTTGTGAACATACCCTTGTATGCAATTGGACAGCTTAAATCTATTGTAAAATAATCTATCCAAAAAACTCATTGATCACTGCATCCAAATCTTCAAAAGTTCGGCATTTGATGAGGGCCTGACGCACGAGTTTGGCGTTTTCCAGGTGACGCACATAGCGGGGCACAATGGTGCGCATTTGCAGGACTGCCCGAGCAGGGCAATACGTTTTTGCGTACGCCAAATGCTCCATAATCAGCGCATAAATATCAGCCTTTATCTGTTCAGGGCTTTTGGGAAAAAGTTCGTTGTAATCGAGGATTTCAATATTTGCCAAATCCTTGCCCGTTATGCCTTTTTCCTGCACGTACTGCCATAAATATTTGTGCTCGGCAAAAATCCGCGGATTGCTCATGGCGCCCCGGGCATACATCACGGCATTGACCCCGGTTTCCAGCAAAACTCTAATTCCGTCCCGGGCTGTAAACAAATCTCCGCTGGCAATCACCGGAATTTCTATGAGTTCCTTGAGCCGTGCCAAAGCCTCATACTCAGGCACGCCGCTGAAACTTTGTTTGGCATAGCGGGGGTGCAGGGTGATCCAATCCGCTCCAAAATCCTGAAGGCGCTGCGCCACTTCTTCATACACTTTTTCACCAAGATAATAGCCAAGGCGAATTTTGAAGCCAATTTTATGCCCGGCATCCTTGTGCACTTCGTCGATCACAGTCTTTGCCACAGCAAAGAAATTTGGCAAATCCTTGAGCATGGCGGCACCTGAACCTGTTTTGACCACCTTGTTCACAGAACAGCCCACATTGACATCATAAGCGCAAAAGCCACGCTCTTTCAAAAACTGCACACCCTTTTGCATGAATTCCTGCTCCGCCCCAAAAATCTGCACAACAAGCGGAAAATCTTTTGCAGTAGTTTGCAGTAAATCCTGCGTATTTTTTCCCCCATAAACAAGCCCTTTGGCACTGACCATTTCCGTGCAGGCAACAGCCGCCCCCTGCTCACGGCACAGCAGGCGGAAAGGCAAGTCAGACCAGCCGGCAAGCGGCGCAAGCCACGGCGTTTCAGGTTTTATGGGTAAAAAATCGTTTTGCATAGAAACAAATAAATCCTATAAATTCAAATAAGTATAATCAATACACTGTTGCCTGTCAGCAGCGAAAGCTCTAAGCAAAGGCTTGAAAATGCTCTAGTGCAAGGGTTTCCACTGTATGGAGCGTTCCCATTTTTGGCTGATTTTCTCCAAAAAGAGGCACAGGCAGTAATAGAGCAATGCCGTCAAAATCCACAGTTCCACAGTTCTGCCGGTAACGTTCATAAGTTCCATACTTTGAAAAGTCAATTCCTGCAAGGAAATAATAGAGGCAATGGCACTGTCCTTGATAATGCTGATGCTCTGTCCTGCCAGCGGAGCAAGGCTTTGCCGCAGAGTCTGCGGAATAACAATATAACGGCGAATTTGCCAGGTTGTAAGCCCGCTTGCCCTGCCTGTCTCCCATTGGCCGTATGGTACGCTTTCAATGCCCGCCCGCACAATTTCCGCAATATATGCCCCTTCGTAAAGCCCTAAAGTCAGCACGCATGCCACCATTCTGTCCAGCTGTCCTTCCGGGGCAACAAAGAAATAAAACCAGGCTTTCCAAGATGATTTTGCCAGACTGTATTCAATATTCATGAGCAAATCTGTCAGCAAAGATGAAGCAAAGAAGAAGACCAAAAACAGCAAAATCAGCGGAGGCATATTCCGAAGCACCAGCACATAGAGGCGGCTGGGCAAAGAAGCCAGTCCCCTTTTGTGGGCGGAAACTATGCCCACGAAGAAACCGCTGACAAAGGCAAGCACCAGACACCAGAAACTGACCCGAAGCGTGGTGAAAAGTCCCTGCAAAAGAGAGCCCGCCTGCCAGTTTCCTGTTTCGTCTATACGGATAAGATAACTGCAAAAGCGCTGCAAACTAAAATCCTGCACAGAAGCACAAAGCATAGAGAGCACCCAAAAAGCCCCTGCCCCAAACAGGAGCAGAAACAATTTATCCGTACCATTCATGGTACGAAATGTCCGTTTTTGTGAGCCTAATATGTATGCCATATTTTACTTCTGCGGCAAGAGTTCCTGCCATGTGGTTCCCATAAACCAATAGTCTGCACGTTCCTTGAGCCAGCCCATGCTTTGAACATTGATGATCCAGGTATTGAACACGTTCAGCGTATCAAAATCCCCTTTGCGCACGGCAAAAGCAATAGGTTCTTTATACTCGGTGATTTCAAAAGGTCTGAACAGCTTATCAGGATTCTTGGCAATTTCCAAGGTTGGCAGCGGACGGGAAGAGACAAAAGCAAAGGCTCGCCCTGCCAGTACTTCCTGAATGGCTGGAGCTTCTTCATTGAAAAGACGAAGCGTTGCTTTAGGCAGATATTTTTTGGCAAAGGTTGCCCCGGCTGAGCCGTTGCGCACAGCCACTACCACGCTTTCATTATTGAAATCCGCGAGGCTCGTCAAATTGCCTGCCTTTTCCTTGTTTGCCATGATATCCATAGTGGAATAATCGTAGGGCACGGTGAAATTCACGGTCAGATTGCGCTTGGTGGTGGCGCCCATGCCGCCAATGATCACATCAAATTTATTGGCTAAGAGCGCGGGAATAATACCGTCCCAGTTGGTGGGCACAAGCTGCAGTTCCACGCCCAAATCCTCGGCAAGCTTGCGTGCCACATCAATTTCAAAGCCCACATACTCACCGTTTTTATCCTGCATTGCCCAGGGCACAAAGGTGGAAAATCCCACCCGCAAAACACCTCGCTCGACTATACTGTTTATGGCGCTTTCTATGGTTGCCTGTGCCTGCGCAAAAGGCGTCACAAACAAAGACAGCATAAGTATTATGAAAAATGTTCGCAAAATTTTCATATCTATTCCTCTTCACTATTTTTTATATTGTTTTGCAAAATGTTTGGATAAAAGCCAAAAGGGCACACTCACAAAAAGGGTCAGGGCAAAATACCACAGCGCCGCCGTCAGCCAAATTTCAAAGGACAAATAGGTCTCTGAAATAATATTGCGTGCCTGCAAAGTGAGATCCGCCACGGCAATGGCACTGACCAGGGAAGTATCCTTGATCAGCGAAATGAACTGCCCCGCCAAACTGGGCAGCACATTGCGAAAAACCTGAGGCATAATCACATACAAAAGCGTTTTTGCTAAAGGCATACCAAGGCTGAAGCCCGCCTCCCACTGCGTGTGTGAAATGGCAATAATCCCGCTGCGCAAAATCTCCGCCAGATACACGCCTTCAAAGAGTGCCAGACAAAGGACAGCTGTTATAAAGGGAGTCAGGCCCAGCATGCCCGCAAACACAAAATACCAAAGAAAAAGCTGAATGAGCAAAGGCGTGTTGCGGATAAGAGAAATAATGCCGGAACTTGCGGTAATCAGCACAGGTGATTGGCAAAGCTTCATAAATACCAGACACAAAGCAAAAAGAACAGTCAAAACAAAACCATAGAGAACTATGAGCAGGGTAATGCCAAGCCCTTTGAGCAAAAGCCCGGCCCTAAAAGTTTCAAGAAAGTCACCAGCCTGGAATGTCCCCACATAACGCCAAACCCGTGCCCATTGCCAGGTATAGTGCGTGCTTGCTTCACCATAAATCCACACAGCACAAAAGACCATGCATGCCACTAAAAGAAGCGGAAGCAAGGCACTTTTAAGAGCCGCAAAAATATGTTCTTTTCGTTCAAAGTCTGTCAGTTCTTCGTGCATAGTAAGTATTTACTTTATATCATGTATTTTTGCAATACAGAGGAATAGAGTTCCTTTCCGTGCAAATAATAATTAGATATCTAACTAATGTCAAGCATATTCTTTTTTCAAAAATAATTTGCAAAAGAAAAATTTTATAGAATACTCTTTCTACCGGGGTAAGCTAACGCAGCTCACCCCTTTGCTCCTTTTGCATTCTGTTCTAGCTTCAAGTTGATGAACAAATAATTTGTTTGAAATTGCTTTATAATTAAAAAGAAGAATCCCCCATGCGGGCAACGCTGCATGGGGGGAACAGTTAAAGTTAAGGGAACTAAAAGGGATAAAGGGCAATCTTTTTGCAATTTCTTCGTTTGTGTTTTTGTTGTTTGACCTCTTTATTTTGTTTTTGTTTATTTTTGAAGAACTTTTTATTTATCGCAAATTTTTTGTTGTTTTACTTTGGCATTCTCCTTTGTTTTGAGTTTGCGTTTATTCTTTGGTTTAGTTCATTTGTAACTTTGTGATAGCCTTGGAAAGACGTGCAGCGTGAATGGGTTCCATGTAGGAGAAGATTTCACCGGCTTGCTTGGTCTTCATGCTGGTCAGGATGCGTACTGCAATCTTTTCATCAAGGGTTGAAAGAGCTTCAGCAGCCTTTCTTGGCTTCATGTTCGCATATGTTTCAGTAAGGTGTTTATATTTTTCATCTTCTGCGCCGTTGGCGTCCTTTACCATATCGCCCAGTTTACCTTCAAGAGCATTGAGTTCTTCCATGCGGGAATTCATTTGTTCTTGCAAAGAAAGGAGTTCTTCTTCCTTTTGGTTGAGTTCTTTTTCCTTGTAGGTCAAGGCATCAGGGGAGATATAGCCCTTGCTTTCAACGCGTGGAGCAGGGATAACGGCTAAGGTTTGTTGTTGATCAGGACGAATATAAGGATTTTCATTATTTTGCATTTCTTCAGCATGGGCAGTGCCGACAAGGCTGAATGAAAAACCTGATTCATGGTTGTAATTTGGCTTTACACTGTCAAGAGCCTTGTCAAGTTCAGCTTGTTGTTCACCATTTGCTTCACCAAAAGAATTATCGATGAGGGCGCGGCGAGCCTGGCCTTGCTTGTGGCTGATGGTTGCCACGGAAGCTTCAATGAGCAAATCAGGCTTTACACCTTCAACTTCTTCAGAAGTATTTCTGCCCGGAACCATGAGCGGAGCAACTTGTTGAGCGCTTTGAACCGTTTGAGCTGGACGAGCTTTCTTTGCAGGAGCTTGTTGAGTTACAGCGTCAGAAACTTGCCTTTGAGCAGCAGCGTCATTTTTTTGTTCAACAAGGATTTCATTGTTTGCCTTTTGGAGTGCAAGGCGTTGTTGTTCACGAACCTTGGCGAGAGCTTCCATTTTCGGATCAACGCCTGGCTTGCCGGCGAGCTTATCAAAGTTGAATAATGCACCGCCTGAAAGAATATATGCTGCAAAAACTAACTTTACCAATCCGAGACCTACAACGAAACAACAAATATTAGTAAGTCTGCGCTTTGAATCGAATGCTTGCGATTTCATCTAAGTTCCTCTGTTCTTTTAATTGTTCTTCTTTTTTATAATACTCAAAGTGTTTTTCTTTGAGTTTTTCCATTATTTTGCGATCTTTTGCTTTTTCAGCCAACTCTTTGCGGTTTTTTTCAATCTGCATTTCGAGCATGCTGATGTTTTTTTGCGTTTGCTGTATATCTTGGCGTAATGCTTTGATATAGTTATCTAAGAGCCAACGCTCCCCCATTTCATTGACTGGGGTTTGGCTGAGTTTTTGTTCTTGAAAAAGTTCATCTTGTTTAAGGCTTTCGTAACGCTTTTTGAGTTGTTCTCTTTGGGCGTTCAGCTCTGCCAGTTTTGCTTTGACTTCTTTTTCAAGCTGTTCCTTGTAAAGAAGGACTTTTTCAAGTCTGAATTTGAACCCTGCCATGTTTTTTCCTTTATCCTTGCCCTATATATAGCACACAGCGTGCCAATCACAAAATAAATATATATATCAATATGTTATACTTATATGCAATGAAATTTAATTTTGTTTTTGCTCCCTTTACGCAAAAAACTGACAAATATTTGTCACTCAATTTAATATATTTTTTATAGGCGCAAACGAGCGGGCAGCATAATTTTTACCCCTCTGCACTAAATGTCTGGCAAGTACTGCCGATATAAAGAAAGTAAGACTTGTTTTTCGTTAACAATATAAGTATAATAAAACAAACCAGCTAACAAGAGCGAGACACCAGATTATGAGCAATCTCAACGACCCAAAAATCAATATCCCTGACATTCCGCTTATTGTCTTCAAAGTAGGACAGATGACGTGTGCGGTTGACGGCGCAAGAGTAATTTCTATTCAAAGAATGGAAGAATTTACCCTGACACCGCATTCGCCGGATGAAATATTTGGTTCCATCAATTTCCGCAATAAGGTAATACCCATATTAGACTTGCGTACTATGTTTGGTTTGCCAACCAGAATGAAAGAGTACAGTGATTTTATCAAAATGCTGGATCAAAGAAAACAAGACCATATCAAATGGGTAAATACGCTGAAAGAAACCATCAAAAACAATACTCCTTTTCCCCTTGCTACAAATCCTCATCAGTGTGCTTTTGGTAAATGGTATGATAAATACGATAACCCAAACAAAAAGATCATGTTCCATCTGGAAAGAATAAGAGATCCGCATAATAAACTGCACCATGCAGCGCTTGATGTTGCACAAATCCAGGAAAGAGACATTCCTGAAGAAGAAAAAAATGCACAAATTCAGGAAATTCTTTGTAAGGCAGAGACTGACTACATGGCTACTGTTGTTGGTTTGCTTGATTCTGCCAAAACAATATTCAAAGATATCTATCAGACCATGCTTATTGTAGTTGAAGATAAAGAACAAATAGCTATCGCGGTAGACGAAGTTGTTGCAGTCACAAACCTTGAAGAAATAACTGTGGAAAAACAAAGCTTGATGTGCGGCTCCATGGTTCAACGTTTTCTGAAAGGAAAAACCGAAGATGATATTATTTATCATCTAAATCATGATGCATTTTTCAAAAAAATCATGAGTGAAGCAGAGGAAAAAGAAAACTTTTAGCATGAGCTCAAAAAAGCAGCCAAGCTGAGATAAGATTCAAACTTTGAAAAGCCGTTCTGCCTTCATATTTTGTCCCTCACTATCCATGTATAAAAGTGAGGGACTTTACTTTTTAAAATCCACCCTCTAAAAATGGGCATTGAGAAGGCGTTCCATGAAAATTTTCTTTAATAATTCTTTTTTTGAAAAAATTTGCTTGACAATAGTTAGATATCTAATTATATCTGGAGTCATGGAACAAACATTATCACTTATGGCAAAAATACTCGATAAAGGAAATCGTTTTATTATCGAGCAGTTACAGGCAAACGGCGCAAGCGGGCTTGTTCCCAGCCACGGGGATATTTTGGCTCTGCTCTATATGCATGAGTCACTGACCATGAAAGACATTGCCAAAAAAATCCACAAAACCAAAGCAACGCTTACGGTTCTTGTGGATAAGCTGGAGAAAATGGATTTTGTAAAGCGGGAAACTTCTGCCAGGGACAGCAGATATACCTACATTTCCCTGACGCAAAAAGGAAAAGACTTTCAAGCTGTTTTTGACAATATTTCCATGGACTTGAACACGATGCTGCATAAAAATCTGACAGCAGAAGAAATTTCAGCCCTGACAGAACTTTTGCAAAAAATGAATAGCTAATGCTGCTATTTTTTTGCAAAAACAGTTCGATATCTAACTATAATCAATTAAATCACTCAAAAGGAGCATATCATGCAAAACTACACCACATTTGAACTTGGAACTCTTGCAAACATTATCAACAAAGAAAACGGCAAAGCATTTTTGAAGGATGCCCTCCAATTAACCAGCTGTGAAATTTCCGTGAACACCATGCCTGCCGGAGTAAAACTTCCTTTCAGTCACAAGCACAAACAAAATGAAGAAGTTTATATTTTCCTAAAGGGCACAGGCACAATCACGCTGGATGATGTGACACTGGATGTACAGGAAGGCACATGCGTAAAAGTTTTGCCTAATGTTTCCCGTACCATGGCAGCAAAGACTAATCTGCAATATATCTGCATTCAGGCAAAAGAAAATTCCCTTGTACAATGGGGGCTTTCTGACGCCGAATTATGCTAACGAACACAGTCTTAGGCTCCATTAATACTGTAAATTCAAAAACGAGGGAAAATTCCCTCGTTTTCCATTTTAAATCTATTGATAAACTATGCAATGTAATTATTTTTCCATAAAACAAGTGAGCCCTTTTACAAAAAGGATTTAACAATACAGCTCAGTCCGCCAATGCCAATCACAATCAACAAAATTATTCTGAAAAGGCGGATATTGATAAAGCGGTTAACAGGAACAGCCGACAAAATCCCCACACTCACTGCCGGAACACCATACAGAACCCAATACAAAACTTCCTCGGTGATCAAGCCTGCCCAATAATACGTGGCAATGCCAACAATGGAAGAAAAGACAATAAAGGTATTGATTGTGCCCAGCGTTTGCCGCTGTGTCCAGTGCAAATGAAGGGAATACACAGCACAGGGAGGCCCGCCGAAAGAGACGGACGTGGAAAGCGTGCCGGAAATAAATCCCGTGAGCATGGCTTTCAGGGCAGAACTTTTTCCTGCTGTTGCCGGCACTTTATGCAAAAACTGCCACAGTACAAAGCATATCATAATAATCCCAATGCCAAAAAGCAAAACAGCCGTCGGAATAATCAGCAAAATATAGGTTCCCAAAAGCAAGCCGGGAAACGCGCCTATCGCCATGTTTTTGATTTCATGCAGCAAAAGGTCTTTGCGGTAAATATAGCCAAGCTCAATGCAGAGCACAATTACCAGACAATTGGCAATGGGAATAATCACTTGCGGCTCAAGAAAGACAGCAATAAAAGGTACAGCAAACATCGCCGCGCCTATGCCGGAAATCCCGGAAATAAATCCCGCGAGTACCCATATTATGCAAAAAAAGAGTTCGTACATACTTCATCCAGATTTTGCGAAACAATATTTTCCGTGGCAGAAGAGTAGCTCAGATTACAACAAAAGTCACCTGAAAAATGCCCTTTCCCCTTTTCCCTTTCGGATGTTCAGATTTACAGGATTTTCATTTTTTGCTACTATTTCGAGAGAAAGGAATTTTTATGTACGAATGCATACAACTTGCTGAAAACACATATTATATTGCAAGTCCTGTCAATGTAGGGCTGTACATTGAAGAAGGCGAAGCATGGATTATTGATACCGGCATTGACCCGCGCGTGGGCAAGAAAATCATCAGGCGCCTGGAAGAAAATAATTGGAAGCCCAAAGCAATCATCAATACCCATTGCCACGTTGACCATGTGGGCGCCAATGCATGGCTGCAAAAAAGATTCAATATTCCTATATATTCCAATGGCATGGATCGCTATTTTATTGAGCATACCATACTTTCAGCCATGGCGCTTTGGGGTGCGTTTCCACCAAGGGCACTGCAAGGCACGCTTTTCACCGCCGAGGACAGCACCAATGTGCAAAATATTTACGAAGCGCCCCTGCCCAAAGGCTTTGAAATTATTCCTTTCAGCGGGCACAGCCTGTATATGTTCGGCCTGCGCACGCCTGACAATATTGTTTTCACGGCTGACGAGCTGTGCAGTCCGCATATCCTCGATAAATACAAAATCGCCTATAATTATTGTGTGGAACTCTATTATAAAAGCCTTGAGGACGCGGAAAGGCTTGAGGCGAAACTCTTTGTGCCTGCCCACGGCGAACCCTTTACGGATATCAAAGAATATGTTGCCATAAACCGCAAAGCTGTGCTGGAAGTGCAAAATCTGATTATTGAACGCTGCAAAGAGCCGCAAAGCTTTGACATGCTTTTGCAGTATATTTTCAATCATTATGAATTATCCATGAGCCTGCAGCAAAACGCGATAGTCGGCTCCACAATCCGCTCCTACCTTTCCTGGCTCTATAACGAAGAAGTGCTTGAGCCCATTATTCAAGACAACATGCTGTTCTGGAAAACAAAATAATTTTTTTGGGGGAAATTATTTCCCCCACCCCCCCCTAAACGCAAAACCGTTATGGACGTTGTCCATAACGGTTTTGTTGTTTATGTGCTTTCAGGATATTCCCAAAAAATATTTTTAGAAATTTAGCATAAAAAGTTTTGTAAAGGGGCGCAGGGGAAGAAACTTTTTCAGCCACCGAAGGCGACGAAGTCGTTTGCGTTTGCGAAGAATGAGCAATTACGCAAATGGACAGCAGAGATGCCACCGAAGGCGACGAAGTCGTTTCTCTTATGTCGAGTTTACGAGACTTAGAGAAATGGACAGCAGAGATAAAGTTTTTCCCCTGTAAAAATTCTCAATACTAAACAAAACTGCTCTAACTTACTTATTCAGTTTTGCTCTGATCTGTTCTTTATCCAGCTTTTCCAGATGTGCAATCCGAATATTGACCAAGATGCACATACAGGTAAGCGCAAGGATCAGTGCTGTCCAGAAGCCATATACGCCAAGGGCTTTGCCGAGTAAATTTGTATAGCAAAGCGTATAGCCAAGGGGCACGCTCAAAACCCAATAGGATACACAGGAAAACACAAAAATCGCCTTGGTATCATTATAACCGCGAAGGGCTGAAAGCACAGACATTTGCAGGTTGTCAGGGATTTGATAAATGGCGGTATAAATCAAAATTGAGCTTGCCAGCGTAATAACCATAGGGTCGTTGGAATAGAGTCTGGCAATTTCTTCTCTGAACAGGATCATGCCGCAAAGACAGGTCACGCCGACACAAAGGCTCATCAGCATGCTTGTTTGCCTGTTTTCCTTGGCGCGGACAAGATCCCCTGCTCCCAAATAGCGCCCCACCAAAATACTGGTAGCAGTGCCCAGAGAAAGCGGAAACATGAAGACAAGGCCGCTGGTGGTCATGGCAACCTGGTGTCCTGCCACAATGGTTTTACCCAGAGGTGAAATCAGCAAAGAAATCAGCGAAAAGGAAGAAACTTCCAAAAGCAGCGCACAGGCAACAGGAAAACCCAGACGCACCACCCGCATGATAATAACCGGATTAGGTCTGTTGATTTTCATGGTATAGGGGCTGTGTTTTCGCAAATAATAGAGCATGGTAAAGAGCATAATCCAGCAGACAATCGCCGTCGCCAGCCCACAGCCTGCCCCGCCAAGAGCCGGCATGCCCAAATAGCCAAAGGCAAAAATAAAATTCAAGGGAATATTACAAAATAAAGCAATAAAACCTGCAATCATGGCCGGACGCGTATAGGATTTTGCCTCCACGAAAAAGCGCGTCACAAAAAAGAGCAAAAAGGCAGGCGCTCCCCATTTGATATAGGAAACATATTTTGAGGCAATTTCTGCCATTTCCTTATCCACGTCAAGGTAATGCAAATAGGCATAGGAGCCAAAACTGAAAAGAGACACCAGCAAAACCGCCAGCATGAGCGCAAGCCAAATGCCCTGCCGCCAAAAACGGTTGAGACTTTCCTTCTTGCCGGCGCCAAGCCCCTGCGCCACCAGCGGTCCAATGGGGATTAAAATGCCCTGCCCAAAGAGCAAAAGCGGAACCCACAGCGCGCCACCAATGGAAACGCCTGCCATGTGCGCTGTGCCGGCTTTGCCTGCTACCACAGAATCCACAAAGTTCATGGACATTTGCGCAAGCTGACCAAGCAAAATGGGCAAACCTAAATGGAGCAACTCCCGTGCATGGTATTTAAAATTTTTCCAAGAAATCATAGTATATTCCTATATAGAAAATCCCTCATATGCAATAAGAAAATTCATCAAAAAAATATTTAGACAAAGAGTTCTTGCATGTACACTAAGCAAAGTATAAAATCAAGAAAATATACCGGTTTGACACAATTTTAAAAAAACATTACATAAAAGAAAAAAATGAGTTGACTATGCAAAAAAATACCGTGAAAAAAAACAGCGCTGTTGTGGAAAAAGACCTCAATAATTTCCTCATGCTTATGGACCAAAAGGGGCTCAACACAACTAAACAGCGCGTAAATATCGCAAAAGTATTTTTCTGCATGGCAGGACACCACTCCCTCGAAGAAATTTACCACGAAGTCCATAAAAAATACCCCAGTATCGGACAAACAACCGTTTATCGCACCATAAAACTGCTCTGCGAAGTGGAACTGGCCAAGGAACTCCATGTGGGCGAAGGCTTTGCCCGCTACGAAGTCAGTACCGCTAAACAGCACCACGACCACCTTGTCTGCAAGGAATGCGGAAAAACTGTGGAATTTACCATGCCGGAAGTGGAACAAATTCAAAGAGATATTGCCAAGCAGCATGGTTTTGAACTCTTCGATCATCACCATATTTTATTGGGCATTTGCGCCGAGTGCAGACAAAAAAAATAAGCGCCGGCAACCCATGCATTTCTGCTCTAATGAATGCATTAACTCCGCAAAAATATGCATATTCCCTTTTTCAGCATTATCATAAAAAATTTTTTGAAATTTCCTCTGTTCATTTTGCTTTCATCAACTATTTGATTTATTAACACTAATCAGACTTGATCTTGATAAAAAATGCACAAATATTTTATCAAGAATAAAATTTTTTTAACAATATTGACACTTATTAGATATATACCTATCTATTGAATTAGCCATACGCTCTTTTGTGATAACAATTTTGTTATCTGTTACCCTAATTACGAAAAGGCTTTTTACAAGGTTTTGCCCAAAAGCAGGACTCCCTAACCTGCTTCTCTTGTAAAGAGCCTTTAGTGGTTTAATTGGAAAAATAGCTGATCGGAACAATTAAAATTGAACGAAGAAAGAAATCCCTTTACTTTTTATACCTAATGCTTATAATTGACAAAGTGGAAACACCCCCATGGGGGCGCATAGGCTTCGACGTGGATGAAGAAGCCAAGGCTGCAGGCCGAGGCGCCGCTGGCCTCGTAAAAAGCGGCAAAAATGTAATTGCAAACGACGATTACGCTTACGCATACGCTGCTTAATTGCAGTTTATGCAACCTGAGTTCAATTTTGTAACTCACGTCAATCCGGGAAATGCCTAATATCCCGGTGCGATGTCATACTATTAGGCTGGCAGAACCTTTTGTCTTGTGGGGGAACTGCGAGATCTTACGCAAGGCTAACCATGGATATCCTGTTTGGGGGTCATATGCATGGGATTTTATACCCAAACTAAACCTGTAGACGCTTTGCGTGGATTGTTCGCGGACGGGGGTTCAACTCCCCCCGCCTCCACCATATAAAGATTTTTTCCCCATAATATTCAATATATTATGGGCATTTTTTTGTCCTTTACCGTCCGATAAAATCCTGCCTTGTCCGTGTATATTTTAGTTCAGGCGATTAGGTAGTATTCAACACAGAACAAATAAATGCTTAGCTCAAGTATCAGGTTTATTTATACTCACTGGATGTAATTACAAAATTTCATTGTTTTTGATAATAACAGCTAAAATTTTCCTATAAATTTACAAAATTTTACTTGTTCATACCTCTTTTTGGAATAAAACGAAAATATTCATTGACACCGGCGATTATCTTTGATTAGATTGACATTTACTGACAGCATAGGGAATCTATGTATACGCGGAGCAAAAAGTCTAATGATGAGGAAGTCTCCTTTGTTAGGCAAGAAAGTCCGGCAAAGGGGGATTTTTTATGAACAAGAAGAAAGAAGCAATAGTTTTTGGATTTGCCTTATTTGCCATGTTCTTTGGTGCGGGCAACCTTATTTTTCCTCCCTCATTGGGGATTGCCATGGGAAAAGACTGGTTTTTAGCCGGGATAGGATTTTTATTGACAGGAGTGGGACTGCCTTTATTCGGCGTTTTGGCTTTTACAAAAGTCGGACGGCTTGAAGATTTTTCCATAAAGATATCTTCCAAATTTAATACGCTTTATTGTACAGCCCTTATTCTTGTTATCGGGCCTTTATTTGCCATACCGAGAACCGGCTCCACCACCTTTGAAATGGGCGTTCGTCCATTATTTCCGGATATAGACCCATTTTTATTGTCAGTCATCTCCTCTGCTTTATTTTTTGGGGTAACATTTCTGATTGTTATTAAAGAATCAAAACTTACTGATATTATAGGAAAATTTATTACTCCTATTCTTCTTGTTATTTTGGCTGCCATCGCGTTTTTCGGCATTACGGGCGATATCGGAACGGCTGTTGATAAAAGGGCAACCGGCGTTTTCACGCAGGGCTTTGTCAATGGCTATCAGACAATGGATGCCCTTGCTTCTGTTTTGTTCGGGGTGATTATTATTAAAGGCCTTGAAGGAAAAGGCATCACAGACGAAAAAGACCAGCGGTATTTCCTGACGGGCGCAGCTTTTATTGCGGCAATCGGACTTGGACTTATTTATTTTTCCCTCATGTTCTTAGGCTCCAAAATAAGCGGAGCCGGAACTTTTGAAACAACAAGTTCTGCCCTCTACCTTGCTGAGGTAACGCTGGGTTCTGCCGGTAAAATATTCTTTGGTATTTGTGTTGCTGCGGCATGCCTTACAACAGCCGTCGGACTCGTTGCCATATCTGCGGCATGGTTTGCAGGACTTACACGTATCAAATATAACGTCTGGGCTGTTATTGTTTCTGTCTTTTCTGCTGTCATGGCGCTCGGAGGTGTTGATTTTATTATCAAACTTTCCATCCCTGTTTTATGCATACTCTACCCTGTCACCATTATTCTTATTCTGCTCAATATTTTTGGAGTAAAGAATGTGCTGGTGTACAGAGTTGCAACCTATGTAACGCTGATTACCATTACGGTTGAAGTCTGTGCAGATACGTTCGGTCTTACGGGAATTACTGAATTTATGAAGATAATTCCTTTGGCTGATGCCGGTTTTGCATGGATTACACCCTGCATTTTAGGCATGATAGCTGCCTATTTTATTTCAAAAACACGAAGCGGACAAAAGGAAGAACAATAATTCTTCCGCTTCTGGTAAAATATGAATAACCCCGCAGGATTTCAAGAGTCTTGCGGGGTTTTGTTTTTATGTATACGATAGAGAATAAAAAAGCATACGTCAGTTTTTGGCGTATCATTAATGTATACTGCTCGTATGAACCTCAAATAAAAGGAGTCAGGCATGAAAAATGTTAAGGATATACTGCTGAAATGGTACAAGCCCTGTGAGCTTGATGAATTAAATGATTTTTTTTGCTGAAAATAAAAATGTAGGAGGCTTATATGTATGGATATTTAAGGGAAAGCATGACCGTGTACGATACATTGGCGAGACGAAAAGTTTTCAGAAAAGATTTTTTAATTATCATCTTCAAAACATAACTCATTGATTTTATTCGGCAATCTATTGCGGAACGGATGAAGATTTATGTGATAAATATATAAAAATCTATTTAAAAGGTGATGAGGCTGGGCCAAACCTTTATTATCAGCCTCAATCAGCAGAGTTTAATCGTAAGACGCTGAAAAAGTATGTTAAAAACCTTAAAAGCGGAATACAATTAAGTATAAAAAATTTCTTAAACTGCTATTTTCTATTTGCGGAAATAAAATGTGAAGATTTTCCAGTTGATGAAGCTTTGCGGGTCTTTAGCTGCCCGTTTTGCTTCATTGTAAGCAACAATATTTGCAATGTTGCCGCCAGCTCCGGGAAATATAGCGATAAACGCACCAAGGACAGAAGAACGCATCGTATTTCCCATATGACAGACAACGTTGCGCCAGGCATCAAGAAGGGCTTTCTTGCTGCCGCGTACTTTATCTACAATCATTTGCTTTTGGTTTGGATTGACAGCCATACGGAACACTTCAGGAATGCAGAAGAAACCTATAAGAACAGAGACAAGCTCAACGCCCCACTGTAAGGACACCAATCCCAAATTAAAACGAATATCACCGCCTATCGGAGCCATGCCTATCATGCTGAGCATAATTCCGATAAGTCCGTCGGTAAATCCTTTTAGTATTGATTTTTCAGAAAGACTGGCAATGATGGTGAGTCCAAAAATTGCCATCCAAAAAAATTCCGGAGAACCGAAACTCAAAGAAACTTTTGATAAAGGCAAGGCAAAAAGAATAAGAATAACAGTACCAATAACACCGCCAAAACTGGACGCAACGGAAGCCGTATAAGGCACCATGAGCGCAACAGCCATTGTGGCAGAAAAACCGGGCAAAGCACCGCCTACGATTCCTAAAAATATGGCTATACTCATAAAAAACATATTCTGCAAAGTGAATACGTTATCTATAGCAGTCAAGAAAATATCCATGGAAATCTCCTGAAGAGTAAAAACAAGGGGGAAAATATATTTTTTAATGCTTTGTTCTACTTTGGGTTTTGTTTTATAATTACATGATATAATTATAAATTTTATTAAAATTTATCTTCTATGGGGGAAATGATTTCCCCCATCCCCCCACATCGCTTGTTTTTATTTCATAAAAACAAGAAGTTATGCGAAAGGATTAAATTTTTGTTTAACGAGTTTATGAAATCTTCTCGGTTATCAACCTGAAACTATAACAGAGCAATGATTAATATATTTTCCCCGTAAAATTACTTGCTGAGATCTGAAAGGATAGTTTTATATTCTTCAACCTTTTTAGCAATAAATTCAGCACCTTATTTATGATTCATATCAATAAGAGTCATTCCCATATTTGCAGCTTTTTCTGCAAATTCAGGTTCAGTATTGATTTTAGAGCATACTTCATAGAGTTTTTCCACTACTGAATCAGGAGTTGAAGGAGGCACGGCAAGACCACATAAGGCTGCTGCAAACGGGCAAATAAATCGGATTCTCCGCCCGGGCTGAATGGAATTAAATAGTTGATAGGTTCATTTTTGGGAAATTGCGCTTCTTCAGCAAATGAAAAATTCGCTGAGAACAATAAAGAACAACAGATAAAAGCCATAAATAACTTTTTCATAACGTCTCCTTACGGTAAAAAGTTTATTGAATGATGAGATGCTCCTTCAGTAAAAGGATTATAGAGTCCTTATAAATTTTATACTGAAAATTTTTCTGTTTTACAAATCAGAAATTCATATTAGAAACATAGAAAAAATCAATGCATCATGCATAATGGACAGATGCCGCTTCAGTAGTGCGAAGGCTGGGTATTTGGATATCTATGCGGAAAATCAGCCAGTATTTTTATGTAAACAAAAACTCCCCATAATGATTTACACATTGTGGGGAGTTCTGTTTATTCATTAAATTATAATACGTCTGCTTTTATTCATTCACCTTCAGTTTCTTGGAGACTTCCATGAATTCATTGCGGAGTTTTTCTTCATAGAGCAGGGAGAGTTCTGCGGGCTGGAAGGCGAAGATCTGGGCAAAGTCAGCTTCTGTGGTATGGATAAGTCCGAGCAGTTCTGAACTCAGGCGTATGGTATAGAAGGTATTTTGCGCAACTTTGAAGCGTTTATCCATAGTTTGGTATAATTTTTCCAGGCGCTGATGCTGTTTTACCAAATATTTCGCATACAGATTGATTACAGAAACCATACGTTCCTGCTGGCTGATATTATTTTTCAAAATTTGCAAATCTGCTTCAGTTTGTTTTTCAGAAAGCAGCTGTTTGGAGTTGGCATATAATTTACTGTTGATTTCATTCATATGTTTCAGCTTGGGCAAATATTGCTTTTGAATGGCGTTCATTGCCTCTTCAATGCCGTACAAATAAATTTTATAAGACATCATATACACGCCGGTGTACATTTTGATGAGATCAAGAGAAGCATTGGGGTCAGCGACTTTTTGTTCAATTTCTTTATTGATAAACTTGAGATTTTCTGCCACTGCCATGATTTTAGACTGATCCACGGTATCCACGGCATTGATCATTAAATCAAACTGATCGCGGGTAATGGGCACGCCGGATGCCTGCATATGCTGATACACAGCGTCTTTCTTTTGGATAAATTCAGCCTGAAGCTGGGCGATTTGCGCAGTTAATTTTTCTGTATCGTGTCTGATGCTTTTTTGCGTGGTGGCCAGGGGATTCCAGGAATCTGCCGGTGCGGTAAAGGCAGCTCTGGCGAGTTCCTCAATTCTTTCCTGCTTTTTCTGCACTTCCTTTTGCATGGTATCCTGATATTCCATGAGTTCAACAAATGGAGAATCTGCCATGATTTCAAAACATTCTGCAATGAGCCGTTCAAATTTTGGGTCACGGAAGGTCAAAATTTCTGTAACCGTGCGTTTGCGTACATCTTTATTTTTAAAGAGTTCCTCAATGCCTTCATTGATCACAGGAAAGACTTCATCGCGTATTTCCTGAGCAGAACTTGCAGCATAACTCTTTGAATGTGCATAGGAAGCAAAAGCTAAACACAGCGCCAGACACAAAACAAATTTTTTCATATTTTCCTCTCAAGCAGAAATGGGCTCTTAACCGTTATTCATCATAACAGTCAAGAGCTTTTATTCTATGAGATTTTATTGCACAGATTAATCTTTGCAGTTGAGTTTATTATACCATAATGGATTATGCATTTTGGCAAAGGATTTTGGCACAAAGCCCGTGAACATGGAGCGCAGGGCAGGGCCTTCGCCGGGTGCCAGCGCAGCCATATAAATATGGATAGGAAGGACAATGGCCATAATGCCGGCACAGGCAAAATGGATGAACATTGCCCATTGAATGAGCGTTTCCGCGCCTTCACTGCCGCCCATAAGGAACATCACAAATCCGGTCAGCGCAAGCCCAATGCTGGAGAAAACCGCTGCAATGGCTGCAAATTTTTGTCCGGCATTGTAAAAACCCTGAGGAGGAAGCTGGGTTTCCATACCCATTTTGCGCATCATCTTTTCGCCAATGGTCAGGCGCAGCCCCTTGCGGATACACCAAATGGTATCGGATTTTGGATCAATATGGGTGACTTCCTGCATAAAAGGCAGGGCTTCGCTTTTGAGCTTGAAAGCGAGATAAAAGGCATACAAAATAACCCAAATGAGCCCCACAATCACATGGGCGTTTAAAAGATTGAATGCCCCGCCGAAAACGCCGTTCCAAAGCTCAACCCAAGACATGGCAACAGGCTGCATCAGAGGATTTTCAAGAATGGCAAAACCGGAAAAGAGCAGGAAAAGCCAGCAAACAGCATTGCTCCAATGCATAAAGATTGCAGATTTTGAATGTCTTTTAATCATGATTGCTTCCCCTTTCCTGATGATTTTCGCTGCCATGCCCGTTATGTTCACCGTGTTCTCTGTCAGAAGGCAGGAACAGTTGTTTGATGAAAACAGCAATTACCCCAAAGAGAGCCGCTCCCGCCGTCCATTTGACGCCCTGGCTGGCAATATGCATAAAGCGCATGGGAAGAGGCGCTTCCACGGGTTTTGCCCAGTCCGTGGGCATGGTCTCGGAAATATAGGTAAGACTTGGTTTTGTATCGCAGTTTTCAGCCGTGATATAGACTTTATTTTTGGCAGCTGCCAGCACTTTTGCAACTTCGCTGTTTGGATCCTCGGCATCGCCAAAAACACGGCAATGCGTCGTGCACACAGCAACACAGGCAGGAACTTCGCCCGCCTTGAGATTGGCGCCGCAATAATCGCATTTATCCGCTGTGCCCGTATAATAGTTTTTATGGCGAGCCTGATAGGGGCAGGCTTTGATGCAGGAACCGCAGCCTATGCAGCGGTCTTTATCAATATTCACCGTGCCGTCTGCTGATTTATAGGTAGCGCCGGTAGGGCAGGCATAGACGCAAAGCGGCTCATCGCAGTGCATGCAGGCTCCGGGCTGAAAGCTGACCTTGCTGGCGATTTGGCTGTTGGGCGTATTTCTGACCCAGTTTCGGCTGTAGTCAAGAGGTACATTATTTCTTTGCCGGCAGGCAAGTATGCAAGCTTTGCAGTTTATGCATTTTTCCGCATTGATAGCCATGATAAAGCGTGACATAATACCCTCCTTTTATATTTTGGTCAGACGGCAGCCGACGCCGTTGTGTTGACAGGAAATACGATCCCAGTTGTTGGGCACAATATCATTGACCGCAATGCCTTTATTTTGCTCAAATGGTGCGCTTGGGCACAGATGAGAAGGCGTAAACACAGTACCGGGCAAAATCGCCTCACTGACTATGAGTTTGGCTTCTGTCTTGCCCACGGGTGTTTCCAGATACACCTTGTCGCCGTCCGCAAGTTCATACTTTTTGGCGGTGTCAGGATGAACGCTGACGGTGCGTCCCTGAGAGAACTGTGCCAGCGAAGGAGAATAATTTGTCACTGTATGCTGCCAGTGATGCACAACCTTTCCCTGCGTGAAAATAAGCGGAAAATCCTGATTAGCTTTTGGTGCATAGGGGCTGTCCTTGGGAGCAGTCCATTTAATCCGCCCGAAAACCTTATCATTGACTTTCATAAAGCCGTCCGGCGTGAGCAGTTTTCCTTCTGTAAACACACAGCCCAATCGTTCTTCGCCGTTTTCTTCATAAATGGGCCAAACCAAACCGTCGGGAGATTTGCGCACGCGCTCAAGAGTGAGCCCCTTCCAGGAAGGCACCACTTCACAGAATTTATTGTACATTTCTTCCGGCGTGTTGAAATAAGGATATTTATCGCCGAAAACTTCTCTGCCCACATCAGAATAAAACTTCATGGCAGTGACGCATTCACCGGGAGCTTCCACAATCTGATCGCGCCACACGGTTTCTTTTTCATTGCCGTAGGCAGAACCGGCGGCTTCCGGACTAAAGGTCATGGGCACAAAAAGATGAGAAATTTCTGCTTCCGGCGTCATATAAAATCCGCAGTGCACCACAAAAGGCACATTGCCGATAGCTTCGCGCACGCCCTTGCCGTCAGGATAACGGCGGTAACTGGAATTAAGGAACAATATATCCAGTTTCTTCTTGCTCATGGCAAGGCGCAGGCGTCTGAAATTCATTTTTGCCCGCGTATTTTTGCCGGACATGGCTTCCACAAATTCATGTTCGCCGCCGGGCTTGCCGCTGTGCATGGTCAAAATGCCGCGGCCTTCGCCAATCATATTGCCGGTAATGCCCTGCATGAGAATAACAGTGCGCACAGTGGGGATACCATTGGTATAACGGCAAATAGATCCTCCGAACCACACAATGGTGCGGTCACTTTTGCCAATAATTTCCGCAAGTTTGATCACCTGATCCTGCGGCACGCCGGTGATTGCCTCCACCTGTTCCAGACTATAGCTTTGCACATCTTCTTTCAGCACATCCAGTTCAGGCACCAGTTCACGGGCTTTTTCTTCGTCCAAGAGTTCGTTTTGCACCAGATAATTGATAATGCCCATGGCCAGCACGCCGTCCGTGCCGGGAATGGGATGAACCTGAAAATCAACGAAATTGCTGGTGCTGGTGCTGCGCGGGTCTATATACACAATTTGTACATTTTTCTCTTTTGCCATCACGAGCCAGCGAGAATAGGCAGGATAGAGTTCGCAAAGGTTGGCGCCCCATAAAATCAGCAATTTGCTGTTCAAAATTTCATTGACTGTGGTGGTGGGATTGCCCGTGCCTGCCATCATGGTCAGCATATTGGCAGCCGTGCTCACGCAGGTTTCTCCGGGAGGCATGGCATGCACAGAACCTGCCATATTAAGAGTAATCAAGGCGGCAAGCTCGCTTTCACGGCTGTCCCAAAGGGGCATGGTCATGGCAATTCTGTCGCCGGCAGCGTCTTTGTGGGTATCTAAACACGCACGCATTTTTTGCGCGGTGAGTTTGACAGCTTCATCATAAGAAATTTTTGTCCAGGAACCGTCAGCTTCCTTTTTCATGGGATGAACCAAACGGTGCGGGCTTTCCATGAGCTCAACAATGGAAAGTCCCTTTGGACACATGGAACCGCCAGTCCAACGATTATCTTTATCGCCGATAATGCGCTCTATTTTACCGTTTCTTACTTCAGCATGATAGGTACAGCGAACCTGACAAAAGGGGCAATACCCCTTGACAAGCTTGGCAGGTTCCGTTGATTTGGAAATTTTTTGCCCCATGGCATGGGCTTTTGGAGAAGAAGAAAGTGCAGTTCCGCTTGCGACAATACCTGCACTTAATTTGAGAAAATTACGTCTTGAATAGGTATTTAGCATATTGTTATCTTTCTTATAAGGAGTGTGCAAAGAAATAGGCATGGGAAAAATCCCATGTCTATTTCCAAAAAGGCTCATACTTAGCAGTTGCAATCAAAGCTTTCAACGCCTTCAATTACAAAAAATTCAGTAATGGCTTTGATTTTGCTGTCGTCAATGCCTTCAATTTCTTTCAAATCATCATAGCTTGTGAAATCACCAACATTTTGAATATATTCGGTGATTTTTG
This sequence comes from uncultured Mailhella sp., assembly GCA_910578585.1. Taxonomy (GTDB): domain Bacteria; phylum Desulfobacterota; class Desulfovibrionia; order Desulfovibrionales; family Desulfovibrionaceae; genus Taurinivorans. The sequence continues at coordinate 118,297 of CAJTRG010000006.1, forward strand.
CAGCAAGGTCAGCGCCAACAGCAGGACAAGCAGCCAATTCTTCTTGAGTTGCTGTATTGATATTTACTTTTTCTGCTGCAAATGCAGGGCCCATGCTGCACATAAGAGCAAGTGCCAAACCAAAAATAATTTTTTTCATAGCAATCTCCTTTAACTACCTATAATAATGAAAGTTACAGGTATTTTATACTGTACTGAATTTTATGCTATTCAAAGAAATTAATCAAGAAATTTTTAATTTTTTTTATTTCAATATGTTGTATTTACTCATATTTTTCTCTTTTTGTGACAGAATTGTCAAGGCAAAAGGAAAAATTTTATAAAATTATATAAAATTATTTACAAAATTTTCTTACAAAAATGTTAAACAGAAAATTCCTTTCTTCACAAAGTAGTGTTATTCAAACAACTTACATACTTGACATTTATTTTTGCTCTTTTTATTATACGGAAAAAGGGAACAAAATTGTTCTGAAAAAAAGGAGATTATGGCTTATGAAACTTAAAGCAACTGTTATGTCTTTAGTCTTGGCATTAGGCTTTGCTGGAACATCTGCTTTCGCTGCCGATGATGGTCGTGTAGTTATGACCTCTCCAGCAAAAGACGGTGCCTATGTGTTAAAGATGAAAGGACTTGTAAACAACCACAGAATTAAACTTTTGAATGGCGACCGCAAAGCTATCAACGACGGTATTGTTATTCGTAAAAGCTCTGTAAAAGACGGTAAAGTTACCATTCCTGCCGGCGGACTTTTCACTACTTCCCGCTGCAGCAACTGGTGGTCTTTCAACGACCATACCTTTACTATTGCAGGCAAATTATTCCACTTCATTACCGACGAATATCAACAAGACGTTGTTAAAAACGTAACCATGAAAAAAGGTGAAACTGTTTTCGGTAACGAAGAAAAAACCCGTGGTTGGGAACTTTCCAGCATTGATGTGTCTCCAATGGGCATTGAAGGCGCACACATGGCATATTTCAAAGTTGTAAAAACCACTGGTAACTACTATGGCAACCCATTTATAGTTGTTGCAGGTAAAAACATCACTCCTTACGGCTCCAACGGCCAAGCTGAAAAGAATGGCTCCGGCTTGAAAGAAGGTACTACTTCCTGCTTTGATCAACCGGATACAAGACCATTCATGATTGGCAACAATATTTCTACCAACTCTCGTTCAGTTATTTATGTTGATGAAATTACCCCAACTGAAGCAAAAATTAAAGAATTTGTTACTGTAAGTACTTCTAAAGCTTTGATTTCTCCTAACGAACCAGTTATGGGCATGTACGGAAAAGGCGAAAGCTTCAAAGTGGGCAACGCAACTGTAGAAGTTGTTGATATCAAGGGCACTGACGTTACTGTTAAAATGACAGACGGCAAAGGCACTATTACCAAAACTTTGAAAGCTGACAAAGCCACTATGGATCTTTTCCCATCTTCCCGTGTATCCTGTGCTAACCTCTACGCTCTTTCAGCAAGCGGCAGCGAAACCGTAAATATCAACGTTCACAATGAAGGCGGAATGTTTGCTAATGGTAAAGTTGCTCTCATGGGCTACAGCGATGTTATCACTGTCACTAACGGCGGAAAATGGGCTGCTGACGAACGCTTCCTTACCCGTCCTGAAATCTGCGCAGAATGTTCTTTCATCCACGAAGTTGTAATCGAAAACGATAAACCTATCGTTCTCGACGCTAAGAACAATGTTTTCGAAGGCCCTGACGGCTACTTCAAGATCGTTATCGATAAAATCAATGGCGATACCGTTGAAGCATGGCACGTTGAAACCAAAGAAGACAAGACTGGCAACCTCGCCGGCCGCGCTAAGGGTAAACACATCGATATGGTTATCGGTGCTGAATGCCGTTCAACCGGTCACTTCTTCAGCCGTGTATATGCCGACCTTTACAAGGAAACTCAAGAATAGTAGTTCTTTGTAACTGTTGACTGAAAATGATAAAGCCTCACTCGTTGAGGCTTTTTTTGTGAGAGTATTTCCCCAAAAAAGAAAAATAATGTCTTGCCAACTGCCATAATCCTTTGACAAAACAGCAGAAATATGCCATTTTTTCCAGAAAATATACGCAGATATTAGATTGAGGCTGATATGGAATTGGGCGCATACACATACGAAGAGTTTAAGGAAATAGCCACAAAGTTTCATGGCTATCCTGCCCCGGGGATTATGCTGGGTGCATATATGGTGGAGCTGGCTAAGGAGCAGGTTGCGCCGTATCTGGAAAATCACGGTTTATACAATGCCATCAGCGAAACAGGGCAATGCCTGCCCGATGCCATACAGCTCTTGACCCCCTGTACAGTGGGCAATGGCTGGCTGACAGTCTGCCATACCGGCCGCTATGCCCTGAGCCTTTTCAATAAATACACAGGCCGAGGCGTGCGCGTGTATCTTGATTATGAGAAATTAGAGCAATACCCTGCAATACGCGAATGGCTGATGAAACAAAAACCCAAACGCGAGCAAAATTCTGATGCCCTGCAGGAAGAAATACGGCAGGCAAAGCACAGTATTTGCAGTGTGCAGGAAATCACCGCTCTGCCGGAATTTTACGGCAAACACAATAAGGGGACTGTGGTGCGCTGTGCCCTTTGCCATGAGCCCATTCCGGCGAAAGAAGGCATTATCTGCAAAGCCTGTCAGGGAAAATCCCCGTACTGCACGGAAATGGCGGCAGAAATCCAGATCAGGGCTGTGCCGGTGGAAGAGGCAGAAGGCAAACGCGCCCTGCACGATATGACCAAAATTGTGCCCGATGAATTTAAGGGGGCGCAATTTTTGGCTGGACACACGCTCACCAGCGGTGACATGTGCGAATTGCAGCGCATGGGCAAAAATCAGATCTATGTGATTGATGAGGAAAATGAGCTGCAAAATCAACACCTTTACACTGATGCGGGCATGATCCCGGATATGGATACGCCGCAGTATATCCATGAAAATGAATGCGCAAAGGTGCTGGGCGAACTCTTGGGCGGCAAGCATATCCAGGCACAGACAAAAATCCGTGAAGGCAAAATTTCCTTTGCGGCGGAAGAAGACGGTGTTTTGTGGCTGGATGAAGCGCGCTTGCAGGAATTTAACCGCTACGGCGATGTGATTGCCGTGACCAGAAAACAGGGAAGTCGGGTCAAAAAAGGACAGCTCGTTGCCTCAAGCCGTGCCATACCGCTCTATTTGACCAAACAGCAATGGCTGAGGGCAAAAAATGTTTTGCGCGAAGGTGCGCTCTTTTCCGTTTATCCTTTACGGCAAATGGAAGTGGGGATTTTGGTGACAGGCACAGAAGTTTTTACAGGCTTGATTGAGGATAAATTTGCCCCCGTTATCAGCCAAAAAGTGGCGGAATACGGCTGCACGGTGATGGATATGAAATTTGCGCCCGATAACCGCGAGCGCATTTACAAGGCAGTGCAGGAACTTCGGGAAGACGGGGCTGAGCTCATTGTCACCACAGCCGGGCTTTCCGTTGACCCGGACGACGTTACCCGCAAGGCGCTGGAAGACGCCGGACTGCATAACTATCTCTATGGCATACCGATTTTGCCCGGCGCCATGAGCCTCGTAGGTGAATTTAAGGCATCCAAGGAGCAAGGCGAGCTGGAAAAGTGTGCAGTAATTGGCGTACCTGCCTGTGCCCTCTTCCACAAAATCACAGCTTTTGATGTGCTCCTGCCCCTGGTTTTGGCGGGCGTGCCGCTGGATAGAGAAATTTTTGCCAGACGCGCGGCAGGCGGTCTTTGCGAAAGCTGCGAAACCTGCACTTATCCCCATTGCCGTTTTGCCGTGTAATAGCGTATTGGAAACAAAATGAAAGAACTTGCATTTGTGGTCTTAGCCGGAGGCAAAAGCCAGCGCATGGGGCAGGATAAAACCCGCATGAAGCTGGGCTTGCTTCCTGAACCTTTTTGCCAAGAGCATGCGTATTTAGCCAGGTGCAGGGATATTGCCGTTATCCGGAACTTGGATTTTCTCTGGCAGTCCCTGTGGAGAGTCAGCGGGCTTTTGCCCAAACTGCCCTTTGCCGAGCAAAAAATCTATTTGAGCTGCCGCGCTGACCAAAAGGAATTTTATGAAGCGCATATTGCCGCCTGTCAGGAACTTGCCCCTGACAGCCTTGCCCCGCTGGACTATATTCTGGATGAGGGAAACGGCGTTTGCGACGCCCTGACTGCCTGCCTTGAGCATTTGCACAAAGCCATTTTCTGCCTGCCCTGCGATGCCCCCTTTATCACGGAAAACAATATTCTAACGCTCATTGATATCTGGCAAAATTCTGCGGACGAAGAGATTCTTCAATATACCTATGTTGATCCTGTCAACGGCAGAAAGGAAACTCTTATTTCCCTGTATACCATGGATGCGAAGGCAGCATTCTGCGAGGCAATGGAAAAGAAAATCCGCGTGCAAAACTCCATTTCAGACAAACACTGCGTCACTATCCCCTTTTCAGGTAACTTGCGCAAAGAGCTTTTCAATATCAACACCAGTGAAGATATAAATAAAATCAATATGTTATAATATTTTTCACATTCACACAAGAAAGGAATTCTTTACAGGCTTCATTCCTCTCCCTTTATATTGTCTTTGAGCTGATTGACTCTAGAGCATTTCCAGTAAATCTTACGAATTTCTTGCAGGGGAAAAACTTTATCTCTCACATACGATTAATTTCTCAAAAAATAATTTTAGTAGATACAAAAAATTAAGACTATGTACAACCTTCGCGCTTGAAAATTTCACTCTTCGGAAGCGATGAACGAAGTGAATTGCTGGAGAAGTGTGAAATAGGGAGCTGTTCGGGGGATTGAAAAGGGGGTATAAACAGGGGGATTTATCCCCCGAAGTATACCCCACTTTTCACGGGGTGTGGGGAGGTATCCCCCACAAAAAAATTGTCTTAGGGGCACCCTAAAAATAGTATTTAAATAAAAACTAATAAAAATACGATATTATAAAAATATTTTTTGAATGGAATTTTTTTTATAACACCCCGGCATGCCATGCTTATTCCGCATTGTATAAAATGAGAAATATAATATCATTAGTGCCCGGTAATATTATATTTCCTCAGTTTGTACTGCATGAGACTGCGGGATATGCCAAGCATTTCAGCCGCACGGGACTGCACAAAGTCTGCCCGCACAAGCGCGCGGCGTATCACTGCCCCTTCAATTTTATCCAGCGTTTCTGCTAAATCCATGGTAGGCGGCAATAAATCCACCGCACTGGTGAACTGGGCGTCTTCGTCCTTGATTTCCGGCGGCAAATCCTCTACCCCTATTTCCTTGTGCGGCACCATAATCACGCAGCGTTCCACCACATTTTGCAGCTGGCGGATATTTCCCTGCCATTCGTAACCGTTCAAATAATTGAGCGCCTCATAACTGAAATATTTTTGCGGCATATTATTTTCTGTGCAGATTTTATTGATAAAATGCGCCACAAGAAGCGGAATATCTTCGCGCCGTTCCCGAAGCGGCGGCATGTCAATTTTCACCACATTGAGGCGATAGAACAAATCTTCCCTGAATTTGCCCGCAAGCACCAATTGATTGAGATCTTCTGCCGTGCTGACAACCAGGCGAATATCCACAGTAATGGGGTCAGTGCCGCCCAGCCGTTCAATGGTTTTATCCTGCAGCACGCGCAAGAGTTTTACCTGCAGCTCATTGGAAAGACTGCCTATTTCACTAAGGTACAGTGTTCCCTGATCAGCCAGCTCAATGCGGCCGCGCTTCATGGCCACAGTATCGCCCACAGCACTTTCCTGCCCAAAAAGTTCCAGATCCAGCATTGGGGTTGTGAACGCCTTGCAGTTGACCGCCACAAAGGGCATATCCTTGCGCGGAGAAGAAAAATGCAGAGCCCTCGCAATGGAGGATTTTCCCGTGCCGGATTCTCCGCAAATCAGAACAGAAGACTTGGACTGTGCCACCCTGTCTACCAGTGCCAGAGTTTCCAGCATTATTTTGGATTTTCCGATAATTTGGTGTGAGCTGAAACGCTCTTCCAGACTTTCGCGCAAAATTTGGTATTGTCTGTGGGTTTCGGAAAGTTCCATGGCGTTCTTGACAGAAAGGAGCAGTTCATCATTGGCAAAGGGCTTGGTAATATAGTTAAAAGCCCCGTGGCGCATCACTTCCACAGCACTTTCAATACTGCCCTGTGCCGTCATAATCAGCACAGGCAGGCGCGGATAGCTTTTCTTGATTTGCTCCAGCAGTTCTCCGCCGGTGATTTTCGGCATTTTCATATCGGTAATCACCACGTCCACTTCTGCCTCTTCAAGATAGGGCATAACCATTTCAGGATCGTTCATGGTGGTGACTTCATAGCCCTCATCCTCTAAAATTGCCTGCAAAACCACCAAAAAACCTTTTTCATCATCTATAACCAGTACGCGCCCGTTAAACATAATTGCTCCTTATATTCTGTATCATTACCTGCATTTATACGTGTTAAAATTCCTTTTGCAATCCTAAAAATACAATTTTCCGTCGTCCTTCTCTGTGGGATTTTTTTCCTCAAGATAAATATCCAGTTTACTTTCTTTTTCGTCTTTCTTTTCGGCTTTGCCATTTGTTTTGCCGTTTTTCTCGCTCTTATCACTTTTTGGAGCAGGGCTTTCCATATCCTGAGACACAGGCAGCACAAATTCCACGCACGCCCCCAGGATCACCCCGTTTTCCTCAGCATTTTTCAGGTGCAAATGCCCGCTGTGGGTCTTGATAATGCTTTGCACAATGGGCAGTCCCAGCCCCGTGCCTGTATCCTTGGTTGTGTAGAACGGATCCAAAAACTGTGTAATATCACCGCTGAAACCTGTTCCGCTGTCGGTAAAGCTCAGATAAACAAAATCGTATTCCTGCTTGCCGCTGACAGTGAAGGTGCCGTCCTTTTCCATTGCCTGCTGCGCGTTGACAAAAACATTATAAATGGCGCGGTACATAAGGTCAGCATTGCCGCGTATGCACAGGCTTTCCGGCAAGTCAATTTTTGCCGTAATATTATTTTCTGTAAAGGGTGTTTGCAAAAAGCTCCAAACTTTTTGCACAACCTCAGTCAAATTGACAATTTGATTGCCTGCCTCCCGCGGCCGCGCATAATCCAAAAAGTCAGACACCGTGGTATTCAGGCGCTTTGATTCATCATAAATGGCATGCACAAGCTGTGTACTGGTTTTATCCATATTGCCGCGGGTTGAGAGAAATTCCGCGCTGGATTTGATAATCCCCAGGGGATTGCGGATTTCATGGGCAATACTGGAAACCATGCGCCCCATACTGGCGAGCTTTTCGCTTTGATTGAGTTCAGCCTCCAGCTGCTTGTTGCGCTTGATACGTTCAGAAATAATCCGTTCGGCAAGCTTGGCTATGGTCTGCAAGAGTACAAACAAAATCAAAATAGACAAGGTAAAGCCCAGTAAAATAGTCCACTGGGAACGAATGGCGATTTTGTATAAATCCGTGACATCCTGCATGATTTCCAGCGCCCCCAACACAGGCTTGTTCTCGTCGTTGACATTTTGGAAGGGCGCAATATCGTAATCAATGGTCAGCGGATACACAGTGCGCAAAATAAAGGTGCCTGCCTTCAAATTCGGCGTAAACAGCGCCCGTAAAAAGCTCATTTTGGACGTAATTTCAAAACTGTGCGCCTTGTGCTCAAAAACATTTTTGACCCCCTGTGTGGAGAGGTTCCTGCTTTGCAGTTCATCCTTATTGGTGGAATACGCCACCATTTCATTAATATCAAAAATGCGGATAGATTCAATGCGCAGGCCGTGCATGAGGGAGTTCACCACTTCATCCAGCAGGCGGTACTGGTCAGGTTCAGAAAGCGCCACACGGCCGGAAGCATAGGCAACCGGCAAAGTAAAACGCCGGAAAATTTGCCTGTTCATATTTTCCGCCAAAAGCAGGGCATAGGATTCCTGACTGTTGATGAGGCTGCTTCGTGTATTGGTGGCAATGAAAACAGACAGAAAAATACTGAACGTAATAATGATAACAAAAGAAATCCACGAAAAAAGCTGAGCCAGCCCCAAGGTTTGCGGGCTGACATTCTTCTTGAACAAGCGCGTATTATTAATAAATTTCTTGATAGTAATGATAAATCGTGAATATTTCATGGTATGCTCAAATTTTCTTTTCTTGTCTTGGGGGAGATAATCATCTCTGCTGTCGCTATCCGTAAGCCAACAAGTTGGCAACGTCTACCGCTCCCCCAATCCCCCATATTGCTTGTTCCTGATACAACTGTTAGTCTTAAACTCTGACGAATTGGCTGACAGTTGTATCAGGAACAAGAGCTTTGGCTCTGGAATATTATTTAAAAATATGGTTACGGACTGTTTTTGTTAATAGTATAAATTCTACTTCTTTCCCTGTAATTTGTTAATCCTGTTCTCAATCACCAAAGAATTTTGTGAAAGGGGCAGTGCCAATTCATAGGCAGCTAAAGCCTCTTCCTTCTTATGCACAATTTCATAGCAAAAGCCAAGCTGATACAGGGCTACAACTTTTTCATAATCCGGCAGCGCCTCTTGTGCAAGCGCCTTTCTGAAAAGTTCAATGGCATTGGGATAATTATTCTGGTTGAAGCTGCTCTGTGCCTGATAATAATACAACCAGGCAAAATCGTCCTTTGTTTCGCATAAGGAAAAGACTTCTTCCAGCACCTGATTTGCCTTGATATAATCACGGTTTCGCTGGTAATCATCCACAATGTCAAACAAAACTGCCCGCAATTGTTCCGGTTTCAGCTTGACATGCTCAATATAATAAAAATGTGCTTCAATGCTTTTTGACCACTTGCGGATAGTGCGGTAAAAGCGCGTCAGCTCAGCATGCACCTTAGCGAGAACTTCCTCATCCTGAGGATTGACCAGATAATTGAACTCCAGAATTTCCCCGGCTTCTGTATATTTTCCCAAGTTTTTGAAAAGATAATAATTTTTCTCGAGCAAATCGTATTTTTCCGCATGGGATAATTCATCATCCAAAATAATTTGCTTGAGCGCGCCCAGGGCATCATTATAAGAGCCCCTGATAATTTGTTCTTTTAATTGCGGAAAGCGCTCTTCATAGTCAATACCGGAAGTCTTTGCCTCTGCCTTGACAGAACAAAGGACAGGCAAAACAACAAAAAAGGCAATATTAATCAGGGCTTTTTTCATAATATATTCCAAAAAGGTTCTCAGCCAGTCTTGTTTATCCCAAAAATAAGGGAGTGCATTTTGTACACTCCCTATACTAGCAAAGTATGCTTTTTTCGTAAATAAAATAATGCATTGTTCTATAATATAGTTTATTAAATAGCATAAAAAGTTTTGAGAGAGGGTACAGGGAGAGAACTTTTTCAAAAGTTCTTTCCCTGTAACTACCTACAATAATTACTTATTATTCACTATCTTCGTTATCATCCTTGCCCATAGGCACGGTATCGTATCCTACAACGGTAGCGTTATCGTCGAGGCTGACCAGACGTATGCCCATGGTGGCGCGGCCGTAGGAGCTGATTTCCTTGACGCCAAGGCGGATAATCTTATTGGTGGATGTGAGCAGAATCAAGCTATCCTCGTCGGTAACAGGGATTGAGCCGATCACGCTGCCGGTTTTTGGGCTTACCTTGAAGTTGATGATACCAATACCGCCGCGGTTTTGCTTGCGGTAGAGTTCAACACAGGTGCGCTTGCCATAGCCCAGTTCAGAAATGCTCATAATTTCTGTGGTGACATCGCCGTCCTTGATTGGCAGGCAACTGACCACTTCATCATGCTTTCTGAGGCTGATGCCCTTGACGCCGGACGCGCCGCGGCCCATGGCGCGCACATCCTGACAGGAGAAGTGAATTGCCATGCCCATTTTCGTGGCAAGGACAATGCTGTCGCTTTCTTCAACCTGATGCACAGCAATCAGTTCATCATCTTCCTTGATGCTGAGGGCAATAAGTCCGCTCTTGCGGCACTTTTCGTAGAGGGCGGCGCTGGACTTCTTGACCATACCGGAACGGGTCACAAAGAAGAAATGCTGATTTTCCACAAATTCACGCACGGTGAGCACGTTGGCGACAAATTCTTCCTTATCCAGCGGCAGGAGGTTGGCAATGTGCATGCCCTTGGCTGTGCGGCTGCCTTCCGGCACCTGATACACTTTCAGCTGATACATTCTGCCCTTGTTGGTGAAGAGGCATAAATACTGGTGATTGGTGGTGGTGATAAAGTCCTGAACAAAATCATCATCGCCGGTGTTGAGGCCTGCAATACCCTTGCCGCCGCGTTTTTGCTGCTGATAATTGCCTAATGTGGTACGCTTGATATAGCCGCGGCGGGAAAGCGTAATCACAACTTCTTCATCAGGAATGAGGTCTTCAATATCAATGCCGGAAAGTGCTTCGCCCACCACTTCGGTTTTGCGTTCTGTAGCGTAATTTTCCTTGATCATCTGCATTTCATCACGCATAACCCCGCGCAGAACTTCACTGTCTTCAAGAATGGACTTGAGGTAGGCAATCAGTTTCATGAGTTCGTCAAATTCTTCCTGCAATTTGTCGTGTTCGAGGCCTGTCAGGCGCTGCAAACGCATATCCAAAATGCTTTGGGCTTGAATTTCTGAAAAACCAAATCTGTCTACAAGCCCTTGCTTTGCAGTTTGCGGGGTTTCGCTGGCTTTGATCAATGCAACGATTTCATCAATAATATCAAGAGCTTTTAACAGACCTTCCACAATGTGGGCGCGTGCTTCTGCCTTATTCAAATCAAAGCGGGAGCGGCGGATAATCACTTCGCGTCTGTGGTCAAGGAAACAGACCAGCGCAGATTTCAGGTTGAACAAGATAGGTCTGTTATTGAGCACAGCCAGCATATTGATCCCAAAGGAGGATTCCATGGGGGTGTACTTGTACAAACCATTGATAACCAAATCAGGAATAGTGCCGCGCTTGAGTTCCACTTCAATGCGGATGCCGTTTCTGTCGGATAAATCCTTCAAATCTGACACGCCTTCAATGCGTCTGTCGTTGACCAAAGCAGCAATTTTTTCCACCAGATTGGACTTGTTCACGCCATAGGGAATTTCGGTAATCACAATGGACTGGGTATTTTTGCCCCGTTCACGCACCTCCATGCGTCCGCGGATTTTGACAATACCCTTGCCTGTGCGGTAGGCATCAACCAGTCCCTGTCCAGCGTAAACCTGTCCGCCTGTTGGGAAATCAGGGCCTTTGACAAACTGCATCAGCTCATCGACGCTGGTATCCGGATCATTGATCAGAAGCAGGAGCGCGTCGCACAGTTCACCCAAATTATGAGGCGGAATATTGGTTGCCATACCAACAGCAATCCCGGAAGATCCGTTGACTAAAAGATTTGGAATCTTGGTTGGCAAAACAGAAGGCTCTTGTTCACTGCCGTCATAGTTATCGCGAAAATCAACGGTTTCCTTCTCAATATCTGCAAGAAATTCCCCTGCCAGACGGCTCATGCGAACTTCTGTATAACGCATGGCAGCCGCGCTGTCGCCGTCAATGGAGCCAAAGTTGCCCTGTCCGTCTTCCAGCGGATCGCGCATATTGAAGTCCTGTGCCATACGTACAAGAGCATCATACACAGATATATCGCCGTGCGGGTGGTATTTACCTATAACGTCCCCGACAATACGTGCGCATTTCTTGTGGGCGTTGCGGTAGGTATTATTCAAAATGGACTGTGCAAACAAGATGCGGCGGTGCACGGGTTTCAAGCCGTCACGCGCGTCCGGAATGGCACGGCCCACAATAACGCTGAGCGAATAATCCAAATAGGATTGGCGCAATTCTTTTTCAATATCAAGCTGTGAAAATAATTCTGTATTTTCCATAATTTCTTCCTATATCCTATTTCAGAATTAAATATCCAATTCGCCGGCCTGCAGCGCATTTCTGATAATATAATCACGGCGCGGTTCAACACGGTCACCCATGAGCTCTTCAATGGCAACGGAAGCAGCTTCAGCATTTTCAATACTTACCTGCAAAAGCGTTCTGTTTTCGGGGTTCATGGTGGTTTCCCATAATTGGTCAGGGTTCATTTCACCTAGACCTTTATAGCGCTGGATTTGATAGCCCTTTTTAGCTTCCGCGAAAGCTTTTTCGCGCAAATCAAAATAGTCTGACACTTCCACAGTGCTTTCACTGCCCGTCAGTTTGAAAGGGAAGGAGCCGCATTCTGTTTGCAGAGCCTGCATAATTTGTTTTGCGGTGCGGTGCATTTTGGCGTGGAAAAATTCCAGAGCAAGGCGTGTTCTGTGGCCGGAATTATTTTCAAAAACAAGGAAAATACGTTCCTCTTCTTCGTACAATTCCACTTCCACGGCAACATTGTAGCCGTTACTTGCCATATAATCGGTAATTTCCTGTGGAACCTGTTTATTTTCAAGGATAAACTGTTCAGGATTTTCCCCTTGATAATGCATAAAAGTGAGGAATAATTTGCGTTCAACGCCTGAATTTTCCGCTTCAATCATGCGTGCCTGAAGATTATCAATGTGCTGCAAAATATTGACCAGATCATTGCCTTCAAAGGACTTGCCTTCTGCATTTTCCAAACGCACACCCGTGGTCAGGCGTTCAAAGAGAAAATCATCAAGCGCCTTTTCATCTTTCAAGTATTTTTCAAATTTAGCGGATTTTTTCGCAACCCTGAACAGCGGCGGCTGAGCAATATAAAGGTGTCCGCGGCGAATCAGCTCTTCATACTGACGGAAGAAGAAGGTCAGCATCAGCGTGCGAATGTGTGAACCGTCCACATCAGCATCGGTCATAATTACAATTTTATGATAACGAAGCTTGTTATAGTCTGTATCTTCACCAATGCCAATGCCCATGGCAGTAATCATATTTTTGATTTCCTGGCTGGTCAGCATGCGGTCAAAACGAGTTCTTTCCGTATTCAGAATTTTACCGCGAAGTGGCAAAATAGCCTGAGTATTTGGGTTACGGCCGGATTTAGCAGAACCGCCCGCAGAATCACCTTCGACGATGAAAATTTCACATTCCGCGGCGTCTTTGCTTTGGCAGTCAGCCAATTTACCGGGCAGAGAGTTTTCTGAGAGCAGGCCTTTGCGGCGGACTAAATCTTTTGCTCGTCTGGCTGCTTCTCTTGCGCGACTGGCGTCCACGGCCTTATCAATAATCAGGCGTGCTTCCTTGGGATTTTCGCCAAAGAATTCGCTCAGGGATGAATAGACAATACCCTGCACAATGCCGGTCACTTCGCTGTTGCCGAGTTTTGTCTTTGTTTGACCTTCAAACTGCGGCTGTGGCAATTTAACGCTGATTATTGCCGTAAGTCCTTCACGCACATCATCACCGGTCAGGCTTTCGCCTTTCATTTTCTTGGTCAGATCCGGCTGTTCTTTGATATAGGCATTAATCGCACGGGTCAGCGCTGTCTTGAAGCCTGCTAAATGTGTTCCGCCTTCAACTGTACGGATATTATTAGCAAAAGTGTGCACATTTTCTTTGTATGTTGCATTATATTGCAGAGCAAATTCCACGCTGACATTATCCTGCACGCCTTCGCTGTAAATAATGCTGTGAAGAGGCTGTTTTTCGCTGTTCAAATCATGCACAAACTGGCGTATACCACCCTCGGCTTTATACACATGCATTTCATTGGTGCGTTCGTCTGTGCATTCAATTTCAATGCCTTTATTGAGGTAGGCAAGTTCTTCAAAGCGTTTTGCCAAAATATCAAAGGAAAACTCATTGGTTTCAAAAATTTGATCATCAGGCAGAAAATGAACACGAGTGCCATGGCCTTCTGCTTCACCCACTTCAATAACTTCGGTTACAGGTGTGCCGCGTTCATAACGCTGGCGATAGCGTTTGCCGTCACGGCGGATAGTCACTTCCAGCCATTCTGAAAGAGCGTTAACGCAGGATACCCCAACCCCATGCAGACCACCGGAAACCTTATAGGCATTATTATCAAACTTACCGCCGGCATGGAGCTTGGTCATAACAACCTGTACTGCCGGTACGCCTTCTTTCGGGTGCATATCAACCGGAATACCGCGGCCATTATCACGGACTGTCACGCTGCCATCATGGTGCAGAATAACTTCAATTTTATCACAATACCCTGCCATAGCCTCGTCAATGGAGTTGTCTACCACTTCATAAACAAGGTGGTGCAGACCGCGGGAATCCGTGCTGCCGATATACATGGCAGGACGTTTACGAACAGCTGCCAACCCTTCCAAAATAGTAATAGCAGAAGCATCGTATTTTGCACTGGATTTCGTATTCATTAAATTGTCTTGACTCATTCTATCCTCAAGTTTTTATTTTTCTTTTTCTCGGGGGAAATTATTCCCCCCGAACCCCCCACAAGCAAAACCATTATAAGCTTCGCTTCTAATGGTTTTGTATGGGTTCATGGTAATTAAATAAGTTTTTTTCTGTAGTTATTGCTACCACCAGAACTTGTCTATTTTTTATTTAAAATTTATTCTTTTTTTTATGAAATAAAAAAAAGCGATATGGGGGCATGGAGGAGATTATCTCCCCCATATATAAAAATTTTATTTATTCTTCGTAATAGCTGGTTTGGGCAATTTTCATGGGCATGATTAAAACCATGTAGTCAGGGTCTTCGCTGCCGGTAATGCCGCAGGGGCCTTCGGAAGTAGTCAGTGTCCATTCAAGGTCAGCTGATTGGAAATGCCCTAAAATTTCCATAAGATTTTTCGTTGGGAAAGCAATTTTTTCAATGCTGCCATTATAGGTTAAATCCAGTTCTTCGCTGGCTGAACCTGTTTCCTGCGCCTGAGCAGAAACAATTGCCATATTGGGTGACAAATTAAAATAAGTGCAGCGATCGTTATCATTATTAAATATATAGATACGATCGAGGGTTTCCATGGTTTCACGTTTATTGACGGTTACCTTGGAAGCGTCGTCTGCATTGAGTTTATTAATGAAAAGGCGGTAATCAGGGTATTGTGCCATGGTTCTGGGTACGCTGATATGTTCTGAACCGTCCTTGTTCTTGATGTGGAAGCGGCGTTCTGTGAAATTGAAATAAATTTCATCTTCATTCAGCCATTTTTTGATTTCAGTAATATATTTCTTTTGCAGAAGCAGCCCTTCTTCGCCAATCTTTTTTGCAATTTCATCATTGACAAAACTGGTAATGGCAAATTGGTGACCATTTAAGCCACAAACATCCACTTTGCCGTTTTCCACAGATTTCATATACAGACAGGAAAGGACTTCCTGATCATCGCTGATGCAGAAACCCACTTTTTCAATAAGTTCCTGAAAATAATCTCCTGCCCAAAGCACAGCCCCTTCTTCCGGAAATGGTGGAAGCAGCTGGAACCAAACAGGGTCTGCAATGGGAAGCTTATAGGAACGGCGTCCCTGTTCCACAAGTAAATTGTTGGTTTCCTTGTCAAGGCGGAGCTTAATGTCTCCGGCAGGCAAACGGCGGATGAGTTCTACCAGCGCTTTGCCATTAATGCCTACTTCGCCGGGCTCTTCAACTCTGGCTTTATAGGTACCGGTAAACTCAATGTTTACATCGGTAGCCATAACCGTCACAGTATCATCCTGCTTTGCCTGAATCCAAATGGATCGCAGATATTGTGCACCGGCTTTAATCGGCACAATGGAAGAAGCCTTCATAAAACCATTCAAAACTTCATCTTTGGTAATTGTTACTATCATAATTATTATATCCTTTTTTAATAATTAATTATGTGTCTGTTACTTTGTTCGTAACTCGATTAACTGTTTGTAATTATTATTTTAATTATGAACAATTTTATGAACATTTGGTAACATAAGGAACAAATTTGCCCTTATTTTATGTTGGAAAGGTTCTTTTTGCACAACATTGTTACTTCTGTTACTAAATTGTTCATAACTTTGTTCGTAACTATTAAATCTTCAATCTTTTTGATAGAATAGACTATAGTTGAATGGTCTTTTCCGCCAAAAATTTTGCCTATTTCCATGTAGGTTATCCCCAGCATTGTGCGGCACAAATAAATACACAGCTGGCGTGCCTCAGCAATTCTCGGATAACGCTTTTTGCCTGTAATTTGTTTGCTGGTAAATCCATATACTTCTGCCACCGTGGCAATAATAATGTCCGGATTTGCCGTAAACACATAGCCCTTTTTTGCCACAATGCGCTCAATATCCTGCATGGTGGGCATTTTCTTCATTTGTTCTTTATATAAATGAATGTGGTTGATAATGTTTTGAATATTGCGAAAACCGGAACTTCTGCGGGCTATGTACAAGCATTGTTCCTTGGTAAAGGTTAGTTCCTTTTCAGCTGCATATTTTTGCGTGTACAGCACTTTGATTTCAAGATCAGGCTCATGCAGTGTGAAGCTTAAGCCCTTTGAAATGGTGCTGGCAAAACTTTTGCAAAATTCTGCTTCCCTGTCCGTGTTTTGGAATAATACAATAAGTACATGCTCAGCCAGCTTATCCAGAAAATAGACGATTTGTTCCTGTATGGCATTTTCATCCTTGAAACGCTGTACATCATCTATAATCAGAACTTTGACGTTTTTGCCCAAGCTAAAGGCTTCCTGTATTTCTTCCTTATTTTGATAAACAAGGTCTCCGCCTTGAATTACGTGCACATTTTGTGGATATACTTTTGCAAGTGTGGCAGTAATATGGCTTTTTCCGGTTTCTGTTCTTCCGCCGATGAAGAGCGGATTGTACAAAAACTTTGTATCATGCTCAATATATTCACAAATTTCTGATAAAATTTGCAAAACTTCAGCATTTTTTTGGTTCATGAGAACGTCTTGAAAAAATGTTTCCTTTTGCAAATATCTATCTCCTTTTTTCCTATAAAGCCTTTATAGCAAATATAAGACAAATTGACAAGTTTTTTCTTCTCCTCAATACCCCCCACACAATAAAAATAAAACTGCAAAATAGAGCATCCTGTGAAGCCTTATTTTACAGTTCTTTTTGCCGTTTAAATTTTTTTTGCTTAAAATGATATGTTTTTATTAAATATAGAAAATAAACAATAAGCTGTTTTTATTTATTTTTTAATAATAGTGATAAATATTATAGCTCTAGACCATCACTTTTTATTTTTAAAATATAATTGTTCAATAAAGAGTGTAA